>JBPCQC010000094.1:0-10030 GCA_050998515.1 Verrucomicrobiales bacterium
GTTAACAATAACCCCTCGGCTCAGATGAGGAATCAGAGCCAGGATCACGATGGCGAGCGCTGTTTTGATGCCCCAAGACTGGTGCGACTTCTTTTTACCCGAATTCGAATGCGCTGAGCCAGGTGGCTCTTCTATGAGCTGGGGAGGCATGACGAGATCAACGTGCGGTGACTGTTTCACGGATTTTTTTGGCGATGCTTTGTTCAATTCTCTCAGTCAAAGTTGCTTCAAGCTGCTGAAGTTCAGGCTCAATGTGCGAAAGCGCACCTTTCATGGCGTCGCGACGCACAATAGCTTCCTCTAGGGAAGACTCCGGCCCAACAGGTGCCGGGATGGCCTTCTGCAATAGTACTGCCTGATCCCTCCGAAGCTGTGCTATTCGCTTTACATCGGAGGGAGTCTCCGGCGGGAGTGCTTCGACTTCGATCTCGTGATGCGGTGGAGGCTGGAGTGAGGGGTCAGCTGCCAGGGCAGCTTTTCGGGATCTCGTGGTTTCCTCCGCCTCACTTTGCCGGCGCTCATCGAGCAACTTAAGATTTTCCATGTTATCGTTCATCCATTCCTTCATCGCCTCCCGAGCGGCTTCGGGAGGGTAATCCTGATAGTCTCGCCTCAGTTGGTTCAGACTGACGGCTAACAACTTGGCCCAGCCATCCGCGGTGTTTTCCCACTCAGGGGAGGGCGGTTGAAATGCGGGGTGATAGCGTGGGTCGTCGAGTATCGCGCTGAGACCATGGGCTTCGTAGAGCCGGTCAATTTCCTCCGAGAGAGCAATTTGGGTCAAAAGGTCATCCTGGTGATCGTGGAGCCAGTTTTTCATGGCTTCGCGCCGCGCCTCGGCCCCTTGGGTGAAACTTAACCATGAAGATTCGCGAAGCCCATTATCGAGTGCCAACTGCCGGGTTTCGTAGACAGCTTCGGCGTCCTGGATTTGGCTGGGCAATTCTCCGTCACCGACCTGCGGCGGAGAGGTGGTGGCGGCGAACACTACGGCGATCGTGGCAAGGACGACAAGAAGCGTCAGAGCCGTAGATTTTTGAATCACCGTCGTGTTTTCGTTCCGGTTGGGAATTACGCAAGCGAAAACGAGGGGATTTTCTGGCGCGCGTCAGGATTTTCCTTAATATTTCACGGATGCCTATTGTTTCAGGGCCCGCAAGAACAGACTAGAATTTCCATAACGTCCCCTCCGGGGTTTTGAGTTTCAATTCGATATGCGGTCCCTACAGTCGGGGCCAATGTCGAATCGTGGTCATCTCGCAACACCGAATCGTACCGGCGTGCTGATCGTCGTTCTTGCCTGTCTGGTTGTCGGCTGGCCTGTGATCTGGCACGACTTTACATTGGTCGACGACCCACTGGAAATCTATGCGAACCCGATCTTCGCTCCTATCAACTTAGAGACTTGGAAGAGCGTTTGGAGCGCCCCGGATTTTTCATTAATTTACATTCCGCTCAATTACAGCGTGCTCGCTGTGTTGACGTCGCTCGGTCGTTGGCTTGCGGGAACCGGTGCCAGCGGCATGCCCGCACCAATGCCGTTTCATATCGCTGGATTGTTTCTGCACGTCATTAACTCGGTACTGGCCTTACAGCTCTTCCGGGTGGCGGTGAGAACTTTGGGTGGTGAAAATCGAAAAGGATTTCTTTACCACTTCGGAAGCGTTCTCGGGGCGTTACTCTTCGCGCTTCATCCGGCGCAGGTAGAAGGGTTTGCCAGGGCTGGAAACATTACCATAACACTTGGTGCCTTTTTCGGTCTATCTGCTTTGCTGGTCGATTTCCGCGCGGTAATGAGAGGCAATTATTGGTTTGGCGCTGGCGCTACCGCTATCCTGATTCTTGGATTGTTAACGCGTCCGTCATTGGTGGTATGGCCCGCAATTGCCGCGTTGCTCACTGTGGCTGCGTTTCCGCATCGTTGGAAGTTTTGCATAGTGTGGTTGGGAATTCGTCTATTGTTGTCGTTGAGCTATGTAGCACTTACCGTGCATCTACAACAGATAGTGCCGGCCTCTCAACGAGTACATCTTGCCTGGTGGAAACGCCCGCTCATTGCCGCTGATTCACTATTTTGGTATGCGGCCGACGTCTTAAGGCCGACCCGTTTGTGCATTCATTATGGCCGCACGCCCGATGTTATTCTCTCGTCGTCGACTTGGTGGATGGGGTTGATTGGCGTGGCCGCGGGGGGATTCCTGGTCTGGGCGTCGTTGAGGGCGAAACAGAAGCTGATTGCACTTGGCGTATGCGTCTTTGTCCTCGCAGTTTTGCCGACATCCGGACTGGTGCCGGCCCCCGCGCGGGAACATTTTTCGGTCGTATACGATCGTCATCTCTATTTCGCCATGATTGGGATGGGCATGACTGCGTTAGGGCTTTTAAAGCTAATGAAACCGGCTTTCCGGGTCCCCGCGGCGCTGGTGGTCCTAACGTCGTGCGTTTTGGTGTCGAGCCGAACGCTAGGCTATTGGAGAAATGCACTGACGTTGAGCCAGCAGATCGTGAGCGTGAATCCACTTAGCTGGTACGGCCACGGCCAGTTGGGCACAGCACTACTGAATGCGGCGCGCCCGGCGGAGGCGGTGCTGCACCTCGAGCGGGCGGTCCAACTCGAACCGCGCTTCACTCCCGACTGTCGCGTGAGCCTCGGCAAAGCGCTGATCCAACTTGGCCGCCTCGACGATGCCGAACGGGTATTGATGGAGGCATTGCAGCAGAGTCCCACCGACGCCCATCTTCACAACAACATCGGGGTCGTGGCGATTGAGAAAAAAAACTGGGCTGTCGCGGAGCGAGCGCTCCGCGAGGCCGTGAGACGTGACTCCACTAACGGTCATGCTTGGAATAATCTTGGATTGGTCTTAGGTGAGCAAAAGCGCACCGCGGAGGCGATAGGTTGTCACGAAGAGGCAATCCGATTGCTTCCTGAGTGGCCGACGGCGCGATTTTCCCTGGGCAGGGCTTTGGTTGCGGGCGGGAATCTACGCGACGGGATGAAAGCTATGGAAGCGGCCTGCAACTTGGCACCCAATGAAGCTGGGTGGCGGCTTGAATTCGAAATGGTTCAATCAAAGATCAAGAAGCCTTCCACACCTTAGCTAAGCGCCCCGCCAGCCGGCCCGAAGTACCTGCGTTCCGCGCTCATCCGCCTCGAACCGCTGCTGCTCCGGTGACCTTGGTTTTGACGCGGCAGACGTACATATCTGCGGTGATGTAGAGGGTGGTGCCATCGGGGCTGCCGAAGGCGCAGTTGCTGGTCGCTTCGAAGGTGTCGAGCCGGCCTAACAACGTTCCATCAGGCGCCATCACGTGGACGCCGCCGGGCCCGGTCGCCCAAAGGTTTCCATTTTTATCGACCTTTTCGCGTATTCCTGACGGTTGGTCTGACCGTCGCGGTCGGCGTCCTGCGATCCGTCGGTCCCATCGTTCGGGTTGAGCCCATGCGATGATTCCCACGCCTCCGGAATCCCGTCACCATCGGTGTCTGTTTCGCCGGCCAGCCCGAGAATGAAACAGATGTTGTCGGTATAGATGTATTCGGAATTAGAATCGGGTCCGCCTCGCATTCTGAGCCGGATTGAATTGATGTCTGGAGTGATATTGATCAGAGCGGCGCTCGAGAGGTTGGTGTAGTCGCCGGTATCGCTGCGGTAAACGATAAGATTGTCCGGGTTGCCGCCGGTGACGTTGAGGATCTCGCCCAGCGAATTGAAGTTAACGCCGTCGGTGCTGCCTTCGACGTCAATGATCAGGGTGTCCGGGTCTTCAAAGGTGGTGCCGCTGGTGGTGCGCCGCTATGAAAACCGCTCGACCATCATGACCAGCAATCGCCCCCTTGAAGACTGGGGGAAGCTTTTGGCCGACGTTCCCACCGCCGGCGCCATCCTCGATCGCTTCCTCCATCACGCCCGGACCATTGCGATTAGCGGACGCAGCTATCGACTTAAAGACCAGAGCAGCCAACCACCAACCAACACCACCAAGGACCCTTCGCGAGAAAAGAAAAGTCACTAAAGCACTCAGGGGACTCCGTCCCCCGAACCCCCTGGGGATTTATCGCATTAAGGCCAATCCCGCAGGAAGGGCATGCCCGGGCGGTCGAAAACCGCCACCGGCCTGCGGTCTTTGGGCCAACACCGGCGCTCGGGTCGCTTCCCAGCGTTGCCCTGTCCTCCGGCCCGGCGATCAAAACTAAAACAACTCCAACGCCCGCGTCAAAATTCATTTTTAACTTTGCACCAGCCACCCCAATTTCTATAACAACCCAATCTCAAAGTGGCTGGTTTTGATCTGCCCACCACTGGCTGGTTTTGAAGTGCCCGGTGACAAAGAATCGCGAGCGGGATCAAGGCGGAAAACGTGTAGAGGCAATGCCACTTGCTGCTGTCAGTTAACCAAGGCCGGACGAGAGACGAAAGCACCAAAACGATGGTCCGCACAACCTGAACCATGGCGTGTGCGACATCGGCGTTCAAGCGCGACCCAGCGACAGTCGTTCGGAAAAGAAAAGCGCGCGGCCGTCGACCCGGTGGCGTTTGCGTCTTTTGGCGCAGGGCGTGATGCGGTGCTTGTTTAGTGGGAGCGGCGCAGCGGCGAGTCGCCGCTGGTAGCATATGCGGGACGAGCGTGTCGGACTTGTGCGGATCGCATCGAATTGTGAGGTGATGCAGGCGTCACGCCTGCACGTACTTCAGGCATCCTGCCTGAAACCGGGTGGCCGGCCAGGATGGCCGGGGTACGCACAGGCAAGTTGCCTGCGTCACAAATGCCAAAGTCCGATAGGCTGGAGACGCCGAAGCGACCGGTGCGACCATTGCATCGTTGCCTGTTATCCGATACCGGCGATCACGGCTGCAGGATCACCTTAATCAGCGGTTCTTTTCCGCTATGCAGGCGCTTGAACCAATCAGGGCCTTGCTCGAGCGGAGCGGTGGCGCTGAGCAATGGTTGGATATCGATTTGTCCAGCGGCCAGCGCATCGACAGCCGTTTGGTATTCGCCGGAGCTGGCGCAGGAACCGAAAAGACTGAGTTCGCGGGTAACAACTTTTTGCAGCGGAAAATCGCACCTGGGCTGCAGGTTTCCGACCAGACCGATGTGGCCGCCTTTGCGAACGGCATCGATGGCAGTGTTCAGCGCCACGCTAAACCCAACACATTCCATGGCAATGTCCGCGCCTTCGCCATCAGTCAACCGGAGCACTTCTTCGACGACATCAACACGATCGGCGACAAACGTCTCGTCCGCTCCAGTGTGCCGCGCCACCTCCAAACGGGCCTCGCTGAGATCCGAAATGAACACGCGACCGCAGCCTTTCAGTTTCAACGCCTGCAATACGAGCAGGCCGATCACGCCGGCACCGATGACGAGGGCGGTGTCGCCTTGTTTGACTGACACGCGATTTACTGCATGAAGAGCAATGGAGAGCGGTTCGCAAAATGCGGCCTGCTCGAAAGTGAGGCGCTCGGGAAGCCGGTACAAAATGCGCGCTGGTATTTTAACGAACTCGGCAAAGGCGCCGTGTTGCCGGTAGTCGCCGCATGAAACGCCAAGCACGCGGCGATTCTGGCAGAGATTGACCAAACCTTGCCGGCAGTATTTGCACTGGCCGCAGTAAACCGTCGAGTCAAACGTGACGCGGTCGCCTGGCTTCCAGCCGTCGACGCGATTTCCTGCTTCGTGGATAACGCCGCTGGCCTCGTGCCCCATGATGATGGGCGGAATGCGCCGGCCGCTCGTGCCATCGAAACCATGAATGTCGCTTCCGCAGATGCCGCAGGCTTTCACGCGAACCAGGACGTCCTCGGGGCCCAGATCGGGCACGGGCACATCGCCGAGGTCAAACTCGCTGTAGGCTTTGAGCGTGAGGGCCCTCATTTGAAGTCAGAAGGCAGAGCGCAGAATGCAGAAGTTGGCGTGGCGCGAGCTTCCAGCTTGCGATTCAATCATGGCAAGCTGCATTCCGCGCTCTGCCCTCTGACTTTAATTCAGTCTCTTCACGCGGATGTTTTTGTAGTAAATGGTTGAGCCAGGGTCGTGCGCCTGTAAGCCAAAGGTACCCTCGCCCAGGCGGCGGCCGGGTTCGACGCCGGTCGCGCCACTTTCAGGCTCGCTCCATTCGTTCACGACCTTGCCGTCGAGGCTGATCGTGATTTTCTTTCCTTCCACTTTAATTTCGTATTCGAACCATTTGTCATCGCCCACCGGCGAAGTGTTCATGATGTCCTTGCATCGGTAAATGCTGCCGGTTTTGCGGGGGTCTGGTTTGAACGAATTGTTGACCTGCGCTTCGTGACCCTGCACCGGCCATCCCTCGGCCTGATACTTTGTATGGATGTAGATCCCGCCGTTGCTGTTTGCCTTGGTCATAACCGCGAGGCGGAGAACGAAATCCTTGAACGGCCTTTCGTCGCCCACGTAAAAAAGATGCGCACGGGGACCATTAGCCACAAAGGCGCCATCCACGAGCTTGAAGCTGCCGGGATTCTCCTTGGTGACTTTCCAGCCGGCCATCGACTTGCCGTCGGTCAGATTCTTGAAGCCTTCGTCGGCTTTTTTGTCTTCGGCAAAAGTCGGGAGTGAGAGCAGAGCGATAGCAGCGAGCGAGCGGGTTATGTTCATGAGGTGGTTTATTGAGTTTATCGAAAAGTGAGGAGCGGGCGGGAGCGCGGGGTCCGGCCCGCCGTTGCCGGCGTATCGCCGGCAATATGCAAAAGCTATGGCTTGGTTGATCCGGGTTTGACAGGAACATCGTAGTCACCGAGCGCAAACTGCAACCCGCCCAGGTAGTGGCGCAGCACTTCCGGAGTCCAGTAGATGTGTTCGTTATGGCCCAGCGAACAATAAAAGACGCGTCCTTTGCCCTGACGTTTGATCCACGAAACCGCGAAGTCACCATCGGTTCGCTTGATTCCGCCCTTTTTCATGTCCGTTTTGGTTCCTTCTCCGAGGTAAAGACCGAGCAGCACATGCTGCTTTGAAGCATCCCAGTTTTTGAGCTGGTAAATCTCGTCCTTGATATCGAAGCGGTCACCGACGGCCTTGAACGGCTTTGTTAGTGGGTGGTCGCCGTCGCGGACCTTGACGGTAACGGTGTCACCGGAGCCCCATGGATGGCCGTCAAAATACCCGCCGATCATCTCACCGTATTTTGGCATGTCATAGAGGGTGTCGGTCGCCGAATGAATGCCAGCCAATCCGCCGCCATTTTCGACAAAATCGGCGAAAGATTTTTTCAGCCGTTCTGCGCGAGCATCGTCGGCGACCTTAAGTTGCTCTTTGGCGGGGTTCTTGTCCCACTCTTTGGGGTCGGTGCTGAAGCAGTCCATGGTGGTATTGAGCATGAGCACAGCATCAAATTGCTTGAGCTTATCCTGCTCGAAAAATCCGGGGTCCTCCGTGCCCGTGGCCGCGTAGGCGCCCGTCTTCTCACCCATCTGCCTGATTGCCTCGTGCCCTACTGCGATCGAACTGTGGCGAAATCCGCGCGTCCGCGAAAAAACGAGGAGCTTGCGCGGCTTGGCCGCTTTGGCCGGAGCTTCCGCGGGCAACGCCGCCTTGATTTTCTCGACCTCCGCCGGATTCACCTGTGCTTGTCCCCAGGTGGCTGCCAGTGCGGAAAGGGCGATTGCCGGCGCGAGCAGCCAGCGGAGAAATCCAAGGTCGTTCATAAACGAAGCGGGTTGATTTTTTGTTGGAGAACTGAATGAAGCTGGGCGCAGGGAGGTCAAAGTCAAGACCGGCCCGCCAGGCGTTTTTTAAGCTCGGATTTCACTCTGCATCGGCCGGTGCAATTCCGCTTCCACTTTGCGTTTGACTGTTCACTGTCTCCACGATGAGAGACGAAGCCCTGAACTTGCTTGCAAGACTGACCGAGGCCCACGGTGCCCCCGGCCATGAAGATGAGGTGCGCGCCATCTTTTGCGACGAGTTGAAAGGGGCAGGGCGGTTCTCGAGCGACCGGCTCGGCTGTGTCATGTGCGAAGGCACCGCCAATCAGAAGGTGCCGCGCGTCATGCTCACCGCGCACATGGACGAGGTCGGCTTTCTTGTGCAGACCATCACCGAAAGTGGCTTTCTGAAAATTGTCCCGCTGGGTGGCTGGTGGACACAAACCCTGCTCGCGCACCGCGTGCGCGTCAAAACTCACATTGGTCGGGAGGTTCGTGGCGTCATCGCGTCAACGCCGCCTCATTTCTTAAGTGAAGCCGACCGCAATAAAGTTCTGACCATCGAGCAATTGTCGATCGATATCGGCGCGTCCAGCCGAGCCCAGGCCGAGGACGAGTTCGCGGTGCGCCCCGGCGACCCGATCGTGCCTGATGTCACGATGACGCGCCTCGCCGACCGACATTTGCTGATGGGCAAGGCCTTCGACAATCGAGCCGGTCTTGGTGTGGTGATCCAGGCATTTCGGCAGCTTGCCGGAACCGAGCATTTGCCTAACACTGTCTCTGCGGTGGGTACCGTACAGGAGGAAATAGGTTGTCGCGGAGCCATGACCGCGGCAACTCTGGCGCGTCCTGATGTGGCCTTGATCCTCGAGGGAACGCCTGCCGACGATACGCCGGGGTGCGGCAGCGACGGTTCACAGGGCGCGATTGGCAAAGGCCCGCAGATTCGCGTCATGGACCCCAGCGCGCTGATGAATCGCCGTCTGGTGGATTTCGTCTGCGACGTTGCCGCCGAGAAGAGCATTCCCTTTCAGGTTGCAGTCCGACGTGGCGGCGGAACGGACGCCAGGTCCTTCCAAGTCGCGCATCTGGGGGCGCCGTGTGTAGTCATCGGAGTTCCGGCCCGCTACATTCATTCGCACAACAGCATCATTGATATCAATGATTACCTCGCCACGCTAACTTTGGTGGTTGAAGTAACGAGGCGGCTGGACGCCGCAACCGCGGCAGAGCTGGTCTCATACCTGCCTGCGGATTAGTTGAGAGTTTAAAGTTGATGGTTGATGGACAAAACGAACTGAATCGCGCCGTCGCGTGCTCCGTTTCCGCGGTTCGGTTCCCTTTTGCGTCGTGACTCTCAGCGTGATCATCCCGGTGTGGGAAGATGCGGCGGCATTGCGAGTGTGCCTGGAACGGTTGCGAGGGGCGGACCCTCCGGTCGAATTCGTCATCGCCGCTGCCTGCGCTGATGAGAATTGCAGGCGGCTGGCCAGCGAGGCGGGCGCAAGATTGGTTGAGTGTGCCCATCCGAACCGCGGCGCGCAGTTGAACGCCGGAGCCGCCGCCTCATCGGGCAGCGTGTTGATTTTCCTGCACGCCGACACTGAACTGCTGCCCGGGCATCTATCGAATGTAGCCGCTGCTTTCTCGCGGACTGAGGTCGAGGCCGCCACTTTTTACAAAGACCTGCGCACTCACTATCCCGCCTTTGCTTGGACCGATCCCATCGTTCGGTCCTGGTTGCGTTGCTGCGGCGTTATTTACGGAGACCAATGCTTCATCCTTCGCCGGTCGCTCTTCGAACGGCTCGGAGGCTTCGCGAACCTGCCCATCATGGAGGACATCGAGCTATCGCAGCGGTTGCGCCGCGCCGTTCCACGTCGAGCGCTGGCCTTTCTCGATCCTCCGCTGCGCTGTTCCATGCGGCGCTTTTCGGATCGAGGAAAACTGCGCACCCGTCTGCAAAATATCGGTTTGGTCTGGCTCTGGCGGCTGCGCTTGCTCACCGCGGAGAGAATTCATGCCTGGTATTACGGCAGAACATAATGTTCGCGCACCGGTGGCAACCGCCGATAAGCCATGGACGCATCGGCGCCTGGCCCATGAAGTCAGCTGGTGGCATCGGCGGCTCCAGCCTGTCGGACTTTGACGCCGGTGACGCATGCATCTTGCCTGTGCGTACGCCGGCCATCCTGGCCGGCCGCCATCGGGCGGCATTGCTCTCAGGCAAGATGCCCGAGGTACGCGCAGGCGGGACGCCTGCGTCACTTTAAATCCGACCAATGCGTAAGTCCGACAGGCTGGGCGCGCCGATGAGTCTCAGGCGCGGCTCGGGCCTGATCCAATCAGCGGCG
>JBPCQC010000100.1:0-46012 GCA_050998515.1 Verrucomicrobiales bacterium
GGCCGCTGAGGCGATGCCGTCGGTTATGCCGGGCAGAGAGTGTGGTCTGCAACCATTGCATGCCGACAACCAGATTGGCTTGTGGCGTATGGAGCAGAAGGTGGTAGTGGTTGCTCATCAGCACCCATGCCAGGACCCGCCAGCCCGTCCGCCCACAGACCTCACCAAGAGTTTGTAAAAACCTTCGCCGGTCCTCGTCATCGACAAAAATGGCCTCTCGCCGGTCACCGCGCACCATCACGTGATAATAGGCCCCCGTAAATTCGATCCGCAGTTGTCGCGGCATACGGCCAGTATGACCGCCTTTGCCAGTTGGTCAAATGTTGCGTCCTGACCCCTTTTTATCTGACCCTGCCTACGAGGTTCTTTGCTTGAATTCCGCCGGGATATTCCACCCAGTGTACTTTTGGTCGCCACCGTTTAGCAGTCAAGCAGGCTTGAGCACGCTAAACAAGTTGGCGCGGGTCTTGGTGAAGGAAGTGATCCCGTGAAGTTGACGTTCGCAGCCATCGGTTTCGTCTGCCTTGCATCGAGTTCGTCGGCAGCGCCACCCGATGAGTTGCGGGAAGCATTGGTTCGTCTCGAGGAACGCGCGGGGAGCGCCAACAACCCGTTGGACGATGCTGACTTGGCCGGCGGGGCCCTGCGGATTGCACTGCAGCACATACGGAGTGGGGGAGCCGCGGCAGAGCGGATGCGCCGCCTGCAGGAGGTGAGAGCCGTCGTTGATCCCTATGTGACGGTCCTCCTTCATTTCGCGAAGCCCACTAACGATTCACAAGGAAACCCAAATGCGCTGCGCTGCTTGTATTACGCTTCGCCGACAGAGGGCCTCAGGGATGGTTTGCTCGATGTCGCAAAAACTGAAAATCCGCGTGGCGCAGCTGCAGACGCTTATTCGATACTCATAGCGCACGACCTGATGACGGAGGAGCTACGGCGCGAACTCGGCGCGCGAATTACGGGGTACACTAACGAAATGGAAACACCTGCCGCCGCAGAGCTTCTCTATAGATCAAAACATTGGGGCCAGCCTGAACTTGTGCAAGCCTACGACGCGCTTTTAAGTAGGCGTTTTCGCAGCGAGGCCGAACTTAACTCAGTAGTGCGCGCTGTAGCGGAAGCTGTGCAGCGAATTGGCGTACCCGCTGCAACTTTGCTGCCCGCATTGCGGCAGCATACAGCGCGCATGAGGTGATTTTCGCGCTGTCGCAGCTGTTGATGAAGCAATACAGGCCGCCGAAGGCCGCATCCCTGCGCGCCCGCGAACGAATGTTCTGCCACTGGACCAACACACTTTTCAAGACGCTCAAACTATATTCGGATCGCCGCCAAGCTCCGCAAACCCGCCCGTGGTGAATCCCCGAGCCGCGAAGGACGGCTCGACAGCGGGTCGCAGGCGCTTAATCGCGTGGGCCTTAGTTGTGGTTCTATGCCTAGCTTTGGCGGCTGTTTACCTATATCGTCACCGATCCTTGGCTTCAGGGAAATGAGGTCCCTTCCGGGACAAGAGGGAGTCCTATATCCGCACGTTGCCGAATGACCGTAAGCGGTATGCCGAGCACCTCTTGATCCGCTGGTTGAGACGTCATAGGCAGTGGCTATGACATCTGTGTTGTCGGAGGTGGTGGTGTTGAAGACTGTGCTGCGCACAGGCTATCTCGCTCCGCTCGGTTGATGGAATTGTTTCTCGGATTGCAAGTGCGGCGGCAACGTCCTTGACTTTGTCGCTCGAATGGAAAATGTGGACGTGCACGAAGCGGCCGTTCGCGTGAATGATTGGTTCAAACTGGGCTTGGACAAACAGCCGGCGCCGGCGCGAGAGGCTCGCGCACGTGACGGCATCCCGCCGAAACCACAGAGCGAAGGGCGTGGAGGAAACGAGGGGCAAAACAAGGCCTCTCCCGCTTCCCCACCGGAACCCGATCCCACTGAAGAAATTGGCGAAAATCAGCCGCTGAAGTTCGAGTTAAAGAAGCTCACCGGCGCTCCATTTCCTGGCTTCGTGTGTCTGGGGTCGCGCCGCCGCCGGCACCACCGTCGCAAAAATCGTCGTTCATTACGACGACGGAACGGAAACCGACATCCCGATGCGGATGGGAACCGACGTTGTCGACTGGGCTCTCTATATGACCGGCATCGACGACTTTGATCCGCGTCGCGTGGCTTGGATTCAGGGACAGCCGCAACGCGCGCTCACCCACGTCACCTGGACCAATCCGCACCCGGACAAGACGATTCGCGCCCTCGACTTCATCTCGGCCAAAACCAGCGCGGCACCCTTTCTCGTGGCTGTCACTGCAGAGTGACAGATCAAATAGGAATGGCGGATTTCCAAATCTCAGAGCGCTGGCTGATGGACTCCGGCGGCTGGCTTGCCATGAAATCGGCGCGCAGCCTGTGGCAGGGCGGGGGAGTGCTGGCTGCCGAGTTCGATGGCAGCCGCTTGCGTGGGCAGGTGCGCGATCGCGGGCGCACACTGGCGGCGGGTCTGGTCATTAAAAGCCCAACCGACGTGGAGTGTCTCTGTTCGTGTGCGGATTCCCGCCGCACGGGAATGTTATGCCCACATGCCCTGGCGATTGGCCTCGCCTGGGTTCATTCTCGTTCGGAGAAAACTCCGAGTACGGCCCGACCGAGTCTCGCCCCACCAGTGGCATCATCTGACGTCAGCACGCCGGCACGGCCAAGCACGCCGGCACGGCCAAGCACACCGTCAATCGATCCCGGAGGGGCGCTGAGCTTTGTTTTCGCGCCCAACTTTTTTGAAGGCCTTCGGCGGGGACGGCTAGCGGTGGCTGTGAAAGCCGTCGAGGGGCCGCCGGAAGCCCGCGGCGCTGATGAACCGTTCTTGAAGTGGCTGGCCGATCACCGCGCGAATCGGCTGCCAGCCAATCTCTCGCTTAGCCAACGCGGGCAAATCAATGGGCTGCTCACCGCTCTGGCCAGCCACCCTCGAGTCACGGTTCAAAAGTCGCCCCTGCGAATTGCAGAAATCCCAGTCCGACTTCCACTCTCACTCGAACGTTCCAAACCGGGAATGATCCGGTGTGCCGTGGTCGTCGACGCAGAAGGCACGCTGCTCACCGCCCCCAACGCTGAAAGTTATGGATGGTTTTACACCTCGGTTCGCCAAAAGCTCTTCCCTGTCAAAGTGCCGCTCCAATTTTTGGATCTGATTGGATTGAAGTCTGGCATTGGCGTGGAAAAGCCCTTGCGATGGCTGGCGGAAAATGTTCAAGAACTTCAGAATAGCTTTCACATTGAGGGATCTGCATCAGACGCAACCCTCTTGAATCTGCGCCGCTTGGCAGGAAGCCCGCAATTCCGGTGTTGGATCGAGGGCACGCTCGAACGGCTCGAAGCGCGCCTCGTGTGCGCTTATCCCCATGGTCCGGAGCCGTTCCCGCCCGGAACGACCACGTCGGGATCCTTTCCGATTCAGGATCCCGCGGACAGCAATGTGTTTTACGATCGCAACTTCAGCATGGAAGAGGAAGCAGTGCGCCGGTTGCAACGCAGTGGGTTCGTTGCTGCCGAACCACCTGGGACTCTGGTTTTGCGAGGCGAGGGGAAGATTCTACAGTTCTTTGCCACTGAACTCCCAAAGCTCGAAAATGAATGGCAGATAAGTATCGGAACGCGTTTCAACTCCGCGATAAAACAAGTCGAGCGGATTGCGCCGCGCTGGCGCACGGTGGCATCGGGCGAAGACTGGCTCTCGTTCGACCTCCAATTCCAGTCCGAGCGTGGGACTCGGCTGAGCCAGGCAGAGATTCGTCGACTGCTCGACACGGGGCAGGGGCACCGGCGCCTGGCCAACGGACGCATCGGTGTGGTCTCGCTGGACGATGTCGCCGATCTGGAAGAGGTGTTGAAGGACGTCCGCCCAACCCAGGAGCATGGCCACTATCGCGTAAAAGCGGCGCACGTTCCCTACCTTGAACGAACTTGGGGAGTTATCGCTCAGAGCCGGGAGTCAACCCCGCACCTCGTGGGCATTGTCGAAGACGAAATCAAGGCGGCAGTAAAAATTCTGAGGCCTTATCAATCTGACGGAATTCGCTGGATGGGATCTCTGGCCGCCCGCGGATTAGGCGGCATCCTGGCGGACGAAATGGGGCTGGGCAAGACGCTGCAAAGTCTGGCCGTCATTTCCGCGCTCAAGCGGCTTGCGCCAGGCACCCCGGCCCTGGTGATATGCCCCAAATCGCTGGGCGGCAACTGGCACGCTGAAGCCGCACGGTTTTACCCCGCCTTGAAGGCGGTTTGCCTTCGCAGCGGTGATCGGCCCCACTCGCACGACCTCATGGCCGCCGATCTCGTTGTCACCAACTATCAGCTTTTAACGCGGGATCTGAGCCGGTTCGCCTCCATGGCGTGGAGTTGCATCTGTCTCGACGAGGCCAGTTTTATACGCAACCCGGACACCCAAGCGGCAAAGGCGGTGCGTCAATTGAACGCTCGTTGCCGCTTTGCGCTGTCCGGAACGCCGATTGAAAACTCATTGCACGACCTTTGGTCGATCATGGAATTCGCGGTTCCTGGCTATCTTGGAGAGAGGCGTGACTTCCAGGAACGCTACGAACTGCCCGTAAAAAGCAGCGGCTATCACTCGACACTGCGGCGCCTGCGCCGGCGAATGGAGCCGTATTGGTTGCGCCGTGTAAAAGAAGACGTTGCGAAGGATTTGCCAAACAAGATCGTAAAATTGCTGTCCTGCGAATTGAACGATGAACAGCGCGCCCTCTACGCGCAGGTTTTGCGTGCGGGGGCCGAAAAGGTCCTGGACGCCGACAGTCGCAAGCAATCGCATCAAGCGCGGATGACTGTCCTAACAACCCTCCTCCGCCTCAGGCAAACATGTTGCGACCCAAGACTGCTGCGGTTGGGGGAACCAAACAGCGAACCTTCCGGCAAAGTGGCGGCTTTGCGCGAGTTGCTGGACGAAATCCGCGAGGGCGGCCACTCGACGCTGATTTTCAGTCAATTCGCGTCCATGCTGCATCTGCTCAAGGAGACGGTCGAAGCGGCCGGACTCGATTATTGCCACCTCGACGGCTCGACCGTGGATCGCGACAGCGAAGTGCGATCATTTTGTTCCGACCCGCAAAAACGCGTGTTCCTGATCAGTCTCAAGGCCGGTGGTTTCGGACTAAACCTTACCAAGGCGGACACCGTCATCCACTTTGACCCGTGGTGGAACCCGGCCGTCGAAGCGCAAGCCACCGATCGTGCCCACCGCATCGGCCAGTCCAAACCGGTCTCAGTCTACAAGCTGATCGCTGCCGGCACCGTCGAGGAAAAAATCCTCCGCCTCCAGGAGCGCAAGCGCGGGCTCGTCGACGCCGCACTGGATGACTCAACGCCGCTCATGGAAAGCCTGAGCGACGCGGAATTGCGCGAACTCGTCACTTAGTTTTTTGAAGGAGCCTGAGCGCCCAGTAGCCTGTCTACCAGCAAAAGTCATCGCGATAATGCGACCGGTCGTGATACCCGTGACCACGGTAATAATCGCCGCGATCATAGTGGTGACCCCGGCGATAGTGGTGACCGCCACCGTAGTGGTAGTCGTGATCGTAGTCGGGCGGATAATAGTCAAAATGACATCCAGCCAGTCCGCCTACGGCAACCACGGCCGTCAGCAGTGCAATCAAGCGTTTCATAAGGATTGATTTGGGGTTGGGGAACGCCGCTTTTCGGCGCGACTCGGCAAGGGAGTGAGCACACACCAGGTCATTTAGACGGAATATACGCCAGAAAATTCAATCGTCCCCTTTAGTTAATAACTTCCGACAATGTATGTAATGTAAAATCATAAAGCGTCTGAGGGCACGGGAACCGCAACGGTTCAGAGAACCGGCGAAAATAATATCTGGCATGCGCCCAGCATTTATGGACATTACAAAAAGAATGTGCTCATGGGGATGAGCGAGTGCCACCCGAGCAAGAATCCCGACAAGGCGCCGGATGGAATGAGTGGGATGATTGGCGGTCTCTGAAACCAGAGTGCCTCCAATTTGCGCATTTTGACATCGGGCGGAGACACGGCAATGTGCTTGACCGAGAAATGAAATCCACTCACACGGTAAGCATCGAGTATTGCCAGATGTGAAACTATGAGCCAAGGGCCGCCAGTTTGGCGGCGCGACTGCATGCCCTGCCAGGGAAAGTAGTTCAGACCAAACTTATTCCCAGTTCGGGCGGAGTTTTCGAGGTGTGCGTGGACGGCAGGTTGATCTACAGTAAAAAGGCCACCGGCGAGCACGCAGACGAGAATGGCTTGGTCGAACAAATCCGCAGAATGTAACGGCGTGAGAGTGGGACCGATGTGGCGGTCAACCCTGCTATTTGTGGTGATGGCCGGATGGGCGATGGGCCGTGAAGTGGCTCTTCCGCTGGTTTTTCTTCGGCCTCTGGGTGGGAGCACAGGGGGCACGGTTACGCGGCTTTTGTCACAGGATTTGTCTCATGCGGCTGGCCTGGTGGTGACTAAAGAGCCGCAGGCAGCATTCGTGGTCACCGGTTCAGCCACCGGCAGCCGCGTCGAGGGCGAATTGCTCGACCCCTCGGGCAGCGAAGTCATGAGCGTGATTTATGACGGAGCGAATCTCAAACATAGCGCGCATCAGTTTGCTGATGACGTTGTGTTTGCGGTGACACAAAGGCCGGGCATCGCCACCAGCGTGCTGGCGTTCGTTTCGGACATCTCCGGAAGAAAGGAAATTTACCTCTCCAACAACGACGGATCCGAAGTGCGGCGGGTATCGGACGGCGGAGCAGTCGCGCTCTGCCCGTCGATCAGCCGCGACGCTGGTTTTTTGACTTATGTCGGCTATCAAAGCGGCCAGCCGGATGTTTATTTCCTGGACTTATTGAGCGGCCGCCGGCGCAGCATCATGGGCCTTCCTGGAACGAGCAGCGGAGCGGCTGTCTCGCCTAACGGCAGGAACCTCGCGCTGACGGTGAGCGCGTCCGGCACGGTAGATCTGGTAATCGCGGCAACCGATGGACGCATTCATCGCCACTTGCATTCTGGCGACGGGCTGCCTTGCGCGCCGACATGGTCGCCGGACGGCGAGGAGATTGCGGGCATTCTCAAGGAGGCGGGCACCTCTGCCCTGGTTGTTTGGCGCGCGCGCAACGGAAGGCCGCGCGTGATCCCGACTGGCTTCACGCACTGCGCTGAGCCGGACTGGTCACCCGACGGCGAGCGCCTGGTATTTGGCGTGAAAGAAGGCGGCGAAGATTTTGTTGCGGTCCACAAATTTGGGCGGCATTCAGGCCGGCTGCTGGCTCGCGGGGAATCACCGTGTTGGGGCGCGGATGGGCGTCACGTACTCTTCAGCAGCGGCAACTCGCTTGTGATTTTGAACGTGGATACCGGCGCCAGGCGAACTGTCGTATCCAACATGGGCCGGCTGGCTGAGCCGGTGTGGACAAAGTAAGGCTATTCGAGCAATTCAGCGTAATAGGTGCGCGCCATTTCGCGCGAGCGGCCGAAAATTTCGTGATCGTTGTGCATTTTCAGGACGCGCTCGACGAGGGTGCGGCATTCGGCGGCGTAGAGGGTTCGGACGGCATGTTTGACGCGCGGGAGTTGATGTGCGCCCACACTCAATTCGCTGAATCCGAGACCGACCAACAACGGCGTCATAATGATGTCCCCCGCCATCTCGCCACAGACCCCCACCCAGATCTCGGTTTTTGCGACCGCATCGACGACATTTTTCAACAGCCGCAAAATCGCCGGATGCCACGGTTCATAAAGGCTGGCCACACGTTCATTGCCGCGGTCGACGGCGATGGTGTATTGCACGAGGTCGTTGGTGCCCACGCTGAAAAAATCGACTTCGTCGGCGAGGGCATCAGCCATGATGGCCGCCCCGGGGACCTCGATCATGGCACCGCGCTCAATGCCTTCGTCAAACGCCATGCCCTGAGCGCGCAGTTCCTCCTGGCACTGTGACAGCAGCGCATTGGCTTCGATCAACTCCTGGCGCCCGGAAACGAGGGGATACATCAGCCGCACTTTGCCATGAGCACTCGCCCGCAGAATGGCCCGCAACTGGGTTTTAAAACGCTCCGGCTGTTGCAATGATCGGCGAATCCCGCGCCAGCCCAAAAACGGATTGTCTTCCGGCGCCCAGTCGTCGCCGGCCGGAAGCTTATCGCCTCCAACATCAAGGGTCCGAAAAATTACACCGTGCTCGCCTGCCTGTTGCGCGACGCAAATGTAATCTTTCGCCTGTTCTTCTTCGTCCGGCCAGTCGTCGCGGCCCAGGAACAAAAACTCGGTCCGATAAAGCCCGACGCCTTCCGCCCCCTGAGCCATGACGCTGCCCATTTCCTCGGCCAGCTCGATATTGGCAGCGACGATCACTCGCTGTCCGTCGCGTGTGGTCGCATCCCCTTCCCTCATGGCATGCAACTGTTGATTGACGCGAGCGCGCCGCCGGTGAGCCGCCTCGTAAGTCGCTATGGTGTCCGGACTGGGGTGCACGATCAGCGTGCCTTCGTGGCCATCGAGCAGGACAATGTCGCCGCTGCGGACGTGGGAATGGAGGTCGTGCAAGCCCACCACGGCCGGAATGCCTAACGAACGCGCGAGAATGGCCGTGTGCGAAGTCTGACTGCCCGCTTCGGTGGCAAAACCGAGCACAAGGGTACGGTCAATCTCGACTGTCTCTGAGGGAGCGAGGTCATGCGCGACGAGGATGTGCTGAAATCCTGGCGGTCCCACCGCGCACGGTCCGCCCATGTTTCCCAGGACGCGACGCGTCACATCAGCCAGGTCCGTGACGCGCTCGCGCAGATACTCGTCATCGAAGCGGCGCATCGCATCCATGTACCGTTGCATCACGCGATAGAAGGCACCTTCGGCCTGAAAATGCTCCTCGACGATGGCCCGCTCGACTTCCTTCAAGAGCGCGGGATCTTCAGCCATCAAAAGGTGGGCCTCAAAAATCCCGGCATTGTCTGATTGGGAATCGCCGGCCGCCTTCCGAAGCAGCGCCTGCAACTGTTTTCGCGTCGAGGCCAGCGCCGCCCGAAAACGAACCAACTCGCTCTCCGCCGCCTCGGCCGGCAGCACGATGCTTTCCGGTTCGACAAAAAAGCCCGTGCTGAAATGAGCCGGCCCAATTACCAGACCAGGGGAAATCCCCGGCCCTCGGACTCTGATTTCCTCGCGGGGAAGATCATTCATCGATCCCGCAATTACCGGCTTTGCACGACTGTTTTCGCCAGTTCTTCAGGCCGTCCGCAGTTCCAAATATAAAACATCTCCTGGGGACTGGGAACTCGCAACGGACGGACCAGGCGAAGACCGATCCATCGGGCGTCGGTTAGGTACCACATGCTTTTGGGCAACTGGGGATCTTGTTGTTTCCACTGTTCAATCGAGGCCCGCCGCGCGGCGCTGCGGCAGTTCAGCGCATCATCATCCCATGAGCCACCGCGGCAGGCGCGTCCCCAAAGGGTCACCGGCTTTTCCCAGGGATTGCTGACCCCAGCAGCCCATTTTTTGTAGCCTGCGCCGTCGTATTGATCGAGCACCCATTCCAAGACATTTCCATGCATGTCATGCAAGCCCCAGGGATTCGGCTTCCGGGTGCCGATCTTGTGATACTGATTGTTTGAGACGCCTTCCCCGCTGTTGTCAAAAAACCAGCCGTAATCGGTCAGTTGCGCCGGGTCATCTCCAAAGGAATACGCCGTGGTCGTGCCGGCGCGGCAGGCATATTCCCACTCCGCTTCGGTGGGCAGCCGGTAAAAATGCCCGGTTTGCGCGCTCAGCCATTCACAGTATTTCAGCGCAGCGTGTTCCGTCATCGCGATCGCAGGAAACCCATCCTGCCCCATGCCAAAGCTCATTTCCTGGTACGGCGCGGTGGGACTGGAAACGACGTCGGGCGGCTCGTCGCTGGGGTTCGGAGTTTTCTTGGCGCCGTCCTTATAACGGTCCACCGGCGTCACTTGAAAGGGAAGGTATTCATCCCAAGTCACTTCAAATTTCCCCATCCAAAACGGATCGACTTGCACCTTCACCTGGGGTGATTCGTCGGGTTTGCAGCCGGATGAATTTGCGGCGCTCCCCATGAGAAAATGGCCGCCCTTGATGGGCACCATGGCGTATTTCGCGCCCGTTCGCGGGACGATATTCTCGTAGCTTTTCATGGTGTCTTCCGACCGCTCAGTCGAAACCGCGACGATGCCAGCGTGGATTTTTCTTACCAATTCCAGGTTGTCTGGATTGGGTGGGCGGTCCTGCCCGATTTCCCGCTGTTTGAGCGGAGCCAATCCATCCGGCCAGACCGCGCCCTGTTCGATCCAGAGGCGGAATTTTTCAACGTGCTCGGGCGTGAGTGGACCGCCGTTTTTTCGCGGCGGCATGAGGTCGTCATCATCGGGCGGGCGCGTCATCGAAGTGAAGAGCGCGCTTTTTTCGGAGTGAAAGGCGACCAGACCGGTCCCCTTGGTTTCGCCCCCCTTGAAAGCGCCGGCCGGCGTGGTCAGGTCGTATTCGCCTTTGAGCTTTTCCGGGTTGTGGCAGGCCACGCAGTGCATCTCGAGCAACGGCTGGATATGCTGCACAAAATTCAGCCGCGGCTTTGGTTCGAGTGTCACGTCCTGCGGCCATTTTGCCCCGGACGCGATCCAGGCCTTGAGCAGTTCGGTCTGAACCGTGGCCAGAGGCGGTTCGTCCTTTGCAGGAGGCATGATGTCGTCGTGGTCCGCGGGCAGCACGGTGGTGGTGTAGGCCTTGCTCTGATCAGGGCGCCCCGGAACGATCATCGCCTCTCCATCAACTGTCTTGAAAGCGTCTTCCTTTTTATCGATGCGGAAGTCGCCCTTCTGATTCGCCTCGCCGTGACAGTGCACACATGCTGCCTCCAAAATGGGCTTTACCTGCGTGGCAAAATCGACCTCTTCGGCGGCGATTGTGTGCGTAAGAGCGGCAAGTGCCCAGAGAAGAGCCAGAGAAAAACCGGTGCGTGTCATGTTTCGATGGAGATGCGGAAGGAATTTCGGGTGGCATCGGCGGCTCGCCGATGAGTACCATGGCAGGCTCGGCCTTAGCATGGCATGGCGGGGCCGGCCATGCAACGCACGCGCGAGAAGCGTGTGCCACCGGCGCGAAAGCGCGTTTTCACGGGCCTTCTCACGCCAGCTTGTATTGGCCGGGCACCGGACGAGGCATAGGCTGAAACGAGTCGCTCCAGGCCAGCGTTTCTTCGGGAGCGAGATCCTCGCTTGCGTTCAAGGCCTGTTCCCAGGTGATGCGCTGGCCGGAATAGGCCGCCATCCGGCCCATGATCCCCAGGAGGGTGCTCGATGCCATGCGCTCGCCGTCATTGATTACCTGGCCGGAGCGGATGGCCGCGAAAAGCTCGCGATGTTCCTGCTCGTACATCGAGTCGTTTTCCTCGCGAAAACGCTGGCTTTTCTCGCCCTTGATCGCGACGCCGCGCCCGAGGACGCCAGCTCCCTTGGTGCCCTGGATATAATCCGCGTTTTCATTGAAACATCCGGGAATCTGGCGTTGCGCGACGGTGCAAACAACATTGTTAGGGTATTCATAGGCGACGGTCATGTGATCGTAAATGTTGCCGCCTTCCGCGGGGGCCTGGCGTCCGCCGGTGGCCACCGCCGCCAGCGGCGGCTGGTCCTTCATCGCCCAGGCGACCTTGTCGACACTATGAATGCATTGCTCGACGTAGCCATCCCCTGACAACCAGGAAAAGTTATACCAGTTGCGCACCTGCCATTCGACGTCGCTCCAGACCGGCAGGCGATCCTTCTCGGGCGGCATGGGCTTCACTGGATTCGTCAAATAAGTCGCATAATAGCTGGCAATATCGCCGATTGCGCCGTCGTGAATCGCTTTGAAAAACTCGACCCGACTGCTGCAATAGCGCCAGCAAAAGCCCGCCACCACACAAAGGCCTTTGTCTTTCGATTTGCGGACTGATTCCATCACGCTGCGCACACCCACCGAGTCGACAGCCATGGGTTTTTCACAAAAGACGTGCTTGCCCGCATCGACGGCGGTCCGCAAATGCGCCGGCCTAAAACCGGGAGGCGTCGCGAGAAGCACCACATCGCAGTCGGCCACCACTTTTTGATAGGCATCCAATCCGACGTGCCGCCGCTCGGCGGGCACGTTCGTGCGTTCCCGGAACTTGTTCGAGAGTTGGTCGAGACTGGACTGGATGGCTGCGCTGGAAATGTCGGCCACCGCCCAGAGATCGCTGTTGCTGTCTGATTTGAGAGCATCGACAGCAGCGCCACTCCCCCGCCCTCCACAGCCCACAAGGCCAATCTTCAACTTCGTCCCGTTCGGAGCGCCTCTTACGACGGCGGGAAAACCCAGCAACGCACCTCCCACCGCGGCAGCGGAAGTCGATTTCAAAAAGGTTCGACGTGATGACGGATCGGTTGAAGGGCTCATGTGGGATAGGGCTGCCCGCAACGTATCTGAGAGAATTTCCGTTGTCGCCAGAAAAACTGCACCTCGGGGAGCGCGCGCGCCCTCGCGTGCTGTGGTCGGCGCCCTCGCCGACCACGTTGTGCACGAATCACCCGGCGGGGGCGCCGGGTAGGACACGCGGGGGCGCGTGTGCTCCCTCGATTCGCGCGACTTGCTCTCGCCATCCATCTGGTCACAGTCCCGTTCAGTGCCCATGCTGCGCGCGACCAAAGCCAATGCCACGGCCCGGTTTTTTCTTGGCATCGAAGGGGGAGCTACCCGGACCTCGGTGCTGATGGTTGATGGCGCCGACCGGACGGCCACTGCCTTTCAGCTCGGACCGTGCAATGTCCGCATGATGGCGGACGATCAACTCATCGGGCATTTTCGTGCGGTCGCCAGACGCTTGCCGGTCGCTCCCGCGGCTCTCGCGGGCATGGCGGTGGGCCTTGCGGGGGCGAGAACGGCGGCGGAGAACGATCGGATTCGCCGCGCCGCCGCGCGGGTTTTTCCCCGCGTCCCGTGCGTCGCAACGAACGATCTTGAAACCGCGCTGGCAGCGGCGCCAGCACAATCGCACGCCGCGGCTCGAGTTCTCGTTCTCAGCGGAACCGGCTCATGTTGCTTCGGACGCTCGGCTGACGGACGAACCGCCCGGGTGGGCGGCCGCGGCCATGTCATCGGCGACCGCGGGAGCGCCTGGGACATAGGCCAGCGAGCTTTGCGCGAATTGCTGGCCTACTTTGATCATGAAGGCCAGTGGCCGAAACTGGGAGCTCTTGTCCTTGACGCGCTCGCGCTCAACCATCCCGAGGATCTAATCCCCTGGTCGATGCAGGCGGAGAAAGACGAAATCGCCAGCCTGGCCGTGCAGGCCTTTCGCGCCGCCCGGCAAGGCGATCCGGTGGCGCGAGACATTCTCGAGGGCGCCGCGGAGTCCCTTGCCGCTGACGGAAATGCGTGCGCAGGCAAACTCGTGTCCCACGCCGCCGCTGTGCACTTTGTCTTCAATGGCAGCGTTTTGACCCGGAACCCGGGATTCGCGCAAAAGGTCGCGAGGCGGCTGAAAGAACTGTGGCCGGGCGCAAAGATCACGATACTGGAACGCCCGAGCGTTTGGGGCGCCGTCGAGCTGGCTCGGAATGCGGCGGGCGTGAATGCCCTGCCGGCGCCGATCAGCCTGACTGACGTTCAGACGAGCCAGTTTGCCAACGCTCCGCTCTTTGATGAGGCACTCGCCTCATCGCCGACCGAGCAGCGCAATCCGCGATCAGCGCACTTCGACACCATGCCGATTCCGGAGGCTGTGGATCTAATGCTCGATGAGGAACGGCGCGTTCCCGACGCTCTCCGCGCTGAACGTGAATCCATTGTTTGGGTCGTGCAACGCATCGTGCGCTCATTTAAAAAGGGCGGCCGCCTGTTTTATGTGGGTGCGGGCACTAGCGGCCGGCTCGGCGTCCTCGACGCCAGTGAATGCCCGCCAACTTTTCGCGCGCCCCGGGAACAGGTCCAGGGAATCATCGCCGGCGGGCTTCCGGCCCTATGGAGAGCAGTGGAAGGGGCAGAAGACGATGTCGAAGGCGGCGCTGAAGCCATCTGCTTTCGCAACGTCACCTCTCGTGACGTGGTCATAGGAATCGCTGCCAGTGGGCGCACGCCGTTTGTCTGGGGCGCCCTCGCCGAAGCAAAAAGCCGTCGGGCCACCACGGTCCTCATCGCATTTAACCCAGCAGTGAAGAACAAACTCACCATTCGAGCGGCTGAGCTATTGGACCAGACCATCGCGGTCTCGTTGGGACCCGAAGTCCTGACGGGCTCAACTCGACTGAAAGCCGGAACCGCAACCAAGTTGCTCCTGAATATTTTCACCACCGTCGCCATGTCACGTGTCGGCAAAGTGATTGGCAATTTGATGATCGATTTGAACCCCTCGAACGTTAAACTGCGCGACCGCGCTGTGCGAATTGTGTGCGATCTCACCGGCGCCGACCCAGCCGCCGCTCGGGCCGCGCTGGAAAAGACAGGCTGGGTCGTTAAGAAGGCCTACTACAGTTTGCGGCGGAAGACAGCGCGTAAAGTGAAGTAGGCAAACTATTCGGTCGTCTTGCCTCGCGGGCGTTTTGTGGCCGGGTCGCTGACCCCGGATTTCCCCCGGCCTTTGCACCCGGGGTCTGTGACCCCGGATTCCCGGCCGGCTGTAGCCGGGGTCTGTGACCCCGGATTCCCGGCTGTAGCCGGGGTCTGTGACCCCGGATTCCCGGCTACAAAGGGACCAACCATTCATTGGACGGACGGCTCAAATAATAAATCTGTCGGCGTGGGTCAGGACCCGACAATTGACAATCCAAGTTGCTCGTGGTGGGTTGTAAACGCAACCCAAGTCAGCGCATGAAATTCAAGATAATGCTTTTGGCGGCTGCTGATTAGCGACAATGCCCCTGACCTGGAAAACAACGATACTTACATCTTTCGAGATGCCGATACCTTCGTCGCGAAAGGAAGCGGTCGCAGCGGCTCCCGAACGGTCGAAAGTGCCAATCGCATTAAACTCTGGAATTACGACCCAGTCGTCTTCAATGGGGAATTCACTCGTTTTACCGCGATCGGACACTCGAGCCCGTATTTCGGCCGCCGCAGAGCGGAATCAACGCCTGATCAGTGAGGCGGGCGGGAATTCCAAAAAGACATGATACTGGGCAAACAGTGGGGTGCCCACACCCCGGTTTTGCGGGTTTCAGCTCACCGACTTTGAAGCGGGTCTATCGGGGTGGAAGTTGAAGTTTCGGCCGGCGGAGCTTGCTTGTTGTTTTTGGCCCCGCCCGTTTTTTCCCCGCCGCTCGCGGGTGTCGCCTCCGGCCCCGCCACCTCGGGTGACAGATAATGCGCATTCAGATCAATGAAAAACTTCCAGGAGACCATGTCGTCTTTGTCCTCTCCTTTGCGACGCAACCGGACATGGATGGTGACTTCGGGCGAGCGCAATATTTGCACAGGACGATAAACCAACTTCCCGGATTCCTGGTCAAATGTGGCGGGCACGAGACCAAACCCGGCCATCCGCATCGACACACTTGCCGGATCCACATCAGGAAGTTTGGATAGGTCCACCTCGATAAACGGACGCCGCTCGGTCACCGTCTCATTTTCGCCTGGTTTCACCACTACGAGCGGCGCCTGCGGATTTCCATCATCACCGATTTCGCCGCCCAACAGTTGTCGGCCGAGTTCTTCAGCCCCGCCATGAAAATTGGTGGCGGAGCGAAAGTTCCGGTCGTTCGGGTCATTTCCGTAAATAATGAAGCGCCCAATTTCGGCGGCGGGTGTGTCCCACGAAGTGCGCACCGGATTGCAGGTGAAAAGGGCTTCGTAACCCCAGACCTCGCGGCCTTTCTGCGCCATCTCGTGGGTGTAATATCCCCCCGGATAAGCGAAAGCCCTCACCTGGATGCCTAACAACTGCTCCAGAAACTCACGGGATTCCTTGAATTCCCTCTCGATCCATGCCTCATAGTCTTCCGGCGGCCCCTTCGCTCTTTTTTTGAACTCAGCCGGAAAAGGATGAGAGACGCTATGACTGCCGACCGCAGCGCCTTTGGACATCAGGTCCTTGATTTCACCGGTTGAAAGTGCGCGGCCACCGCCGTTGACAAAGTTTTTGTAGAGAAAAATCGTAAACGGGTACCCAAATTCCTGGAGCACTGGCAGAGCGATTGAGTGCACGCTTTTCCAGCCGTCGTCGATGGTTATCAGCACCGCGGGGTCCGGGATGTCCTGTTCGCCGCGCCGCCAGGCCAGATAGTGATCCATGCTGATGACACTCAGCCTGGCGTCCTTGATCGACTGGAGGTGCTGGCGGAACTTCTGCACGTTGATGACCATCGGGCTGTTTGACCGTCCAGTGGTGAAGTCGTGGTAGCCGAGAATGGCTACCTGCGCCGACTTCTTGATTTTCAACTCGGGCGCTTGGGCATTGAGGGGCGCTTCAGCGGGCGCCTCGGCAGGCAATGGCGCCGGTTCATCCGAGGCCAGCGCCGGCCCGGGTTCGGTCGGGGCCGGCGTCTGCTGCGCGGGACGAGGCTGGCACGCCGTCAGTCCGATTGAGAGAGCGAACGCCGCTTTGCAGGACGCCTGCCACCGGCGTCGACCCTTTGCCTGCGACCCGAAGAGAAGATGTTTCGTGGCCACAGTCAGCAGCCCAAAAATGCCGCACCATGAATTATCGCGCCCAGCCAGATTCTCGGACATCGGACAAACTAATAAGCTGCCGATTCAAGTCAATTTGCCTACTGTCGGCCGATGAAACTTCTGCGCCAGGTTTTGCTGATCAGCGTTGGCTTGTCCTGGCTGTCGAGGGCGGATGAATTGCGGCTTGATTTGGGCGGTGCGGCCAATCTTTCCTTGAGGCTCATCCAGCCCGGCACATTTACGCGAGGATCCCCGCCCACAGATGCCGGACGCAGTGCGGATGAAACACCGCATGAAGTTACGCTGACCCAACCGTTCTACGTTGGGATCTGGCCGGTAACTGTGGGACAGTTCGGAAGGTTTGCGGTGGAGACGCGCTATCGCACCGAGGCCGAGATTGGGACGTCTGGCGGCTTTGGCTGGGATGGTGCGCAAATCGTACAGAAAAGGGAATTCACCTGGAGGAATCCGGGCTTTCCCCAAAACGCTGATCATCCTGTGACGCTGGTGACGTGGAATGACGCCAGGGAATTCTGCCGCTGGCTGAGCCGAAAAAGCGGCCGCCAATTGACATTGCCCACAGAAGCCCAATGGGAGTTCGCGTGCCGCGCCGGGACGACGACCGCCTATCCGACAGGCGAGGACGCGGCGGCGGCGGACCGATGGGCCTGGCACAAGGGAAACTCAGGCGCTGCCACCCACCCCTGCGGTCAAAAGGAGGCCAACGCGTGGGGTCTTTTCGATATGGGCGGCAACGCATGGGAATGGTGCGAAGACTGGTTTGGTCCATACCCTCCAGGGCCGGCCACGGATCCGCTGCAAACGGATCCGAACCTGTCCGACAAGCCACGACGCGTACTCCGCGGCGGCTCGTGGTTGAAAGATGCAGCGGCCTGTCGCTCAGCGGCTCGTTTCCGCAACGACCCACGCAGTCGTAATGCCGACAACGGATTTCGGGTAGTAACACTAACGCTGGAAACTCCCCTTCCCTCGGACCTTGCGGCGCAGGGTCCCGACACCGCGCAGACAGAACAAGGACCGACGCATCAACCGCCAAATCAACTGCCGGCCGCTCCCTCTCCGACCGCTCCGTCGCCGCCATCGGAGGGTTTTTCTTTTTCCGGGCTGCTCTGCCCAATCGCAGGGATCGGGTTCATTATTCTGGTGGCGCTGATTGCGATCGCCAAAATGAAGGGTCGCGGCACCGGCGTCGCCGCATCCCCAAAAACGATGCCGATGAGCGAGTCCGCCGTCGGAACTACCGTGCGCACCCGATTGGTCAACGACGGCTTTTGGATCCAGGCCACCGTGCCGCCGGGGACTCCGATTGCCTGGCGTTGCGAAGCGGGCGGCAAGGTTCATGAAGCGACGATTGCCTACCAGCCTGGACCGCAGGGACAATTTGTTTTTATCGGTCAGCAACCAATCAAGGCAAGTGCGCTCGTGGCCGGAACTATTGGACGAGTGACTCAAATGCCATCCGGACCCCCGAGCGGGATGACCAGCATCGATCGCGGTTTCGCCGCTGGATCGATCCTGGATCAGATAAATCCTCGCGGCGATATTCCAAGCGCTCCCTCTTCCGCAGACGATTACCCGCCGGCTTACTGATGGAGCGTCGTGCGATCATCCGTTCGGACGGCGGGCTGGATGCGCGTCTTGTCGCGCGAACTGCACGTTCGCTCAGTGCGGCCGGTTGGGAGGTCGTGCCCGAGGGAGACTGGATGCGGCTCGAAGGACCTGCCCTCGTGGTGCGCAGCGGCTGCTGGCTGAGCAATCCTGCCGGGTTCATCCCGGAAAAGGACGAAATTATGGCGTTGGGAGCGACTTCAGATCCGTCGTGGGCGCGTCTCCTCTCAATCTGCGGGGGCGATTTCGGCCTGTTCCGTCGGTGGCCGGGGCGCCTTCCTCGCATTGACGCTGTTTATTTTTCCGCCGAGGGCGCTTCGAAACTTCGCTCAGGCGTTAACGGGCGAACATCGTTTGACGAGGCGATCTGGCGTCTGGTCTTGCGGGAGAATTTGCGCGCCGTGCATTTGCCCGCGCTTGACGTGCACTTCGATCCTGCCATGCGGGTCCTTCAGGTCGTGACGACGTTGCAGATTGGCGGCGCTGAGAGCATAACGCTCAATCTTGCTGAAGCTCACCATCAATCTGGCGTGCCCACGGCGGTGGCGGTGCTGGCCGCGTCCCGCCGCGAATCGTTTGCGCCGCCGCGGTTTTTTTATGATCTGACAAATTCCGGGACCTGCCCGCGTGAACGCGCCCATGCCATACGCGTCGCCGCTCTCGACTGGGGCGCCGATGTGATTCATGCGCATCTCATCAGCGCTGAAGAGATGCGAATGATTCGGAGTTTCGCGGTGCCTTTGATCGTGACGCTTCATAATATGCCGCAGGGTTGGCCGAAGAATTACAGAAATCTCGGACCCAACGATGCGGACTTGCTCGTCGCCTGTTCGAGAGCGGTCGCGATGGCAGCGTTCGAGGCAGGCTTGAGAATCCCCATTCGCTGTGCCTGGAATGGAATCGTCCCAGCAAAATTCGCCATGCCGCAGGAGTTCGAGACGGCTCTCCCTCGGGCCGCCGCTGACTCCCCTTTTCAAAAGCACGAGGGCCCGCCTCGGGCGCGCCAATACTCGGCCATGAACTGGCGGAAGCATCTGGGTCTGGGAGAGGATGAACGTCTTTTGTTGTGCCTGGCCAATCCGCGTCCGCAAAAACGCCTGCCTTTGCTGCCCCTTGTTCTGAGATCGCTCGATGACGGCGCGGTGCGTTTTCATATCGCGATTGCCGGCGGCCCGCTCGATCATCAGGAAGTTGTCACGACACAGGAAGGGGCGGCTCGAGCGGGCGTCGCCGAACGGATTCACTGGCTGGGAGTCGTCACTTCTACGCCGGCATTGCTGGCCGCCTGCGACGGCTTGATTTCGGTCAGTTCCTGGGAAGGCCTCAGCGTTGCGCACCTTGAAGCGCTCGCTGCTGGCAAACCGGTCGTCGCAACCGCCGTCGGCGGTGCTTCCGAGATTGCGGCACAACATCCGCGCATGTATCTGGTGCCCCGGGATGCCACTCCGTCCGCCATCGCGGAGGCCATTATCCGGACCACCGAAGCCGGAACACCGGCGCCAGCCACTTTTCCCCTGCCCTTTACGCGTCACGCCATGGCGCGCCGCTACCGATGGCTGTATCGCCGAGCGATCGCCTCGGCAGCGGCGCGAGCTCCCAACTTGCGGTTTGATACCATGGCCTCTCGGCTGCCCCAACGGCGCGATGGTCTCTGGCTGATCACAAACAACTTTTCCACTGGAGGCGCCCAATCCAGTGCCCGCCGGCTGCTGCTGGGGTTGCAGGCTCGCGGTGTGAATGTGCGGGCGGCAGCGGTAGAAGAATCACCGCGCCATCCAACGCCCGGACGGCGAGCGTTACTCGAAGCCGGGGTTCGCGTGGTCTCGATTCCGCCACCGGCCTCCGGCGATGCTGCCGAAGCCTGTGATATGCTGCTCGAACATCTGGATGCGGATCCTGCCCGGGCAATCGTCTTTTGGAATCTCATCACCAGTTACAAAGTGATGCTGGCTGACTCGCTCTTCGACACCTCGATTTTCGACGTTAGTCCTGGCGAAATGTATTACACTTCGCTCGATCGCTACTTCGCCCAACCGCCCGCCGGCATGCCGTATCTCGCGCCGGAGGATTATGGTGAACGTCTGACTGGAGTCATTGTGAAATACGCGGCCGAGGCCGATCGTGCCTCACGCGTCCTTCGCTCTCCGGTGCACGTGATTCGAAATGGAGTTGAGACGCCAGCGGCTATGATGATCCCGTCAAGACGAACGCAACGGCTCACGCTCGCGACGGCGGCCCGTCTGTCGCCAGACAAACGCCTCGAAGAATTGATCGACGCCGTCCGCCTGGCGCATTCCCGGCTTCCGCCGTACCGACTCTACATCGCGGGGGGCATCGAGCGTGGTCAAAAGGCGTATGCGCGCGAGTTGCGTCGGCGCGCCAGCGGCCTGTCTATCACATGGTGCGGTGAACTCTCGCACACCCGAAACTTGCTGGCCATCTCCGATCTATTCCTCATGATTTCAGAGCCCGCCGGGTGTCCCAATGCGTCGCTGGAAGCACTCGCCGCGGGCGTTCCCGTGATTGCCACCGATGTCGGCGGAGCTCCCGAGCAGGTTCTCGAGGGCCTCACCGGCCGCCTGGTTCCTCCTCGGGATCCCGCGGCATTTGCCACCGCACTCTGCGATCTGGTCCATGATTCAGAACGGCGCAGGCAGATGCGTCTCTCGGCGCGCGAGCACGTTCGCCGAGGTTTTTCAATCGAAGAGATGCTTGACCGATATCACGAGCTTTTCTTTGAAGGATTGAAGACCGGCTCGACAGGATGAGTTGTGGCGCGAGCTTCCAGCTTGCGGCTCGCGATTGGCAATCGACCGGGCGAGACTCTGAATGTCCTTCGCAAGGGCCACGCCGCGAATTGGGCGCGTAATCTGCGGGCGAGGCCTTAATTTCCTGCTGACGGCCTGAAACACTGGGTACGGGTTTGACTTCGCTCGACGCTCCAGCTTTTGTCGGCAAAGTGTCTCCGCGCCAATGAAATATGTTTTCATCACCGGTGGAGTTATCAGCTCGTTGGGCAAAGGACTGACGGCGGCTTCCCTCGGCACGTTGCTCGAGCACCGCGGCCTCAACGTGGTGCTGCAAAAGTTCGATCCTTATCTCAACGTCGATCCCGGGACGATGTCCCCCTACGAACACGGGGAGGTCTATGTGCTTGATGACGGCGCCGAAACCGATCTTGACCTCGGGCATTACGAACGGTTCACCTCGACTCCCCTCACCCGTCTCAACAATCTCACCAGCGGCCAGGTTTATGAATCGGTCCTGCGCAAGGAGCGTCGCGGTGATTATCTTGGCAAGACAATCCAGGTTATTCCCCACGTCACGGATGAAATAAAAAATCGCATCCGCGATCTCGGCAAACAATCGGGCGCTGACGTAATCATCACGGAAATTGGCGGCACGACTGGCGACATCGAAGGCCTGCCCTTTCTCGAGGCCCTGCGGCAGTTTTCCGTCGAGGCGGGGCGTGACAACGTTTGCTTCATCCACGTCACGCTGGTGCCTTACATTAAGGCGGCCGGGGAATTGAAATCGAAGCCGACGCAGCAAAGCGTGGCCAAGCTGCGCGAAATCGGGATTCAGCCGCACATTCTGGTCTGCCGCACGGAACGCCCGCTGGACCAGGACCTGCGGGAGAAGCTGTCCATTTTTTGCAACGTGCCGGCGCGGGGGGTCATCGAAGAGATGGACGTAAAGCACACCATTTATGAGGTGCCCCTGATGCTGCGCCGCGAAAATATGGACGGCCTGGTGTGCGATATCCTCGCCTTGGAAACGCCAACCCCCGACCTCCGCGAATGGGAGAATTTTGTCGATCACTTAATTCGTCCGTCGCATCGGGTTTCGATCGGGGTGGTCGGCAAATACCTCGAACTCCAGGACGCTTACAAAAGTGTCTACGAAGCACTGACTCATGCCGGCGCGGCGAATGATTGCGCCGTCGATCTCGTGCGCCTCGATGCGGAGCTCCTGGAATCCACCGGCAATGAGCCGCACCTGGCCGAAGTTGATGGCATTCTGGTGCCCGGTGGGTTTGGCGAACGCGGCATCGAGGGAAAAATTGTGGCGGCCCGTTATGCTCGCGAACACCGCGTGCCGTATCTCGGTCTCTGTTTGGGCATGCAGATTGCGGTGATCGAATTTGCCCGCAATGTCTGCGGCCTCGAGGGTGCGAACAGCACTGAATTCGAGCGCAGCACCGCGCACCCGGTCATCTGCATGCTCGAGGAACAGAAATCAATCACGTACAAAGGCGGTACGATGCGGCTGGGTTCCGATCCCTGCGATCTGCGGCCTGGCAGCCTGGCGGCCCGGCTTTATGGAAAGGGGACAATCTTCGAGCGCCATCGTCACCGTTACGAATTCAATCCGGCCTACCGGGCCCAATTCGAAACGGCCGGACTGGTGGCGTCAGGCTCTTCGCCCGACGGAACGCTGGTCGAGATCATCGAAAACCCCTCGCATCCCTATTTTATCGCGAGTCAGTTTCATCCGGAATTCCTAAGCAAGCCGACAGCGCCACATCCCCTGTTTTCCGGGTTCATCGCCGCGGTGCGGGACGGGCGGCGCAAGCCGCGAGGCATCGAACCGGTGCGCGCGCCCCGCGAACCAGCTTCGACGCATGCATAAAATGCTGGCCCTTCATAGCCCGCCGCGATCAAAAGCCAAAGCTCGACCAACCGCGCGCCATCAAGCTCTGGAAACCCACGCTTAACACAGCGATGATCATGCCCCCAAGGGTCAGCGCGATGGTTGCATAACCGGTGACGAGCCCGGCGATAGCCTGCTCCCGCCCGCGAATTTCGTGGAGATGCGCATTGATCCGAGCCAGCGAGCTGTGGCCAATAACAGCCGCCGCGACGCCGAAGCACGGCCCGGCGACGTATCCGATGCAGCAGCACAGTCCGATTCCGGCGGTCGCCAGCCCCGTGATTCCGAGAATCAAACTGAGGGTGGCGCCCGAATCGGTCGGCAGCATCACCGGCGGCAACAAAAATTCCAGTGGTGCGGCTGGCGGAGGCCATTGCGACGGGGAAACCTCCGGCACGGGCGCCGGCATGAGCTTGGAATCACTGGGCGGCTGGAGAGCGGGACTTTCACATCCAGTATGGCTTGGTGGTTGCTCGGGAGAAGCGAAAACATCCGGCCTCACTTCGGCGGCGGACGACCAGTCGCTCATTCCTTCCTTCCACACGAGGGCGTCCGCCTTGATCGTCCCATCGCTGAGCAGCGACTCAAACAGGGCATCGGCGACTTCGATGCGTTCCTTGCCATCCGGCGAGTAAAACCAGCTCGTATCGGCTGCGTGTAAGTTGCCGAAGCGTGCGGCTGCATCGAATCAAGGTGAGGCAGCGGCTGCGCCGATTTTTTAGACGGCCGCGCGAGGACAGCGGCGCTCCCAGCGAGTGCCGTACACATCCCACCTCTCGACTTCGCCATCACGCGCCCGGATGCCGTTTTTGAATTTTGCTCACGCCGCGATGTCAAAACACATGAGCACGTCCTGTGAGCGAAGGTAGAGTTTTTTGTCCTGAATGGCTGGATGCGCCCAAGCGGGACCGTCGTTGTGGGGCGGTTTGAAGACGCCGCGCTCCTCGTAGCCGGCTGGCGTGGCGCCGATCAGCGCCATAGTTCCGTCCTGATATCGAAAATAGAGGTTGCCATCGGCGGCGACCACTGCGGCGCTTTCCCTTCCAGGGCCACGATCCTTTTCCCACACCACTTTTCCAGTTTTCCATTCAATACAGACAGGAAAGCCGTTGTTGTGGCCGCGGCCGGCGTAGATGTGAGAGCCGATGCGGACCATGCCGCCGTGGTGATTTTGAAACGTGGCGGCATCGAGAAAATATTGCTCCTCCGCTTTTACTCCGGAGCCGTCTTTGACGAGCTTGAGCAGCGCCGCGCCAGTGCCGTAGCCGCTCGACACAAAGACATAGTCGTCCCACACGAGAGGTGTTGGAATAACCGCGGTGTCGTTGGCGACGCGGTTGTAATGCCAGAGCAATTTCCCATCGGCGGACACACCGAGGGCTCCTTTGCCAGCCACCGTCACGTATTGTTTGACCCCTCCAGCCATCGATACCACCGCGCCGGTGTAGCCCGCGCCGCCATGACCTTTGCCCTTGAGATCCGCTTTTGTTTCCCAAAGGGCGGCGCCCGTTTTGCGGTCGAGGGCAACCATAAAGTGGTCCTCGTCACCAGGAATCAGAATCACCTTGTCGCCGTCGACGAGTGGAGATTCGCTAAAGCCCCATCCCGGCTGACCGGGCTGGCCAAAATCTTTCTGGAAACTCGTTTTCCAAACTGTTTTTCCGTCTGACGCCTGGCAGCAGAGAACCTCGCCATCGTAACTCACAGCGTAGACAAGGCCATCAACCACGGTCGGCGTGCAGCGCGGCTCACCTCTCTTCGCGCTCACCACCGAACTCCACACTTCCTTCTGTGTAGCGAGATCGTAGGCCGCGACGACCTGGGTGTCGCCGCGTCCCCCCATGACAAATGCGCGACCGTTTGAGATTGCAGTCGAGCTGAATCCGCGCCCGAGGCCTTTGATCGTCCACAACAATTTTGGTCCGCCCTCAGGCCATGTCCTGAGGAGTCCACTCTCGGGCGAAAGCCCATCGCGATTTGGCCCCCGCCATTGTGACCAGCCGCTCGAGGCGGCCGTCACGAAAGAGATGGAGAGCGCAAAAATAGATGCGATTGTAAGGGAACGAACGAACTTCATATTGCAGCGGCGGATTGTTGGGGAGATGAAGCATTCTTTTGTCCCCGCGTCCAGTCCATCGCGCCGCATTGAATCGCGGTAGGCCGAAGGTTCTCCAGCCGCATGGCTGCGGCTTGGACGCAGCCTTGCTCCGCCGTTCGACATTCACGGCGACTGGGGGGAGTTGCCACTGATCGACATTCATTGCGGCTCAGCGAGAGCTTCGCCCTACCTCCGCCTAAAACCGCGAGTAGCGCTGAAAGTCGGTGAACCGCGTTTCGATTTCGTCGCGGCTCAACGCCTGCAGGCGGTCGGTACTGAAGGATTCGCAGTTGAAACTGGCCATGACGGTTCCGTAGACCGCCGCGCGAGCCAGGTCTTCGAAAGCGAATTGGGGCTTGCCGAGCCCGGCGAGATAGCCCGCGATGCCGCCAGCGAAACTATCACCAGCGCCGGTTGGATCGCGCACCTCGTGCAAAGGATAGGCGGCCGCGGAAAAGAACGCGCCTGCCTGACCGAACAACAGAGCGCCGTGTTCGCCCTTTTTGACCACAACATGGCGCGGCCCAAGTTCGAGCAAGCGATGTCCCGCCGTAATGGTGTTCTTCGTTTCCATGAACATCCGCGCCTCGATATCGTTAATGACAAAAAGGTCCGTCCGTTCGAGCACTTGCGACAGGCGCTCCCGCGCGATGTTGATCCACAAATCCATTGAATCGGCCACCACAAACGACGGCGCTGTCACTTGCGCGAGCGCTTCGAGCTGGTTGTCCGGGCTGCAGTTGGCCAGCAAAACCATTTGCGCCTGGCGCGCGTCGCGCTCGAGCCGCGGTTTGAATTGCTCGAGCACGTTGACCGCGACGGACAGCGTCTCGCGCGTGTTCATGTCATCGAAATATTCACCGGACCAGCGGAAAGTCCCGCCCTCGACCACTTCAATGCTCTCAGTGCCGATGCCCCGACTGCGAAAAAAGTCGAGATACTCCTGAGGGAAGTCCTTTCCCACGATGCTGACGATGTGCACCGGAGAAAAATAACTCGCGCTCAGCGCCGCATAGGATGCGGAACCACCCAACTGGTCATGCCGTGCTGCCTCGGGTGTTTTGACCGAGTCGAGGGCAATGGTTCCCACAGTGACGACGTGCATGGCGCCTGCGCCATAGCCTGCCAGCGAGATGAGGCAAGAGAATTTGCGGGCGGGCACGTGCTGGCCAGCAAGTGGCGCAAGCTTCCAGCTTGTGTTCTTTAGGAGTCGCAATTTGGATGATTGCGCTACGGATGCCCACAACATGAACTATTTCATCACCGGCACCGACACTGGAGTTGGCAAAACCTTCGTGACATGTCTATTGCTGCGCGCGCTGAACGCGACCGGCCGCAGAGCCGTCGGCTTCAAACCGATCTGCTGTGGGGACCGGGCCGATGTCGCGGCGCTGGCCGCGGCAGGAGCCGGTGGCGCCTCGATGGATGAGATCAATCCGCTGTGGTTCCGCACGCCAGCGTCACCCCTGGCCGCCACTGTGGCCGAAAATCGGGAGTGCGATTTGCAGCCTGTCGTCAAACGTTTCGGCGATCTCTGTGCCCGCTTCGATCTCGTCCTGGTGGAGGGAGCAGGAGGCTGGGAAGTCCCCATCCATCCAGACTATTTTGTGGGCGACCTGGCGCGGGACCTCGGACTCCCTGTGATCGTCGTCGTGAGAAATCGCCTTGGCGCGTTGAATCACGCCATTCTGACTGTGAACGCAATTGGGCAGCGAGGTCTGCCTTGCGCCGGTTTGATTCTGAACAACAGTGACGCAGACGAAATGGCAGAATCCAACCGCCGAATTCTCGAACAGGTCCTCGATGTGCCAATTCTCGGCGAAGTGAGGCCGGATGCCGATCAGGAGGCCATTCTGCCTTTGGTCCGACAACTTTAAAGGCTTGCAGCGCGGCGACTGCGCCTAAAATTTTTCACTCAGCGGATATGCCGATCTACGAGTTTTACTCTCCAGAGACCAACAAGATCTATTCCTTTTTTGCACGCAGCCTTGCCTGCCATGAGAAAGTCCCGCGCTGCCCCGAGGGGGTTGGCTTTCGCATGCAAAAACAAGTGTCACGATTCGCCGTCACTGGCCGCGCCAAGGAAGAGGGCCCCGGAGATCCGTTTGCCGGCGTCGATGAAGAGAAAATGGAGGCGTTGATGTCCGAGATGGAACACGACATGCCTGACCTCGACAAAGAGAATGCGGATCCGCGGCAACTTGGGCGATTCATGCGAAAAATGTCCGATCTGCTCGGCGACAAGGCCCCGCCGGAAATGCGCGAAATGATCCGACGCCTCGAGTCCGGAGAAGAGCCGGAAAAATTGGAGGAGCAGTTTGGGGATCTCGTCGGCGACGAAAGCGCGGACCCTTTTCTCATGCAAGCCATGCAAAAGCTCCGGCATTCAGCACGCCGCCCCCAGCGCGACCCCACGCTTTACGAGTTTTCCGAGTATTGCGATGTGTGATGGCTGCAGTCCGGTTGGTGGCATCGACGGCTCCAGCCTGTCGGACTTTGGCATTTGTGATGCCGGCATCTTGCCTGCGCGTACCCCGGCCATCCTGGCCGGCCACCCGGTTCCAGGCAGGATGCCTGAAGTACGTGCAGGCGTGACGCCGGGCGCTGACGCCTGCATCACCTCACAATTTGATGCGATCCGCAAAAGTCCGACACGCTCGGCTCGTCGATGGGTACGAGCGGCGGCCCGCTCAGGCCCAGGCGCCAGCGGCACTTGAAACACATCGGGCCGGCGGCCGATGCCACCATCCGTTCAACGGCCAAAACGGCCGGGCAATGCGCTACGTTTCAAATCGTGCGATCGTTTCCACCGTCGACGGGAATCTGCGCGCCGGTGGTCTTGAAGAATGCGGGACCCGCCATGGCAGCCACCATCAAGCCGACATCGCGACTGGTGATCTCACATTTCATGAGGTTGCGCTTTTTGTACGCTTCGACGGTCAATCCGTAACGTTCTGCGGAACGTTGCAGGGCTTCCGGGGTCCACAGTTTGGTATCAAAGACTGCGTCAGGGTGGACGATGTTGACGCGGATGTTGTGAGGCGCGAGTTCGAGGGCGGCTACACGCACGAGCTGCGTCAGACCCGCCTTTGCGCACGAATAACTGGCGGCACCGGCCCCGGGCGCCCTGACATTTCGGCTGCCAACGAAAATCGCCGTCGGATCAATCCCCTGCTTGAGATACGGAATGCACGTCCGCAGCAATTGCATGTGGCTGGTCAGGTTGAGCAAAAGACTCTTCGACCAGTTGGCGTCATCCATCTCCTCGATGTTCGCCCCGGCCGTGAAAATTCCCGCGTTGCTGACGAGAATATCGAGTCCCCCAAAACGCCGGACGGTTTCCTCGACTGCCCTCCGGGTTGCTTCAGCATCGGTGAGGTTTACCACCAAGCCAAGTTGATCCGCCTCGGGCAGGACTGACTCGACCTCGGGGTTGATGTCCACCCCAACCACGCACGCTCCATTTTCATGCAGCACTTTGGCGCACTGCAGCCCGATCCCCGCCGCTGCGCCAGTGACTAGAGCGACCTTTCCGGATAAGGCCGGCCTCAGATGCGCTGACCCCTTGAGTTTGGCCTGTTCGAGATCCCAATATTCAATGGCAAAGATGTCTTTCTCGGGCAATGCCCGCCAACCGCCGAGCGCCTCCGCCGCCTGCACCGTGTGGCAGGTGTGATGAGCAATGTCCGCGACGATGCTGGCCTCTTTGACGTCGCTGCCGAATGAGACGATCCCCTTCCCACGCCAGACGACCCAATTGGGAGCAGGCTGCAGCTTCACCTGTGCCCCGTCCGAGTTTTGCGTAAAATATCGCGCATACTCTTCGACGTAAGAGTCCACTGCCGATTCGATGCCGCCATCGGTGATCACGGCCGGGATGCGCTTGGTGCGGATGGAATGATCCGGGGTCATTGGCCCACCTGAAGCCAACGTTATAATATCCGGTCGATTCGCGAATCCCACCGCTTCGACGGAAGAATCAAGCCGGGCCACGACGGCCTGACCTCGTATGCCGGCTATTCGCTTGCGCAAGGCTGCCAGGGCGGGCAGATCCTCCTCAGCTTCTCCACGCGCGGGATCAAATGGCAGGATTGCCGCCTCGGCCTCGCTCACCAGATTGATCATCCGCTCGTAACTTTCCCGTGCGTCATTCCCCCACGTGAAAATGCCGTGGTGCATGAGAACGATCCCTTCGAGCGCCGCGAGGTCCTGGCCGCGGATCAGGTCGGCCACCGCTTTGGCGAGGATGAACCCCGGCATGATGTACGGCACAACCAGCAAACGTCTGCCGAATACTTTGTTCACCAATTCTGCGCCGTGCGGGTTATTGGTCAGCGCGATAATGGCATTGGCGTGAGTGTGGTCGACAAACTTGAATGGCAGCACCGCATGCAGGATGGCTTCGATGCTGGGCGTCGGCGCCCGCGAATCGGTCATCGCCGCCCGCATCTGCGTCACCATGTCGAAATCGCTTAAAGTGTCGCATTTCGCCAGCCGCAGCAAAACACTCATTCGCACTGGAGAAAATCCGGCGGCTTCGATCGTGGCCAGGTCCCACCCGCTACCCTTGACATAGATGATGTCCTCGTCCTCCCCAAAAAAATTTGGCTCGCGCACTTTCACTGAGGTATTGCCGCCGCCATGCAGAACAAGCCGAGGGTCGCGTCCCAACAAACGCGAGGTGTAGACCCGCATCGCCAAATCCCCCTGCGCCGCCAGCGGCCGCGCTTCCTCCTCGTTCCAAAGACTCTTCATACGCGCACTGAATCGGAAGCCGCTCGGAATTCAACCCGTCACTGAGGGAGGGCACGCAACCGAAGCGGCGCGATGGGTCATCGCGCCCTACCAGGGACGCCTGACCGCAGGCGTCCGCCAAAACCAATCGGCGCGATGGGTCATCGCGCCCTGCCGTTCGCGGTTGTGAAATGCTTGAACAAAGCCCCTGACAGGCAGAATGCCTGTCTTACCTGCCTAACGCATTCGCTGCCGCCTGTGCCATGATCCATTTCATGCGACGGCGCGGCACTTTTACCGGCGCAGCCATGGCTGCTGGACCCGAGTTTTCAATCAACCCTAGCGTTTCCCACCCGAGCAGCAGCGGCAACCATACCGCCATCCGGCAGCGAAAGCCGCGAATACGGCCTGCGTAACAGCGGCCGGCCTCGAGAAACTGACGGCACCGTTTGATCCACGGCTGCGCCGCCTCCCAACGCGTTTCCGGTGAAGCGTTAGGGAAAACCCCAGGCAGATAGCTGCGGCCTATGATCGCGTCCCTCGGCACATCGCGCAGAATATTGATGAGCTGCAAGCCCTTGCCGAAATCAATCCCGATCATTTCGAGTTCATCAACGGGTAATCGAGTGAATGAACTAAGTTTCGCCGCACACAAGCGCGTCCAGAATTGACCGACGCAACCAGCGACCTGGAAGATGTAGCGATCGAGCTGCTCGGGCGATTCGATGCTCGTGCGCTCGATGTCCTCAGTCTGTCCTTCAATGATGTGGCTCATCATCCGTCGGATCACGCTTCGCTCGAAACCGCCTACGGACCAAAACCAGGCAAGAACACCCGGCGCTCGCCTAAGCAATTCGTTCTCGGCTTTGTGTTCGGCGCAAAAATCTGCATAGTCAATCCGGCTCGCCCGCACTGAATCCCGGCTGGGAGCGTCGCAGTCCTCGTGCGGCCCCCCTGAATCTCGCTGTTGCGAACCTCCCGCGATCGCACCTTTTTCGCCGGCTCGCCTCTCCAACTCCTTCCAAAAGCGCCCCAACTCTTCCCGCCGCTTTTCCGCGGCCACATTTCCACTATCGGCCAGGGTATCTGAAACCCGCGCAAGCAAATAAGCGAGCGAAATCGGCCCGCGCACTTGCGCTGGCAACAGCCGCAGGCTGAGATAGAATGAGCGCGAAACCCCACGCAACAAGTCGCGTCCGAGCCTCTGCTCGAAATCATGCAAGGTCGTTGGGTCGCCTGTCCGATCCATTTCTTTGCCACTAATCCAGTCTAATGCCGGGTGCCCAAGCAAAAACTGAAGAACTCGCTGGCAGAAAAGTCGTGCCACCCGAAAAACCGCTGCCGGTGGTTCGGCATCTCTACGTCCACATTCCGTTCTGTCATCGCATTTGCCCCTACTGCAGCTTTTACAAGCATACTCCTGGCAGCCACGATATTCCGGCTTTTTTTCAGGGTGTGCTGACGGAGGCGCAACGTGCCGGTGACCGTTTCGATCTCGATCTGCAAACCGTTTATTTTGGCGGCGGAACTCCGACCCTTCCGAATCATCGCACGCTCGGCGGATTTCTGCGCGAACTTGAAAAAATCCTGGACCTCAATCGCGTCGAGGAATTTACCTTCGAGGCCAATCCTCGAACATTTGATCGGCGCAAAATCGAGCTTCTTCTCGAACATGGGGTGAATCGAATCAGCCTTGGGGTGCAAGCATGGGACGAGGCGACGCTCGCGACTTTGGGCCGCGACCACTCGCCGCACGAAGCCGAGCAGGCCTACCGCCTTTTGCGTGACGCCGGTGTTCCGTGGATCAACCTCGACCTCATGTTTTCCATTCCGGGGCAAACTCTGGAGACCTGGCAAAGAACGCTCGCAAAAACCATCGACCTCGGTCCGGACCACGTCTCCGCCTACAATCTAAACTACGAAGAAGACACCGACTTCTTCGCCCGTTTCGAGCGCGGCGAATTCACCCGCGACGAGGACACGGACGCCGCATTCTTCGAGATCGCGCTCGAACATCTGGCTGCGGCCGGCCTCGAACAATATGAGATCTCAAACTACGCTCGGCCCGGCTGCGAATCGCTCCACAACGAGGCTTACTGGCAGGGCCATGATTACCTCGGCCTTGGTCCCGGGGCGTTTTCAACCGTCGCGAACCGCCGCTGGAAAAATGTGGCCGATACCGCGCTTTACACCACGCTCGTCAGGCACGGCGGTCCGATCCAACGGGACCTCGAACAGTTAACCGAGTCCAGCCGCCGCACCGAGGCCATTGCCCTTTCGCTGCGCACACGCAACGGCGTAGCTGAAGATCTGTTAGGAAAAAGCGCCACCGAACGAATCACCCACCTTGTCCACCAGGCCCTTGCGAGAAAAGTCGGAAATCGACTTGTCCTCACCTCTCGTGGCCGGCTGGTAGCCGACAGCGTGGCTGTTCATCTGCTACAGGATTGATGCGGTGGGGCGAGGCTGGGAGGAGATTCAGTCCTTTGCAGGTTTGGAAACCTGCGGCCCGGCAGACCTGGAGGTCTGCGGTACTTTCCTGTCGGACCCGCGCTCGAAGATTGCGCGCCAGTGCTCCAGGCGCTCGATGATTTGTTTCTCCGCTCCGTTTTCGGAGGGCGAATAGAACCGGCGGCCCTCGGGCAAGTAGGCCTGGGGCACATAGTTTCCCTCGAAGTTGTGGGCGTATTTGTAGCCGCCCTTGTGGCCGGGCACATGGCTGTCTTTCAAGTACGGTGGCACCGCGAGCGTGCGGCCGTTTTGGATGTCTTCGGTTGCTGCCCCAAGCGCCGCGTAGGCGCTATTGCTTTTCGGTGCGGTCGCCAAATAGACCGTGGCATGGGCGAGCGGAATTCGTCCTTCCGGCATGCCGACGAATTCAACCGCCTGTTGCGCAGCGACAGCAACCGTCAAAGCATTCGAGTCGGCCAGACCGATGTCTTCGCTGGCGGCGATGATGATCCGGCGCGCAATGAAGCGCGGGTCTTCGCCGGCATAAAGCATTTTTGCGAGCCAATAAACTGCAGCGTCGGGATCCGATCCGCGGATGCTTTTGATAAAGGCGCTAATGGTGTCGTAGTGCGCGTCACCCTGGCCGTCGTAGACCACGGTTTTTCGCTGCACCGATTCTTCGGCGACGGCGAGATTAACGTGCACCGCGCCGTCGGCGCCGGCCGGCGTAGTCGTCACGGCCAACTCGAGCGCATTGAGCGCTTTGCGAGCATCGCCATCGGCCAGGGTGGCGATGTGCCGCAACGCCTCCCCGCTGGCGGTTGTTTTCACCTTGCCAAAACCGCGCTCGACGTCCATCAGGGAGCGCCGCATCAAGTCGATCAATTCTTCGCTGCCCAGCGGCTCGAGCTGAAAAATCTGCGACCGTGAAACCAGCGGGCTGTTGATGTAAAAAAATGGGTTTTGGGTGGTGGCGCCGATGAAGCGGACCGTGCCGCGCTCGATATACGGCAGGAGCACATCCTGCTGGGCTTTATTGAAGCGGTGAATCTCATCGACAAACAGGATGGTCGAACGCTTGTGAAGGCGAAGTTCGGTCGTGGCAGCCTCGGCGGCTTTGCGGATGTCGGCCACGTTGGACTCGACGCCGCTGAGGTTGACAAATCTCGACTTCGTCTGCCGCGCGATGATTTGCGCCAGCGTCGTCTTGCCGGTGCCGGGGGGACCGTAAAAGATAAGCGACGTGAACCGATCCGCTTCGATGGCCCGCCGCAGGAGCTTTCCCGGTCCGATGATGTGCTGCTGGCCGGCGTATTCGTCGAGTGAACGCGGCCGCATTCGAGTCGCCAGGGGCACATTCGAGGCGGCCTCGGTCGTTACGGCCTCCTCGGATAGGGAGTCGCTGCTGCTGAAAAGATCATCCATATCACACCATCCTCACATTGCGCCGTGTGGCTTTGATGTCGCGAATGCCGGATCAAATGTCAAAATTTGGCGTCGCCTGGTGTTCCCGAGCAATGGCGTCCGCGATGCTCTTGCTGTAAAGAAAGCTGGTTACCTGGTGTTGCAGCTCGCCCAAAAGAGTGCCCATCCCACACGGTTTGAACTGACCGCAACCGCAGCGCCCCGGCTGTCCCACTTCGAGGCACGACGATGGCAAAAACGGCCCATCGATGGCCTCGAGGACTTCGCCCAGACTGATATCTTCCGCCTTTTTATTGAGCTGGTAACCGCCGCCGGCGCCGCGCTTGCTGCGCAACAGGTTCGCTTTTTTCAATGCGAGCAGGATGTGTTCGAGAAATTTGACCGGAATGCGTTCCGACCTCGATAAATCCTGAATCTGCACCGGCTTCGTGACGCCACGGCGCCCCATCGCGATGACGGCGCGCAAGGCGTACTCGGCTTTTTTCGACATTCGCACAACGCCATCGCGTAGCAGAGACCGGGGCGCGGTGAAAGCACAAATTGAGCCGCAACTCATCCTGCCCCGAGGAGAATGCCCGCCGGCAGGGCGAATCAACACCGTCGAAAAACCATCGGTTCCAAATGCATTTCCCTCCACTACCTCGGGCGTAAGGCTTTTTCTGCTTCAAAAGTCTAAGAATTGACCATTCCCGCCGATACCTTAATTATCTCCACCCCTATGTCTGTTCGATGCCTGGCCTTTTCGGCGCGACTTGGTGTCGTCGCGCTATCCACCGCTATCCTCCTTTCAGCCGAAAGCACTGGGGCGCCCGTGATCAACGAGATCATGTTTCATCCGGCTCCTTCAGTGGCCACCGCCCCTGAGGATCTGGCCGAGGAATTCATCGAACTTCACAATCCGGACGGGACGTCCGCGGACTTGTCCGGCCACTCCCTGGACAGGGGGGTGACTTTTGCCTTTCCTGCCGGGACCACCATTGAACCGGGCGGATTCCTGGTGATAGTAAAGGACGCGGCTCTCTACCGGACAAAGCACCCGGCAGTGGCGCACGTTCTGGGCGGCTGGACCGGCCAGTTGAGCAACGCCGGAGAAAAAATCCGGCTGGTGGATGCAGCCGGCGCCGCCATCGATGAAGTCAGTTACAGCGATGAAGGGGAATGGGCCGCGCGCATCCTCGGCCCCTTTGACAACGGCCAGCGTGGATGGATATGGGACTCTTCGACCGACGGAGGAGGCTCGTCGCTCGAATTGGTCAACCGGAGCCTCGCCCACAATGCCGGACAAAATTGGCGTCCCAGCGCGGCACCCGGAGGAACACCGGGTGCGGCCAACTCACAGGCGAGCGCCGAAAGTGCCCCGCTCATTCGCAACGTTCAGCACGCGCCCGCCATCCCTCGCTCCACCGATGCCATCGTTATCAGCGCCGAGCTGGAAGATGAGAACCCATCACTCGGTCTCGAGGCAGTATTGCATTGGAGAATCTCGACTGGTGCGGCAAACCCGTTTGCCGCCACCCCCATGACTTCATCAGACGGGTCTCATTTTTCGGCAACTCTCCCTGCTCAAGCCAACAACACAGTGATCGAATTCTATGTTTCGGCCTCGGACAATGCCAATGCGCCGCCCCCGCAAACCCAACGCACAAGATTCTGGCCCACGGAAGGCGCCGCAGGCTCGACACGCAACCCGCTCGCCTTGCTCCAGGTCGACGACGAAAACTACGCCGGACCAGGCGGCTTTTATCGAATCGTGACCACAGTGACCGAAAATACTCTCTTCGCCAACATCAATGGCTTCAGCAATGCCGCCATGAATTGCACCTTTATCGCGGACAACGGCACCGGGCCACAAGTGCGATACCGTTGCAGCGTGCGCCGCCGGGGCGACGGCAGCCGAACCACCTCTCCACCCCAGCCCGTGCGCGTCAGCATTCCAGACGACCAGCCGCTCGAAGGCGAGACTTCTCTCAACTTAAATACTGTCTACACCTGGAACCAATATATCGCTTACAAGCTGATGGAAGCCTCCGGGTTGCCTTCGCCAACAGTGAAACGCGTTCAAGTGCGGTTTAATGGCGTGAACCGGGATACCGGACTGGGCCGCCTCGCCGGATTTTACATCCACGTGCAGCCGCTCGATGGCAATTGGGCGCAACAGCATCTGCCAAATGACCCTGACGGAAACGTCTATAAAAAAGCGGCGCCGAGCCAAATCAACTACAACTGGGCTTACCGAAACGGCAATTTCGCCAGGTACCAACTCGATGGTTGGGAGAAGGAATCCAACCAGTCAGCACAGGACTTTTCCGACATCGATAACCTGCTCCGCATTTTCAACACCCAGGCGACTTCACCAACTTTTCTTACCCAGGTCCAGGCGGTGATGAATGTCGACCAAATGCTTCGGTGGTTCGCGGCTGAGTCCCTGCTCATCAACAGGGAAACCAATATCGCTTCAGGCTTTGATGAAGACTACAGCCTCTATCGCGGCGTCAATGATCCGCGCTTCATTTTCCTTCCCCATGACGTCGATACCGTTCTCAACCAGGGCGACACCACCACCGCGATGCCCGCGGCCGCGCGGCGAACCCTCTTTGATATGATCCAGGACGGCAACTCGATGGGGACACTGGCGCCGTTTTTTAACCATCCACAAATCATTGACCGCTATTATGGACAGTTCCGCGACCTGCTGCGCACGACGTTTTCCAAGGCGGAATTCGATGAGATGATCGATAGTCAGCTCGGTGGCTGGGTTGATAGCACTATTATCACCCAGATGAAGGCGTTTATGGACGAGCGGCGAACCTATGTGACTGCTATCGTGGATGCCCGCCTTGGACCTCCCCCGGCCATGCCAATGGCACAGAACATCGACTCGGTAACCCGCTCGCGCGGCTCGTTATTCTTGAGTGAAGTTCTTGCCTCCAATCGCACGGCCTTAAATCACGAAGGAACTTTTCCCGATTATATCGAAATTCAGAACCTCGGCGCAGAATCCACTGACCTTAGCGGCGTGAGTTTGACGGATACTGAAAACGAACCTCGGAAGTTTACCTTCCCCGAGGGCACCGTAATCATGCCGGGCGGGTACTTGGTCGTTTATGCCGACAACGCCTCGACCACCGGTTTGCACACCGGATTTGCTCTCGATAGCCGCGGTGAAGCGGTCCACCTTTTTGACTCTCAGTCGGCGGGGGGCGCACAGATCGATTCAATCACGTTCGGCCTCCAGGTGACGGATTTCGCAATCGGCCGGATCGGTGGCGCCCTTGACTCCTGGGCGCTGATTACCGCTTCCCCAGGCGCTGCGAATACCGCTGTCGCCCTCGAATCGGCGGAGGGTCTCCGGATTAATGAATGGGTTTCCCAAACGGACATTCGTTTTGCCGACGACTTCGTCGAACTTTACAACCCGCTCACAAAACCAGTGGCTCTCGGACAAATGGCGGTGACCGATGACGCGTTCAGCTTCCCCGCCCGTCACCGCCTGCCCGACCTCAGTTTCATTGGGCCGCGCAGCTTCGCGGTTCTCGAAGCTCACGGCGCCTCACAAGCCGGGCCAAAACCCGGCGAACTGCCTTTCAAGCTGAGCGCGAACGCGGGATGGATCCACCTCATCGCCAGCAACGGTGTCCCCATCGATCTCGTCACCTATCAAACCATGCGGCCCGATGCCGCGCGGGGACGTTTTGCGGACGGCACCCCTGCGCAAGTCGACCTCGTCATCCCGACCCCCGGTTACCCAAATCAGTACCTGGCCACCTTTGTCGGAACAGAATTTCCCTATTCCGCGGAATGGTCCTACTCGGCCCAATCCACCGCTCCTCTCGGCGACTGGAAGGGCTTGCATTATGACGACTCGGTCTGGCTTAAAGGACCCGGACTGCTCGGCCTCGAGGTAACACCGCTGGCAGAACCCCTGCGCACCGGCCTTCCCCTAAACCCTCCGACGACTCATTATTTCCGGCGGCGGTTTTCGCCCGATGCTCTAACCAGCGGCGAGTTCCAAATCCGCACGTTTTTGGATGATGGGGCGGTGATTTACTTGAACGGACAGGAAATCCGGCGTGTCCGGTTGCCGATGGGAACGACGATCACGCACGGGGCGTTTGCGACCGACCGCGTGGGCGAAGCCAGTCCCGAAGGACCGTTTACGATTCCAGCAGGGGCGATGCGCTCTGGAGAAAACATTTTGGCGGTCGAGGTCCATCAGGAATCGACGACCAGCTCGGACATTGTCTTTGGACTTAAACTCGAAGCGATAGCTCACACTCCTCCCGGCCCCGCCTTGGTCAATGCGAACCGTCTCATGGATCAACTTCGCATAACCGAGATCATGTATAACCCTCCTGCCACTCAGGACCTCGAATATATTGAACTTAGGAATGTCGGCACTTCGGCGATAGGTCTCGAAGGTGTTCAGGTCAGCGGAGGAGTCGACTTTACATTTCCCAGCATGACTTTGGCAGCCGGCGCCTATGTCCTGGTGGTCGCAAATCGAGCTGCGTTCGAATCAACTTACGGAGGTGGGTTTAACGTCGCTGGGGAATACTCGGGCCGGCTCAGAAATGGCGATGAGGAAGTCGTCCTCCAGCTTCCGCCTCCGTTCGGCGGCGCCATCCTTCGATTTTCCTACGCCGATAGCTGGGACCCGGGCACAGACGGCCAGGGCGCAGCACTGACATTTCGGGATCCCAGGGCAGACTACCATGAGTGGGGGAATCCTGAGCAATGGCTCGGCCATGCCCCAACCCCCGGCACTCAGCCGCCACCGATCATCACCAGCCTCGGGCTGGCAAACGCCAATCAATCGCTTCCATTCACTTATAACATCACCGCAGACTTCCAGCCGGAAACCTTTGGAGCTTCGAATCTTCCTCAGGGCCTTTCCGTAAACTCAACAACCGGGGTTATCTCGGGGACGCCCACCATCACAGGTGACTTTTCCGTTAATCTGACCGCCACCAACCTGGCAGGAACTACTTCAAAAATCTTGCTGTTTCACATCGACCCGATCCCTCCGCCCATCATTACCAGCGATTTGCTTGCCACCGCAAACCTGAACGTTCCTTTCAATTACAGTATCGCCGCCAGCAACTTGCCCACCAGTTTTTCTGCGGCCGGATTGCCGCCGGGTTTGACCGTGAATGCAACCACCGGGCAGATTTCTGGAACCGCCACGACCCTTGGAAATTTTTCGGTCGAACTTGTAGCAACCAACAGTTCGGGCAGCGGCACGGCAACGCTCGTGATCACCGTACAAAACGATCCGCTCGCGGAAGCTGCGGACAACCCCTACCTTGTCTTCACCACGGGCGGCTCGGCTCCATGGACAATGTCGCAGGGTTACGGCCACGACGGCGAAGATAGCTTGCGGAGTGGGGAAATAGCGGTCGGCCAGCAGAGCTGGGTCCAAACAACCGTCACAGGTCCGGATATTTTGCATTTCTGGTGGCAGGGCTACGTTTACTCATTCCCCTCGGGCGGCAATCGGCTGGCCGTGCTCTTGGATGGCGTTCAGCGGACGGTGTTGGTCGATTTCACCGAGTGGACCCCTGCCACGGTCACAATTCCGGCCGGTATTCATACCGTTCGCTGGTTGCTCGATGTGACCACCGATGACTACGGTACCTACAATCAGGGCTATCTTGACGAGGTATATCTCGGCAGTGATCCCCGGCCAATTATTACCAGCGCGCGGGCCTTGTCTTCGGTCCAGGGCATTGCTTTTACTTATCAGATTACCACCCTCAAGGCCGCTACACTCTTTGCGGCGGAGGATTTGCCGCCTGGCCTCGAGCTGGACCCTGTCACCGGTCAGATCTCGGGTGTCCCCACCCAGTCGGGTTATTTTTCCACACGCCTTACTGCGCAAAACGCAGCAGCGTCCTACACCGCCCGCGTCAATTTTACCGTTGCGCCTCAACTGGCTGAGGCGCTGGACAATACCAGCCTGACATGGAACACGACCGCTCCCAATCCATGGTATGGGGATCTGTCCCAAACCCACGATAACGTGGATGCCGCGCGCTCAGCCATCATGCCTTTAAACAATCAGGCCTCGACCTTATCCGCCACGGTGACCGGCCCTGGAAAACTCGTCTTTTGGTGGCGGGTCCGCACCTACGGCAACCTTTCTTCGCTCGATTTCAAAGTTGATAACAACTCGGTGAAAAAGCTGTTTGATGAAACCCAATGGGAGCGAATCGTGCACACAGTGCCGGCCGGCACGCACACATTGAGCTGGGTCTATACTCAGCAATACGGCTACCCTTACGATTACTACGGCGGGTTTCTCGACACCGTGGAATACATCACCGGCCCGGGACCAGTTATTACCAGTGCCGAAGTCAAGAATGTCACTCGTGGATTCGTATTGGACTACACCATCACCACAATCACTCCGGCGACCTCGTTGTCGGTTGCAGGGCTGCCGCCTGGGGCAAATTTCAACCCTGCGACGGGGCGAATTACCGGCACTCTCAGCCAGGTCGGCGTCTACGAAGTCACTCTGACCGCCACCAACGACACCGGAAGCTACTCACAGCCCCTGACGATAAATGTCCTCCCGACTTTTGCGGATTCCCTGGATAACTCGCGCTTTGCCTGGATTCATGGTGGGGCGGTCAATTGGAACGGGCAAATCGGAGTGCATCACGACGGGGTGGATGCCGTCCGCAGCGGCAGAATCAATGATTCAGCAGACTCCTGGTGCCAGACCACGATTACCGGCCCAGGTGAATTGTCGTTTTGGTGGAAAGTGGAATCTGAATCATGCTGCGACCATTTGCAGCTGCTGATGGACGGCACGGAACGTGAGCACATCGAAGGCCAGGTCGACTGGCAGAAAGTAACGCTCGCGATTCCCGCGGGCAGCCACACCTTCCGGTGGCGTTACTATAAGGACGGCAGTTACGCTTTTGCGCAGGACGCCGGATGGGTTGATGAGTTGCAGTTCTTTCCGGCAACTTACGCCGCCTGGGCGACATTCCAAGGCCTGACCGCAACTAATAATGGAGCAACGGCAGATCCTGACGGGGACGGCCGCTCGAACTTCATCGAATACGCCACGGGCGGGCTGGCACTTAAGAGCGATCTGGCTCCGGCGCAAATTGCGGAGGTTGATGAAAACGGGTTTATGACCCTGACTATAAACAAAACTCTGAACGCAGGTGACCTGAAATACTCGATCGAGGCTTCGTTTGACTGCGTGACTTGGGGAGCCGGCGCCACCGCAATCCTCGAGGATACCGCGGCCCTTCTGAAAGTCCGATGCACCTCGGCGATCAGTCAGACGCCGCAGACATGGATGCGGGCAAAGGTCACCAAACAATAAAATCACCCTGGTTTTGGAGCTGGCGTGCGGAGGCGACGCTCAGCAGCCTGCAGCGCACGTTCGTTGCGGTAGGTGGCAAGCAAGCCTGCCCACGCCACTGGTCCTTTTTTTTGCAGTTCGATAACACGTTTGCCCAGCAGAGGCAGGCAACGGACCAGATTGTCGACGATGGTAATGCTGGCGCTGCGCGCGGTTCGGGAAAGGGGATTCAAATCAATGGTGATAACTTCCTTGCCCGCAACCCGCAGGGCTTGACAGCGGTCCCCATCTTCCAGGGGAACGAAAACCACGTCCGCCCGGCCGATGCCTTTGGGATTGATGAAGCGCCGGTTGTGATCCAGCCCGGCCAACTCGGCTCGCCGCGAAGCCATCAGCACATGCGGAGCTCCTGCCAACAGCAGCGCGTCACGGATGGACCGCTCGCGTCTTTTCGAAGGGTGGAAAATGTTCACTTCGAGCGGGGCTTCCAGCAGCTGTGATAGCAGGACCATCTCCGGTGCCGCGAGAGCGCAGACATTGCCGTTAACGCAGAGCACAGGATGCTGTGCTCGCAACAGAAGGGCGGCCGCCGCTTCGACCGCCTCGGTCGCAAAATCATGCGTCTTCTCTCCAAGCAGGTAATCGAACGCTTCTGCGCGTCCCTGCGCGATCAGGCCGTGCAGCGAGGTGATCCCGGCTTTGATCCCCGCCACAACGCGTTGACGAGTCATCAGCGAATGATAACGCGGATGCGTCGGCGGCACATCATGGTTCACAACGGGCACGGTTGCTGATTTGTTGACCGTCCTGGGGTCTTCGTCATTCGCGAATTTGCGCCGGGGCTGGCCTGGCTTACCTTGCCCGACACCGATGTGGGGAAGTTTTCGATCCTGGAATTTAGTCGCAGGCTGCGTCGCTTCGGCAGGTGCTGCATTGGCAGCCCCTGCGGAAATCGAACGCGAAGTGGTGCGCGCGTATGCTGCGTTCCTGGCATCTGCTTACGAAGATAGCCTGGATTCAGCTCGGGAAATGGAAAAGCAAATTGCCGCGTTCGTCGGGCAGCCAACGAGCGCCGGTCTCGAGCGGCCCCGTGCCGCCTGGATCGCGGCTCGCGGACCGTACCTGATGACGGAAATCGGACGGTTTTATGGCGGACCCATCGATGATGGGAGAAATATCGAGGATCAGCTTAATGCCTGGCCGGTGGACGAGAGCTTTATTGAGGGGGCGCCGGATTCACCTTCGCCCGGCCTGGTGCAAAACGAGCGCGAGTTTCCCGAGCTGACGCCAGCCGTCCTGGCGCGGCTCAATGCACGGGGAGGTGAGGAAAATATTTCATGCGGATGGCATGCCATTGAGTTTTTGCTCTGGGGCCCCGATATACGTGCCGACGCTCCCGGTCAGCGCCGCGCGAGCGACTTCGCCACCGATCGCTTCGCTTCCCGCCGGTGTGCGTTTCTGCTGGCGGCTACAAGGCTGTTGGTTGACGACCTCGATGTCGTGGCTCGCGAGTGGAAGGCCGCGCCAGGCACGTATCGTGCGGAATTTGAGGCGGCCCCAGCGCAGGCATTGGCCCATATCTTTACCGCACTCTATCAACTCAGCGGTTTCGAAATGGCCAGTGAACGGCTCCTCATTGGCATCGACACCCAGTCCCAGGAAGACGAACCGGATTGTTTTAGTGACACCACGAGCCAGGATTTTCTTTGGAATGCCCGGGCCATGGCCGGCGTGTGGCATGGCCGGTGGACCCGCCGGGATGGCAGCAAGCTGAACGGACGCGCCCTGCGCGAATTCGTAGCCGCGCGAAACAAGGAGATGGGGCATTTGCTTGACGAGAAATTTGCGGAATGCCTTGCGCAGGCGGAGAAACTGCCCGCGCCCTTTGACCAGATCATCCTGCAGCCGGACGGCACACCCGAAAAGGAAGCCCTGCTCCGGTTTGCCGAGGGCCTCGAATTTCAGGCGGACTTGCTGGCGCATTTCGCGCGCGAACAGAATCTCGAAATAGAATTCGAACATGCGGAGACTCCTGTCAGTCCACGCGGTACGGGAGAAAAATGAGGAATCGAGCAAACCACGGAAATGCCGGAGGTCGGATAGCCAACTTCGCGGCGGCGGTTCTGCTGGCCCCGAGTTTGGCCGGCGTCGTTGAAGCCGCACCGGGGTCGGCAGCTCCAGTTTCCCATCCTGCGGCGACGACCGAGGTCACAACGCGTGTCATTAACCGCAATGCTTTTGCTCAGCCCCTGCCCGGGCTTACGCGCCAGCACCGCCGCCAGTTTGCGGTTGGCAATAACTTCTTCAATGACAACTGGATTATCGCGCCTGCTTCGGCCGCGGGTCGTGACGGCCTGGGACCATACTTTCACGCTCGGTCGTGTTCCGCATGCCATCCGTTCGACGGGCGCGGCAAGCCACCTGAGCCGGGCGAATTGATGACAGGACTCATTTTCCGTTTGGGCACATCGAAGGAGACCAGTATTCCCATTTACGGCGACCAGCTGGCGCCTCGTGCAATCCCCGGTCTCACCCCGGAAGGCAACATCACGATCACCTACCGCGAAGTCCCCGGAGAACTCGCCGACGGAACGCGTTTCAGTCTCCTCACACCCGCGTATGTTCCGAGCGAGTGGCGCTACGGAAGTCCGCCGGCCGATTTGCGTCTAAGCCCCCGGGTGGCCATGCCGGTTTTCGGAGGTGGATTGCTCGAAGCGGTGGCAGACGCGGCGCTTCTGGCGCGGGTCGACGCCACCGATGAGGATGGCGACGGCATTTCGGGGCGAGCCAATTACGCCGAGTCCTGGGATTCACCGCAGCCCTTCGCCGACGTGGTGGGCCGCTTCGGCTGGAAGGCCGGGATGCCGAATCTGCGCCGCCAAATTGGCGCCGCCCTCGGAGCCGACATCGGAATCACCAACAGCTTCCACCCTTTCGAAAACAGTACGGTCGATCAGTCGGACTTCACTGATAGGTTCCCCCGCGGCGGAAATGACGGTGCCTATGAGGCCCCCGATAAAATTCTGGATCGTCTCGTCATTTACCTGCGTTCGCTGGCGCCGCCGGCGAGACGGGATCTCGGCGAGCCGCACGTCATCCACGGCGAACGGGTCTTCGCGAGCCTGGGTTGCGCTGCCTGCCATTTGCCTGATATGAAAACCGCCGCCTCAGCGTCCTTGCCGGAATTGTCCAATCGAACCTTTCATCCTTACACCGATCTTCTGTTGCACGACATGGGTCCAGCATTGGCCGACGGCCGACCAGATGCGCTCGCTACAGGCTCCGAATGGCGCACCGCGCCGCTGTGGGGCTTGGGCCTTTTGCAAACTGTGAACGGCCATACTCGCCTCCTTCATGATGGCCGTGCGCGAAATGCCGAGGAAGCCATCCTCTGGCACGGCGGTGAAGCAGAAAAGGCGCGCGACGCCTACAAGAGCCTGCCTGCCGATGATCGGAAAGCGCTCCTTCGGTTCCTGGATTCGCTTTGAGACCATCGCCTCCCGTTCGTCCATGACTCCTATTTTCATTGAGACCTGCGCTGCGGATGAGATCCGCCGCGCCGGATACGACGAAATCGTTGATGTGCGCACGCCCGGTGAGTTCGTGCATGACCATGTCCCTGCGGCAATCAACCTCCCCGTTCTCGACGATGGGGAACGGCATCAAATCGGAACTTTGTATGCGGAGGATCCGTTCAAAGCACGACAGCTGGGTGCGGCACTGGTGGCACACAATATCGGAAAACTAATTGAAAGCCACTTTGCGGAGCGGCCGCGCGGGTATCGCCCTCTCCTTTATTGCTGGCGCGGCGGCTACCGTTCCCGCAGCCTCGCTCTGGTGCTGCGCGAAATTGGATGGAAGGTCACAGTTTTGGGGGGCGGCTATCGGGCGTTTCGCGCCCACGTGCGTGAAGACCTGACCCGCCGCTGCCAGCAACTGAACTTCCATGTCATTTCAGGCCTCACCGGCGTCGGAAAAACTCGCTGGCTCGAGACCTTGGCCGCGCGAGGCGAAAATGTTCTCAACCTCGAAGCCCTGGGGGCGCATCGTGGTTCGCTCCTCGGTGACAATCCGATGTCTGCACAGCCTTCACAAAAGTATTTCGAGTCTTTGATTTGGGAAGCCCTCGAAATTTGCGATCCCACCCGCGAGGTCTTCGTCGAAGCCGAAAGCCGGCGGCTGGGCCGGCTATTCTGTCCGGAACCGCTGTGGCAAGCGATGGGTCGCGCTCGTGTCACCGAGTTGGCAGGACCGCTCTGCGCCCGGGTAGATTTTCTGATCAGCGAGTACGGGCATCTGTGCCGGCAGCCAGAATTAATTCTCGAACGGCTTCCCGTCCTGATCGGCCACCATTCGCGCGCGCAGGTTCATCAGTGGATGACCATGGTTCAGCGTGGCCAATGGCGCGATTTCGTCGCCTCGATCCTTGTGAAACACTACGACCCTGGCTACCGGCTTTGCGTTCATTTTCAAGAGCCTGCCACAAGGATTTGCCTTGGTAACGTGACCGCATCGAGCGGTTTCAATGCCGGTTGTTTACCGCTGCCCCCGGAGTTGACGGTGAGCGGGGCCCGGTCTGTCGTTGCCCGTAATTCCCCCAGTCCCACCAAGGCAGTTCCTGACAAAATGGCCACTTGACCATAACGGAGAACTTTCTTATAAGCGCTTCTTAAAGACGAATAACCTACCCCATGAAAACTCCCTATTTACAACCAATCCTTCGTCCCCTTCTCGCCGGCGCAGCTTGCCTGGCGGTCTTTCAGGCACAGTCCGCCACGCTAACCGACGATTTCACCGCTGCTCCCGACATTTCGACCCCTTTGCCCGGAACTCATAATGGAGATACCACCGCAGCCACCAAAGAAACGGGCGAGTTAAATCACGGTTTCATTACCGGTGGCGCATCGGTCTGGGGCCGTTTCGCCCCTACCGAAAACGGAGTGTATATTTTTGACACCAGAGACAGTGACTTCGATACCGTATTGGGCGTCTATATCCCCGGCGGTGAACCGGCCGAATTTGTGCGGCTGGGAGCCAGCAATAA
>JBPCQC010000112.1:0-121989 GCA_050998515.1 Verrucomicrobiales bacterium
GAAGATGGACCTGCTCATTACTGCTCGACTAAATCCGCGCGAGCAACGTTGCGCCAAGAGTTTTGCGCGAAACAGTGTTCGACCGGCTTTTCCTAAACGTGGCGTGAATCGAATCTGGAAGAAACCCAAAGTGTCAAATGTTTTGTCCTGACCCCTTTCTTTCTCTTCTTGCTGGACAGGCGACACGGGAATGCAATTCACGAATTGGATGATGCAAGCGTTCAATGCCAAAGCGTATGTCGGCTGGAACAATTGGATCAATCCAATGCTGAGCGCAATTCCAGAGGGCGTGAAGTTTTTCCGGGACTTGGATAAGGGTCGGCGAGTTGTCGATTCCGCCGGCCGTCGAGGATCATCATCGCCGCGCCACGATTTTTGCTGAAGCTGCATTGGGCCGACGTTTGGCCGAGGTTGACACACCAACGGCAAAATTTGGGCCTGAACGTTTGAACAAACGCGGTTTTTACGGGGGGGCGTGGGTTATTAATTGGCAGAGAACCACGTCGGATGGCGCGCCGTTTGTCGACGATTTCCTCTTCGTCAAACTCGACGACCGCAACGGTCCGTACATTATTCGACGTCAATTTAATTGTGAATACCAAGCGCCGAAAAGTCGTAATGTCGATAGCCACGGGGCCAAAGAAATTGCCCTTGCACAGGCTCGCACTTACCTTCGCGAGCACCCAGAGGCCGCAGGATTGCGCGATTATCAGCCCACCAACTCCAAAGAAGCGAAGCTCGTAGTGGTTGAGCCAACATTTTCAACTGATAGAGCTTTCGGCAAGCGACGCCCCGGCCGCCTGTCGTGGCAGGTCTACGTCGAAGCAGCCAAGACTGCCCCCAAACATGCCCACGAGCAAAGTCCTGCGCTATTGTCCATTTACGTCTATGTGGACGTTGAAAACCGAGCATGTTTGCGAATTCTTGCTGTGCGCCCCTGATCGAATGGTGTCGAACGTCGGGCGCAGCGACATGGGGATTCAATCGGGGTCAGATCTTAACATTCAACATTCCACATCTACATTTGACTGGCTGATTCTTCCTGCTTTCGTCGTGGGCAGTGGCGAGACCATTGCGCGTAGACTTTCCCGGGGCGTGGTTTTATGTCACGGCTCGGGGCACTGCTTAAACAGGTTTTGGGATAGCTTCTAGTGTTCAAACGATATTGGACTTGATCCGCGTGTTGTTCAAACGATGTGGTGCCATCGCTGATCCCGCGCCAGGTCTTCCCCCAATGACAGGATTGGCATTTTGAGCTTCTCGGGCGAGAGAAAGCGGCGCACTATGCAGGCCCTCCTCCGGCAGTGGTGATTGTAATTTTCACCAGAAATGAAATGATGACCCTTGATTTAACGCGTGTGGCTTTTCCAGTCTGCTGCCGGAGCCTATTTATTTTTTTGCTTTTGGCGTGCGAATTCGCGACGGCGCAGGCGATCCGGGTTTCCAATTATGATGACACGCGGGTGGTGACTTACCCGGTGGCGCTGCTGCGGGGGACGTTGCAAAACACGGCGCTGACCAGCGTCATGGTGACAAATCAAAGCTCGTCGCGGCCGACGCAGCAGATGCCAGGGCTTGTGCACAACGGCCAGTTCAGAGCGCTGGCGGACCTGATCCCAGGCGAGAATACATTGCTCATCGAAGCCGGACCGGATCAGCTCGAGTTCACGCTCCGCTATCTCCCCCAAACGAACAGCTACATCGTTCGCCCGGTCCTCTACACCCTGAATAATGGCGATACGTCCTACTCGACGCCGCTCGCCAATGACCCGCAGGATTGGCAGGCGAAACTCGGAACCATGATGAAAATCATGCAGACGTTCACCGCGGAGTCGATGCACGATCAGGGATATCCCCGCCTGACATTTAATCTGCCGATAAATGCGGCCACCGGAGCGGTGCAAACGTGGACGTTGCGCAGCGAACATGACGCCACGTTTTACTACAACCAAACCTACGACCGCAGCCAGCTTTGGTATGAAGCCTACGGCTTGATTCCCCAGCAAATTCCAGACAATCGCGCCAAAAACGTAGTCATCGTTGCGTTTTCAGATTATAACCTGGCGCTCGATTACAAATACGCGCACACCGCATTAGGCGGAGGCTATGTTGGCCTGATGGGCGGACTGAGCTTGTGGGCCTGTCCAAGTTCGGTCGACGAGATTCTGCCGACTTACATGGACGGGGGCACTGCCTATCCGCAAATTCAGGGCGAAGATGATTTCGTCTATCTCGCGGCCAATACGATCGTCGGTGCTGCGATGCATGAACTGGGCCACGCGCTGGGGCGGCCCCACGAGGGCGCTTTCGATATTTCGATCATGCAACGCGGTTTTGATCGGATGTATCGGCTTTTCACACTGCGTGAGCCGAACGGGACGGTTTGGGCCCCCGACCGGGTGGGGCGCTGGTGGCCGACCAGCGCGGCCGCTTTCGCCGGCAATCACGAGTGGTTCGCCTATCCACCGCCGGTGGCTACTCTGGAAACCATCAGCCCCGATCCATTTCCCGAGATGCTCGATGGGTTGAATGTCGCGTTCGACCAATCCGTTACCGGCGTAAGTGTGTCGGATTTTTCGTTGACCTTCAATGGCGCGCCGGTGCCGGAATTTGCGACCAGTGCGCAGCTCGGAACGGTCAATCCGTCCACGTATCGGTTGAGTCTTGGGTCGCTTGCCGCCGGCGAAGGCGAATACACGCTGACCCTCCACGCCGCCGGTTCTGGCATCGCCAACGCGGGAGGATTGTCCCTTGTCGAGGACAAAGCAGAAACCTGGACCCGCGCCGGCAGCACCGCACCCGTGCTTGATCCCATGACATTCGCCGATCTCACCGATTCGTCCGCCACTTTGCGTGGCCGGCTGGTCACGACCGGAGGTCATCCCACGACTGTCCAGGTGGTATGGGCGACGGCAGATGCGGGAACCAGCCTCTCGACATGGGCGAACGTCATTGACCTCGGCGAGCGATCCCGCGGAACGTTCTCGACTTCCCTCAGCGGCTTGCAGCCTAACACGCGATATTACTTCCGCGCCGTCGCTGTGAATGCCCTGGGCACGGTTTGGACGCCCTCTGCATCCCTGCTCACGCCACAGTTCGCGCTTGTCGAAACCCCCGCGGGCGCGCGCGTGCTTGTTCCTTCGACCGATTCCCTCGGAACGGCCTGGCGCGAACGGGTCTTTAATGACAACACATGGACGGTTGGCACCACCGGCATCGGTTACGAACGGCAGAGCGGTTATGAAAGCCTGATCAGTCTCGATGTCGAATCGGCCATGTACAATCGCAACGGAACCATTTACGTGCGAATTCCCTTCGATGTCGAAGACCCCACTGCGCTCACCTCATTGTCGCTGCTGATCAAATACGACGACGCCTTTGTCGCGTTTATCAATGGATACGAGGTGGCCCGCAGTCAGTATGTCCCGGCCACTCTCACCTGGAATTCGCGCGCGACTTCGACCCGTGACGAGGCCCAGGCGGTGGTTTTTCAAACCATCAACATCAGCCAGCACCGTTCGCGGATTGTCGCCGGCGAAAACGTGCTTGCGATCCACGGACTTAACGAAAGCACCACCAGTTCTGACTTTCTGCTCGTGCCCGAACTCAGAGCCACCCGGCGTCCGCCACCGGCGCGCCTCACCTACGATCAGTGGATCGCAGGGTTCACCTTGCCTGACAGCACCCGCGGCGCGGACCCGGACGGCGACGGCGCCGACAACGAACGCGAGTATCTCGCCGGTGGCCACCCCGGGGTGGCTGACGCCGCCTTCCGTGTCCCGGAATCCTCAGCCTCAGCTTCGACGATCCTTCTGCGATTCCGCGCCATCGCCTGGCGGAGCTACCAGGTACAGTTTTCCCCCGATCTTTTCCTCTGGCAGGAGGCCGGCCCGCCCACAATCACTTCTTACGACAATCCTGCCGCCACCTGGACCGACGACGGCACTCATACCGGAGGCCCGCCACTCACAAACACCCCGCGTTTTTACCGCATCGTCATTTCACCGGCTCCGTAGGATTTCGGGACACCGGCGCACGCCGTCGCGCCGGCTGCACGCAAAACTCAAACTCTTTGCGCGAACTTCAGTTTGTCTCAGCCACGCCGCACTCTTTGCGAAGTGATCGCCAATGCAGGATATGAAAGCGGGGTCAAAACAGACTGCACCCACGTCGGCCGTGCGGAAGAGTCGAAAGCGTCTGATGAAAATCGGGGTGCTGGTGCTGGTCGCTGTGCCTGTCTTCCTCGCCAGCTGGCGCACAAAGTTAACGCCACTTCCGCCAGAGAATCAGCGCACCTACCAGTCATTGCTCGATTGGTCGCACAAAAACGGCATGCCGGGCGCGATTCTGCTGGTGCGGACGCCAAAACAAGAATTCATCGGGAGTGTCGGCGAGTCGGACCTGAAAGCTCACGTGCCGATGCGGACCAACCATGCGTTTCAAATCGGCAGTATCACCAAATCGTTTCTCGGCGTAGTCGCAGCCCAGATGCATGCGAAAGGCAATCTGAATCTGGACGCGATTATCACGGATTCGCTCTCCTCGGACATCACGAAGCACTTTCCGAACTCAGGAAGAATCACGCTTCGTCAAATGCTCGAACACAGGGCTGGACTCTGCGATGTCAATGACAACCCCCGGCGCGCACTCGACCGCGTTTTCATAGACCGACGAGGCGCGTATCCACCGTTGCGGGAACTCGAATACGTTTTCGACCAACCTCCGGATTTTTCGCCCGGAGAGGGCTGGGCGTATTCAAACACTGGGTACTTGCTCGCCGGACTCATCATCGACGGCGCAGCCAGGGACCCTCATACCGCGGAGATCCGCCGGCGGATTCTGGATCCGCTTTCTCTAACGAATACGTGGTACAACCTCATCGAGAAGCCCCGGGGGGAAATGACGCATGGCTACGAGAATATTTTCAACTGGTGGCGAACCGACACGACCGGCTGGACACCGGCCCTCGGCGGCAATGCCGGATTAAGCGGCACGGTGTTCGACCTGGCCACCTTTATTCGTGCCGTGGCTCGCGATGACGGATTTCTCAGCCAGGCTGCGCGTCGTGAATTGTTCAACGGTTGGTCGGATGAGAAGAAAAGATATTTTCTCGGATTGCAGCGGATGCGACCCAAGCAAGATGCGCCGTGGTTTATTGGGCACAGCGGAGGCACACCAGGCTATCACTGCTTTGCCTTTCATCAGCCAGAGCGCGACATCACGATTGTGTTCTTTGGCTCGTCGACCTTGCTGAAGGCACGCGGGATCGACCGTCTTCTGGGGGAATTCTATGACACCCTTCGGAATGCGCTTTTCGAACAGGCTCTTAAGGAAACCGAGCAGCCAGCGAGATGAGACATAAGTATCATGGCCGCAATGCTGGGAGATAACTCCGCAACCAGAATTTTGCCTTCATAAATCAGTTGGTTCAGCGATTGCGAATCTGACGGACTGGGGAGCACACGCGCCATCGCGTGTCCGAATCGGCGCCCCCGCCGATTCGATTTCGAATTCTGGTCGGCGAGGGCGCCGACCACCGCACGCGAGGGCGCGTGCGCTCCCCAGAATCGCAATTAGCGCCGCTGCTGCACTGCAATTGGACCTTCAAATAGGAACCGTTTCCAAAGAATGTGGTATATGGTTATGGGACGCCTGACCACAGGCGTCCGCCCAAAGAGGCGGCGCGCTGGGTCATCGCGCCCTACCTTTCGCGCGGTGAGGCGCGCAGGGACGCGCCAACATCGGCTTGGCGAATTACGAACGGTGGGAAGGTCTTGCCAGCGACACAAAACGCTGCAGTTTCGTGCATCCCAAATGCCGCGGGAAGCGGATCAGCAGATAGTTCAACATCCCTTCTTCTCATGAAACCGCTCACCCTCACCGTGGCAGCGTTGGCCGCTGCTTTTGCCCCACTCCTGGCTGCTGAAGGCGAAAAGGAATTGCACGTGGTCGGCATTTATCAGGGCGCCGGCCACATAACCGGCGAAAACAACCAGGGAACCGCAACCATCCAAGTGAACCGGTCGGGAAAAAGTGTCACGCTTTTCCTGAGTTCCTATGATCCCGTCCTATGGCGCGTGACCGCGGGCGAGGGCACCCAAATCGAGAGAGTTTTCCTCGATGGCTATTACGATCAGGAAGTTGTGGGGTTGCCCGCGGGAACGCCGGTGTCGGAATCAACTTACGAAGGGGGAAGGCCTTATTTGTCTGTGGGATACTCGCTGGACGAGCCGCGGACGCTCGGGCGATCCCGCAAATCGAGCAGATCACCGGGATGAAGCTGGCCAGTTTTCACGGGACCTATGAGGCTCCCGCGGAGGCGATTGTAATCGACGCGGTGCAGGATGATCCGCGGCTTGATTCCGAGTGGCCGCGGCCGGTGCCGCCAGAGGAGGTGCCCGCGCTGAATTTCGATATCGCCTTTTGGCAGGGGGCTGGTGTCGGCATTCGGCACTACACGCTGCAAGGACCAGTCGGGGGCGGGGAGCTCCTTCCCAATGCCATGGCTGTCATCCCAGACTCGGAAAAGCGTTATTACTATGGCGGAGACAGCGACCCGTTTCGTTTCGACACCGAAAGCGGCCAGGTGGAAGAACTGCCGGTTCCCGCACCGCTGCCCGAAGTGAGCTGGCCGCGCGGGGCCGCCTTTGATACGCAGCGCAACCAGGCGGTCCTGGTCACGCTTGGCGGCGAGGGATTTCTTTACAGCTTCTCGTCCGAGACGAAAGCATGGAGCGTCATCAGCGACATGAACAATGTGGACGCTGACTCGATCGCTTACCACGCGCCTGACGATTCCCTTTACTTCGTGCCCAATTCATACAGCACGATCCATCTCCCCGCAGTGCAGCGCCTCTCGGCGGCAGATGGCAGCGAGCTCGGACGGATTCGGCTTCCCCAATTATCCTTTGAAATTGCCTCTCATCACGGCGCGCGGTCGGAGATTATTTCCGTGGGCGAATATCTCGTAGTTCTTCTCGATGTCCGTCAATCCCACTACAATCCGCGGCCGGAATCGCGCATTTATCTGGTCGATCCGCGCACCGGCGAAGTGAAGCTGACCTACCGCCAGATCGGCGAGCCGCCGCCAGCACCGCCTCCGCCAAGTGTTCCGGCCTTTCCCTCGGCAACAAACATCACGATTTCCGAAATGCCCCCGCCGCCGAATGTCGATGCGGCCCGGCCGTGGTGGAGCGCGAAAGTCGAACTGACCTTCGCGCACCCCAACGCCGAGGTGACAAAATGGGGTGAGCTTGCCCGAGAAGGCAGCACGTTCTCGGTCGACGTGGAAGCCGTCCAGCCGGATGGGCCTCCGCCGCTTTCACCACACAACGTCACTCACGCACACTATTACCCGCTGGGCGCCCTGGCACCCGGCACTTACCGATTCATCGTGACTTCGCGTGGCCGCACGCTGGGCGAAAAGGAGTTCACCATCCCCCAAGAGCCTGACGAAATAAAAGCAAACGTCACGCTCACAGTGGATGCTAACGATCCGAACCACGTCACGGCGAAGGCACACATCGAATTTCAGGGTTACTACGTGGTGACCGAACAATTGCCGGTGCGGCGAGACGATCTTGGTCGCTTTGTGCTCGAGGCAAAGGTCGAACCCGCTGGAGTCATCTCCGTTTTTCCCCCGCCGCCATTTCCGGTCAGAGATTTGATTTACAATCTTGGCGCCCTCCCGGTGGGGCATCATAGGGCCGTCTTTAAAATGAATGGCCGCCCGTATGCGGATGCCGCTTTCATCGTGGGCGACCGCCCGTTGGTGAATGCTCAGGTCACTGCGGAGATTCCCACCAACGTGAGGGGCGGGATCGCTGCTTACGTGCGGATCGAGCTGCCCAACGACCTCCACATCATGATCGACCGCGGTCAGGTCGTTAGAAACGAAAATGTGTTCACAGTCGACGCGACGTTTGCTCGCAACCCAAACCCCTCGCCGCTGGCGGTCACCAAAGTCATCAATCGCGAGTACTTCCTCGGCCTGCTCCCGGCTGGCGACTACCGTTTCTCGTACGAAATCAATGGCGATACCAAACTCGACAAGCCGTTCAGCGTTCCATCTCCGCCTCCGCCGCCTGATGACGTGACGCTCGCTTTCATCGAGACCAGACAGGGTGACGTGAGCACGGCGGCCGGAGTCGGCTTAAGTGTGCCGTTTGGTAAAACGATTACTGATTGGGGCGAAATGAAAATCGAGGGAGACCAATTCAAGGTGTCGGTGACGGTCGGCGACGCGCCGCCGAGCACGGAGCCGGTCAGCATCGCCCCCGTGGCTGACCCGCCGCGGCACCTCGAACGGCATCTTTACTCGCTCGGAATTGTTGAACCCGGCGAATACGTACTCGCGGTTTGCGAAGGGACCCGGCTCCTCGGCCAGAAACCATTTACCGTTGGGCCAAAGCCGCCACCCCCTCCACCCCCGCAGCCTGTTGTCGCATTCATCAAGCATGGCGTGGAAAACGGCAGCTCGTATGTCGAAGTTGGACTCGCCTTTCCGCGACCCGGCCTTGAAGTGAAGGACTGGGGGACACCCGCGCGCCTGGAAAACCGTTTCAAAGTCAACATCGCAATCGGTGAGGCCGCGCCACCGCCGGTGCCGACCGATCCGCCGCCAGGCGGCACGCCGGTTTTCCTGGTTGGGCAAACCGATGCCAGCGAACCGCCGAGCACCGCTTCAGCGGAAGAAATCCGCCACTTCGATGAAATCGGAGAGTGGCCCGGACACCTTGTCCACCATCGCTATGCGCTCGGCGCGCTCGAGAACGGCGATTACGCCTTTGCCGTTTGTTTCGGCGGTCAGCCAGCGGCACGGCTGGTATTTCGTGTCGGCGAACCCTTCGGCCCAACGATGACAATCCACGGAGAGCACATCACAGTAAAAACCGATGGTCCGCACACATTTAACATCGCGTACCTGGCCAATGCCGGCTGGCAGACCGAGCCCGGTGCCGGGCCGGTGACGGTGAAAGGCCCGCACGGTTTCGAAGCTCAAGCCACTCTCAAGCAATGCGCTCAATCCACAGACCCGGTCGGCCGAACGTGGCTTTGCCGTTATGAAATCGAAGGTCCTGGCGACGATTGGGACGCGGGCGACAACGGTGACTACTCCGTCTGCGTTGATCCCGCGTTCGTGGTCGATCAACTGGGGCGCACTCTGGAACATCCGTGCGCCTTCGGATGGCGCGTGCGCATCGAAGTCGAACCGCCGCCGCATCTCCCGGTAGAAGTTGCGGTATCCATGCGCGATGGAAAGTGGTTTGCCGACGTTAAATTTGACAACACGGGCGGGTGGTTCAGTGCTGACTGGGGCGAAATCCATTTGCGCGGGCCGGTATTTTCCGCCTTGGCGCAGTTACATGACCTTCCCGAAGGCTCACTGGCCCCGATTCCCGCATGGTTCGAGCACACCTATGCCCTCGGCGAGTTGAGTCCGGGCCGATACCAGTTCGTGTTCGGATCGAACGAAGGCCACTGCGCCACCCTCGCGTTCGAAGTTCCCGGCGTCGAGCCCCCCACCCCGCTCGATCAATGGAAGCTGAACCTTTTTGGCACCATGGCGCCAGATGACGGCAATGACTCAGACGCAGATGGGCTGTCGCTGGTCGGGGAGTTCTACCTCGGGTGCGATCCGCACAGCCCGGAACCGCCGGAGATCAAACCCTCTCTGATCCAGGGCCCGGATGGAGAATGGCGACTCGCGCTGACATTCCGACGCGTGAACGCCGGCGACGATTCGGTCCGCTGTACCGTGCAAACCTCCGCCGACATGATCCATTGGAACGATTCGACCGAAACCGTCGAACTCGTCCCCGGCGCTCCTGATATCGACGGCACCCAGGAAGTCTCCGCCTGCCAAAAGCTTTCCTTGCGCCTAAACCGTCGAACGTTCATGCGGCTCAAGATCGCGAAGGTGGCGCAGGAATAGATCTGAGATACCGCGACCCATTCAGTTTGTTTTTCGAGTGGCAGCGCCACTTTTGACCGGCGACAAGAGTGTCGCTGCCGCGTCGTTGAAATAATTGCTTGCGCGCCAAATGCCGTCGCTTCTATAAACGGCGCCAGCCCCTCAAAACCTCCCAATTCCACGCCGCATCAGATGAACTCGTCGATTGATCAGCAGAAACTTGAAGCATTCATGAACCAGGCCTTGGGGGACATGGGGGCGGCCATGAATGCGGCACTCATTTTGCTGGGCGATCAATTGGGACTCTACAAAGCCATGGCGTCTTCGGAGCCGATGACATCCGCCGAATTGGCGGAAAAAACCGGGACGGCCGAACGCTACGTTCGTGAGTGGCTCGCCGCACAAGCCGCCAGCGGTTACATCGAGTACCAAAAGGAAAGTGGCACCTTCACGCTGCCACCCGAGCAGGCCATGGCCCTCGCCGTCGAGGACAGCCCGTGTTTTATCCCCGGCGCTTTTCAAATCATTCGCTCCGTCATGATGGATGAGCCAAAAATTCGCGAGGCTTTTAAAAGTGGTGCTGGGGTCGGCTGGCATGAGCATAGTCAGTGCCTTTTCGTCGGGACGGAAAGATTCTTTCGTCCCGGGTATGCAGCGCACCTCGTCAGCTCGTGGCTGCCGTCGCTCGAAGGCGTCGAGGAAAAACTCAAGCGTGGCGCGCGCGTGGCTGACGTCGGTTGCGGTCACGGCGCTTCAACTATTCTGATGGCGCAATCGTACCCGGCTTCGCGCTTTTTTGGTTATGATTACCACGAAGGCTCGATAGAACGGGCGCGTCACCTCGCCGCACAGGCCGGGCTGGCTGATCGTGTGAGTTTCGAGGTGGCTCCGTCAAAACAATACCCGGGCCGCGAATACGACCTCGTGACATTCTTTGATTGCCTGCACGACATGGGCGATCCCAAGGGCGCAGCGAGCCACGTGCGTGAAACGCTCGCGCCTGACGGCACATGGATGATCGTGGAACCATTCGCCCATGACGAGCTGGCCGATAATCTCAACCCCATCGGGCGCATCTTTTACGCGGCTTCCACGATGATTTGCACTCCGGCTTCGCTCTCGCAGGAGGTTGGGCTCGCGCTCGGAGCACAAGCCGGCGAACGCCGCCTGCGGGAGGTGGTGACAGCTGCCGGCTTCAGCCGCTTTCGCCGCGCGGCGGAGACCCCGTTCAATATCATCCTGGAAGCACGACCTTAGCGTTTAGACAGTCATGAAGAGAGTGCCGCTTTGGCGTGGGGTGCGCTTCCGTTAGAAATCATCCGTCGGCGTAGCTGAAGCCCAAACGCCAGCGGCGGCTGGGACCCATCGGCCAGCGACCGATGCCACCATCACCTGAACTGCCAAGATGGCCGACTGCCGTCCCTAACGAATAAACTGATGCTTGCTGTCACTCTCCGGGGACATCAAGCTCTTCGAGTTAAACTGGGATGAATCACAGCCTGGGCTCTGCACCGAGGAATGCTGGTCGACGCATTTGGACGCCACCGCTTGCGTTGGGAATCGGCTTGCTCGTCGGCGGTCTCCTCGGCTTTGGGGCGAGGAGTCTCGTGCCGGGAACGCCGGAACGGAAAACTCACGAACGGACTCTCGTAACACGCTCATCACCCTCGCCGGGGAAGAGCGGGAACGCCCCGCCATTGGCGCGAGCGCCGGCGCCTCCCGACGCGAATGTCAGCGCGAGCGCGTTACGTCAAGATATCGCTACGCGTCTTCAAGAAATCTTTGAGGTGGTTGATTTCGAAGAGCGAACGAACGCCCTGCGCGCCTTGCTCGCCACCATTTCTGCGGAGGAGTTGCCTCTGCTGATTGACACGTTTTTCGCGCTCACCAAGGAAAACCGGTGGGACAAAGGATCGGAGCTCAGAGGCATGAGCCTCCTGGAGATGATTGCCGGACACATCGTCACCATCGCGCCTGAATCATTTTTGAATGACGCACTAAAACGGGACAACCAGGATATCGTGCCGTTGATTTTTCGGCAGTGGACGGCGCGCGATTTTCGGGCGGCGCTGGGCTTTTTCGAAACGCAAATCAAAGCCGACAAGAGTGACAGTTTGAAGAATGACTGTGCCGAGGCCGCGGCGCACGAGTTCGCGAAGCAGGATCCGGTGGCGACTTTCAACTGGATCATGACGCTCGACGAGGAACAACGCGACGACGCAACGAACGCCGCCTTCCGAACGCTCTCGCACTACGACCTTGCGGCCGCCGCCCGATTGCTGTCCGAGCGCGGCGACATCACAAACCGCGAAAGTGTCGCGGGTTCAGTGGCGGGGCGCTGGGCGAAACACGACCCTGAGAATGCGCTGGCGTGGGCGGTCACATTGCCTCCCGATGTGGGACGCGATGCCATCGCAGCCTCTCTGAATGCCATTGCTGAGAAATCCACAGGTGGCGAATTACTGGCGCGCTGGGAAAAACTTCCCGACCATGGAAAGGACGCTGCCTTGCCAGCGGTGGCAGGACGAGCAATCGAGGCAATGGGAGCGGCACAGTTTTCAGCGTTGCTAGCGGCACAACCGGAAGGAAAAGGGCACGCTCAAGCTGCCAGCAAAGTGATGGATCAATGGGCTCGGCTTGATCCCGTCGCGTCCAGCCGATGGCTGGCAGAACTTCCCTCAGGACAGACTCGCGATGCGGCGGTCAGAACCTTTACGAGGCAACTGGAAAGCAGCGATCCCGAGGCGGCCGTGACATGGGCAAGCACAATCAATGACCAGGAACTCAGGAACAAGGCACTGACGGGCGCTTTCAGGGCATGGGACTCGGTTGACCGCGACGCCGCTGTCACCTGGTTGCAATCGCCGCAATCATCCGGCATCAGCGCGGCGGAACGTGAAGAATTGTCGAAGCTTTACCGGCCTTCAACTCGCTAGGTTTTCATGATTTCACCCCCATGCGACGGGCTTCGGCGATATTGATGAACACGATTTCGGAGTTCTCATCGGTTTCGTCTTCTGTATCCAAAACCCAAAAAATCCCGTTGCCTCGTCCCGCCGGATCCGCCATAATCATGTTCCGTTTTTTTTTATGCCGGAGTCCGTTCTGACTCATCCGCTTGTTCTTCCCTTTCCTCTCCGGGAAAAATTCATCGAGACCTTTCGATGGATGCTTCTGGCACGGCGCTTCGAGGAAAAAATCGCGAGCCTTTATCATGCGGGAAAAATTGTGGGTGGCGTTTACCTGGGCCGCGGTCAGGAGGCGTTTTCGGCGGCGCTGGCTGTCAGTTTGCAGCGGGGCAAGGACATCTTTGGCCCGCTGATCCGCGACATGGCAGGCCGGATCGCCTTTGGAGGCAACCTGCTGGATCCGGCGCGCACCTATCTGGGGAGTGCGTTGGGGCCGATGCGCGGGCGCGATGGCAATGTCCATTGGGGCCGGCCCGCGGCAGGCATGCCGGTCATGATCTCCCACCTCGGTTCGCTCATCTCGGTCGTTTGTGGCATGCTCACCGCGCGCCGGTCCCGCGGCCAGAACGACGTCGTCGGAGCCACCACCATCGGGGACGGCGCCACCTCGACCGGAAGCTTCCACGAGGCTGTCAACCTGGCGGCGGTCGAGCGTCTGCCGCTCATTCTCGCCATTGCCAATAATCAGTTCGCCTATTCGACGCCCATCGACCGGCAATTTGCGTGCGAAAAACTCGAGGACCGTGCGCCGGGCTACGGAGTCGAGGCGCAGACTATCGATGGGACCAATCTCGAAGAGTGTCTGCGCGCTTTCGATAGAGCGGTGGGCAAAGCTCGATCCGGCCGGGGCCCGCAACTGGTGGTTGGGGAATTGCTCCGTCTCAGCGGACATGGCGAACACGATGACGCTTCCTATATACCCGAGAGTTTGAAGAAATCACCGCTGGGGCGGGATTGCCTCGAGCTCGCTCGGGTCCGCCTCATTGACGAGGAATGGACCACCCCGGCAGAATTGCAAAGCTGGGAACAAGACGCTCTGGAACAGGTGCAAACCGCCGTGGCCAAGGCGCAAAAAGAACCGGCTCCAGATCCTTATCAGGAAAAATGGCACGCGCTGGCGTCGACCTGGCTGATCGAAGGCGGACGGTAGCGGGGAGGGGTTCATCCAAAGATGGTGGCGTCGACGGCTCGTCGATGCGTCTCAGCGGCGGCTCGCCGCTGAGCCCCATGGCGCCAGCGGCCCTGAAACCCATCGGCCAGCGGCCATGCCACCATTTCTGGGCCAACGCCCACCCAGCGCGTCGACAGCGCGGGACTTGCGATTCCGCTAGCACCTTTCAAAATGCACCGTGGCCATCACTTATCTGGAGGCGATCCGGGAGGCGCAGCACAAGGCATTGCGCGACGACCCGTCGGTGTTTATTTACGGACAGGATGTGGGCCCTTTCGGTGGCGCCTTTAAATCCACGAAAAACCTGGCGCGCGAATTTCCGGGCAGAGTGATCGACGCACCCATTTCCGAAGATGCGATGATGGGACTGGCCGTGGGAGCCTCGATTGAAGGAATGCGTCCGATCATCGAAATGCAGTTCGCTGATTTCTCCTCGGCCGGCTTCAACCAAATCATTAATCAGGCAGCAACCCATTTTTGGCGGACGGGGATTTCCTGTCCCATCGTCGTACGTTTGCCGAGCGGTGGAACTCCCGGCTCCGGCCCCTTTCACAGCCAGATGATGGAATCGATCTATGCCCATTATCCGGGCTTGGTGGTGGTCACTCCAGCCACGGTGGGCGATGCCTACAGTCTGTTACTCGAGGCGATAGCACTCAACGACCCAGTCATTTACTGCGAGCACAAGTATCTTTATTATCACTTAAAAGAGGAATCGCTGCCCACGCAAAACCTTCCGCTCGGCAAAGCGCGCATAGCCAGACCGGGCCGCGATGCCACAGTGGTGGCTTACAGCGCCATGGTCCATGAAGCTCTGCGCGCCGCGCAGGAACTGGCACCCGAGGGATGGGAGGTCGAGGTGATCGACTTGCGCAGCGTCAAGCCGATTGACACCGATACTGTTCTCGCCTCCGTGGCGCGCACCGGCCGGCTGTTATGCGTGAGCGAAGGATTTCCCTGGGGGGGCGTCTGCGCTGAAGTCATCGCTCGTGTCTGCGCTGAAGGATTTCATTTGCTCGACGGACCTCCGCAGAGACTCAATGCCAAAGACACGCCCATTCCCTATCATCCCAACCTATGGACCGCTCACCGGCCGACAGCGCCAGCCATCACCAAGGCGATTCGAGAGCTGCTGCGGTTTTAGCGGCCTTCGACTGAGCGGCTTTTCTCAACAACCAACCGCATCCACCTGGTCACATCACGATGCCACTCATACCGATTCTGATGCCGCAATTGGGCGAATCAATCGCCGAGGCCACGGTCAAGCACATCGCGATTGCGGTCGACGACGCCGTGGATGCCGACCAGGAGATTATGGAGGTGGAAACTCAAAAAGCCACCATGGGGGTCACCATTCCCTGCGCCGGCCGCGTCTCGGAAATTCGCGCCGTCGTCGAGGTAAGCTATCCGGTCGGCGCCACTTTGGGCTTTCTCGAAGTAACCGAGGAAGAGGCGCGCCGGGTTGGCATCGATGTCGATGAGGCAGCGGGCCCCGCCGAGAAGACGTCCACTGCTGGGGAACCGACTCCATCAGAAGGCGCGCACTTTCGTTATGATCCAAACGAAACCTTCGCGGCGATCGATACCACACGAGTCGAACCCACGGTGCGCGGATTGCCTGTGCCCGCAAACGCCACGGGTGCAACGTATATTTCCCCGCGCATGCGTGCACGAATGACCGAGTTGGGTTTGAATGCCGCTGACCTTGCGGCTGTGGCAGGCAGCGGTGAAGGCGGGCGGGTCACAGTCGAAGATTTCGAGAAGTTCATCGCCAGTCTCGAGGAACACCGCATGACCAAAGCGAGTACGATGCGGGTGGCGGTTGCCGACGCGATGCGCCGCGCCTGGACCCGGCCGCTCGCCACAGTGGGAATTTCCATGCCCATTGAAGCGATGCTGGCTCATCGAAAAACCGCGAAGCCGAAACCCGGTCCGGCTCTTTACGCGATTCGCGCCCTCGCCCTCGCGCTGGCCGAAAAGCCGGAATCCGCTGGCCGCCTGGTCGGCGGCCGCATCGTCCATCCAAAGGCAATTGATATCGGGTTTGCGGTCGAGGTCGAGGATGGCGTGTTAGTCCCGGTGCTTAGGAATGTGGACCAGAAAAGGCTTTCCGAGTTGGTTGATGTCTATAACGAACTCGTCGAGCGGGGACGTCAGCGGAAACTGCCCACCGAGGCCGTCGGCAATGGGATTGCTACGGTGACGAATTTTGGCACCTTCGGAATCGTCTGGGCCACGCCCATCCCACTTCCCGAGCAAAACCTCGTCCTGGGTCTGGGCACCGGGCGCAAAGTACCTGTTTGGTCCAATGCCGAAGATAGATTCCTGCCCGTCACGGAAGCAGCCCTCACCTTAAGTTTCGATCACCGCGTGATGGATGGCGGCGGCGCCGGCCGATTGTTGCACCGCGTGGCCGACCTCATCCAGAAACCTGAAGAACTGTAGCAGCGACACTCAGGCTTGGGGAGCGCACGCGCCTTCGCGTGCTGTGGTCGGCGCCTTCGCCGACCATAGTAGCCGGATCCAACCGGCGAGGGCGCCGGTTGGGACACGCGTGGGCGCGTGTGCTCCCCATTCTCCGATACAAGTTACGCCTTTTCACTTGGCCGCTGGCGCATTCAGCGCTCCATTCGTCAATTATGAGAAAGCTTTTCTTTATCCTCTTGTTATCGGCAACAGGCGCCCATCTCCGTGCCGACGGCTCGCTCGAAGTGGGAGCCTTCAAATTTACCCCGCCCAGCCCCTGGCAGGTCAGCAAAAGCCCAAAGCCGATGAGCCAGGGAGGATTCGTGCTGCCGGGCAAGGAGGGAGTGGCGGAGCTTGAAGCGGCATTTTATCATTTCGGTCCCGGCCAGGGGGGTGACATCGAAGGAAACATCAAAAGATGGCAGGGCATGTTTCAAGCCGATCCCGCGCCGAAGGTCGCGCGCGAAGAAACCGCCTTCGGTGACAAAAAGGCGACGCTGGTCGTCATTGCGGGCACTTACAAGGGTTCGAGCTTCCGTCCCGAGCCGAGCCCGAAACCGGATCACACCCTGATTGCAGCCATCCTTCCCAGCGATCGCGGAGACGTCTTCGTGCGCATGGTCGGACCCACGGCAAGTGTAACTGCCGCCAAGGAAGACTTTAAAAAGCTGCTCGCCAGCGGCGCCCCTGCGAAGTAGCCCGGCGATCCTCTGTTGCGGGGCGTCTGGGGACGAATATTGACGGCTCTCAGCGACAAGAGTGTCGCTGCCACGAAACCCTATGGTGCCGCGTGAATCATCCGCCATTGATCAACTTCTTCGGCGAAAGCACATAAATTACGGCGCCCGCAGCAATGGTGGCAAAACCGAGCAATGATTTCACCCACTGCTCGGGGTCAGTGGCGAAACGAACGAGCACATATCCGGTGAAGAGCAAATAGACGGCTGGCGTTATGGGATAACCCCAGGCTTCGAAGGGCCGCGGCAGCGAAGGCCGTTTCCAGCGCAGCCAAAAAACGCCCGCCACGGTGAGGAACGTCGAGAGAGCCAGGGTGAATTCGATGTAAGTGAGGACATCCGCGAAGCCACCGAAAGTGAGCAAACCAAGCGCGATGGCAGTCTGGAGCAGCGTGGCAAGGGCCGGCACGCCGTGCCGGGTGACGGCAGCAAGCGGACTGAAAACAGCCCAGTCTTCGCCTATCGTCTTCGCGACTCGAGGACCCGCCCACATCATCGCGCTGATGGTAGAAACGAGGCCCGCTGCGATAAACACCCCCATCAACGATCCGCTTCTTTCTCCAAAGAGGTGCCGGGCGGCTACCAGGCCGGCATCCGGCGCCCCGGAAAGGTCAGAGATCGGCGCCGCGCGCAGAAAGGCGACGTTGACCAGCACATAAAGCAGTGTGACGAACCCGGTGCCTAACAGAAGCGCCAGAGGCAGGTCGCGCTGCGGGTTTCGCATGTCCCCCACCACGTAGATCGCCGCGTTCCATCCGCAATATGAATACGAAACAAAAAACAGCGCCACGATAAACTCGCCACGCAGGAGCAGGCCATCGTCCGCAGGCGCAGGCGTGAAGCTCAGCGGCTGCGCCGGCGAGACGGCCAGCCCGGCGGCGATCAAAACAATGAGCAATGTGATTTTCAGGAGCGTCGCCGCAATCTGAAAGCGGCCGGAAACGCGCACGTTTATCAGATGCACGAAAGTCACGGCCAGCAACACGGCGAGTGCACAAGCGAAGCGCGCCATCGGATCACCGTCAAAAATGCTGTTGGCGAGATAGGTCCCGAAAGCGGAAGCGGCGAGTGCCACCGGAGCAGCAAAGGCCACGGTCATCGACAACCATCCCGCCAAAAACCCAGCCAGCGGATGCCATACTGTGCCTAACAAATGGTACTCGCCCCCCGACCTTGGCATCGACGCACCCAGTTCAGCGTAACAAAGCGCGCCACAAAACGCCATGACCCCACCGACCACCCAAATAAGTACGATTCCAAAGCCGGTTTTGATATCGAGGACTTGAAAACCGAGGCTAGTGAAAATCCCGGTCCCAATCATGTTGCCCGCGACCAACGCCGCAGCGGCAACCATCGAAATTCCGCCTGATTTTTGCGCGGACGGAGCCGCCTGCTGAGCAGGGGTGGGCATGGCGGAATTCTCGCGCTTTTCCTCCCGGCACGAAACCCAAAACACGCCATCAGCCGTTCTTCTTTTGAATTTTTCACAATCGGTTACAAGCACAATCAAGGGGAATCCGCGATGCTTCTTGCGCGAAGACGGTAATATGGTTATCCGGTCTGACCGCGAAGCCATGGAATCCTACACCGTCCTGCGAGAGGCACTGCAAAAAGCCAGTCCCAAGGAGATTGCCGCTCAACTCGGGCTTTCCCTCTCTCTCGTCTACAAATGGGCGCAGCCGGGCGAGGGCAAGGGCAGTGGCGTCGACAATCCGCTCGACCGGGTCCTCGAATTGCTGAAAATCACCGGAGACCTCCGCATCATGCAATGGCTCTGCCAGCAGGCCGGCGGCTACTTCGTGAAAAACCCCGGTCGCACCCGGTGCCATCAGGTCGATCTCTTTCCGACCACCAACGAAATCATTCAGCAATTTGCCGACCTGCTCGAATCCATCACCAACGCGGCCGAAGACCGATCAATCAATGAGGCCGAATCGGAAAGAATCCGCCGGGAGTGGGACGCATTGAAAGCCTACACCGAGGGTTTCGTCCGCTGCTGTGAGCAGGGGGACTTCGATGCCTTGAGAAAACAACCGGAACAGTTATGAATCAGTGAGTTGTGAATCAGAGAATGGGGGATTTCTCCTGCCTTCAACTCACTGAATCATAACTCACTGAATCATAACTCACTGATTCCTAACTAAAAATACCCTTCGCGCTTGCGGTCTTCCATGGCGGTCTCCGAGCGCTGGTCGTCGGCGCGCGTCCCCCGCTCGGTCTGGCGGGCAGCGGCGACCTCTGCGATGATGTCATCGAGTGTGCCGGCGGCTGACTCGACCGCCCCAGTGCAGGTCGCATCCCCAATGGTGCGGAAGCGAATGGTTTTTTCCAGGACCGGCTCGTGCGGCTGTGGTTGGGCAAAGCCGTTTTCGGCGTCGAGCCAGGCGCGCGAACGAAGGAAGACTTTTCGACGATGGGCAAAATATAGACTCGGCAGGCTGATCTTTTCCTGGCGGATGTACTGCCAAACATCCATCTCGGTCCAATTACTCAGCGGAAAGATGCGGAAGTGTTCGCGATGCTGTTTGCGGCCGTTGAAAATGTTCCAAAGTTCCGGTCGCTGGTTCTTGGGCTCCCACTGACCGAAGTCGTTGCGGTGACTGAAGAAGCGCTCTTTGGCGCGGGCTTTTTCCTCATCCCTTCGGCCGCCTCCCAGGAGAGCATCAAATTCATGAGCTTCGACCGTTTCCAGAAGCGTAACTGTCTGCAGCGTGTTGCGGCTGGCAGTCGGTCCCTTCTCCTCGACGACCGTCCCGCGATCGATGCTGTCCTGCACGTAGGCGACGATGAGCCGCGCGCCCAACTGTTCCACATAACCATCCCGAAAAGTGAGGGTCTCGGGAAAGTTATGACCCGTGTCTATGTGCACCAGGGGAAATGGTATTCGGGCGGGCCAAAATGCTTTGCGCGCCAGATGCGCCATGACGATCGAGTCCTTCCCACCCGAGAAAAGCAGCCCGGCCCGGTGAAACTGCGCGGCGGTTTCCCGCAGCACGAAAATCCCTTCAGACTCGAGCTGCTTGAGGTGGCTCAGGTTGTAATTGTGCATTTTTCACGAACCGACTTAGCGGCCTTTTCGTGGCGCGGGTTGAAGCTGAATCCACGGACATACCACCGCTAAAACTTTTTCCAGACTCTGCTCGGGAGTTTCGGCCTGAGTGTCCAGTTTCAAGCCTTCCATAGGCTCCTCTGGCGGCTCAAAAACCGAGCTGCGACCGGTAAAATGCGCGACTTTTCCCTCCGCCGCCTTTTTGTACAACCCTTTGGGGTCGCGCACCGAGCACAACTCGAAAGAAGCGTGCACGTACACCTCGAGAAAATCGTCCGCTCCGATGATTTGCCGAGCCAGTTGCCGCAAGTTGCGGAACGGACAAATGAACGAGCAAATTGCGATCACGCCGGACTCGACAAAAAGATGCGCCACCTCAGCAGCCCTCCGGACATTTTCGCGCCGGTCGTCGGGGGTAAAGCCCAGACCACTGTTCAATCCCGTGCGCAGATTGTCGCCGTCGAGCAGGACGGTAAGGTGCCCTTCAGCATGCAGGGTGCGCTCGATCATATGGGCAAGGGTGCTTTTGCCGGAGCCGGACAAGCCATACAACCAAACCACGCGGCCGCGTTGTCGAACGAGCCGCTCTTTGGCCGGCCGGCCGAGCTGTCGCTGGAATTGCGGATGAAGGTTCGCGGAAACGTCGTCAGCCATGAGCGAAAAACCGGCTAAATGTTGGCGCCGAGAAACGTGTGAATTCCGCATTCAGTCTTGTCGAATCCTTCCCACCGCCCGGCCCGCTCGTTGTCTGGATTGGTCGTCGCTCGAGTGCACGGCCAGCAGCCGATGGATCGGAACCCGCGATCATGCAACGGATTGTACGGTATCTTGTGCTCCCGAATGTAGTTCCAGATGGTTTCCCGGCTCCAGGCAGCCATCGGATTAAGTTTCAAAATGTGATGCTCGCGCAGCTTATCAAACTCATAAAGCTCGAGGATCCCGGTCGTTCGGCGGGTGTCGCTCTGATTGCGGCGCACTCCAGTGATCCAGACATCGAGCTTCGCGAGCTTTTTCTGAAGAGGCAGCACTTTTCGCAGCATGCAGCAGGTGTCGGGATTCGTCTGCCAGAGCTTGGGGCCATATTCCGCGCTCTGCTCATCCACGCTCTGCGCCGGTTGCAATGGCTCGATCTGAATTCCAAAAAAGTCCTCGAGTCTCCGCTTCAGTTCGTAGGTTTCTGGAAAAAGAAGTCCCGTGTCGAGTGTGAAAACGGGAAACTTCAGCCCCAGCCGCACGGCGTGATCGATGATCACCAAACCCGATCCCTGAAAACTCGTGCCAATAGCCGCCTTTGCCCCAAAACTCTGCCAGGCCCAACCCAATACTTCCTCAAGCGTTTCGCCCTCGAAACGCCCGGCAAGAGCACGAACATCAAGCTCCGGATGAGCCTCAAGTTGAAAGGGCATGGCGCTTTCCCCTCAAAGTCGATGGGGATAGTCGAGTTTAACTCGGTTTCCCCGCCCCGCAACCTCAAAACTGTGCGAGTCGGTAACCTTGGCCGCGGACGGTTTCAATGAACTGCGGGGCGGCGGGGTCAGATTCGAGTTTGGCGCGCAGAAGGGCGATATAGTTGTCTACGGTCCGGGTGGTTGGATAGGCATTGTAACCCCAGACCACATCGAGAAAAGCTTCGCGGCTGACGGGCTTTCCGGCGTGTTCCGCGAGCAGGCGCATAATGGCCATTTCTTTGGCTGACAGAGAAAGGGGCTGCCCAGCTTGCGTGCAGGTGTGTTTTATAAAATCGAACACAATGTTTCCCAGAATCAGAGTGGCGGGGACGTTTGCTCGTTCCGCGCGGCGGAGAAGCGCGCGCACGCGGGCCAGCAGCTCACGCATCGAAAATGGCTTGACCAGGTAGTCATCGGCCCCGGCGTCAAGGCCTTCGACGCGATCGTCGACTTGTGCTTTGGCCGTCAGCATGAGAACGGGCACGGTGCGCCCGAGGCGGCGCAACTCGCGGCAGAGCTCGTAGCCGTCGAGTCCCGGCATCATGACATCGAGCAGCACAAGATGCAACGAGAAGCTGGACGCATTCGAGGCAGCCCGAAGCCGCAGCAAAGTGTAAGGCCGTGACGCCACCTGGAACAGTGCGTCCCGCCTGTTCTGCCCGATGCTCCGCCGTGGTCGCCTTTGGATCCGCGCCCAAGTCGAGTATCCGTTTGACTAGCGCCGCATCCCCGCGCAGGGCGGCGAAATGCAACGCCGTGAGACCATTATCCGGCTGAGGCACGCCCACGTCCGCCTTGTGTTCGAGAAGCAGGTCAATCAGCTCCGCATAACCGGCGTGAACCACAATGTGCAGAGGCGTGCCAGCCATACGGCGAATGGCCAGTTCGTAAAGAGGGGGTAGGTCCTGGTTGCCTGGAGATCTCGTGGCGATCGCATTCGGGTCCGCTCCTTTCTCTAACAGCAATCGTGTGACAGCGATTCGGTTCTTTGCCGCTGCCAGGTGCAGTGCTGTGCAGTCCTTGGCCGTTGCATTGACATCCGCGCCTTTGTCGACAAGTAAGTCACACATCGCTTTGTGGCCGTATTCTCGCCCCCAACGCGCTGAGATTCTCCCGGCTCATTTTGGCTTGCGGCTCGGCATTGGGAAACTCTGCCACCAGTTTCTGGTACAGTGCGATGGCGTCAATGTTGCGGCCCTGCTTGCGCCGAACTTCCGCGAGGCGAAAAAGCGCGGTGGCCGCGAGTTGCTGCTGGCCCTGGTAAGCGTTCAGCAGTGCGTCATACGCTTCCGCTGCCTTGTCGAGGTTGCGGGTTGCCTCTTCTTCAAAAAGCGCCTGTTGCAGGAGTTGTCGAAGATCAGCGTGTTTTTCACCGGCGCCCGTTGCGGCCGGAGCGGCCGCAACATCCGCTTCTGCGGCTGAAACGCTGGTGACGAATGTTGGACACGCCGCGAGCAGCAGCGCGAAAAGGCAAATCGGATGTTCCACGCTGGACCTTACCACGTCCGCTGAGCACGAAATGTCATGGTTTTGTCATTTCTGCGATGGACGACTGTAGCCGGCTTCTTTGAAGCCGGTCCGGCCATCCTGTAGCCGGCTTCCTTGAAGCCGGTCTGGCCATCCTGTAGCCGGCTTCTTTGAAGCCGGTCCGGCCTCACAGAGGCCGGCTACAACAACGCCACGATGCGAGGAAATAGGGGAACGGGCATCTGCCCGTTGCACTGAATTTTGCCGGGGTCATCGCCACCGCGCCGTTTTCGACAGGCTGAGGCACCGAGCGGGTATGCCGGCTGGTCCTGGGATGCACTAACGCCCCTTCGTTTCAGCTAGGGGAGCCGATTCGGTTTGAGATTGGGAGCATACGCGCCCCCGCGTGTCCCAATCGGCGCCCTCGCCGATTGTCATCAGATGAGTCGTCGGCGAGGGCGCCGACCACAACACGCGAGGGCGCGTGCGCTCCCCTTCCGGAAACTATTCCCGTCGCGCCAACTTCCTCGCCGTGGCCAGGGTATCAATTTCATCGACCGTTTTGTCGCGGCGGATGGCTTTGATCCTCGGGAAGCGCAAGGCGAGGCCGCTGTCGTGACGGTCGCTGGGCTGGATGGAATCAAAGGCGATCTCGAGAACCACGTTGGGCACTACCGTGCGCGCGGAACGCGAGCCGCCGACGGTATGCGCGATGAAGTGCTCGGTGAGCTCCTCGATCTCCTGGTCGGTGAGCCCGCTGTAGGCCTTGCCGATTACCTTCAATGCATCATCCGCCTCGTCCCGGACGGCGAAGGTATAATCGCTCAGCACATGGCTTCGTTTCCCGTTGCCTTGTTGCACTCGAACCACCACGACATCGAGCGTCGAGTAAGCCTTCTTGAGTTTAAGCCAGGTTTTTCCGCGGCGCCCCGCGGTGTAGAGGCTGTCGGGGTCCTTGGCGATCAGTCCCTCGTGGCGCCGGTCGCGGGCCGCGAGAAACTCGGCCTCGATGTCGAGCGCCGACCGCGCCAGAGAAACCGCGATGAGTTCGAACGGCGATGCGAGGGCCAGGCTTTCGAGACGATCTCGTCGTTTCCGCAGCGGCCAGTGCAACAGCGTCTCGCCGTTGTGCCACAGCAAATCAAAGACGACAAAGCGCACCGGAACATCGGCGGTTATGAAGAGATCCGGCTCCCGGCGACCGAGGCGTTTCTGCAGCGCGAAAAAATCGAGCTTTTTCCCCTCGGCGAAGGCAATGATCTCGCCATCGAAGACGACGTCATCGGGTAGCCGGAGGGCGGGCCCTACGACATCCGGAAACTCCGCAGCGAGAGTGCGCAGATCGCGTGAGAATAGTTCGGCGCGAGTGCCCTGCTTGTGCAACTGGGCGCGTATTCCGTCAAACTTGTCCTCGATCCAAACCGACGCGCCCGCTGGTGCATCCGTTGGCGGCCCAGCTTGGCCGGCGGCGGCGCCGGGGCCGGAGTTTTCAGCCGCCCCGTCCACCAGCCGCTGCCAGATTCCTTCGGCGCTCTCTTCGGGACTCGCCAGCATTGGTCTGAGCGGCTGAAATACGGTCAGGCTGGCAGTGGCGAGTTCACCCAATGCTGCGAGCCGGGCTGTTTCACCGATATCCCCGGTAAGCATGTGGGCCTCGCGAACTGCCGGCGCCTGGGCGTCAAATGCCGCTGCCAATGCTTCCTCGACCAAGCCTTCCTTGAGCCCGATCCTCATGTCCCCCGTCAAAACCTTCACGAGATACGAACCTTCCGCGGGGGACATCTGTCGAAAGTAAGTTTCGAGAATGGCGGCCTTCGCCAATGGTCCACGAGCTTCCGCCAGGCGGCGGATGCACATCGTGAGATCAGCCAGTTCCATGGCGCGGGGATTCATGTTCTGGCCGTGCATCAGCATCAGAAATGCTGTGCGACCGGCATCATTCTGACCCGCCGCGATTTCGCGATACCGCTGCGGATTGAGTCCGGTGACCTTCATCAACGCCAGGCGCATGATGGCCCAGCCGGTGGCGATAATCTTTTGCTCTTCGCGGGTCGCGGCGGCGCGTCCGCAGAAAAATCGTGCGCTGGCTGCGGCCTTGGCGGCGTCGCCGAGACTTCGAAAATAGCTGGCCAGCACTTCAATCTTGCGCAACCGGCTGGGTGAAGACGCGACTTCGTCGCAGGCTTTGACGAACCGGGCAAACTCCGACTCGGCCTCCCTGACCCCTGCGGCGCGTTCCTCGTCTTCATCGAGCGGCGCGGCTCCCTCTTCAAAGCCGAGGGAGAATTCCATTTGATCGTCCGCTCCCAGAGACCAGGCCTCGAATCCCCGCTCGCGCAGGGTGCGGGCGAAATCGGCCGCATAGCCGTGAGTGGTGAAAACGAATTTTGGCCGCACCGCCTCGACGTATTCGAGGAGCTCCGGAAAATCCGCGTGGTCCGAAAGTGGGAAGACTTCATCGACCTGGTAACGATACTTCGCTCCCGGCGTCAACGCCCACCCACTGCACAAGGCGAGCCGGCGGTTGCGAATTTTTCGCAAGGCCTGGCTGCGTGCGGCGCTCGGCGGCACAATGAGCACACGACCAGCCAGATCACTTGCGGGGGTGAGCGGCTCGAAAGGCGGAAAAACCACTCCCTGCGCCTCGTATGCCCGCGTCATCTCATAGGCCGAGGGATGCAATAAGAAGGAGAAGCCGGCTTCGGCCAGTTGCGCCAGAATTTCCTGCGCTTTGCCCAGCGCGTAGCCGATGAGCACCGGCACTTCCTCTTCCTCGAGGCACTCGCGGCAAAATCGCGTGAGCGCATTGCGCAGCTTCGTCATGCTCGGAAAACGGAACTGCGGAAGTCCGAAGGTCGTTTCCATAATCAACGTATCAGCCGGCTCGATGCGTGTGTTCTCCGAGGTGCGTGCCGAGCGAAGTTTGAAGTCGCCCGAATACAGCAGCGTGGCTCCGTCGCTTAGCCGCCGAACATGGATCTGGGCTGAGCCCAGCGTGTGACCGGCGGGCAACAGCGTCAGGCGATGTTCGTTAAACGTCCACGCGCGGCCAAACATGTGCGGCTCTGTAATGTACTCCCCGCCAAAACGCGCCTCGATCAGCCCCGCGGTTGCTTTCGAGCAGACAATCGTGCCGTGTCCTGCGAAATGGTCGCTGTGCGCATGTGAAACGAAGCCGCGCTCCTGACGGTCCCACGGGTCCAGCCACAGATCCGCCTCGGGCAGGTAAATGCCCCGCTTGGCAATGATGGGAATGCGCGTGGCTGTCTCAGTCATACGATTAACCGCTTCACGGAGGCCGGCGTCACGGAAGCATCGCCAGTTTCCGGCTGCACTCAAAAAGGACCGGTCAATTGGATCGGTCACGTCCAAAGAACCATCCCCGGCCGCCCACAACGAAACCAATTCCGCCACCAGAGGCCACCCGACGCGCAGTCGTACGGAGCGCCGTGACCCCGATTACGGCTGCTCGAGGAACCTCCAGAACTTGCCAGCGTCTGAAAAAATCACCCGTGTTCGGTATTCGACTGCCGTCGCGAGGAATGGCGCCTCGGAATTCTCCCACGCCTTCAGGTCGCTCGACGGTCGCTCTGACCGAACCCGTCATGGCTCAAATTAAAGATCACTGCAGGTGAAGCAGAAGCATCAGGCGTGGGCCGACCGTGCGCTGGACCGCGGCCCGGTCCACCGGCATGGTTCGTGCATCCGAATGCTGAGCCCGACCTCACCCGTTGCCGCACTTTACGAGCCAACAGACTACTTCCGCCGTCTCGAAAAGTCGGAAATCTTTTCGGGGTCGGACCAGCCCCTCGAAATCGATCTCGGCTGTGGCGACGGCAACTTCCTGATCGAGCTGGCGGCGCACCATCCCGATCGCAACTTCCTTGGCATCGAACGCCTTCTCGGGCGCGCCCAAAAAGTGCCTCGCAAAGCCAGGCGTCTCGGGTTGATAAACGTCAAGGCCTTCCGCATCGATGCTGCGTATGCGGTTTCCTTTCTCCTGCCCGAAGCCTCGATCGCGCGGCTGCACCTGCTCTTTCCTGATCCCTGGCCAAAGAAGAAGCATCATAAGAACCGGCTGGTCACGGACGCCATTTGTTTAGCCGTTCATCGCCTGCTCGAACCAAATGGCGAGTGGCTTTTCAAAACCGACCACAGCGGTTACTTCGCCGAAGCCGTCGAATCCATCCGCGGCACACGATTGTTCGATGAACTCCCCTGGAGCGACGAAGACTTTTTTTATCCCGCCACCGACTTTGAACGTCAGTGGATTGGCCAGGGGCGCACTGTCGAACGAGCGAGGTTTCGGCGGCGGAGGTAAGCCTGCGCTACGATCCGCGATCCTTTTCCCACGTTTGACCGTTGAGAAAACCGCGCACGCGGGCAGTCTCGGCCTGCAACTCAATTTCGACGGCGCCGGTCGCGGACTGGTCGAAAACGGAGATTCCTTTTGCTCCGGCCATGGCGGCCCACTCTTCGGATAGCCGTGCCGATGGCGGATAGTCGCTGCTGGCGCAGACCGTGACACCCGGCTTTAACATGTTGAGGAACTCCGGAATGCCCGAGGCATCGCTGCCGTGCCGCCCTTTGATCAAGATATCGCAGCGCAGGTCGGGTTTTTGGGCGAGCAGCCATTTTTCCGCGGTAAATCCCGCGTCGTTCATGACGAGAACGCTCCAATCGCGGTGTTGCAATTGCAGCACGAGGCAGTCGTCATCGGCTGCGGACGCATCCCAACCTTTGGGTGGAAAAAGCACACGTAATGTGGTGTACCGATCCAGCACCAAGGCGTCGCCCGCAGCCACCGGGCGGGTGGCAACGTCCTTCCGGGCAAGCAACCGCCGGTGCGCTGGCGAACGGGATCGGGCGGTGCCAACCACCAATTGCCGCGACTGCAATATATCGAGCGCTTCCGAAGCGCCTCCAGCGTGCTGGTGGTCGCCATGCGACACAATCAGTCCGTCGAGCTGTTCGACACCGAGATATGCAACGCCGGGATTGACGATCGATCGGAAGTCGAAGGGGTTGCCCGAATCGATCAACCAGGTGCATCCATCTTCGCCTTTCACAAGGAGAGACCCTCCTTTCCCAACATCAAAAACAGTCAGCCGACAGGCGGCAGGGCGCGCCATTTCTGCCAGGTTTATTTTCTGATAGGCGAATGGCATCTCGGCAAACCATCCGGCGCCAAGCAGGCAGGCTTTGGCGAAGCCGAGATTGGCGTTGTTGAAAACCGTCGAGAGCGACGGGCTCAACGACACCGTGAGAGCGCTGGCACAGGCGGCGCCCAGCACAAGCAAGGCCAATGGCACCAGGAGAAGATTCGCGAGCAGCGAAACCGGCGTGGCAAGCTGAAAATGCAAGAGAGTAAGCGGTGTCGAGCCAACAGCCGCAGCGAACGAGACCGCCATGGATTTCGTCAGCCAGAGCCTGGTGGCGCGGCCTGCCTGCTGTCTGCGCGTCCAGAGCGGCCGCGGCAGAAAGCCGTCGACCTCGTAAAACCACTCCGCTCGCCGGACAATGGGCATCGTGGCCAGGGCAATGGCACCGAGCACAAAGAACGACAACTGGCAGCCCGGGAGAAAAAGCTGATGACTGTCGTAACCAAGCACCACCAGACCAGCGGCGCACAAGCTGTTCGCAATGCTCGCCGGGCGGTCAACGAGCGTCCCGCCCAGCACCGCCGCCACCATGATGGCGGAACGCACCGCGGCTGGTTGCCAGCCGGTCAACAACGCATAGAAAAATACCAGCGGGATGCTGATCGCCGCGGCCTGGCGTTTTCTCAACCGCAGACAGCGAAGCGCGCCCCAGATGAGGCTGGCGACCAGCCCGACATGCAATCCACTAACAGAAAAAATGTGCAGCGTTCCGCTGTTAAGAAAATGAGCGTCGACTTCTTCGGGCATGTCCTCGCGAGTGCCGAGGACCATCGCCTTGATGGCCGAACTTTCGGCACTCTGGTCGCTAATGTCCGCCGTGATGGTTCTCGCCAACCACTCTCGCGCCTGCAGCGCAACCCATCTGACCGCGCTGGCTTGATGATGCGAAATGATCCGGCACGCCTGTGAATCCGAGACCACCAACTCAGCCGCCACACGTTGCCGCCACAGCCAATTGGCGTAGTCGAACTGACCAGGATTGCGCGGCGGCGGAAGCGCGCGCAACGAACCCCGGATCTCGACAAGGTCTCCGTAGACAGCACAGCCTTCTGTCACCCGCATCCGAACCAACACCCGATGCCGCCCGCTCCAGGCCCCGCCCGCAGTGCGGGTGGTTCGAGTCTCGATCACAAAACGCGCGCCGCTTTCCCGAAACTGGGGGAACTCCACCAAAACCCCGGTGACCGTAGCGCTTACCTCATGACCGTTTGCCAGTTCAGCCGCTGCCGGAAAACGCCGCACGTCTTCGCCCCGCAGCGAATGCAGCAGCGCAAAACTCGACAAAACCGTCGCCATCAACGCCGCTGGCGTTTGTCTCCAACAAAACCAAAGCGCCACGCCCGCAAGCAACGCGCACCAGAAGCCTGGCGATGTCACCAGGCCATCCGCGAGAACGATGCCGCACACAGCAGCCAATACTGCCCCCACTAATGGCGGGCAGCGCCAGCGCCGCGGAGGCGCCGAATCGCTGTGCATCGCCTCCACGGTCAGGTCTCACGCGAAGCGATGAATTCCTCCTCTTCGATTTGCCTCAGCTTATGTGTGGCGTTGGCCGCATGCGGCGTGCCGTGGTGCTTTTGCAAGACCTGATCCACCACCTCGCGGGCTTTTCCAAAGTCTCGCTTGTCCTTGCTGTAGAGATCCGCCAAACGCAGCAGAAAAAACGCCTCATCCTCAGGTTTCCATTCCCGGCTTATCAGTGCGGTATGGATCGTCTGTATCGCGCTGTCGGGATCATCGAGCTTATCCCGGTAGACACGCGAAATTTCGACCACCGGCTGCCGGTCGGACGGATTCGCGGCCGCCATTTTTTCGAACTCGAGGATGGCGCCTTCGTAATCCCCCTGGGCCAGTTTGGCCGTGGCAATGGAAGTTTGGGTCTCCTCGATTTTATCTCCCGAGCCAAGCATGGCCTCGCTGAATTTGTCCGTCAGGCTTGGCAGCAACCAGGTGACAAAAAGCGTGCCCGCGATGGCGGCCACAATAATAAATTCAAACACCACCAGCATGCTGTTGACCTCCTCCTCGGGCAGACTCCGATCATAAATGATTTTGCCCAGCAGCAACCCGAGGACGATGATCGAGGAAATTCGAAAAAACCTGCTATCCATGGCGGTAAGGACGTGTCTGCGATTTTGCGCCTGCCGCCCGGTTTTGGCAATGGCCGAAAACAGTTAGCGAATCAGTGGGTTGTGAGTCAGTGAGTGGGCGCCGACCGAGCACCCACTTTCGCCGCGGAATCCCCTCGACTCACTGACTCACAATCACTGATTCGCAACCGCCTTCCCGCCGGGCTGATGCGTCGCCGCCTCGTAGCACGACCACAAATGCATGATCCAACCCAGGTATCCAAAGCTGATCAGCCATATAAACCCGCCAATCAAAAAGTGCAGCAGCGCTTTGAGCAGCCGCCCTTGCACCAACTGCCCAAGGCCCGGAACAAAGAAGCTGCAGATGGCAGCGAGGACATTCCCGGCGGAACCTTTTCCGGGCGCTGGCGGCAGGCTTGGATCAGTCATGTTGCATGGCAGAGTAGGTTTGCATGCCGTCGAATCAATTACACGTTGATGGCTGTTTTGTAGTTTTTTCTCATGATCCGCCAACCGACCACCCGCGAGCTCGTCGGCGTCCGTATCCGCCGTTGTGGGATTGGATTGGGGTCGAATCTCGGCGACCGTTTGCTCAACCTCCGCCTCGCCGCGCGCGCTTTGGACTTGCTGGCCGATTTCGCCCATCCGGTGCTTCGAGCGCCGATCTACGAAAGTGATCCCGTGGATTGCGCCGGCGACGCCTCTCCATTTTATAATACAGTGATCGAGATCGGCTATTTTGGCGAGCCGGACAGGTTGCTCGAACGCCTGCGCTCGATCGAGACCGCTTTGGGACGGCCGCCGCAGCGCGAAAAAAATGTCCCTCGCATTATCGATCTGGATCTTTTGTACGCCGATGACCTCATTTTGGCCGAGCCGGAACTCGAGCTGCCGCATCCGCGCCTGCACTTGCGCCGCTTTGTGTTGCAGCCTCTCGCCGAGGTGCGGCCGAATCTTCGTCTGCCTGGACAGGCGGTCACCGTCTTCGAGCTGTTGTCGAGGCTGCCGCTCGGCGAACCACCGCTGCGCTTCGTCACAGAGGAGTGGTGATCCAAAGCAAGTTGAGAGTGATGAATTGAGAATTGAGAGCTGGATTCAGAAGCAGCAGGCGGCTCAATGACGCGTCTCTCAACACTCAACTTTCAACACTCAACTCTCTCGATGCGGGAACATTTCATTGGGCTGAAAAAAGCGGGCCGAAAGCTCGTCACTCTCACCGCGGCGGATTATCCGACCGCGCGATTACTGGACGAGGCGGGTTTGGATTTCATCCTCGTGGGCGATTCGCTCGGAATGGTCGAGCTGGGCTATCCCGACACCACGGAGGTGACATTGGACGACATGCTGCACCACGTGCGCGCGGTCCGGCGGGGTGTAAAAAAAACTCCTCTCGCTGCTGATCTGCCTTACAAGACATACGAAACGGCTGACGACGCTTTGGAAACGGCGCGCCAGCTCGTGAAGGCCGGGGCGGAAGCAGTCAAACTCGAGGGCGGTCGCACCCAGTTGGCAAAGGCCCACGCCATTGTCGCCGCGGGAATTCCCCTCATCGGGCACATCGGGATGCTCCCGCAGAGCGTGCGGCTTGAAGGCGGTTACAAACGCAAAGGAAAAACTCCAGAGCACGAGAGAATTCTCCTCAATGACGCGCAGGCCCTCGATGCGGCAGGTGTTTGCGCCATCGTGATCGAATGTGTCGAGGCGCCAGTGGCCGCGAGGATTTCGCGAGGAGTGCAGTGTCCCACCGTCGGCATCGGCTCGGGACCGGACTGCGATGGACAAATTCTGGTCACCCACGATGTGATCGGTGCCTTCCCCTGGTTTACGCCGCCGTTTACCAAGCCCCGCGGCGATGTGGCAGGCGAAATCCAGCGCGCGGTCGCCGCCTATGTGGCTGAGGTTCGCGTTGCGAGCAAAATCGCGACGTAGGCCGCCTTGCACAAAATGTGCATCGTTTGATCGAGGTGGAAGTTGATCTTCCTTTCCACCTTCAGCCAGTCGATCGTCCAATGGAGAACCAGTTCCCCGACGGCGAGAAGCGGACAACCCGATAAAATCCACACAATCCCGGCGTGGGTCAAAGCGTGGGCGGTCATCAAATAGACCCAAAGCCCGCGGACCGGCAGTTCCTCACAAATTTGCGGCAGGTGCCGGTTTTTGCCGCGGGCCATGAAATCGGTCTGCAGCGGGTAGTCACCCAGAGCGTGCCCGATGATGAAGGCAAAAAACAGGATGGCTGCCGCGCTGAGATTGTCGCTCGGTAACCACGGAGGGATCATCGCGCCAAGCCTACCCGTGGCAACGGCACTGGCAAGCAATCGCCTTCTCAGGGCACCCGAATGGCGTCACGGATAAAATTGTAGCCGCCATTGCGCCGGAGAACCGCGAAGAGCCAGCGTTCGCCGACCTGCGGTTCCCCGCCGGCAAACGGAAAGTCGCGCACGCCAATGGATACTTCACTGTTCGCTTCCTCTTTCGGGCTGCGCGACCCGGCGAGCCGCCACGCCGGCTTCAATCGCACCATGACCACCTCGGGATGAGTGCGCTCCGGACGGTTTCGGGGGCGCTCCGTGACGGTTCCAAGCCAAACGGCTTCGGCCAAGGTCCGGCTCGATGGCGGCGTCTTCCCCTTGCCCGCCTGCCAGAGTTGGAACGCCCGCACTTCATCATTCATTCGCGCAAACCATTCCGCCGTCCGCGGATTTTGCTTGAACCGCCGCTCGGCCTGAACCCGCCGGTTCAATAATTCGACCCGCCACAGTCCCAACAACGCGAGAGCCAGAGCCGCCACAATGATCCCGCAACGAATCCACCGCGGGCTTACCCCCAGCCCCACATCAGCCTTGTCGGATTTTGCCTTCGTCGCCATCAATCAGTCCAGCCACCCTTTCTTTGGCCCGCATCAAACATCAGCCGTCCGAAAATCTATGAGGCGGCGATCACGGTCGACCCGAACCGGCGCGACGGTAAGCGTGGTTCCCGGGCGCAAATTGACTTTGGGACGCCGCGAATAAAAGCGCTGGCCCCCAGGATCGTACGTAAAATCTCCGGGAGGGAAATCCTCGATTTTGATCAGCCCCCGGATTGGAAATTCAGTCAGCTCGACAAAAACTCCCATCCGTTTTACGTCGACGATAGCCGCACCGAAAGTGGGCACCGGCCGGCGCTTGAGCAGCGAGGCGAAGAACTCGGTCTGCATAAGCCGCTGCGATTCCTGTTCCGCTTCGGCCGCGGTGCGTTCGGTTTCAGAAATGTGTTCGGCGATTTCAGCCATCTTGGGATAGGACGGAGTGCGTTCGCCCGATTCAGCCGCCCCCCCTGACTTGAAGAGCATGCTTCCGAGCACGCGATGAACTACGAGATCGGCGTAGCGCCGGATGGGGCTGGTGAAATGCGTGTAGTTGGTCTTCGCCAGGCCATAGTGCCCCAGCGGGTCAGGGTGATAAGCCGCTCGCTTCAGGCTTTTGAGCAGCGCGATTTTGAGCGCGTGCTCGTCGGGCCGGCCGCGGATGGATTTGAGCACGCGCTGCAATTCGGCGCGTTTGCTGAGATCGCCCGCCATGATGCCATAACTGCCTAACAAATCACCATAGTCGGCGAGTTTTTCCTCGTCCGGGTCCTCGTGGATGCGATAAATGCCGGGCACGCTTGCGTCCTTGATCGCCTTCGCCACCGCCTCGTTGGCGGCGAGCATGAATTCTTCGATCAGTTGGTGGCTTTCATCGTGTTCGATGCGGGCGAGTCCGACCGGCCGGCCTTTGTCATCTAGCACCGCCCTGACTTCGGCGAAATCGAGATCGAGCGAGCCGGCCGCGAAGCGTTTGCGGCGAAGCAGCGACGCCAGCGGCCACGCTCGGTCAAGGGCAGGAGAGCGAAGGCTGGGGTCAGAGGCTTTCATTTCTTGAAACGCCTCTTCGTAAGTGAAACGGCGCTGGCTGCAAATGACGGCGCGCGCGAAACGGGCGGCCGTGCGGCGGCCGTTCTTGTCAAAGCGCATCACGCACACTCGCGTCAACCGATCCACCCGAGGCTGCAAACTGCAGAGTCCGTTGCTAAGCTTTTTCGGCAGCATGGGAATCACTCGATCGGCAAGATAAACGCTGTTGCCACGGTGCTCGGCCTCCCGATCTGTCGCCGAACCGGGCCTTACGTAATAGGCCACATCGGCAATATGCACGGCCAGTTCCCAGCCACCTCCTGCCTGCGGGGTCACCACGATGGCGTCGTCAAAGTCCCGCGCATCATTCGGGTCGATGGTCACAACGTCGCGTTCCCGCCAGTCTTCGCGCGCTTCGATTTCCGAGTCCGGAATACTGGTCGGAATCTCTTCCGCCTCGCGCATCACGTCGCTGGGAAACTCGGTGGGAAGGCTGAACTTGTGAATGATGGCCAGGATACCGAGGCCAGGGGTGTCGGGCGGCCCAAGATCGCGAACAATCCTTCCCCGCGGGGTGCGGCCGCGTCCTTCCCATGCCTCGATCACCGCCAGCACTTTGTTGCCGGCTTTCCAGCGCGTGCCGTGGGATGGGACGTCGATCGATTCCGGGAGCCCGGGATCATCGGGACGCACCGCCAGCATCCGTCCATTTTGACATAGCGTGCCCACGAACGGCCGTTCACTCCGAGCCAGAATTTTCCCCACGCGAGCCTCGATCTGTCCGGTCAGCTTGTTCAAACTTGCGGTGGCAGCCACGCGGTCCCCGGGCAGAGCGGTGCCGGATTCATAGGCTCGGACGAAAATGCGAATGTCCTGATCGAGCTTGAACCCCAGGGAGAGCAACGAGGCACGATTGTCCGGATCCCGCCGATCCGGCAAAAAGTGCGCGCCACCCGAATTGAGAAAACGCATGGTTCCGGTCAACGCACCGGCCGTGCGCTGCCTCAGAGAATAGAGTCCCCTCCTTGCGCGGAAGATGACGCCATCTACCTCGAGGTCACGCAGCAACGATCGCAGGGCCACGCGTTCATCCGGCGGGAGGTCGAGTTCTCGCGCGAGGCCTGACTTGGTCAGGGGCTGGTAGCGTGGAGAGCGCAGCACCTCGAAGAGGCGCTCCTGCAAAGCGGCGTCAGGCATCGGAGTAAGGACATTGGATCACCGTCTCACTGCAAGTTGTAATTGCGAAGTCGGCCGCACCACGGCACGTCATTTTTTCAACCGAAAGACACGATGAGTGTATTGCGGCTCGTCGAACCCAGGCAGGACCGCCGCCAATTCAAAAAGCTCAGGATCCTCGAGGCGCTCAATCACCTCTCGGTGGCTTTTCAGAGCGAGCTCACGAAAACCGAACTCGACCCAGAGTGGGCGGTCTTCGCGACGGGCCTGGGCCACAAGTTTCTGGAATTGGCCGGCATCTGCGATGCTGATGATGTCTGGGCGGTAAATTGGGGCGTCGGACCAAAATGAAGCACGCAAAGCTCGCGGATCTCCCTCGGCAACCATGGCGGCTTCCCGAACGTTTTCCTTGCCATGGTTAAGGTAAACGAGGTCGGCGCGGACGATGAGCGCGAGAAAAGCCAGGGTCGCGCCGACGACCATGCTCACCGTCAGCGCGCGGGCGGGGCGGCTTGCGGGCAGGTTCCCCGCGGCGGCATCGAGCGCGACGCCTGACAGGACGAGAATCATGGGAAGAAGATAAATCAAGTACCATGCCAGCAGGGTTTGGCCAGTGGCCGCTGCCGCGGTCACAGCCACTACAACAGCGGCCATGTTTCCCAGGACGAGCATGCGGCCCGGGCGGGATTTGGCCGCACAACGGATACCGAGCGCGAGCATTCCAAGCGACCACAGGAGGGCCAGCGCCGCAGGAACCGGCCAATGCGAGAACGTGCGTTCAATTGAAACGTGAATGGCGTTGTCCGGATCCAGGTCGGACCAGGGCTGGCCAAAAAGCAATGAGCTGGCGGCCTGCAGCAGGGAATCCACGCTCACTCCGCCGCGCAGGACGGGTGATTCATCGAGGGCGAGGCGCATCTGCGGAAAGCAAGGGGCCATTAATTGGAGGTAAAGCACGCCAGCAAGAATATTGGCCACCACAAGCTGGCGCCAGCCGGGGTCGCGCCGCAGCACGAGCATGAATAACGCCACCGCGTTGAGGCCCGCAGCAAAATAAACCGCGCCCGCGAAAGACCAGACCAGCAAAAATTCCACGGCGGCATAAGCGAGCCACCATCGCCAGGATCGCACTCGCAAGGCCCGGACGAGACACAATCCCATGAGGGCGGCAAAGAGAAGCACCTGACCATAGCACCGGGCTTCGGTTGAATAGCGCACGTGCCAGGGATGCAGTGCCGCGAGGCTCGCGGCAGCCAGCCCGGCGCGCGATCCGGCCAATTCGCGGGCCAGCACCGCCACCGCTACAATCGACAGCAGCCCCGCCACAAAGGCTGGAATTCGCAACGCGATTTCAGAGATCTTTCCCTCGGGAACGCCGGTGAGGTGCGCAACGTTCAAACACAAGCGCGCCAGCACACTGAAGGGCACGCCATTGTTCGCCATGTGATTGGCCCAAAAAGTCTGCGCCCAGTTCACCGGCTGAAACGAAGATCCTTTCCACTGGCCGGCGATATAGCGGCGGAAATTGTATATCTCGTCGTTGTAAAGGCTGATCGTTAATCGTGGGGCTCGGCATGCCGCGGCGATGATCACGACCACGGCCAGAGCTGCCCACCAGCGGGTTCCACGGGGGCGCCAGAACGATGACGGTGGATCAGTGACAGCGACGGGGATTTCACGACGTGGCGAATTCGCCCACCATCGAGCGGTCAAACCGAGGCCGGCGAGTATCAACGCGTTGCTCAAGCCCGCCCACCACATCCCGGTTTTCACCCAGTCCTGCACCCGCACACCCCGGCCCACCGCCTGCCGTCGCTCGGCTTCACTGGCGAACGTTCGCCCGTTGCGGTCGAAGCTGCCCTCGATAAACCTTTTCCGCGCGGGAGCCGCCTCTCTCCACTCTCGCCCGGTCGCGACGACGAGCATGAGCAGCATGACTGCACAACCAACCAGCACCCATGCAAAGCGGCGCTCGAGCTGAGTTCCCACGAGCAGGCTGGCAGCAAATCGTCGGATCACCATCCGAGAAAACCACAAACCGCACGGCAGTCAATGCGTGCCGGACAAGCACTCGATTTGACACCCTCTGGCGCTCTCTTATCCTGCACTCAGGCCGCCGAGACTATCGCTCCATGCTCACGCGCGACGAACGAGACAACTTCCCATTCGAATTGGTCCGGCCGCAACTTGCATCGGTCGAAGCCTCGATTCGGGATGTGGCGCGGGCTTTCGATCCAGCGCTCGAGGGCTACGTGTCGTATGTCACCGGCACGAGCGGCAAACGGATTCGCCCGGCCCTGTCGATCCTGGCTGCCGGCGCCACTGGCGGCGTGACCGGCGCTCATGTTCGGCTCGGTGTCGTTCTCGAGATGATTCACATCGCGACCCTCGTGCATGATGACATCATGGATGGCGCGGAGATTCGCCGCAAAGTGCCGACCGCCAACGCGCGTTGGGGCGCCTCGCTATCGGTTCTGCTCGGGGACTGCCTCTTTGCGCATGCGCTCGATCTTTCGACCCATTTCGATGACAACTGCATCACTCGTAAAATCGCCCGCGCGGCCTGCGACGTGTGCACAGGCGAAATCATCCAGACTCAACGTCGTTTTGACCTCAACCTCTCCCGCGAGACTTATTTCAAAATCATCCGCCTGAAAACGGCGGCGCTTTTTTCTGCGGCCACTGGCCTGGCAGCCGCGCTCAGTGGCGCACCCGAGGAAGTCCAGGAACGCCTCGCCAGCTACGGGGAAAAGCTCGGAGCGGCCTACCAGATTTATGATGACTGTCTGGATCTCGTCGGTGAGGAAGAAACCGTTGGAAAAACGTTAGGAACCGACCTTGCCAAGGGAAAGTTGACCTTGCCCATCCTCAACCTCATCGAGTCGGCCAGCGATACTCAGCGCGCCAAACTGAACCGGCTGCTGATCCAGCACGAACCTCTTGAGATCGGTGTGCTGGCCGGCATCGCCGACTATCAGGGCGCCATCGAAGGCGCGGTGGGCACTGCTCGCAACCTGCTCGCTGACGCGCGCAAAGACCTGCTCGTTCTCCCGGCGAGTGACTCGGCCCAAGCCCTCGAACAGGTGACCTTCTACCTCGAAGCCCGACTTGGAAAGTGCGTGAAATAACCGACGAGTCTCAACCGGGCGCACCTCTGCCAAAGGCCACCCCGCGCCTGCGGGAACTGCCGGCCAATGACTTGCCGCGTGAAAAATTCGAGCGGTCCGGACCCTCCGCTCTAAGTGATGCCGAGTTGCTCGCCTTATTCTTTGGCACCGGCGCCCAGGGTCTCAACGTCATCGAAATGAGCCGTCAGCTTCTGGGCGCTTATGGTTCATTGGTCGACCTGTCGCGGCTCACCTGGGTGGATTTTATGAAAGTGCGTGGCATCGGCGAAGCGAAAGCCAAGCACCTCGCGGCGGCGTTCGAGTTGGGAAAACGCCTGGCCCACCAAACCTACAGCCAGCAGTCGCTCGAAACACCAAATTTGATTTACGAACTGGTCGGGCCGGACATGCGCGCCCGGGCCCGTGAATCGATACGCGTGGTCCTGCTCAACACCCGCCTGCGTCTCTTGAACATCGAAGAGATCGCCCTGGGAACGATCAATGAATGCATGGCTCGGCCACTCGAGATCTTGCGCCCGGCAATCGTGCAGCAAGCCTACGCGTTCGTCGTGGTGCACAACCATCCAAGTGGCGATACCACGCCCAGCAGCGCGGACCGCAGCCTGACCCGCCGCCTCAAAGAAGCCGCCGACCTGCTTCAGGTACGGTTCTTCGACCACGTCATCGTCGGCCAGCCAGCCCAGCCCGGCGGGCAGCCATTTTTCAGTTTTCGTGAAGCGGGGATGTTGTAGTCACTTTTCAGCAGGTCAGTATTCAGAGCGTTGCCGACCGATGCACTCACTCACTCAATGACTCACTGACTCACTGACTGAATTCATGCCGTCCATCCATCCGACCGCCTTGATCGATCCCGGTGCTGAAGTGGCGCGCGATGTTGAAGTTGGGGCCTTTGCCATCGTCGAAGCTGGGGTGAAGATCGCCAGCGGGGTGCGCATTGAGCCACATGCGCAGGTCCTGTGCGGAAGCGACATTGGTACAGGAACGGTCGTGGGGCGCGGGGCCATCATCGGCGGGCTGCCGCAGGATTTGAGCTTCAATCCCGACACGCCGAGCGGGGTCATCATCGGAGAGCAAAATATATTGCGCGAGCATGTGACGATTCACCGGGCCAGCAAAGCAGAGGCGCACACCGTCGTTGGCAGCCACAATTATCTTATGGTCGGAGCACACCTCGGACACGATGTGAATATGGGAGACCATAACATTCTCGCCAACGCAGTCCTCGTCGCTGGCCATGTGAAAATCGGATCGCACACGGTGATAGGCGGAGGTGCGGTCTTTCACCAATTTCTTCGACTCGGTGACTACTGCATGGTGCAGGGCAACGGCAGTTTTTCGAAAGACATCCCCCCGTTCGCCATGGCCCTGCGCACCAATCTCCTCGCCGGGTTGAACGCCCTCGGTCTGCGCCGTGCAGGATTTAATCCATCAGATCGCGCCGAGCTAAAGCAACTCTTTGAACTTCTTTGGCGCGATGGCAAAAACCTCACGCAGGCAATCGCCGAGGCCCGGGAAAAAACCTGGGGGGCCGCGGGAGAATCGCTTCTCGGCTTTCTCGCCGCCCCGACCAAAAAAGGGGTGTGCGGGATGAGGAACGAGGGCCGCGCTTCACAGGGGACCGCAGACTTTTAGTCGTGCCGTTCCAGCCGGCAGGAGTGCGCTGCGAAACCGGCACCAAAGGCGGTTAGCCACAGGGGACTGCGAATGTTTTCATTCAGGGCTCGCTCGAGCGCAAAAAGCACAGATGGGCTGCTCATGTTTCCCTGGTGACGCAAAACCTCCGTGGTGAAGGCCAGCTCCTGTTTAGGCAATGCCTCCCGCAACGCGGTGATGACGTCGCGGCCACCACCGTGCGCGACCACGCAGACGTTCGCCGCCGATCCGTTTGCGTGGTCTTTGCCGAATAATTCGAGCACCGCCGCTGCCGCGACGGCAGGCACCGACCGGTGCAGCTTGTTCTTCAGCTTGCCCTGGTCGTTTACAAAGCGGATTTTCTCCCGCTCTGCCGGTCGATGCAGCGAGCGGAAGCCTCGAGCCTGCCACTGCGTGGCTGCGGCCCGGGATTGCCCGCGCCAAAGCGATGCACTGGCTCCATCTCCAAATAAACACAGGCTGACCAGCACCGAAGGATCATCGTTAAGGAAGAACGCGGCCGAACAGACCTCGACCGCCACGACGGCCGCGGTGGCTTCCGGATGAGCCGCTAAAAAGTGCGATGCCGCCCGCAGGGTGGGGATGGCCGCGCCGCATCCCAAGCCGACAAGGTCATGAAGCACTACATCATCACGCAATCCCATGCCCTCCGCGATATAACTGCTCGGACCGGGACACAAATAGCCGGTGCAGGTGCAAACAAAGACGGCATCGACTTCGCGCGCGGCAACGGCACCACGCTGCAGAGCGCGTTCGAGTGCTCGAGAGGCCAGCGCCGGCGCCGTCACCTCAAAAGCCCGGTTGAGTTCCTGAGGTCCCGCCGAGAGAAGAGCCTCGGCATGAGTGTTGGCGAAGTGCCGCCGCTCGATACCGCTCTCGCCCGACAATATTTTTTCGAGAAGTTCCCGCGATTGGTCTCGCAGGCCCCTCCAGGGGGCCGACTGCCGGAGGTGCGCGAGCACTTCGGCCTGGGTATAGCTGGCCGGCGGAAGCGCCGAGGCTATGGCGTGAAGAAACATGGCGGCCACTGTGGGCCGTTGTGGGGGAAATGCTATGCCGAAGGAAGATTTGGAAATGGCGGTCGTTGAGAGTCGCACAGAACCACAGCCGGCAGGTTGTGACGAAATCGTCGCAACCCATCTGGCTTCAATGCAGCCGGGCAAACAACCAGCCAAATGGGAGGGCGTGCGTGGCAACGAGGCCGCGCAAAAGCGATTGCCCCGCCGATCCCAGCAAAAATGGATGGAGGCACGCCGCCCATCGCATTCGGCAGCAGAAACGATGCCGCATCGCACGCGACACCTCGCGACAAGCCGTGGTCCAGGAAGTTTCGCCTCGTGACCAGGCGATCAGGCGCGGCGCGGCCACCAGCGCGCTTTGAAAAGCCATTGACATGCCATTCCCGGTAAATGGCGGAATCATCGCCGCGCGATCACCCAGGACCATGACGTGCTCGCTCTCCCGCCGATAACTCAATGCGAAATGGGAAACACCGGTCACCGAGCCACCATCCACTTCGGCACTCGAGAGGCGGTCCGCCAGTGCGGAAAGGCCGATGCCCGCGAGCCGCTCGGGCAGCAGCGTCTCACGCCGCCCGCCTCGGTTTTCGAGTGCGGGTAAAAGGGCGCAGACATTGACGGTGTCGTTTTCAATGGCAGTGAGACCAGCATAGCCGCCATGGGCGAGGTGCATTTCGAGGCCCGCCGCAAGCGGAAGCCGGCGATAATGCGCCTTCAATCCCAGCCAGCGTGCTCGGCCGCGGGTGCGCCCGGTCGCGAGCACCCAGCCTTCACCCGCTGCGGCCGGCTCGATCCGCCTGCCACAATCCAATTGACCTCCGGCTGCGCGAAATTTTTCCGCGAGTGCCGCATCGAGCCGATATCTTGAAACCGCGAGTGCGGGCTGTGGCAGACGTGGTGCGAAGAGAGGTCGCGACCCAACGAACCATGCCGAGGTATGATGACGCCGCGCACTTGCTAAAACATCCTCAAGTCCCAGCGCATCAAGATCCGCTCGATCCATGCCGCAAATAAACTCCCCGCACACGCGATGGCGCGGATAGTTGCCGGCTTCAAAAACGGTCACTGGCACGCCGGCACGGCGCAGCAGCAGGCCAACCGACAACCCGGCCAGTCCGCCACCCACGATGTGCACGCGTTGCATGGTTTTGAGCAGAACTCCAATAACGGATAGACAGCGCCATCGTTCCAGCCACGTTCTCACGCTTTCGCGATGAATTTCCCCCTCTTTTTGGCGCTGCGTTATTTGAAGCCAAAACGCTCCGTCGTCTCCGTCATCACGCTGTTCTGTGTGCTGGGCGTCATGCTCGGTGTCGGCGCGCTCATCGTCGTCATCAGCGTAATGAACGGCTTTCAGAAGAAGATCCGGGAGGAATTGCTTCGCGTGGACCCCCACGTCGTCGCCATTCCGCCACCATCGGACCCCAGCATTCCTGCGGAGGCCAGGGTGGACTGGAGGGCCGTGGCTCAGGAATTGCAGAAACAAACTGAAGTTGTGCTGAGCCTCTGGGCGGTCATCGAAGCTCCGGCCACCATCGAAGTCGAGGACGCCCAGGGCGGGAAGCGCCTCGACCCGGTGCTGCTCTACGCCGTTGATGAGACGTCAACGGATATGGGGAGCAAGCTCAATCTCGTCGAGGGCAGCTTCGACCTGGTCGAGGGATCGGAGGGAGTTCCAGCGGTCATTCCCGAAGCCATCGCGCTCAAATGGGGTTTCCACGTCGGCAGCACGATCACGCTGCAGTCTTTTCGCAACGCCGAAGAGGCCTATAAGATGATCGACAAGTGGGAGAAAACGCCCAGGGAGGAGCGCGGTGACGCTGACAAGTGGTTCGAAGAAATGAAGCAGGTGGTACAACCGGCGGAATTGATCGTGAAAGGGATTTTCCAGTCACGTCAGCACACCACCCTGATCATAACACCGCTCCATATCGGCAAGGAAATGCTGGTCAAGGGGGACGAGATTGATTACCTGGCGATGACAACCCCGGACCCGCTTCAAGTGGGGCGTTATCGCGACGCTATCGAGTCAGTGCTGCCGGACGGTTGGATGACAGAAACCTGGCGCGAACGGCATCAACAGTACTTTGATGCCGTCGAGAGCGAACGCGGGATGATGTATGTGCTTCTTCTTCTAATCATGATCGTCGCGGCATTTTGCATCATCGTCACCCTGGCGACGGTGGCCATCCACAAACGAAAAGAGATCGGCGTGGTGCGTTCCCTCGGCGCCCGGCTGGGGCAAATCGTCGCCATTTTTGTGGGCCAGGGGACGATTGTCGGTTTTGCGGGCACGTTGCTTGGATTGGGCGGCGGTCTTTTGTTTCTGGCCAAGCGGATGGCGATCAAGAGCGCAGTGCAATGGGTGTTTGGAGTGGAAATCATCAATCCTCAGGTCTACGGCGTGAGCGAGATCCCCTGTGACGTGCGGCCCTACGATGTCACGCTGATCTGTGCCATTTCACTGGCGGTGAGCACGCTCGCCGGGGTGCTGCCCGCCCTCATCGCCGCGTGGCAGGAGCCCGCCAAAGCCCTGCGTTCAGAGTAGCCGAGCGCGGTCAACAATGGACATTTATATTTTGCAAGACGGCGTTCGGCGGGGCCCTTTCCGAGTTTTCCAGATCAAGGAAATGGTTGATCGCGGAGAGGCGGCGCCCGGCGATTTGGGGTGGCACCAAGGGCTCGAGACCTGGCGGCCGCTCGCGGAAATCCAGGCGCTTTCTCCGTATCTGCAACCAGTGGGGACCAAACCGCCCGCGTTGCCAGAGGGCTACTTTGAGGAGGCCAAGTCCGCGCCAGCGGCTCCCGCACGTCAGCGGGCTCGATTTCCCTGGCGCCGCTTGTTCGCCCGTCTCGTCGACGCCTGGCTCTTGAGGACGGTGCTGGGAGGCATCTGTTTAGTCACCGGCGTGATCTCGCCTGGTGAGTATCTTGTCCCCTGGAATATACTTTCGGTCAGTTTTATCATCCTGTGGGCCGTAATTGAAGCTTTCATGCTCAGCCGTTGGGCCTGCTCTCCCGGGAAATGGTTTTTCGGTCTGCGCGTGGCAAAGCCCGATGGCGCCAAACTGAGTTTCGGCGAAGCGACCACTCGGGCGTTTCAAGCATGGTTTTTGGGATGGGCTCTCGGGTTGTTCCCGCTCAACGCCATCACCGGCGTCATGTGGCTTGTTTTTTACCGGCGCCACCGACGGGCCTGGTGGGACGTACCGCGGAACTTCGATGTGCAGTATGAAAACTTGCGTGCTTCCCGGCTCGTGCTGCTGTTGACATGTTTTGTCGCGCAAACCACCCTCAACGCTTATCTCCTGTTGAATTATCCGCTGCCAGACTACGTCCCGGCGCCGCTGCGGGAAATGGTTGACCGACAGAACAGCCGCATGCAGGAGCAATGGAACAAATCACAACTGCCATCACCCGATTGATGAGCCATGTCTTCCACGAATATCCTGTATTTTGATCTCGAGACTCAACGCTCCGCCAACGACGTCGGCGGTTGGAATCATAAAAGCAAAATGGGCATGTCTGTGGCGGTGACCTTCAGTACGCGCACCGGTCACTATCGCATTTACGACGAAAGCAATGCTTTCGAGCTGGCAGACGAACTGAGGACGGCCGACCTCGTTGTCGGATTCAACCATCTGCACTTCGATCTCCATGTCCTCCAGCCCTACACCATGTGGGACCTCGCACACCACACCATCAACCTCGATCTCATGATCGAGCTGGAACAAAAACTCGGCCATCGCCTGAAACTCGAAGCTCTCGCCCTGGCCACGCTCGGCTTCGGCAAAACCGCCGACGGCCTCGAAGCCATCCGCTGGTGGCGCGAAGGCCGCGTGATGGATATCGCCAAATATTGCGCCTACGACGTAAAAGTGACCCGCCTGGTCCACGAATTCGGCCGGGAAAAAGGTCACGTCAAATACGTCGACCGCTTCGGCCGCCCCCAGGCGGTGGAAGTGAAGTGGTGAGATAAAATGCGTTGGTCCGTCCGAACCTGGCGCCGCTCAATAGCCGCCGCGAAGGATCAGGTAGAGGCTAACGAAGAAGTCGCTGCTGGTGACTAGAAAAAGTCCCAACGCGAGTAACCGGCCAAGCACCACGTAACGGTAAATCAGCAGCATTGGACGCAGTCCGAGCCAAATAATAAAGCCGCCGACCGCTCCGACAAGCATCGCGGGAAAGGCCGCAAGGACCACGCCCGTCACTGCAAGCATTAGCGACTCCACGAAGCCGTCCTCCCAACGGTCGGCTCTTAAGGCACTCGTCAGTACCTCGAAGCTTGCCAGCATCGCTGCCGTTCCCGCGCCCACAACCGCAAGCGACCAAGCGTCCGGCAGTGGATCCCAAGGCACAGCTTCACTGGTGGGCAGGTCCATCTCGGCCGTCTGAATTTCGTCGACAGTTTTCGCAGCAAGCGTTTCGGCGGCCGTGGCCCACTCACTTTCCGGAACCGCCAGCACCGCGCCAAAGATCGGTTGCGGGCCGTAAATGAACGGAGTGCATTCATGCCAGACTTCAGCCTCGATATCGTGTTCGCGCAAAACGCCGCACCAGATTTGAGCGCGCATCGGTTCCAATCCGCAGGCAAACGGCGCAAGCATGCGCGCCCACCCTTCAATCGAGTTGAAGCATCCGCAACGCCTTAAGATACGGAGTGGTTTGGTGGCCTCGGGACACCAACGCACTGAATTTCGGCCAGCCCGGGGGGTGGACGTGAACCGGATCCTCGCATGAAACCATAAACATGCGAATATGTGTTTATGAGGACGACGATTGATGTGCCCGATGACCTTTTCCGAAAGGTGAAGGCTAAAGCCGCTCTCGAGGGTCAAAGTTTAAAGGACCTCGTTACTGAGGGCTTGCGCTTGGTGCTCCAAATGAAATCTGCGCCGCCGCGCCGCCGGGTGGATTTCCCTCTCATTCGGGGCCAAGGGAAGACTCTTAAAATCACCGCGGAGATGATCGCCACAGCTCAGGAGCAGGAGGACATCCAGCGTTATGCCCGCACTTTGCGACGTTAATCTTCTACTGGCGCTTTGCCACGGAAGTCACGTCCACCATGCGCGGGCGCGGCAATGGGCTGCTGGCCTGGGTGACCATGAAGCCGTCCTCTGCCGCTTCACCGAGTTGGCATTGCTTCGTCTTTCCACGACACAGACGATTTTCGGACTGCGCGTCCTGACCAATCACGAGGCATGGGCGCTCGTGGACATCCTTCTCGCGGATCCTCGCTTTCGTTTCGATGATGAGCCACCGGAAATCACCGTCTATTTGCGCCGTCATTCCGATGTCGAAACTCCCGCTCCGAAACGCTGGCAGGATGCCTATCTTGCGGCTTTTGCCATCGCCGCCGACCTGGATTTTGTCACCTTCGATGGCGGCTTTCGCAGTTTTTCGGGCCTGAGAGCAACTGTCCTCACTGAAAGCACATCCTCAAGCTGAGCGGTTCTCGGCAGAACAACGGGGACCATCGGCAAAGGCGTGGACACCCGTCCGGCATTGGTTAGGATCGAAACGATGTCTCGCTCTCGCAAGCCAGCCACCGAATTGACCATTCATTCGAGTTCTTCGTTAGCGCTGAATTTCGTGGTCGGCTGGGACTATGCGCCGGCGCCTGAATCATTGGCAGTTTCTCTCCGTGCGCGTTATGACCATTTCATTGGTGGAAAATGGGTGGCGCCGAGATCAGGCGAATATTTTTCGACCATAAATCCCGCCACCGAACAATCGCTGGCCGAGGTCGCGGCGGGCGGATCGGAAGACGTGGATCGTGCCGTCAAGGCCGCCCGCAAAGCGTACGAGAAAACCTGGCGCAAGGTGCCGCCGCGCGAACGCGGGAAGTATCTTTTCCGAATCGCGAGGATGATTCAGGAAAAAGCGCGCGAACTTGCGGTCCTCGAGTCCATGGATGGCGGCAAGCCAATTCGCGAGGCCAGAGACATCGACCTGCCGCTCGTCGCGGCACATTTTTTTTACTACGCCGGTTGGGCGGACAAACTCGAATACGCTTTTCCGGGACGACAGCCCCGGCCGCTCGGCGTGGCCGGCCAAATCATCCCGTGGAATTTTCCCCTTTTGATGGCGGCCTGGAAAATTGCGCCCGCTCTCGCTTGCGGAAACACCGTGGTGCTCAAACCTGCGGAGACGACACCGCTGAGCGTGCTCCATCTCGCGCGCCTATTCCAGGATGCGGGACTGCCCGAGGGAGTGGTCAACATCGTTACGGGCGGCGGCGAAACAGGCGCCGCTCTAGTGAATCATCCCAATGTCGACAAGATCGCGTTCACTGGTTCCACTGAGGTTGGGAAAAGAATCGCGCGGGCGGTCGCGGGCACCCGCAAGCGACTCACGCTCGAACTGGGCGGAAAGGCGGCCAACATCATCATGGATGACGCGCCGCTCGATCAAGCGGTCGAAGGGATCATCAATGGCATTTATTTCAACCAGGGCCACGTCTGCTGCGCGGGCTCGCGGCTTCTGGTGCAGGAAGGCGTTTACCGCGATGTCCTGCGCAAGCTGGAAGACCGCATTCAAACCCTGCGTGTCGGCGATCCGCTTGATAAAAACACCGACATTGGCGCCATCAATTCACGCGAGCAGTTGCAGAGGATCCAGGATTTGGTCGACAGCGGAGTCGAAGAGGGCGCCCAACTGGCTCAAAGCCGCTGCGACCTCCCGGCGCAAGGATTCTGGTTTCGTCCCAGCTATTTTACCAACGTCGCGGCGAGCCATCGCATCGCCCGCGAAGAAATCTTCGGTCCGGTGCTTTCCGTCATGACCTTCCGCACCCCGGCCGAGGCCGTCCAGCGCGCCAACAACACCTGTTACGGATTGAGCGCGGGAGTCTGGACGGACAAAGGCAGCCGGATCTTCAAGCTGGCAGAAAAACTCCGGGCCGGCGTCATCTGGGCCAACACCTTCAACAAATTCGATCCTTCGAGCCCCTTCGGCGGCTACAAGGAAAGCGGCTTCGGCCGCGAAGGCGGCAAACACGGCCTAGCGGCGTATGTCACCTTTTGATTTTTCGCCGTGTGAAGCCAATACTCCGACAATGCGAAAACCGTCCATCACTTCCCATCATCGCCGGACTGCTGGACGCCGACGCCTCTCGTTTACTCAGGAACCGCCATTGATCGCACGCGGCGTGGATTGGGCAACCTACCTGACATGGGACTCATTGCTCGAAAAAACGGGCCGGCGAGTGCGATTCTGCGAAGTGGAACCCTCGACCGATTGAAGTTCTGGCAGGCGTTCGGTGTAAAAGAGCTGTGGCTGTGGAAGAATGGGCGTCTCAAAGTTTACGGCCCGATCACGGGCGGCTACGAACCACTGCCGGCCAGCCGCCACCTCCCGAATTTCGACCTCGCTCTCGTCGAGGAATTGGTCACGACCTGCACCGACCTGACTTCAGCCGTTCGGGAATACCGTCGCCGCAGAGGAAGTGCGTGACGTGGCTTCTTCGCGCAGATCACACGAAGTGGGGAAGAATTTCCTTTAGAGTATTTTGGAGCAGAACGCAACGAGGCTCGCCCAGCCGCACCACCGGAACACGCAGCCGTCGTTGTAGGTGGCCTCCCCGAAACGCGGCGACGCTGTAGGTGGCCTCTGCGAGGCCGCCTCTTCCGGGGCCCCGGCTACAGCCGGCTGTAGGTGGCCTCTGCGAGGCCGCCTCTTCCGGGGTCTCAGACCCCGGCCTGAAGTTTGGCTGTGACTAGATAGATCCACGCAAAAGCGATTCGCTTTTTACTGGACAGCGATCTAGTTATTTAACTAGAGTATACATTATGGGATTCCCAACCAAAGTTCAACTCATCAGTCGTCAGGCCAGCGAGCAGTGGTATATCAACTTCCCCTCTGCCCTCGCTCAGGCCATGGAGTTCAATAAAGGCGAAACTGTCGAGTGGATCGTGGCCGATAAGGCCCACTTGATTCTCTCGCGCAAGGAGGTGCCACCCAATCCGGTGGAGGTGAAAAAAAAACTCCATGTCCCTCGCTAAGCCAACAGCTGCTTGGCCTGCTGGAAGCCACCAAGTCGGCGGCCTCCACGGCCTCCTGCGCCCAGCGGCTGGGCGAGCACATGTTGGCGGTGCTGCTCTCTCCGGAAAAAAGCACCCTAACCAATCTTATTTGCACTACCGCTCGTCAACAGGAAGACTGGACTGCCCATTACCGGCTTTACTCGCGGGAGCGGGTCGAGAAATCGGTGCTCTTCGATACCGTGCGCGGGCAGTTGCTCGCGGCGCTCAATCCAAATGCGCCGCTGGTAGTCGCGATGGACGACACCTTGACGCGCAAGAGAGGGGCGCACATCGATGGGGTGGCTTGGCGCCGCGATCCGCTCGGGCCGCCCTTTCAGACCAACCTGGTGCGGGGCCAACGCTTTTTGCAGTTCTCCGCCGCCTGGCCCTTGGAAAATGGGCAGGCGCGGATGGTGCCCATCGGCTTTTTTCATGCTCCCTCAGCACGCCCACCGGGCAAAAACGCCACCGTCCTTCAACTGGCCGCTTATCGCGAGGAGCAAAAACAGAAGACTCTCAACCGCCAGGCCCTGGTGCAAATGTCTCGCTTGCGTGAGCAATGTGAAAGCACAAGGCGCATCGTCTTTGGGGGCGATGGCAGCTACACTAACAAAACTATTTTAAAGAATCTACCCGCTCAGAGCGTCTACCTCGGTCGGGTGCGCAAAGATGCCACGCTGCATTTTTTGCCGCAAAAAGAAGAGGCCGCGCGCACCGGACGGCGGCGTGGTTATGGCAAGCAGGCGCCCACTCCCGAGGAGTTGCGCACTGATGAGAGCATTGCCTGGCAGCAAATCGAAGCCTTCGCCGCCGGAAAGCGCCACCCCTTCCGGGTGAAAGTCCTCAGCTCTGTTCTCTGGCGCAAGAGCGGCGCGGACCTGCCCCTGATGATGATGGTGATCGCCCCCTTAGCTTACCGGCTGCGCAAAGGCTCGCGTTTGCTCTATCCTCAGCCCGCCTACCTCATCTGCACCGACCCCGAGATGGCGGTGGAGGAGTTTTTGCAATCCTACCTCTGGCGCTGGGGCATTGAAGTCAACTTTCGGGAAGAAAAAACTCTCATTGGCGCCGGTGAGGCCCATGTGCGCACCGCACCGAGCAATCAGCATCTGCCGGCGGTGATCGTGGCGGCCTATGCGCTGTTGTGGGTCAGCGCGCTAAAGTTGAGAAAACGCGGCCTCCAACTGCCGTGGCTGCATCCACCGAAATGGCGCCGAAGAGGTCGGGAAGCCAAAGAGCTCTTTTCCACCGGAGAGTTGCTGCGCACCTTGCGCTTTGAAACTTGGAGCCGCGCCCTGCGACCCGCGACTTTCTACGACTTCATGACACAGTCGCAATCGTCCACGAAGTCCGAGAAACTCTCTCCTAGCCTGCCCAGTACGCTCTTCAACGCAGCCTAGCCTAAAACCGAAAGCTCAAATGAACTAAAAAAGGGCCAAACTTCAGTCCGGGGTCTCAGACCCCGGCTACAGCCGGCAGTCGGACGCTGTAGGTGGCCTCTGCGAGGCCGCCTCTTCCGGGGTCTCAGACCCCGGCTACAGCCGGCAGCCGGACGCTGTAGGTGGCCTCTGCGAGGCCGCCTCTTCCGGGGTCTCAGACCCCGGCTACAGCCGGCAGTCGGACGCTGTAGGTGGCCTCTGCGAGGCCGCCTCTTCCGGGGTCTCAGACCCCGGCTACAGCCGGCGACCGCCACAACGGTGCGGTCGGAATTGCAGGACGCCGCGTGACATTTTGCCAGCGCTCGACAACTGTCGGCGCCATGGATTGGCGTGAAGCTGTCGAGAAGGGCGAACTGATCGCTGGCGTCTTAAATGCCGTTGTGATCATCGTTCTTGCCGTTACGCATCGCTGGTGGGGTTGGAGCGTTGAACTTGCGCCGGGTCCGGGAGTCGACGTGTCGCAGCGAGCCGCGGTATCTGGACTGGCGAATTCCAAAATCCCGACACCTCTTTGGTGGGGCGCGCTTGCGGTGGTCGTGGTATTGGCCGGAGCCGCGCGCTGGCCGTTTGCCCACAGCAGCCTGTGGTGGGACGAAGTGTGGAATGTGCGCAATGCCACGGTGGGAAAATTTATTCCGGACAAGAAACGCCCGGGCGAATTCCGTTTCGTTGAATCGTCCTGGGCACAGGCGTTGTGGAACTTCCGCAAACCGACCAACCATCCGCCGTTCACTCTGCTTTCGAAGGCCTGCCATGAGGTTTGGGCGCGCGCGACACGCGCACCAAAAGGCCGCTTCGATGAGTTCGTCATTCGCTTGCCCAATTTCATGGTTTCGCTCGCCACAGTTGCGCTCCTGGCCTGGTTGCTGCGCGCCTGGGGGTTTCCCGTGGCGGGATTGGTGGCGGCCCTGCTCCTGGCGCTGCACCCCTGGCATATCCGCTATGGCATTGATGGACGAGCGTATAGTCTGCTGACTTTCGCCACCGTGGCGGGATTCTGGTGTCTTTGGAAAATGTTAGGCAGCGGCGGGCAGCGGCGCCCGGTCTGGTGGTGGCTTTTTGGGTTGAACCAGGCACTGATCGTCTGGTGCCATTTGCTCAGCGCCTGGATTTGCGCCGCCTTCGCGGCCGCGGCAGCGATTGTCATCTGGCGGCAGTTTCCATCGGCGATTCGACGCTCTGCGCTGCTGCGCCTGCTGGCGATGAATGTGGTGGGAGCGATGGTGTTCCTGCAGCTATTCCTACCCAACTTGCTCCAAGCCCTGGAATGGGGCGAACGCAACCAGGACGGAAATGCGCTCGACTGGAATTACTTCCTCACCACGCTGAGCCAGCTTTGTTTTGGAGTTGACGCGCATTACGACCAAATGGCCGCTCCGGGCCTGGTGTCTTTGACGAGCATCATGAACGAAAACCTGATGGATGCAGCGCGAGTTGTGTTCGTGGCATTCGGCCTGCTCCCAGTCCTCGTGCTAGGGTATTGGCAGCTTTGGAAACGGCAGCGGGTGGCCGCCATTTCCATCGCCTGTCTCATTGCCGCCGCCGCGTTGTTCATCGGGATCGTCGCGGTTACGAAAATGTATTTTTACCATCGATTCGCGATCGCATGTGTAGTGCCCTTCTGCGCGCTCTTGCCGCTGCCGCTCGATAGTGTGCCGCAACTCCGCGGTCGTTGGATCGCCGTAAAAGCGGCGCTGGTCTTTCTTATCTGCGCTGCTCTGCAAGGAGTTTGGATATATCAGCAGCGGGTTCTATGGGAAAGATCCTACGCCCCCCTTCGGGAGGTCGCACAATTTCTGCAAAATCAAGCCCCCGGTCGAGTGATCGGCTATGGATTTGGTAGTGAAGCGCTCAATGGCTATTGGGAAAAAGTCGAGATTTTAAAAGAATCGCCGACGCGCGACGCATTGGAGGACGCGCTGGCTCCCGACGCGCCTTTGTATGTCGTGTACGGTTACGAGGGGCTGAATCGAGCGGCTCTGCCTGACGGCTTTGAATTGCTTGACGATCCAGCCCGGTTTTTCGTGAAGCGCAGGTTTTACGGAATTGATCCGCAGTTCGCCTTCCAGGTGCTACAGGCGAAGCGGGCCCGCTAGCAGCGATATACTCTTGTCGCTGACATTTGTTTCAACTCAGCGACAGGAGTGTCGCTGCCACTGAATGTTCGATCTGCAAGAAAACGACGGCATTTTGCGGCTTATGATGTAAGCTCTGGCGCGACCGGATCCGAAACGGCCGCTGGGGCGGCTTCGGTTGCGCCAGAGGAAAGTCCGGACACCACAAGGCAGCGTGCCGCGGGTCAACCGCGGGAGACGGGTGCGCAAGCTCCCGCCGACAGACAGTGTCGCAGAAAACATACCGCCAGCGGGCCGCAAGGCAGCGGGCAAGGTTGAAAAGGCGGGTTAAGAGCCCACCGCCCGGACCGCAAGGCTCGGGGCAGGAAAAACCTCACGCGGTGCAAGACAGAACAGGGGAAACGGCCCGCCTGGCCGGTTTCGCCGCGGCGCAAGCCACGGCGATATGACTCCGGGTACAGTCGCACCTGGCTTTGCGCCAGGCGCCGCCGCAAGGCGGCGAGAGGAATGGCCGCTGATCCGCTTCGGCAACGAAGCGGGGGACAGAATCCGGCTTACGAAGATCCGGTCGCATTAACTTTTTACCCGAACTCAACCGAACGCCTGCATCCGGCGATCGGCCCCGCCAGGAACTGATCCACTTCCCGGGAAAACAGGCCAAACGGCCTGCTTCACTACAACTTATTATCGTTCGGCGTATTGGGCCTTGATGTCATCGAACTTCGCCACCTCACCGAGTTTTGGTTCGCGATCCAGCGCGTACACTTCATCCTTGGCGAGCCGGTGGGATTGCGCATCCCAAAACATCACGGATGTCGTAGAGCCAGCCACCAATTTCTCCGGCGGCACGGAAACCGCGAGATATCGGGGCACATAGGCCGCGCTGGCCGTAAGAACGTCGCTGTCCTTGACGGAGGTGAAGGCGACAGTCCCTTCGTGGCGGGAGGCCGCGAAATCAGCAGTGTAACGGCCGCTGGTATAATGCGCGGCCGCCGCATGCCATTTCGTCTCGATTGAGGCCAGTTCGCTTTCGGCCTCGCGTTGCAATTGCACGACCGATTGCTCACGCTTTGTCGCATCTCTGGCGAACTCCTTCTTCGCCGTATCGAGTTTGCGCTCATGTCTGACGCGAACCTTCTTTTTTTCCGCGGCCAGCGCCGGCTTCATGGCCCGATCAACGAAGGCCCGGCGGGATTTTTGCTCGGCGACCGTTTTTTGGCGATTGCTGGCCTGATATTTGGCCAGCACCACAAGGGCACCGATGATCTGGAGGCCGGTGCCCTCACCCCGGGCTGAAGTGTCCAATTGCTGCAGCGCCTCACATCCAGTGAGGGTCAGCGCCGACACCCCGGCGAGGCTGCCGAACCCGGCCAGGCATTCCCGTCGGGTGAGACCGATGCGCCCGGCCGCCCCTGCCGATGTGGACTCGACCGGGAAGGAATGATTGGCGGAGGCGAATTGGCAGGGACTGTTCTGCGCAATTGGCCGCGCTTTCACTATCTCGGCCGCCATATGCAACTCCTTAGAAACTCCAGGCCGTGCCGATTCCGAAATAGAAGGCCGGATCGTCAACGTTGCCATTCTGGATGCCGGCGACGCTGATGTTCACACCAGCCGCGCGCCATTGCACCCCAAAGGCGTAGGGGGTTTCGGCCTGGGCATCGTGATCGCGCAGCGCAACTTCGCCGACAAGATACAACCGAAACGGCAGCTGAATTTCGATGCCGCTGTAGGTATTGAAGACGTCCTCGACCGGGCTTTCGTGCCAGGTCTGGCGCAGACCGCCGTGGAAACCGATTGATTTGATGAAACCGTCTTCGTCAATGGGGATTCGTTTGTACCAGGCAGCAAAGACGCCGTAACGTTCGAGAGCGGTGTCGCCGAACTCTGAATAAGCTCCGATAGAGAGTTGAGGGATCCAGCCTTCGTCTTTAAGCAGACGAACCCGGGCGAACGGGCCGCCCGCAATGGGATCCTCGCCTTCGTCGAGAGAAATATAATTGCCAATGGCGCCGACTTCGAGCCAGTCGGTGACGCCGTACGCTAAAAGCCCGCCGTGGCCCCATGGGTCGCTGTCATTTTCGGGGAGGAAAAAGCAATACTGAGCGGTGAATGCACCCTGCGGCAGAGTGGCCGAAGTGGGATTGATGAACATTCCCGTCGGGCCTTCCAGCGTAATCAACCCGCGTCCAGCCTCATAAGGCGCCGGTTCCGGCGGAGGCGCGACGGCTTGTTTGTCCGAAGAAGAAGTGGCTTCACCGGCAAAGGAATGGAAAGCGAACGCGGAAAATGCGACTGAGAGAAGCGTGGTCTTCATGGGTGCGGAGATTAATCAAGATTGAATACCAATGGCAAGCTTGAAATGCCCCATTTTGGAATTGAGACTCCAATCAGTGGAGCCCCGGCTCCATTTCGATCCGGTCAAACGGGCAGGACAGCACATATCGAAAGATTTACGCAAAGTAGTTTGCTGATTTTTAGACGTTTATGTGTAGCTTCAAAATTCTGGCACGCGGCTAGCAAAGGGCTTCCACGTCAGTCCGGAGGCGAGTGTCTCCGGGGCAAACAAAGAAAAACCAACCTAAACAACCAAACCAAAAATCAGGCTTATGGCTCAAGTCACCGAAGGTCAACTCCGCGAAATCGTCGCCCTCAAAGCTCACCGCGATTCCGAATTCCGTAAGGAATTGCTCAGCAATCCGAAAGCGAAAATTGAAGAAGTCATGGGGACTTCACTTCCGAAAAACGTTTCGGTTTCGGTTCTCGAAGACAACGACAACAAAATCCACATCGTCATCCCGCCCGCTTCCACCGAGGAGCTCAGCGATGAGCAACTCGAGGCAGTCTCCGGCGGCTTCCTCGACGCCACACTCGGAAGCTCGGTGCTCGGCGACGGTATGCTGTGTATCGGGGGCGGTCTCATCAACTCGAAGATGGAGTTGAATCTGTAACCCCATTTCGGAACGGCGCTGTTCACCCCCCTCACCTCCCTAAGCGCTCATTTCGATCCACCCGGTCCCGCATTCTGCGGGACCGGGTGTCTTTTTTTGGGGGTTCATCGCCATGCCGCGGGCGACGGAAAAATCTGGGGCTCGCCCAGCCGCAACAACGAATAGCCGATGCCCGAGAGGCCGCGGAAAAAACCGGGTGGGCAGGCATAGATGTCGCTGCGTCTGAAACCGCTGCGAAAGAGGCCCGGCGGCTCGCGACGCTTCAGCACAGTGAGCAACAGCGCCGAAATAAATTCGACATCCACTCCGATGGCGAGCAGCGCTTCAAAACGGCCGGCGTTGCCACAGCAGACTGTATCGATGGGATGGGGATCAAGGCTTTCAATGCGTTCGCGCGCCCGCGAGATCAGTGATGTCGCTGCCGAGAGGCGATGACGCGCCCCTTCCGCGAACGCGAGGGCAAGTCCGGGCGTGCCGTGGCAGAGGCTCTCCATTTTCTGAAAGACCGGTTCCTCGCCGCGGAGAAGATGAGGCCAGCCGCGATGTGATTCGGAGAACAGATTCCCAATGAGCCGGAACGCCTGGCTCGCGGCCTCGGAAAATCGTGAATCGCCCGTTAAGGCTGCCACTCGGCTGAGCGCCGCTGCGATGCCCGCGGTGCCGTGCCCGTAGCCTAGATAGCGTTCGCCGCAGGCTTCCCAGACCAGTCCGCCCCACCGCGGTTCAGTGATGGCGGTGGCCAGCAATCGCTCGGCCGCCCAAACGGCCCGTTGACGAAACACCTCTGCGCCCTGTGGTTCCGCCGCCAGCGTGGCAAAAACCAAAGCGGCTCCCGCGGCGCCGCTGAACACATCGAGATGCGGGTCGTGTGCCAGCATTTCCTGAGTCACCCAACCGGCAATGGTGGCCGCGGTATCGAGCAATTTGGGACGTTGCAGCAAACGCGCACAGAGAGAAATGGCATAGCTCAACGAGGCCAACCCGCTCGCCGCTCCCACCGGCAGGGTGGCACAGTGTGCCTGGAAGTGTTGTCCATGGATATCGAGCAGCCAACTTTCCAGCGACGCTTCCGCATGCTGACGCCATTTCCGTTTTCCGGTCGCTACCCACAACGCTGAAAAGAAAATCGCCGCGCCCGGCGAGCCATCATAAAGCAGCAGATCAGCCGGGGTCCGCCCGTTGTCGGAAACCACGGGTGCCGAAGTGCCATCGACCGAAAGCATGGCATCAGCGATCGCCTCAGCTTGTACGATGAGCGACGCTTTCGGAAAACGCCACGCCGGTCCTTCCTTTTCTTTGGCAAGTGTCGACCCGGGGAATGGATCGTGAGGCTGCGCGCTTCCGCCGAGATCGACTCGCGGTTTGAGCCGCAAGCTCGCCCGCACAACGCGCCGTTGTTTTTCAAGATCCTCTTCGCCTAGCCGTCCGAGCCGGTCGCGGGCCATCGCGAGCGGCGAGGCGAGAAAATACGGATGCTCCTCGCCGTCTGCCCGGACGTGAAAACAGGGGACATCCCAACGCTGAAGCGCGGCGACTTCCTCACGAAGAAAATCGGCGATGGCTGGGCGCGCCTCCGCCGTCAACCATGGCCGATAAAGAATTTCGGCTTCGATGCCCGCGAGCAACCCGGAGCGCAGATTCTCGGGCGCGAGCAGCTTCTTCATGAGTTGCCCGTAGGTGTTGGTTGTGCGCAGCAGAAAACGCAGGCTCAGAGAGCCCCATTTCGATACCTCGCCCAAAATTTGCTCCCGCCGCGCGAGAATCAGCCGGTAACCGGCAACAAAGCCTTGCTCGACTTCATCTGCGTAACCGATGACCGATTGCGGGACTCCGTTGAGTCGCACCTGATTTTTCTCCGGCTCGACGAGAACGGGTTTCGTCACCGCGCGCATGGCGCCGGTGCCAATATTTTCCCACGTTTCCTGTTGCAGCGCGCTGACGTAGCCGGTTTGTCCGCCCAACCCGCTCAAATCATAAAACCCGCCCGAGGCCGGCATCCACAATGGCACCAGGCCGGTATCGAGCACCGAGAAATCGCGGCCTTTTAGCAGTTGTTCGAGCAACTTCGTGCGCTCCATTTTTTCCGCCCCGCCCGGCAAACACAGCGGTTGCAGCGCCGTTTCCGCATCAATGGCGGCGGGTCCGGACAACATCGCGATGACATTGTCCATGATGAAATCGCGCCCTTCGAGCGCATAAACCAGCGCCAGCAAGCCGCCGCCGCGCCGGAAATACTGCTCGACCTGGCTGCGCGCCGTAAACCCCTCGTGAGCCACGCATTCGACCCAGCCGTAACCCTTCCGCCGCAAAGTCTGCAGCGGAGGAGGAAAGATTTCCGGAGCGGCAGCATGCAGGCCCTTTAAAAGGAACTGAAAGGCCGCATCCAGGTCGATGCTCTTGGGTTTGTAAATGAGCTGCTTGCCCGAAGCAAACTCGACCCGCGCCACCTGGCGGCCGTGGTAATGACGATCCGAGAGACCGGGATCGATACGGACGATCTTCATTCCACCCTTTCCCACATGCCTTTCGAATGCCCCGCGGTCTGCATGATGGCGCCCAATCATTTCCGACAGCGTTGCCGCGGCCGACAATGTCAGGCTCGCTAAGGCGCGCGCGAGGACTGGATGTTGCTGGAAAATCGAAGCCGCACCGCCTGATCGAGCCGATGTCAGCCAGACGTCGTAAGCATCCTGGTCACCTGAGTGGTTTGCACGAAACTGATCGAAATAGCGATAGAACGCCGGCGATCCGAGCGGTGAGAGCCGCCGCACCAGAAAGAAACGGATTTCGTCGGTTCGCGCGACGAGAGGAAGATGTTTCGAGCCTGCTTGCGCGAACGCCATCCAAAAATCGGCGAAAGGGACCTCGTGGCGTTTGGCCTCTTCAGCTCGAGCGAACCCGTTCTCGAATAGTTCGAGCGCTTCGCTGAAAAGGTTCAGCCACGGCGGTTCGGGAGCAATTTCTCTTGGCCGTATGCTGGCGAGCAGAGGGACATCGTTCTCCTCTAGCCCATCCCACTTGAGCCGGGCGCGAAATTTCTCGACGTCACCTTTTGCGCAGCGATCGCACCATCTCGCGGCCAGGTCCGCGGCATCTGTCGACTCGCCTTCCGCTGCCGCGCCGCTTTTCAAGAGCGCGATGCGCTCCCCAAGCGTAAGGGAACGCTCCCACAGCGTCCGTCTCTCCGCAGGCGTCACGATGAGACCGGGATCGAAGCGGAACCCGGGAGCGCTTGACCGGCCGCCAGTTCCTCCAAACTGGCGTGAGTCAATGCCGCGATAACCGTTCCCCTGTCGCTGTCCCATCGTGCCGCCGACCAGTCGGCAAAAGACCGCTCGAGGTGACGCGACGCTTCGACCAGCAAACGACCCACCGCGTGAAACGCATCCGAAGAAACGCCAAGCTCCTTTTGGTAGTTCTCGAAGCGCCCGCCGGTTCGGTAGTCGGGGAAGTTTTCGAGTCCCATGAAGGTCAGAAACATTTGCGCCGGAAAGAGGCCGGTTGCGCTCATCAGCCCGGCAAAATCGGCCACCAATTCGTCCTGGAGTCCAAATTTCAACCGCGGAAAAAGCCGTCTCGCCAGGTAGTGGGTGCATTCATGATCGATGCGGATCGCCACCGAAAGGTCGCGCCATTTTTCGACCGTCAACCCGAGTGATTCGGCGTCAACACCGCTGTAGGGGCCGGTTGAAATAATGATGAATTTGTCGCGCCACAATTGAGGGTCTCGCTTTTCCGCCGGGAGCACGCCCTCAGCCAGCGCCTTGCGAACGAGCAGGTAACGCCGCCGGTTGGGATAACCGTTGATGAAGACACTACCCATGGAAGCCGGCACCGGCTTCGGTTCGTTATGATGAATGATCGCTCGCACCAGCGTCTCAAAATCAGCACGGCTCCCCGTCTGTAGCACGGGAATCAGCCCGCCGCCGCTGTCGTGCAGAGAAAGACGCATCGCCGCCGGCTTCTCCCACTGCGGGCCCTCGGGCGGCAGCCGATCACGAACGTCTGCAAGATTCCGTCCGCCCGCGAGCGCCAATTCCTGATAAGCCGGTGTCGCGCTGGTTCCTTCGGCAATTGGAAAATTGAGTTCAAAAATTATTTCTCGCAGCGCTTCGAGCGCCCCTTCCTTGCCCGCCTTCACGACGACTTCGATCCACTCGGGGATAAAAATTTCCGCGCCCAGCAGGGAGCGCTCGACAGCTGGCCGCACCGCCGGCACGTCCCGCTGCAAAACCGTCAGGAGAATCTCGATCGCCGCCCGCGAGAAACCAAACGATTCCAGAATCGAACGCCGCCGCGTAAGGTTCTCGCTCATGGCTCCATTCAATCCCGCCGATTCAAATCCTCCGGTTTCAGCCGCTGGTGCCTCAGGAAGTCCATGAAGCGCTGATAATCGGTCTCCGGCATATTAAAAAGCTTGAGCAGATTCCGATAAGACCCGCGGGTTTGCACCAGACCGCGGCGGATGATCGCCATGCATTGAGTCCGGTTCAACTCACGATCCATGAACGGAAGGTAAACCTCATCCCAGAAGCTTTTCTGTTCCTTGACAATACGGCTGTAGATTCTGGTGTAGAGCGGAGTGAGGCCTTCGCCGGTTTCGTCCTTGCGCAACTGCGAAGCAAAGTGCTCGGGTTCAATCGATTCGCCCTCGGCCATCCCATAGCCGACAGCAGCGATGCTCTTGAGTTCCCGCACATTGCCGGGCCACCGATATTCCTCGAGAAGGCGTTCGGAATGAGCGCTGAGCTTCCGATGCACGTCGTATTCCCGACCCAGGCGGTCCAGAAAAACCTCCATAAGAAGCTTCCAGTCATCTCCGCGCTCACGCAGCGGCGGAATCTCGAGAGGAAAATAGCGCAGCCGAAAATAGAGGTCCTCGCGAAACTCATTCGAATGGATCATGTCGCCGAGCGGGCGATTTGTCGCGGCGACCACCCGCACATTCGTGCGCACCGTCCGCTCGGAGCCGAGGGGCTTGAATTCCTGCTGTGCCAACGCGCGCAGAAGCATGGTTTGAGCGTTGGTGTGCAGGTCGGCGACCTCATCGAGAAAGACGGTGCCGCCGTTGGCGGTTTCGAAGTGTCCTTTCTTGTCGCCGGTGGCGCCGGTAAAGCTTCCTTTCACGTGGCCGAAAAGCTCACTGACCGTAATGTTTCCGTCCTGATACTGCGGGCAGTTGACCGCCTCGTAGGGCCTTTCCGCGCGAGGGCTGAGCAGGTGGCAAGCCGCCGCCACCAATTCCTTCCCGCTGCCGCTCTCCCCCGTGATTAACACCGGTTCCTTGAATCGCGCGAATTTTTCGATCTTGTCCAACATCCGGAGACAGGCCTCGCTTTGCCCATAAAGGTCGACCGCCCGGTTTTCGCCCCAGAGTTGCAACGAAATGTCGCGGATTTTGCGCGCGATCGGAGAAAGTCCCGTCGTGGCACGGCGGGCCCGCGCGGAGCCGCCCGTTGTTACGTCGGATTCTGTCGAAATCTGGATCGCAATCTTCTTCATCAAAACGACAACGATTGAAGCAGCTGGTTGGAGAACATGGATTCGCGAAGTTGGCCGCACATTTTTCAACGCTTCGGTGCGTGAAAACAAGCAGGGTTTTGCCGCGCTGCCGGACGGTCAAGGGTTCCGCGACGCCCGGGCACTTCTTCAGTGTTCCGGTTTTAGCACCGGGTGGTCCCTGGATAGGTCGTTGGGTGCAAGCAACCAGTGGGGTTCACCCGGCGTTGTATTAGCATACACCATCCGCGTCACAAGCGCCTTGACGCCAAGCCGCTGCCCGACGCCCCATCAACTCCACCGCCCCCCACCTTCCCAAAAACCAAGACCATGAGAGCCATCTGGAAAGGATCGATCAGCTTCGGGTTGGTCAACATCCCCATCGCGCTCTACTCGGCGACGAAGAGCGAGGAACTGAAATTTAGGTTGCTGCGATCCACCGATTTAAGCCCGATCAATTATAAACGAGTCGCGGAAGCAGACGGCAAGGAGGTGCCTTGGGACCAGATCGTGAAAGGATACGAACACGAGAAGGGAAAATTTATCGTCCTTCGCGATGAAGACTTCAAGCGAGTGGACATCGAAGCCACACAAACCGTCAACATAGTTAATTTTGTCGAGCTCGAGGAGGTGAACCCCATTTTCTTTCACAAGCCGTATTACATGGAGCCGCAAAAGGGCGGGGACCGTGCCTATGTCTTGTTACGCGAAGCGCTCAATGAGACCGGAAAGATCGGCATCGCCAAGGTGGTCATCAAAACCCGCGAGCATCTTGCGGCGGTGAAACCTCAGGAACGCGGGTTGATGCTCGAGCTGATGCATTTCGCCACCGAGCTGATTGATGTCGATGAATTCAAACTGCCCGCTACGAAAGAGGTGGGGAAAAAGGAGCTGGATATGGCGAAGGCGCTGGTTCAATCCATGACCGACGAGTGGAAGCCCGAGGCCTACAAGGATGATTACCGCAAGGAACTCGAACAGGTCATTGAAGAGAAAATCGAGAGCGGTGGCAAGGCGCTTCCGAAACAGAAAGCCAAGGCGCGCCCAAGCAATGTGATTGATCTAGTCGCGGTTCTTCAACAGAGCCTCGAACAGAGCTCGGTCTCGGGAGGAAAGAAAAAACGATCCGGATCGGCCCGTGCTGGCAAACCGCGCAGAAAGGCGAGTTGAGTTCATGGCGCTCAAGGAATATGTGCGGAAGCGGGACTTTTCCCGGACCAAAGAGCCCAAGGGCCGCCCATTGCTGCGTCAGAGCGGTGTTTCAAACTTCGTCATTCAAAAGCACGCCGCGTCGCGGCTGCATTATGATTTCCGGCTCGAAATGGGAGGCACCCTCAAGTCATGGGCGGTCCCAAAAGGAATTCCCTTTGCCAAAGGAGAGAGACATCTGGCAGTCGAAGTTGAAGACCACCCGGTCGAGTACGCCACTTTCGAAGGGATTATTCCCAAAGGACAATATGGCGGCGGTACCGTTATGTTGTGGGACCGCGGCACTTACGAGCCATTAAGCGACAATCCGCTCAAGGACTTGAAGGCTGGCAAGCTGCACGTCCTCCTGCTCGGCAGCAAACTCAATGGCGAATGGGCGCTCGTTCGCATGGGCAAGGAATCCAACCAATGGCTCTTGATCAAGGCGGGAGAGAATATGCGCCCTTTGAGCAAGAAAAAGGATGACCAGTCCGCCGCCAGCGGACGCACCATGGCACAGATCGCCAGCCAGGCCGATGCACAATGGACTTCTGACCGCGACACTGACACCAAGCTGCGCTTCATCGAACCAATGAAAGCGGTGCTGGTGGACGAGGCGCCGGGCGGGAAAGAGTGGGTTTTCGAAGTGAAATTCGACGGTTATCGAGCCTTGGCGGTCAAGGATAAACGACGGGTCGAACTTTTTTCCCGCAACGCCAAAAGTCTCACCGCCAAATTCCCTGAAGTAGCCGAAGCCGTTGCGGCTCTCTCACCTGCCAAGGCTATCTTCGACGGCGAGATCGTCGCCTTGGACGAAAAAGGACGCCCTTCGTTTCAATTACTGCAGGATATTGGAAACACCGACACCACCGTGGTCTACTACGTTTTCGACTTGCTTGAACAAGGATCGCAAAACCTATGCAAGCGTCCGCTCATCGAACGCAAAGCGGCTTTGCAGAAATTATTGACCGATGTCGAAGACCCGATCCGATTTTCAGCAAACTTAAACGGCAAGCCGAAAGACCTGGTGGCCAAATGCCGCGCCCTTGGCCTCGAAGGCATTATCGCAAAAAATGTTTCATCGACCTACGAACCAGGGCGGCGCAGCGGCGCCTGGTTGAAAATAAAAGTTGTCAACGAACAGGAGTTTGTGATTGGCGGTTTCACTCCGCCGCAAGGGAGCCGACAGCATCTCGGTGCCTTGCTCGCTGGTTACTACGAAGGCGGAGAACTGAAGTTCGCCGGCAAGGCAGGCACCGGCTTCAATGCGCGAAGCATTAAGGCCCTTTATGATCGCTTGAAGCCGTTGGCCCGTGATTCCACACCATTCGCCAACCTCCCGGAAAAACAGGGCGGCCGATGGTCCAAGAATTTGACCCCGGCGGAAATGAAAAAGTGCCGCTGGGTCGAGCCGCAATTGGTTTGCCAGCTAAAATTTGCCGAATGGACTCGTGATGGAAAGCTGCGTCAGCCGGTCTTCCTGGGGCTTCGAGAAGATAAAGATGCGACCGAAGTGGTTCGCGAAAAGGAAAAGCACCTGGCCCGAAGGAAGTGAATTGCGGCGACTTCGAATGACACCGCGATGAGCAAGAAGACCCAACTCGAAGTAGGCGGTCAAAAGCTCGAGGTATCCAACCTCGGCAAAGTACTCTACCCTGAAGTGGGCTTCACCAAAGCCAACATCCTGGATTATTACATCAGAATTGCGCCGGTTTTACTTCCTCACCTGGCTTCACGCCCGATTACGCTGAAAAGGTATCCCGAAGGTGTGGACGGATTCTTTTTTTACGAGAAGCAATGCCCCTCCCACCGGCCCGACTGGATAAAGACGCGCAAGGTCCCGAGCCGCCGCGAAGAAGGGCATATCGACTATTGCGTCATCGATAACCTGCCTGCCCTCGTTTGGTCAGCCAACCTGGCCAACCTCGAACTGCATACGTTTTTGCACAAAGCTCCGGCCATCACTCGGCCAACGATGATGGCGTTTGATCTCGATCCAGGCCCGCCCGCCGATATTGTGCTCTGCTGCCAAATCGGTCTTTGGCTCAAGTCGATTTTTGATGCGTTGAAGATGCAGAGCTTCGCCAAAACTTCAGGGTCCAAAGGGCTTCAAGTCTATGTGCCGCTCAACACACCCGTGACGTACGAGAAAACCAAGCCGTTTGCACACGCTGTGGCTCAGGCCATAGAGCGCGAACACCCGGACGCTGTCGTTTCGAAGATGCAAAAAGTTTTGCGCAATGGCAAAGTGCTCATCGATTGGAGCCAGAACGACGATCATAAGACAACGGTCACTGTTTACTCGTTGCGGGCAAAGGCCAGGCCGACGGTTTCAACGCCAGTGACCTGGCAGGAAGTCGAGGCCACCCTCAGAAAAAAAGACTCCGCACGACTGGTCTTCGAAAGCGCAGAAGTATTGAAACGTGTCGAAAAGTCCGGTGACCTGTTCGCCCCTGTTCTCACCTTAAAGCAGAAGTTGCCCGCGCTTTCTGCGCTCGGCTAGCATTACCGCGACTTACACGCAACGACGGCAAAAGTCCCGGGCACACAGGCTATCAAGTTAAGTAAGACCCCAGGGAAAACACCGGGCGCGGACTATCTGCCAAACAGCCGGCGGAAGAAACCGCGGATCCCAACCTCCCGTGGAGGACGCGGGAGAACTGGCTCGGCGCGCCTGACTGCGGGAGCCTGGACGACAGTCTGCTGGCGGGTTCGGCTTCTGGATGCCCTGCGCTCAGCTGGTTCATCGTCATCCGTTTGTTCCGCATCGCCTTCACCTTCGGGCGAAGCCTCGTTTTTGGCCAGCAACGCGGCGCGGCCCGACAATGGCTCCTCCCGCTGCTTTTTCAGCTTATAAATACGATTGAAGACTTCTCCCACCATCGGCGCCACCTTGCGGCCGCCGGAAATCCTGTCTTCTCCGATATCCCCTTCGTAAATCGCGGCGAAAGCATACTGGGGATTCTTGGCCGGAAGGAAGCCGGAAAACCAAGCCATGTTGCGATCCGGTCCCCATTGGGCGGTTCCGGTCTTGCCTGCGACCGAGACGAAGTCATTGGCAGCGGCCTTGCCGGTTCCATCGGATTCCTCGACCACCGCGCGCATGCCGCGCTGAACCACTTTCATGTGCTCGATCGACAGATTCAGGTCGTTGCGGCGCGCAGCAGGAAAAGCTTCGACCACGTTATTATTAATGTCCTGAATTTGCTTCACGAGCCTTATTTGGGGGACATACTCTCCGTTTCCAATCGCGGCCATGGCGCGGGTAACTTGCAAAGGGGTCGCTGACACCGGCCCCTGTCCAATTGACATGCTGGCCAGATCCCCGCCCAGAATCCGCCGGCGCTGGTAACGTTGCATCCATTCATCGTTGGCCATTAATCCGGCCGCCTCGCCGCGGATCGGCAATCCCACCCTTTCCCCATAGCCAAGCCGGGTGGCCATCAAACTGAGGCTTTCAGCTCCAATTCTCTGGCCTGCCCGATAGAACCAGGTGTTGCATGACCTTTTGATGGCGCCAATAAGATCGAGACTGCCCTCGTCGTGAGTATTCCAGTTATGAAATACCCGATCTCCGATCTGGAGGCTGGCGCCGCAATAAAACGTGGTATCTTCAGTTATTTTCCCTGACTCGAGTCCGGCCAGCGCAGTAACTACCTTGAAAGTCGAAGCCGGGGGATAAACATCCATGAAGGCGCGGCCGCGCAATGGTTTGTTCTTGTCCTTGGTCAAGCGCGCAAAATCCTTCTGGCCGATCGAAGGAACCCATAAATTGGGATCAAACATCGGCCACGATGCCATGGCGATGATATCTCCGTCCCAAACATCAACGATAACAAATGCCCCGCGCTTAACGGAGTCCTTCAAGACATTTTCGCAGATACGCTGAAAGTCCAGGTCCAGACAAGTAACAACAGTTTGTCCTGGTACCGGCTTCCGAGTGATTTCTTCGGTTATCTTTTCCCCCGAGGGATCAAAGAGGATGTTTATTTGTCCGGGCTTTCCTTCGAGTTGGGCATTGTAGCCCTGCTCGACACCATCTCGGCCTACCATTTCGGGATAGAAGGTATCCAACGGATCGAGCGGCCCGGTGGGCAGAGGGCGCACCTTTCCCACCGATCCAATGATATGACACGCCGTCTCGCCCTCGGGATAAATTCTCAGATAGCCCGGATGTAGAATCACACCTTGGGCCAGGGATCTTTGCACCTGGTCCCGATCGATCTTTTTCAGCACACTGCTCGAGAGCAACGGCAGCCACCTTCTACTTTCGTAATGCTCGATGATCGATTCATCTTTAACCTCCCACTGAATCCCGAGCACCCGAACCGTATGCGCGATGCGCTGGCGCACATAAGGTACAATTTCGTTTTGTTTCAGAATGCGTCCCTCCGGGAATTCAACTGCGGGGTAATATCCGATTATATTCTGAGCGATGGGGACGCCATTGCGGTCCACGATTTGTCCGCGGGGCGCCGGCAATGAAAGAAACAAGGTTCGGGCTTCAGCCTGCGTTCGCATTGAGGCCGCCAACGGCGTAGTCTCTTTAACCGGGGCCTTCGGACGTTGTGTGCTGGGGGGAACAGGCCGCCCTTCAGGAATCGCTTTGGGAGCGGCTTCTTTGGAAACCGGCCGGCCGTCCGGCACTTTCTCAGCCCCCGAGGGAGACGCTTCGGATGGACGCTTTTTCGGATCCGTTTTCGGAATCTCCACCTGCGGGCGAACATCGTCGGTGGGATCGACCGGAATGGCCCGCTGAACAGGAAGCTCGCCGGCTCCTTGCTGGCCGCAGGCCATGGGCGCAAGAAAGTACCACCCGGCCGCAAAAAGCACGGGGAAGGCATGGAACCTCAACCCAGGAAGTCGACAGACCATCGAATTATGATTGCGTAGCACCATTTGGCGCGTCGCGAAAGCAGAAAGCCCAAGTCGCTCACCTGCATTCTCTATTACGCCACGATTGAGGAACCCTTTCTAGATTTCCGGTCGATTTTGTCGCCCTGTTAATTCAAATAGATCTTGAAATTTTGGAGTGGTTTGATATTTTCAGTCGGTATTGCGATGCGGCGCTTCATCTGGCTCCCGGGGCTGGCCATCGTATGGATCGGACGTTCGTGTTTCCTTTAGGCACTTCAACTGTGGAGTTGAATGCCGTGCGCTCGAATCTTGCCGAATGGGCCGCCCACTGGCGCGAACTAAAAAGCCACCACCTGCGACATCGCGCCTCCGACCCCCGGGCTTGCGGCATTCTCGACCTATCCTATAGGATTTATCGTATATTTTGCTTGCGGGGTTGGAGAGGATCGGACATCTTGGCATTTCGGCGAGAGGCGGAAAATTGCGGCTTCAATTTTGCTGAGGCGCTTCTAGTTTATTATTCCCATGAGCAAAGCGAATGCTGAGGACATCAAACGTGAAAGTCGAGGGCTGCGGGGGCAGATACCGGAAGTCCTTGCGGATCCGGGACAGACGCACTTTGAAGACGCTGAGAATTTATTGCTTAAATTCCACGGAACCTATCAACAGGATGATCGCGATTTACGTGGGCAACTGGTAAAGGAAAAGAAGGAAAAGGCCTGGCAATTCATGGTCCGCTCGAAGATGCCAGGCGGACGTTTGACCGCGGAACAGTACCTTATTCACGATCGTCTGGGAGACTCGCTGGCGAACGGCTCATTGCGTCTGACGACCCGTCAGGGCATTCAACTGCATGGCGTATTGAAAGGCAGCCTCAAGGAAGTGATTGCCACCGTGAGTCGGAGCGGGCTCACCACGATGGGGGCCTGCGGGGACGTGGTGCGCAACACAATGGGTCCCGCGGCGGCTCTCAATGACGCTGCCCATCTCGATGCACAGCAGCTCGCGAGGGAAATCAGTCCACGGTTTCTGTGGCGCAGTTCCGCGTATGCCGACATCTGGCTTGATGGCGAGAAGGTCGAGCTGCTGGCTCACGCCAATCAGCCGCCGGAAGCCGAGGACCCGATTTACGGCAAGGTTTACTTGCCGCGAAAGTTCAAGATGGGGGTGGCTGTCGAACCACGAAATGATGTTGACGTATTTTCTCAGGACATTGGGTTTGTGCCGCATGTCGTGAATGGGACGGTTGAAGGATATTCGGTCTTCGTGGGTGGCGGGTCAGGCATGACCCACGGCCAAACCCAAACCCACCCCGCTCTTGCCAAACCGCTCAGCTATGTACGACGAGCGGATGTGATGGACGTCACCGTCGCCATCGTCACCACCCAGCGGGATTTTGGGAACCGTGAGGACCGCAAACAGGCGCGCATGAAATATCTTATCGAACAGCGCGGCATCGATTGGTTCCGTGGTGAAGTGCAGCGGCGTGTCCCTCATGTCGTTTTCGAATCAGTAAAGGGAGTGCGCTTTGACACTGTCGAGGACCAGCTCGGGTGGCACGCGCAAGGAGACGGCCGGCTCTTCTGCGGTGTGCACATCAGCATGGGGCGTGTTGCAGACCGCCCCGATGGCCCCGCTTACAAAAGTGCCTTTCGTAAAATCGTCGAAACGCTGCGCTGCCCGGTGATCATCACGCCGAACACAAACCTCGTTTTTGCCGACATCGATCCGAAGGACAAGGCGAGCGTCGATGCGATTCTGGGCGCTCACCGGGTGCCCGAGGCTGGTGGCATGACGGCTGCGCGCCGCGTCGCTCATGCCTGCGTGGCGTTGCCGACCTGCGGGCTCAGCCTGTCGGAGTCCGAGCGCGTTTTTCACGGGGTTATGGACAAGATTGACAACCATCTCCGCGAGCTTGGCCTGGCCGAGGAGCCCATTCTTTTCCGCATGACCGGCTGCCCGAATGGATGCGCGCGTCCTTATCACTCGGACATCGGTTTTGTGGGTCGCGCGCCCAACAAATACGCAATGTATGTCGGAGGATCGATTCGCGGGGATCGGCTGGCGGGCCTCGAGAAAAAGGTGGTGACGCTCGAGGAAATCCCGGGTCTCGTGCGCGGATTGCTCGACGAATTCTGCGCGGGGCGGATCAACGGCGAACTCTTTTGTGATTGGGTGGCGCGCAGCCGCGACCTGGGGCCTGCGCCCCAGCCCGATCACTTTCACGTCGAACTCGCGGAACGCACCGCAAAGCTCGCCGCCGCCAAGGCAAATGGGATCGGGGCAGCCGTCTTCACGGACGCGTGATTATGGGGCGTTGCTCTATATATTTCCGGCAGCATGAGTCTGTTCAAGGTCAACGTAACCGCTCGGAATCCCAAGCGCGAGGAGTTGGCGACCCCGCCGTTGGTCGCCCTTGTGGACACAGGTTCGGAACTCACCTGGTTGCCGGCTGATGTTTTGAGGTCTGCGGGGATCACGCCACGCCGAAAGCGGGTGTTCGCGACCGCTACGCAGCAGAGAATCGAGCGGGACGTAGGGTATGCGATCCTGAGTGCTGAAGGCTACGAAACCAATGACGAAGTGGTTTTCGCTGAACCGGGAGACATGACACTACTCGGCGTTAGAACCTTGGAAGGCTTCGGCGTTGTCGTGGACAACATCGGGCATCGATTTGTGGCCACAACGACAATCGTGGCGGCCTTCCCGACCGAGTGAGGTTGGCTGGGCCTGCCTTTAGCGTATTAAATTAGAATGGCATCAGGGCGTTCTTCGCCTCTGCGTTCCAGCGGTGGCTTGCCGCTGAAACACCAGCGCAGCGAAGTTCACCCATACAGACTGGAGGTCTGCGGCGCGATGCGCCTCAATCCATTCGCACGACAAAGATCAGGCGGCCGTCTCGCCATTTTGGACCGCCGATGAAGAGCGGAGCACCGCGTTTCAATACGGTGTTCGATTTTACAAGCTCGCGGTCCTTGGTTGGCAAAGGTTCCTTTTGCCACAGTATCCAATAGAGAGCGAGGCCGCCGTCGTCAGTTTGGCCGGTGTTTTCGATTTGGAGTGGAAATTGCGGGCTTGGTTTTAGCCAGATGCTGTATTTTTGTGATACCGCTACGGTGTGCTTTCCCACCAGAACGAAATTTCTGGCGGGAAAAACGCGGCCAAGCGAATTCGCGAAACGCTCACGGTCTCCAGCGGAATCCTGAATTTTCTCGATGGCTTCCGTGCCATCGGTGTTGGTCGCGTAAAACATAAGTCCGGTGAGAGTGCCTTCCGAGGGGTCAGCGGCACTTGCGGTCCAGTGAAAAGGCAACGCGATTGCGGCGAGCAAGACGATCGTGGCGAACCGCAGGGAGATTCGAGGAACGCGATTGTTCGCGCGCAGGATCGAGAACCGCGTCGATGGCATCGAGTCCATCAATAGCTTAAAGTTGCCACCAAAGCCGTGGTGTCATTTCCCTCGTTGCCTGCGATTTGCCGATCCGAGGGATAGGCTTCGAGTCCGTCAAGCTCGATGACCATCGCTTGCGCATCGTTTGAAAAATAAGCGTGTGCAGTGGCATTGGGTTCGGGACTGTAAACACTCAGGACCCGGGTGCGCCCCCCGGGATCGTCCATCAGGACGATGGCCAGCAACGCCACCATGGCGGCTATCGCCACCGCCCAGGGCGAACGGAGCCATTGCACCCACACCGCCAAAGCACCGGGACGACAATTTACGGCGGCCGTAGTCGTTATCCCGTCGCGGATTTTCTTGGCTACCTGGGAGTTAAAAAAATCAGGATATGGCGGCTCGATGTCGGCCGAAACATGGCTTCGCAAGAGTGTCCCCAACGCCGCTACGTCGGACTTTTCGCGTTCCAGATCATGACGATCGATCCGTGTTGCCAGTTGCTGCTCGAACGCCCGGCGATCCTCGTCGTTCAATGCCTCGTCGATCCAGCGCGTGCGGCGCTCGTCATCCTGGGAAAGTGGTTCATCTTTCATGGTGGTCTGGTGGTTGGGAGTCAATGCCAGTCAGGCGAGCGGTAGACATCTTCGAGAAGCGATTGCAGGCGCTTGCGCGCATAAAAGAGGCGCGACATGACGGTGCCCAGCGAGCATTCGATCCGCTCCGCGATTTCCTCATAGCTGAGACCATCGACTTCGCGAAGAAGAATGACGGCACGGTGTTCCGGTGAAAGTTCCGCCAGGGCTGCGTTGATGCGCTCGCCCAATTCGGAATCGGCCATGCGCTTGTCCGGCTGGCGTTCCTCACGCGGCGCAGTGGGCGCCTCGGTTTCGATCGCCCGCGTGAGGGTGTCGTCAAATTCAACCCCGCTCTGGATTTTTCGGGCCCGCATCCAGTCCAGGGCCACGTTGTGCGCGATGCGATAGAGCCAGGTAAAAAAAGCGGACTGCCCCTGGAACCGGGGAAGCGCCCTCCACGCCTTGACAAAAACATCCTGCGCGAGGTCCCACGCATCCGATTCATTGCGGACAAGATTGTAAATGATTCCGTAAATTTTCCCACGGTACCGGGTAACCAACACATCAAAAGAGTGCAGGTCGCCGCCCTGGCTGCGTTCGACAAGGGTGGTATCCGGGGTTTCATCGGGGCTGGCCGCATCTCGCGGAGTCTGGCGATTGGACGGATCCACGCGATGATCTATTCACGCCACGACCAAAGGGCGCAAGGAAAACGGCCAAACCCCCAGGACTCTGTGCGGCCGTGACGGGATGAAAACCTCGGGACAACTCAAAGCTACGACGCGGGAATTCATACGATGGTCGATGGCAATGGATCTCCATCGCCCTTTTAGGTCCCCAACGGCACTGCATTACTGGTCAGACCCTCGGGTAATCGATATTTCACCCAGCCAGGCGTCACGATTGGCAACTGAACGCTCGTCTCGCCGGATAGCTTGAAACGCCGGCCTTAGTCTGCGGCCCGGTGGCGGGCCGTCTCCAAGGAAATCCGTTTCCGGTTGCTGCACCCCGTCGCTGCACCAAGGTGGACTTCGTACTTTTCATGACCCGGGAACAAATTATCGAGACGTTGCGGAGGGTGAAATATCCCGGTTTCAGCCGGGATATTGTTTCTTTTGGCTTGGTGAAGGGGGTGACCATCGAGAACGGCAGCGTGACGGTCAAGGTCGCCCTGGCCACACGAGACCCGGAAATCCCCCGCCGCATCCTCTCCGACGCCACGACCGTCCTCGAAGCGCTCCCCGGGTTGGAGAATGTTTCTTTTGACTTCGATATCAAGGATCCGCCCGTGACCCAGGGACCTGGCGGCCCTCTGCTCAAACAGAGCATCGAAGGAGTAAAAAAAATCGTCGCGGTGGCTTCAGGGAAAGGCGGCGTGGGAAAATCGACCATCGCCTCAAACCTGGCCGTCGCGCTCTCCGCGACCGGAGCCAAAGTGGGGCTGTGCGATTGTGACCTCTACGGTCCCAGCATTGCTTTGATGTTTGGCAGCGACGCCCGGCCCATGGCGACGGAAGAAAACGAAATCATCCCCATCGAGCGATACGGTTTAAAACTGATGAGCATGGGATTCTTGCTCGATGATTCGAGCCCGGTAATCGTGCGCGGCCCGATGGCCACACGCTACACGCAGCAATTCCTGCGGCAGGTGGTGTGGGGTGAACTCGATTATCTCGTGCTCGACCTCCCGCCCGGCACCGGAGACATTCAACTCACCATCGTGCAGACGGTGGCGCTCGACGGCGTGGTCATCGTCACGACCCCACAGGAAGTTGCGCTCATGGATGCCCGCAAAGCCGTCTCGATGTTTGCCAAAGTGAACGTCACCATCCTGGGCATCGTGGAAAACATGAGCTACTTCCAGTGCCCGAACGACGGCATCAAATATCATCTTTTTGGCGAAGGCGGAGGGCGACGTGAAGCCGCGCGTCTGGGTGTCCCGTTGCTGGGCGAAATCCCACTCGATATCGCCACCCGCGAAGGCGGCGATGAAGGCCTGCCGATAGCTCTTGAAAAGCCCGGTGAGAATGCGTCGAGCAGTGCCTTCCACGACGTGGCGCGAAAAGTCGCGGCGATATTGGCGGCGGCGACATGAGCGGTTGGAAATAGCCCCTTCTCTGTCCTCTGTTGCCGCTCAGATCTTAGGATGAACCGGTCCACTTCGGTCGCGCTTTTTTTCACGAGTTGGCGGCTGCCACTCTTTGTGTCGCTTCTTCTCGCTGGTTCAGTGGCGGTCTACCTCACGCCGGCTCCGTTTGCCGAGTGGCCCGCACAATGGGCCAGCTACCATGACTTCGCTGACCGGCGGGCCTTGTGGGGCGTGCCCAACTTCGGCGACGTGATGTCAAACCTTCCGTTTTTGCTGACCGGATCCTGGGGCTTTTTCGTCTGCGCTCATACCACGCCAGGGCCAGGTGCGCGGCTAACCGAACCATGGGAACGCCGCGCCTGGATGGCGGTTTTTGCAGGGGTGTTTGCGACCGGTTTCGGCTCGGCTTATTACCATTGGTCACCGAATAACGACACGCTTTTTTGGGATCGTCTGCCCATGGCGGTAGTGTTTGCGCTTATCGTGACCCTCGTGTTGGCGGAACGAGTTTCCTGGAAGTGGGGCAAGAACCTCGCCATCCCGGCTGTCGCCCTCGCCATCGGGAGTGTCGTTTTTTGGACGGTCACGGAGCGGCTCGGGCATGGAGACCTGCGGCCCTATGGCCTTGTGCAAGGAATGGCCATGCTTGCACTGCCGCTCATGCTGCTGTTCTGGCGAGGCCGCTACAATCGCGCTGCCGATTTGTGGTGTGTTCTGGCTGGATACATCGCGGCCAAAGGTCTCGAACAGTGGGATCGCGCCGTGTTTGCAGCCTTCGGAGGATTGGTTAGCGGCCACACCCTGAAACATCTTGCCGCAGCCGCCGCAACCGGCTTCATGGTCCTCCATCTTCGGCGCAGGAAGGAATCCGGGACACCAGCCGCTCCTCCATAAATGCCGCTTTGAAACACAGCCCTGGGGCAGGCGCTGCCGTCACTCGCTTACGAAACTTTGGTGCAACTTGAACGAGGCGTGGACCACCCGAGCGGCTTGTTCAATTTTATCCTGATCGACGGTGACCGAAATCTTGATTTCCGATGTGGTGATCATCTGAATGTTGATGCCGGCGTTGCCCAGAGCTTCGAACATCTGAGCGGCGACACCGCTGTGACTGCGCATGCCGATGCCCACAGCACTAAGTTTGGCAATGCCATCATTCGCATCGAGCGCCGCACCGCCCATTTCCAGCAGCAATGGTTCGAGCGTGCGGCCCGCGTTTTTAAGATCGTTCTTGTGCAGAGTGAACGAAATGTTTGCCTTCCCGTCGGTGCCGACGTTCTGCACGATCATGTCGATGTTCAAATTGGCCGCGGCCAGCGTCAGGAAAACGCGCGCCGCCATCCCCGGTTGATCGGGCACGCCGCGAATGGTGATTTTCGCTTGATCGCGTTCAAGACTGACCCCGCGAATGACTACAGATTCCATGCTCATATCTTCCTCTCTGACAAGGGTGCCGGAGCACTCGTTCATGCTGTTGCGCACTTCAAACTTCACTGCGAATTTTTTTGCGAATTCCACCGATCGGCTCTGCATAACCTTTGATCCGCTCGAGGCCATTTCGAGCATCTCCTCATAGCTAATGACCGGGATTTTGCGCGCCTCAGTGACGATTCTCGGGTCGCAGGTGTAAACGCCATCGACATCGGTGAAAATCTGGCACAGATCCGCCTTCACTGCGGCGGCCAGGGCGATGGCGGTGAGATCCGAGCCGCCGCGCCCCAGGGTGGTGATCCAGCCTTCCTCCGTCTGGCCCTGAAAGCCGGCGACGATGACGATGTTCCCCTGGGCCAGCAACTCATGGACCCCTTTGGGAGTAATGTTCGAGATGCGCGCCTTGGTGTGCACGCCATCAGTCACAATTCCAGCCTGGGCGCCGGTCAAGGACATCGCCTTGCCGCCCAGGGCCCGAATCGCCATCGCGGTCAACGCGATGGTTTGTTGCTCGCCCGTCGCCAGCAGGACGTCCATTTCCCGTTCAGCCGGTTCCGGCGCGACTTCGCGCGCCAGTTTGATCAAACCATCGGTGACGCCCGACATCGCCGAGACCACCACCACCACACCATGCCCAGCGCACTGCGTGGCCAGAACACGCCGGGCGACATTTTTGATGCGATCGGGATTGCCGACCGACGTACCGCCATATTTCTGAACGATCAGTGCCATCCGCTGAAAGGCGCGCAATCTCGACAGAGGAAGAGGAGTGTCAAATGGCGCGACGCAGGTCCCCGATGATCAGCTCACATTGTGGCGCTCGATGACGTTGCCGGGGCCGCAGAGGATGCGCCGGGATTCCACGGGTCGCTCCGACCAGGTAAACGCCATGATGGTGATGATGTCGCCGGTCGAGATGCGATGCGCCGCGCCGCCGCGCGCGACAATTTTGCCGCTGCCTTCAGGTTCGGCAATGACGTAGGTCTCGAGCCGCTCCCCGCGCGTAATCGATGCCACGAGAACTTTTTCGCCTTCCCATAAATCGACCGCGCGCATCAGGTCAGCAGGAACTCCAATGCTCCCCTCGTAACCGACATCGGAGTCGGTAACGACGGCGCGGTGGATCTTGGACTTGAGAAGGTGGCGAAGCATCTGGCGGACGCATAGTGACGCACAAAACATTCGCCGAGCAATGCCCAACGCTCAAGCGGCCCTGCGTCCCCCCGAGAATGCCGCTTGGCAAAAAAACTCGGTTCGGAGTTAAATCCGATCATCTTTTCGTTGCCGTGACGGACGAAAAAGCCGGTGAGAGCACGCGCGCTTAATTGACAACTGGCCTTCGAGCATGGCGCCCGCAAATTTCCCGTAATGGCCCGATGATTCCCCCTCTACCCCGTTCTCTTATGTTCCGTGTACGTCTACTCGTGTTTTTGCCTGTTCTCTTCTTTTGTGCCCGGGCCCGCGGCGCGCCGGGTAACCTCGATCCGACATTCAATGGCAGTGGTTCTACGATCATCACCTTTCCGGATAGTGTCGACTTCGGGACCGCCACGGCGGTCCAGCCTGACGGCAAAATCGTGGTCGTTGGCAGAGCCCAGAACGGCCACGACTTTGATTTTTTCGTCATGCGGTACAACCCGGATGGATCGCTGGACACGACCTTCGGGGACGAGGGGAAAGTGTTGACCGCGATGCGACGCACCGATGACGGGGCCACCGGTGTGAAAATCCAGCCGGACGGGAAGCTCGTGGTGTGTGGATATTCTGAGATCGAAGGATTAATCAGCTCCTTTGCGGTGGTCCGTTACCACTCCGACGGATCGCTTGATTCATCGTTTTCGGAGGATGGAAAGCTCAGTACGTCCATCGGCCCCGGGGAGGACGGCGGAGAGTCGGTGGCGATTTAACTCGATGGTACCATTGTCGTCGCCGGTTGGACCAGCGCCAGCAGCTACAAAAATGTAGCGGTGGTGCGCTATACCGCCGAAGGCGAGCTGGATACCTCCTTCGACGGCAATGGCAGGCTGGCGACCGACCTCGGCGCAAACTCCAGGGGATTGAGTGTCTCCATTCAAAGAGGAGTCCTCAGTTCGCGAATTGTGGTCGCAGGTTATCGAGGCAGCGCCGCGTTTTTCGGCCGGCACGGAACAGTCGTCGACGCGACCCCGGCGGAATCCGACATGGTCATCCTGCGCTACCAGCCGGACGGCTCGTTAGACGACACCTTCGGCGGGGATGGTATCGTTTATCCCGACTTTGGGAACGGCGTGCAAAGCGTCGCACAATCCGTCCTCATCCAAGGAACGGTTTTATCTCCATCGATACTCGTGGCTGGATTCACCGGCGTGCAGGAGCCCGGCCCCGGGGCTGATCTCGAGGTCGCAGTCGCCCGGGTTATCCCTTGGCCGACACAGGGTTTGGCGCTGATGCCGATCGCGATGGCCTCCCCAATGGAATCGAGTACCTTTTCGCTACCGACCCACGAACCCCTTCTCCCCATCCACTGACGATAGCCAAAGAAGGCGCTTCGACGATCCTGCACTTCCCCGTCCGCCGACTGATCGACGACGTCACCTATGAGGTGCTTGGCTCAGAGAACATGTCTCCAGGTAGCTGGCAGAGCGAGGGCTCGGCCGTGGGCGGAATCACCACTGGAGAAACCGTGTTGGTCAGGTGGCGAGGCGACCCAACAACCGCCCGTGCGAAGTTTTACCAACTCGCCGTGACCGCCGCGCCCTAGATACGGGCGATCCTCATCCCAGCCAAAAGCTCACCAGGGACCCCATTGCGCCTCCACGCTCGCTCGTTGAATCAGCGGCCGACTTTTATTCTTGTTTAAAAAAGGCTGGCCTTCGCATGAAAAGCTGCCATATTGCGTTCGATAGATTAGTTGACAGTTTTTTCAGGATTGGAAAGTCTTCGGTGAACATGTTTCAGTGGTGACTTGAAACCCGATAGTCGGGAACAACCAGAAAGAAGCCAGTTGGTCTAGTCACACACTCGAAAATGAATACACGTTTATACGTAGGAAATCTTTCCTACAACACGACCGCCCAGGATCTCAATGACGCCTTTTCGGCGCATGGACCCGTCGCCAGTGTCGATATCATGATGGACAAAATGACAGGCCGCCCGCGCGGTTTTGCTTTTGTCGCCATGGAGACCGGCGAAGGAGCCCAAGCCGCAATCTCGGCGCTCAATGGAGCTGATCTGGACGGCCGCAATCTCACCGTCAACGAAGCCCGGCCCCGCGAAGAGCGTTCTGGCGGCGGCGGCGGCTACGGTGGTGGCGGCGGCGGCGGTGGTGGCGGTGGTGGTGGTGGCGGTCAAAAACGCCGGGACTTCAATTACCGCCGCTAATCCGGCAGGTTGATTCTCGAGGGTGCGGGATGCTCAGGCGTCCCGCACCCTTTTTTTTGTGCCAACGGTCGGTTCGCTCCGTGCCTTCTCAGCGATCAATCGCTCACGAGGGCCGCCGGCCCCGGACGGCCCTCCCCCAAAACCGGCGAAGCCGTGGCCTTTTCTTAATTGGAGCCCGCTTCGGCTCAACGCAGCCGCACAAGGACGGCGGCGGCGCTCAAAGTCGACGTTCACCGCACTAATGCTTCTTCGCCCTCCAATAAGTTAGCGCGTACGGGCAAGATTGCCTGCCTCACTTCGCCGCTCGGATGCAATATTGAAATTGGTTGCTGAAGGAAATTCTTTACGCTGCATCAATGCGCAAGAAAGTTCCCCTGGCGCGAAGTTCGCGCTTCATGGCAGTACTATGGATCGCGGTGGCGGCCGCGGGCCTGCTCTGGCTGGAGTGTGCGGATCGAGCGCCCTTGCGCGAAGCGCGCAAACGGCAGTCGCAACACAAGGAACTGCGGGTGGACCATTGGATGGCCGTCGGCTTCCGGCAGGCCGCCTGGGTGAGCCTTGTCACAGGGCTGGCCGCGGTGGCGACAGTTCGATGGTGGGGAGCTTCACGTTTTCACCCTGGCGGGACAGATCGTGAGACCCGGGTTGTCTCGCGCGGGGTGGCGAGCGGAGACACGTGGTTTTGGATCGGTATCTCCGCCGCTGTTGCGCTGGGAGCGATTTACCGCCTTCCAAAACTTAAGCACAGCTTTTGGAATGATGAAGCGTTCGCAGCTCGCACGTACGTCTGGGGTGTCAAACAACCACAAGTGGACGGTTCGCTCTTATTCAAGCCTGCGGACTGGAAAACGGCCCTCTTTTGGAATGAAAAGGGCAACAATCATGTTTGGTCGTCGTTCGAGGCGCGAGTTGCCCTCAAAGGGTGGCAAAGGATCGTTGGCAAAGGAGCGAACGTTTTCTCGGAAGCCCCCATGCGTCTGCCGGCTTTTCTGTGGGGGCTCGGCGCCATCGCCGCGCTCGGCGTTCTAGGAAGGATGATGGGCGGCTGGCTGGTGGGCATTCTTTGCGCAGTTCTCCTGGCACTTCATCCGTGGCATGTGCGTTTCTGCGAAATGCGCGGCTATGCAGCGATGCTTTTCGCGCTTTCGTGCGGACTGATTTTTGTGCTTCGGGCCCTCGATGATGGCCGATGGCGCTGGTGGCTGGGAACCGCCGCAATGAATCTGTGGGCAATGCTCGCATTCGCCGGATGCGTTTACTTCCCGCTCATCACTTCTCTGCTGGCGGCGGGGCAGCTTTGGCGTCGCCGGGATTGGACAGGCCTCGGGCGCCTCGTGGTGGCAAATTCATTCGCGGCCGTCATTTTTTTCTGGTGCTTCGCGCCGTCACTGCCACAACTCGCGGCTTATCTGCGCAGCGGTGCCGAGACGGGCACATACCAGATAACGTGGGGCTGGTATAAAGACCTTTGGGCAGCTCTGGCCGCCGGCGTTCCCTGGTCCGCTTCCCTCGTCAATATCGAGACACAAAGAATTGGAATCGCTCTCGCCGCGGTGTTCTTGTTTTCCACGCTCGCCGGACTGGCCTGGATGATCCGCACAGGCAGTCGGGCACGCTTTGTGGCTTTGGCCTTTCTCGGCACCACCATTTTAACACTCGCCCATAATGGCCTCAGCCGCGCTCCCATGGTGGTGTGGTATCTCTTGCCTGCGCTGCTGGGCGCGGTGATGGCGCTGGCATTTTACAGTGGAAAGCTGACCGTTCGAAGCGGCACGCTCGGTCGCCTCTCCACTTTCATCGGGGCCGCTACTCTGGTATTTTGGATTGCCGGCACCGCACCGATTCGCAAGGCGCTCGCGCATACCGAGCGCCAGCCAATGCGCCAGGCAGCACACCATGTCTCGGCGAATGCGCCTAACGCTATCACCGGAATCATCGGGGTCAGTGACCGGCAAATGCTGTTGTACGATCCCCGCGTCACGGTCCTGAAGACTCCCGCCCAACTGGCGTCGCTTGAAGCGAAGGCCGGCGCGCTGAACAAACCACTCATCATTTATCTCTGCGGAGTCACCGAAAGCAAACGCCGGGTTCCTGAGTTGGTGGCGCGCCTGCAGGGCTCCGACTTCTCCCACCGGGCGGCCTTCAACGGACTCGAGGAAATGTTTAGCTATGAGATCTACGAGAGGAAATAGGACGATCCGATTCATTGAAAAGGACGCTGAAAGCTTCGTTACAAGGCGATGCTTGCGGGCAGCCTGTGCCTCCTCGCAGTATCTCGGCCACCAACGCCGGTCCCCGATAAATCAAACCGGTGTAGACCTGCACGAGCGTGGCTCCGGCTGCGAGTTTTTCCTGCGCATCGCCGCCATTCATGATCCCGCCGACGCCAATGATCGGAATCTGAGTGCCAATTTCTCCACGCAGCGTTCGAATCGCCGTGTTCGCCATTTCTCTCAATGGCGCGCCGCTCAATCCCCCCACTTCGCTCACCCATCGATGGTTCGCCACGCCGGAGCGCGCAATCGTGGTGTTCGTCGCCACCACGCCATCGATTTTCTCCCTTAAAAATATGGCGCTGAGCGCCTTCACTTGTTCGGCGTCGAGATCCGGCGCAATCTTGATTGCCAACGGCGTGTATTTTCGGTAATGCTGCGAAAGCCGATCCTGTTCCGACTTCAATGCGCGCAACAGCCTGCGCACCGCGTCCTCTTCCTGCAAATCCCGCAATCCGATTGTATTCGGAGAGGAAATATTGACCGTGATGTAGTCGACATGAGCGTAAGCCCCCCGCAGGCATGTGAGGTAATCCTCAGCCGCCCGCTCGTTGGGCGTGTCGAAGTTTTTTCCGATGTTGAAGCCAAGAACCCCGCGCCACTTCCGTCCCTGGATGTTGCGCAACGCCTGGTCGAGGCCCGGATTGTTGAATCCGAGCCGGTTGAGGATCGCCTCATGCTCGACCAGCCGGAAGACCCGCGGTTTGGAATTCCCCGACTGGGGCCGCGGTGTGATGGTGCCCACTTCGATGTGGCCAAATCCCAGCGCGCCGAAGCCGTCAATGCATACTCCGCCTTTGTCCAAACCTGCGGCCATCCCCACCACGTTGGGGAACTCGAGGCCCATGGCTCCCACAGAAGGTGCGGTGACCCGGGGCGCCAGCAGCCGCGCCGCACCGCACTTCTCCGCCCACCGCAGCGCTGACAACGTCCAATGATGCGCCTCTTCAGCATCGAACTGAAAGAGTACCGGACGGAACCAGGAATAGAAATCGGCGAGCATACTGGGGACAAGCGGCAATCGGAGTTAGGCCGAACAGGCGCTTTCCGCCAGTGCGAAGTCACAGTTGGGTGCGGTGATCCCTGGCTTCGGCCCACAAATTTTCCCGGCGGGCCGACGGGTTCTCAATTGATATGGGCCCTCTTCTTCAACTAAGGATGCGAAATCCGCTGGTGAAACCCTGACCCAAGGCAGACAAACTTAAATCCTCGCAGCCCATGGGCCTCTTCAATGTTTTCCAGAAAGTTTCGGAGTCGCCAACCAACCCTCATCCAGCGGCTGCGCCACGCGCTTTTGACGTGGCTGACCTCTATCGCGGTCCGCTGAGCGGGACATCGGACGCGGTCGTGCGGTGCCTTTGCTTGCATCGGGCGGTAGCCTGACACAGGCTTTCCAGTCTGTGACGGAAATGCCGCTCACAAGCTGGAAAGCCTGTGTCACTCTTGCATCCACGCACCTACCTTGGCAATCTCACCCCCGGGCGAATCATCCTCTGGTGCTATGCCATTTGGTATGTCATCAACGTGGCGCATCACTTCGATCCGGCGCCGCGGCTGTGGCTTACGTCAGTCGGCTTGAGCGCGATCATTGGGACGGCGCTGCTGATCAGCACGCGCTCGGCCAGCCGCGGGACTACCGAACTGGATGGCTGGCAGATTTTTCGGCTTTATCTCATGCCGTTCTGCGTGTCGAGCTTCGCGGCTTTGGTCAAAGACGAGGACTATGTTCTCGTTTTTCCTCCCAGATGGCAGGAGAACATCATCGGCTTCGGCTCTATGGCCGTCTTTGTTCTGATCGTCATCGCCCTTAAGAAAAGCCAGAGTGCAGATCGCAGAGTGCAGAATTGAATTCACGTGTTTGCCCGAGGCCTGCCCTCGCTTTTTGCGCTCTGCACTCCGATTTCCGCCTTTCCTAGACCGCCTCGCCGCCTGAGAAGTCCATTCCCATGATGGAAAAAATGCGGTCCCGGGTGGTGAGGTAGCCCGGGGAATCGAGATCGCGTGGACGCGGCAGATTGACGATGACTTCCTCCTGGATGGTGGCGGGTCGCTGGGTCATGACGAGAACACGGTCGGCCAGTTGGACCGCCTCTTCGATATCGTGGGTTACAAAAACCACCGTTTTGTGTTCGGCCTGCCAGATGCGGATGAGATCGCGGCGCATCTTGAGCCGGGTCAGAAAATCGAGCGCTCCAAACGGCTCATCCATGAAGAGCACTCGGGCATTGGCCGCGAGAGCGCGCGCAATCTCGACACGCTGCCGCATCCCGCCGGAAAGCTCACGCGGATAGGCCTTTTCGAACCCGGCCAGACCGACCATCTGAATGTAGTGGGTCACGCGCGACTCCCTTTCCTCCCGGGAACGCTTGAGCAGTCCGAAGCCGACATTTTGCTCGACGGTGAGCCATGGAAAGACCCCGTTTTCCTGAAAAACGAAGATCCGTCCAGGATCCGGTCCATGCACCGTGGCGTCTTCGACCCGCACCTCGCCCCGAGTTTCCGCGAAGAAGCCGCCCAGAATATTGAGCATGGTCGACTTCCCACATCCGGAGGGGCCAACCAGGCAGACGAACTCACCCGGCCGGACATCAAAGCTCACGCGCTCCAGTACATCGATCGTTTGTCCGGGTTCCTTGCCCGGGAAGGACATCCAGACATCGCGGACGTGAATGAGCCGTTCACCGTTGTCCATATCCCCAGCGCACTTCGTCAAAGTTTTCCAAGTGCCGGACAAGCAGGTCGAGCACGAGACCGATGAGACCGATCATGACCATGCCGGCGACGACGAGATCATAACGTTTGCCCGCGTTGCGAGCGTCGATGATGAGATAGCCGAGGCCGGAATTTACCGCGAACATTTCCGCGGCCACGACGACGAGCCACGCCACGCCCAGCGCGATGCGGATGCCGGTGATTATTTGCGGGAGCGCAGCAGGCAAAACCACGCGTCGGAAAAGCGGAAGTCCTCTGAGGCCGAAGTTCTGCGCCGCTCGAAGGTAAATCGGCTGCATATTCTGGACCGCGGCAATCGATGACACGGTGATTGGGAAAACACTCGCGAGAAAAATCAGAAAGATGGGCGCGGCATCGGAGACCCCAAACCAAAGAATGGCGATGGGAATCCAGGCGATGGGCGAAATCGGCCGCAACATTTGGATGATGGGGTTGAAGGCCTGAAAGGCACGTCCATACCACCCCAGCATCAGGCCGAATGGCACTCCGAGCAGAACCGCCAGCGTAAAACCCCAAGTCACGCGAAAGAGCGAGGCCACGATATATTTAAGCAGGAGGCCTTTCTGAGCGAGTTCGACGAAGCCGCGCAGCACCTCGAGCGGCGTCGGAAAAATATCGCTTTTCGTGATCCGCACGCTCAAATGCCACACCAGCAGCAGGAAGCCGGCGACAAACACCGGCAGCAAGAACCCGCCGGAGGCCCACCGCCGCCTGGCGGGCACATCCTGCCCCTGCCTTGTCTCGCGAGCCATCGGCCGCACTGCCGGAGGGGGCGCCGGTGTAAGGAGCGAATTCATTTTTTCACTTCGAAATCATACGGCTGCACTGTCGACGGTTCCGGTGCAAATGAGTCATCAACATAATCCTCAAAATGCGCCGTGCCTTGCAGAATCCCGGCCTCGCCGGCGAGTTGCTCGATCTCTTCGAAATTGGCACGCAGCGGTTTCAGGTCGCTGTATCTCACGCGATCGGGCGGCTTGCTCAACACGTAGTTCAGCAGCCGTGGGTTCTGGTTGTAATAAAGTGTGCTGACGAACTGCGCGGCTTGCATCCGGTGGTTCATGTCGCTGTCGAGCCATTTCCCGCTTTTCGCGATGCCATCGACGAGTCGCTGAATCTCGGCACGACGGTGCTTGATCGCGTCTTCATGCACGGCCAGAACGCAGGAGATGAATCCCGGCCAGACGTCCTTAGCCTGGAAAAGGACCCGCCCATAGCCATCCAGCTCGGTCTGCCCCATGAACGGCTCGCCCGACGTGATGGCATCGACCGATCGCGAGTAGAGAGCAACCGGCATGTCCGGCGGAGGCATCTCCACCATCTTCACCTCGTCGAGACCCATCCCCGCCTTTTTCAATTCCCGATAGAGAATCAGCCGCTGGTTGGCATACCGTCCCGGAATGGCAATCGTTTTGCCTCTCAGATCTTCGGTCCGATGGATGTTCGAGTCTTTGTGAACCACCACCGCCGAGCCGTCGCGATGCCCCAAATGCACGATCTTGATCCGTACTCCCTGTTCACGCAGCGCCATCGCCATCGGCGCCAAAATGAAAGTCGCCGGCATCTGGTCCGACTTGGAAAGAAACATCTCCTTCAACTCCGGGAAGCCGTTAAACCGCATCGGTTGGAAGAAGCTCTTCCCGTCGCGGTTCTTGTTGATAAAGTCCGTGACGGGGCAGGTTAGATGACAGGTCACGGGCAGAAATCCGACCCGAAATTTCCCCGTATCCCCCCATTGCAGATTCAATGCGCCGTGAAGAATGGTAATAATCACCACCCAAATCGACATCGAGACCAAGGTTGTCTTCCCAAGTTTCACGGTGGAGGAAACTGTCGGGTTTTCTTTGATAGCGGAAATCATTTGTCGCAATATCAGTTATGCTAATACGGCATAAGTAGGAATGCCGGGGTCGGTTCTTTCTGCATCTGCATTCTGACTTCCGGCCTTTTCCCTTCCATGGACCTTCGCCAGCTCCGACAATTTCAAGCGGTCGCCGAGGAGTTGAGCTTCTCTCGCGCCGCCAAGCGTCTCCATGTGGCGCAGCCTGCCTTGAGCCGCACGATCAAGGAGCTTGAAGAGGTTTTGGGCGCAACGCTGCTCGAGCGCAATCGCCGCACGGTTCGGCTTACTCCAGTGGGAGCGGTTCTTCTGCATGAGACTGGTCTTCTGCTGCAGCGATTCGATGAGGCCGTGCGGCGCGTGCGACGGACCGCGGCCGGCGAGGAAGGCGAACTTCGCCTCGGTTATATCGGTCCGCCAACCCACGCGTTCCTGGGACGCATTTTGAAGGAATACCACCTCCGGTATCCACGCGTCTCGATTCACTTGGAAGAACGGACGCCCGAACGCGTTTGGGAAATGGTCGCACGCCGCCGGCTCGCCCTGGCGCTGACCCGGCCGGTGCCGGGTCAGGAAGCGATCGGCTTGCGGACCCTTCTGCTGCGCCGGGAGCCGCTGGTGGCCGTTTTTCCGAAAAGCCACCGGCTCGCCAACCACAAATCGGTCCGTTGGAGCGATCTTGCTCATGAGCCACTCATTGTCCTGGCCCGCCGCGAAGGCGTCGGTTTGCACGACACCATTCTGACCGCCTGCCGTCAGGCGAAGTTCGCCCCGCGCCTGGCCCACACTCCCAGCCTCATGAGCACTGTCCTCAGCTACGTCGAGGCCGGAGCCGGAGTTGGCATCATGGCCGACAGCGTGGTTCCACCGGCCCCGGCACCGCTCGTCGCCCGCAGACTTTCGCCGCTCCACACCGTCGAACTTGTCATGGTGTGGTCCGATGAGGAAGACTCGCCCCCAGCCGCTGCTTTTCGTCATCTCGCCGCCGAATGGAAACAGAAGCACTTGCTGTGGCCGGCGCGTTGGTAGCTCGCAATTGAGATTGCTGCCCGAAGTAAAATGACTCTGTACACCGCGAAGCCGGCCGCGAAAGAGGCAGACCTCAACCGCCCGGATTCGACTGCTCAAAAATCCTGCTTTCAAAAACCCGGGTGCTCCCGCACATTGCGGGAGGCCACAGATCCTGACCGGCCCTCTTCACCATTCCTAGTTGTTATGAAACCGTCCATGGTGAACGCCAATGGGCCATCGAACAGAATTCGGGCCGCCGGCGGCGGCATCACGATTTCGGATCCGCCCGCAGATCCGGACCTCGCCCGTCAGTGGATCATCACCAACGCCGCCCGCCGGCCGCTGCCCGTACTTTTCGACGAAATTTTGCGCTTCTCACTTCCCGAAGCTGCGCGCGAGGCCGCACTTGGCCAGATCTTCGAGCAAGCGGTGAGCCAGCAGCAGGCTGGCGTCGTCGCAATGCTGGCCGAAAACCACCGCTCCCTGCTCCGGAGTTCCACCATGCTATGGGGCACCGTGGGCGGGGCGCTCGCCGTGGGACCTCCGGCCAATCAAATCGCCGCCGTCGAATGGATGTCTGACTGGGAGAATCGCAGCGATCTTCAACCGTGGATGCTCGTCAACCTCATCCATGCGCTTGATGCCATCGAGGGACCGGAGCGCTCGGCAGCCGCACGCCGCCACCTTGTTGACAAAGCGGGCCCGTTTCCAGACCGGCACTTGCAGGAAGTGGCCCTCGGCTTCTGGGTTGCCCTGACAGGATCGACCGACAGCGCACGGGATCTTCTCGGCCAATGGTCCGCACGCCAACTTCCAGGTTATTATGGTTTCCTCAAATGCCTGGCGCGCCTTGCTCTGGAAGCCCGCGCCGCCACCGCCTTTGATCTCGCCAAATGGCGGCGGATCGAAGCCGAATTCACCAATGCCAAATCCATTTTTCCATGGTGGTCCAGTGATCCAGGCTTGGCGGCCCACGTGAAGGCCTTGCAGGAAAACCTCCGGCAAACGCCGTTTGGATCCCGGCTTTCAGCCTTTCTCGATAAGGAGACAAAAAAAACTTCGCGCGGGACGAGCGCGGGCGCGTCAGCAATGCGGCATCTGATTCCGATCGGCTTCTTGAGCGTGATCATCGCCGGGCTGGTGTATTTTGCCTACAACAATATTTCCTCGCGCGATTCGGTTTCAAATTCGCCGTCCCATCTCGCCCCCGAGCAGCCTGAACCGGCGTTGGACAACCTGCGTCATGTGCCGATGCCCGCGCCGGCAGGTTTTCGATTCAAATTTCAGCTGCACGAGGATGAGCTGCACGAGGTGCTTTATCGCGAGCACGGAGACGAAGCGATCCTGAGCCAGGAACTCCCGCCCCCTCCCGCTGGCCAGCAATTCACCTATTTTTTCATCGAAGGCAAGTTACGTCCCGTTCTGGTCACTCAGCAACAGCCTGAAATTAAACTTCAAGACGAAGGGTTCGAATCGCTGCTTTCCGACCCGACGCCAGGAATGTAATCGCCTGACGATTGGTTGCGGTCGAACTGCATGGGGACAGGCAATCTCTGGACGCTTGCACCGAACTCGCGCGACTGATCCGCTGCATCGGTTGCAAAGTCGCGCTCGTGGCGGAGGTTCCAACCTCCCAACATGTCCACGTTCTCGCTCGAGCAGGAAATTCAACAAATGGGCCGCCGCGCGCGTGAGGCAGCGCTTGCGCTCTCGCTGGTTTCGACGCAAGAAAAAAACCGCATTCTTCACACGATGGCGGAGGAACTGGGCGCGCGGGAGCACGACATCCTCGCGGCGAACGCCCGTGATCTCGAAGCCGCGGACGCCAACCAGCTTACCGCGGCCATGAAAGACCGCCTGCGTCTCGATCCCAAACGACTCGCCGCGATCGCAAGCGGCATCCGCCAGGTCGCCTCACTGCCAGATCCTGTCGGCGAGATTCTCGACTCGTGGACGCGTCCCAATGGCCTGCGCCTCGAGAAAAAGCGCGTGCCCATCGGCGTCATTGGGATCATTTATGAATCGCGTCCGAATGTCACCAGCGACGCCGCGGTGCTCTGCTTTAAAAGCGGAAACGCCACCATTCTGCGCGGCGGGAAGGAGTCGATTCACTCGAATATTGCGATCGCAGAGGCGCTCGAAGCCGGAGGCGCGAAGGCTGGCATGCCGGCAAATTGCATCCAGCTTATCGCGACCACGGATCGAGATGCCGTGAGAATCATGTGCGCGATGGACAAATTCCTCGATGTCATCATCCCACGCGGCGGCAAAGGGCTGATTGAGACGGTCGTTTCTCTCGCGCGCATGCCGGTCATCAAACACTACGACGGCGTCTGCCACGTGTTCGTGGACAAGGACGCCGACCTGGCCATGGCCGAAAAAATCGCGCTCAACGCCAAGTGCCAGAAACCGAGCGTTTGCAACGCCATGGAGACGCTGCTCGTTCACCGCGATGTGGCGGAGGCCTTTTATCGGCGCGCCGTTCCCGCTCTGCGCGCGAAAGGTGTCGAGCTGCGAGGAGACGAGACATTGCGCGGGCTTTTTCCTAACGAAACAACAGAGGCGAACGAGGAGGATTGGTCCACCGAATACCTCGATCTCATTCTATCGGTGAGGACGGTTGGCTCAATCGCGGAAGCAGTGGATCACATCAACCGGCATGGCTCCAGACACACCGACTCGATTGTGACGCAGAACCCTAAGACGGCGGAGAAATTCCTCGCCGAGGTCGACAGCGCCTGTTGTTTCTGGAACGTCAGCACCCGCTTCAGCGACGGCGAGGAGTTCGGTTTCGGCGCCGAGATCGGCATATCGACCGACAAACTTCATGCCCGTGGCCCGATGGCACTGCCGGAACTGACCAGTTACAAATACCTCGTGCGCGGCGACGGACAGATCAGAGGGCAGTCGTGAATCAGAGAGACAGTGAGTTGGTCTCGACTCAAAGCTTGCCGGCTGCAAGCCGGTGACACGGCAGGCCGCAGGCCTGCGGCACGGTGTGGCGAGAGCGTGCCCCGGGGAAATTTGCCGTTGCGTTCAGGGGGCGAATGCCTTATCGATTGACCCCGCCGGATCCGGCGGGTTCCTCATTTTTAATCCTGTGATCCGATGAATGCGCGTGAAATTCTCGAAAAAATCGAAGGTGAGCACCTCAAGAAAAAGGTGAGCGTTTTCAACGTGGGCGATACCGTGAAAGTGCACACTCGGGTGCTCGAGGGCGGCAAGGAGCGGATTCAGATTTTTCAAGGGATAGTGCTCGGCCGTCGCGGCACAGGACTCAACAGCAGTTTTACAGTGCGCAAGATCAGCTACGGCGAAGGCGTCGAGCGGGTCTTCCCCTTGCACAGCCCGGCAATTGCCAAAGTCGAAGTGACCAATCGCGGCAGCGTGCGGCGCGCCAAACTCAATTACCTGCGCGGCCGCGTCGGCAAGAGCGCCACGACGGTGAAAAGCGCCGGGCGCGAAGCCGCTGTTCCGAGCGAAGGAGCGCCGGAAACAGTCGGCGAGGGTTGATTCTCGTGGCAGCGACACTCTTGTCGCAGTGATCTTCCCCGCATTTCGATGCTCAGGACGAGAGTGTCGCTGCCAGGTGGGGTGCACCGAGTTGACTCGTGAAGAAAGCGATTTTCCGGCTACGCTAAGGCCCCCCTGCTTCATATGAATATCTTCCGTTTTCTGGTCGCTGCGTTTGTCGCTCCGGGCGCGCTGTCGGGTGCTATCACGATTAGTGGCCTTTCCGACCGCCAGGTCGCTGCCGATTCCATTACTTTCACCGTGAACGGCGCCACATCGGCTACGGTTGACGGCGCTGCCGTAGCATTGGGGCAGCCCGTAACCATCGACGCCACCGGTTATCACGAGTTGGTTGCAACCGATGGTGCCGATACGCAAACCCGGCAGTTCATAGTGCGGGCCAGCGAGCGCATCAGCACAGAAGTGGGCCTCCCAAAGATGGTGCCCTATCATTTTGTCAATGACGCGCCAAGTGCATTCGCCGCGGGGGTGCTAACGCTGATGGCGCCGGGCCAGTTTCCAAAGGACCTGCCGATCCCGGTTGCGGCGCGGTTGACAAAGGACGGGAGTTTCGGCGCCGATGCAGGCGATCCGCTTTGGCTCAATGGAGTAGTAAGAGCCTCGCAGTTTCCAACTTCGGCGCTACAGCTTCGCCGTGGCTGGGGATCAACAATTTTGCCGAGCCAAGGTTCTGCGGGAAATCTGACCTGCGATGCATTCGTGAATGGGCTGAGCGCCCCGCGCCCGATTGTCATCGAGCCGTCGACCACGTGGACGAACAAAGGAGGCACCATGTCGAGCGCCGATGATTGGGGCAGCAATGCCCGAATCTCCCTCGGCAGCAATCTCACCGTCGCCGCTGGCGGCTCCCTGACGATTGGGGCAGGAACGGTCATTCGCTGTTCCCAGGGCGTGGAAATCTGGGTCGCGCCGGGAGGTTCAGTGCAAATCAATGGCACCGTCGAGGCGCCGGTCGTTTTCGTGCCGGACAATGCGGCGCAGCTTTGGGGCGGCGTCTGGTTGCAAGCGGCGAGCGGGACGAGCATCGCGCAGTTCACCGCCGCAGGCACGATTTTCTGTCGATGGGGAGCCAACCCGAACTGGTTGGCCCAGGCGCCGCACAATTCATTTTCTTACCACAAGGCGTTCGAGCCCTGCTTTGCTGTCAGCCGAGGGGCCGAGCTTCAGTTGACGGACTGCGCCTTGGTCGGTCCCATTGGCCTTGCTGACCAGCGCGGCGCCGCCTTCGCATCGGACGACGGGGCAACCTTTTCCTCACGCGCACTCTCGCGCAGCGATGCATTACAGGTGGCGAGTTGGTCAGCGGTGCCGTTAACATCGACTCGAGTGCCATTATCGAAATGACTAATCCCGGCATTGATGTGGACTCGGCGGCGTTCGTCGATGGCGACAACGATGGCCTTTACCTCGTGCCGGGAACGGGTCACACCCACAGCCTAACTAAAACGCTCATCGGCTGGGTCAAGGACGACGGCATTGATACAGGGGCCAGCGGTGGCGGCTCGACGATCATGACCCGCTGCTGGTTTGAGAATTGCATTCACGAAGCCTGTTCGAACAGCGGGACCGGGCGGGTGCCCGAAGCCCATCAATGCGTCATGACCAACTGCGGACAGGGTATGGAGTGCGGTTACGACGGCCCTCAATCGCTCGTTGATCGCTGTGCCATTATCGCCTGCATGGTAGGCGCACGTTTCGGGGACAATTACGATTGGGATTATAACGGCCACCTCACCGTGCGAGACTCGATCATTCTGCACAGCCTCTTCCGCTACCCGACACTTGGTATTTACAACGACGTTTGGGGCATGGAATGGGATTCGTGGACCTATCGCGAGGCTGACATGACGATCGAAGATAATTACCTGACGGCGCCCAACGCACATCATCCGGACAATTTTGTCTGGAATCCCGGGGCCGATGGCCCGCGGCTCGCGCCTTTCATGCCGGTTGCGAATTCAAATGTGGGAGTTGATCTCCTCGTCGATCAGCGGCAGAACTTCATCTTGAATTACCAGGGGACTTTTGATGTCCGGCTGAGCACGTTTAGCGCGAAGCCGGTCTCGGTACATTATTCGCTCATCGGCAAGACCTCCCCGGACGCGGCGAGCGAGGCGACTTTGATGAGTGGGACGGTGAACTTTGCCCCCGGTGAAACGGTGAAAACGATCTCGCTAGCGCCGCCTGGCTTGGAATCTTTCGGCTTTTTGCGTGTTGGCCTCGACTCCCCGATCAATGCGGAGATGATTGGCGCGCCGGTTTTCTATTATTCCAGTGAAGGTGCGCCGCCGGATGAAGTTCTCATCTCGCGAAGCGCGGCCGGTTGGGATTACCAGGCGTTGCGGGCTGAACCGCCGAATGACGTAATCGGCAATACCTGGAAGCATCTCGATTACATCGAAACCAACTGGCAACAGAACAAAACGGCGCCCATAGGATTCGGGACCATTGGAACGTCGCCAAATACGATCCCACTCGGCACCACTCTCAGCGCCGCCGAAGCAGGCCCTCCGACGGATCGAACACGCGCCGTGTATTCTCGTAAAGCGTTCACTCTCGCGCGCCCAACCGACGTTAGAGCACTCTCCATCGAACTCCTGCGAGATGACAGCGCCGTCATTTATCTCAATGGCGCCGAGGTCATTCGGCACAACATTGACAGTGGCTCGGTCGTGGGTGGGACGATTGGATATTCTACTTTCGCGAGCGAGAATATGAATACGGCTGCCGAGGAAACAGAGCGTTATAACATCCCGGTTTCACCCGCGTTGCTCGACAATCTCGTGGACGGCACGAATGTGATCGCTGTCGAGGTTCATCAATTCGACGTCGGTTCGAGCGATCTTGTTCTCGACCTAAAATTCACCGCCAGCTTCAATCCGCCGGGAGGCGGGGTATTCGGCGTCGGAGCCGCCAGCGGCGGGCATTTTCTTTACTGGCTCGATGACTCAATGGTGCTCGAGACTTCGGAGGATCTGGCGCAGTGGACGGCGCATCCGGAAATTCAAAGTCCGATGCCGTTGCGCGGTGAAGCACCCAGGCGGTTTTTCCGGCTGCAACCGTGACTCCAGCCGGATGCTCCGTTCGGCCTCGCAGAGCGGGGCGGTCCGGCCTCACAGAGGCCGGCTACAACGACGCCTTGCTGTAGCCCGGGGTCTAGAGACCTCGGCGGTGGGCCAATGGATATGGCATCGTGAGGCGGACACTCTTGTCCACCCCAAGACAGAATATCGCTGCGCCACCAGTCATTACGCTGGTTTCCTGAGGCCGACCTCCCACTTACGATGTGGCGCGTGTTTCCAGCTTGCCGTCTTGTGACGTAGCAGCTGGAAGCCCTCTCTACTTTACTTGCAAGCCGGTCGCTTTCCTCCGAAAGATGCGACGCTTTGTTTTATCCATGTCCGACGCCGCCATGCCGCTTGCTTCGCCTCCCCCCTCGAACAAGGCGGCGGTCTTTGCCCGCCGACTGAGCAGCACGCTCGCATTATGGGCGGTGCTCATTGCGGCCATCCTGACCGAAAATCGGTGGCTCTGTTTTGGGCTGATTGCGCTCATTGGCGGCGCTGCCCTGGTCGAATGGCGCCGTATGTTTGCCGTCGCGCTGCCCGGCGCTTGGGCGGCCTGGCTTTATCTGATCAGCGCGGGGTATGCGGTGGCTTTGTTTCTATGTGGCAGCGAGAAGAGTGTCGTTGCCCCGGGACTTCCTGAAACCTTGGCCATCCCTATCCTGCTGCTCGGTCTCTTCCTGCTGTCGATGCGACGACCTCTCCAAGGCCGGGAAACGCTATGGCGTGTCTTTAGCGCCACTTTTGGATTCCTTTATATCCCACTGCTGCTGGCATTTGTCTGGCGTCTCCTGCAGTTCCCGGGAGATACTGGCCAGGGCAGGCTCCCGGGTGTGTTTTACATGCTTTATGTGGTGGCGGTGACGAAATTCACCGACATGGGTGCCTACTTCTTCGGAATGCTGTTGGGACGCCACAAGATGATCCCAACGATCAGCCCCGGGAAAACGTGGGAGGGCTTTGCCGGCGGATTTGCGGGGGCATTTTTCGCCAGCCATCTCGTGGTGGTTCTTTGGCCGCAAAAAGTCCCGTTGCTCAACCACAGCCACGCCGCGGTTCTCGCGGTTCTTCTCGCGCTTGTCACAGTGACGGCGGACCTCGCCGAGTCAGTCATCAAACGGTGCCTGGGCGTCAAGGACTCAGGACGCTTTTTGCCGGGCATCGGCGGCGCGCTTGACCTCATCGACAGCGTGCTTTTCACGGCCCCGCTGGCATGGGCTTATCTGAAAATTGTGGCGGCCTGAAAACGCACTCCACGCTGCCATGAACGGGTCGCCTGACAAATCGCGCGCGTTGCCATCCTTTCCTCGCCGCGTGATTTTGTTAGGTGCGACTGGTTCGATTGGCACCAGTGCTTTGAAAGTGGCGCGGGATTTGCCCGAGTGGGTCAAGATCGTGGGCTTGGCCGCGCATCAAAATGCTGGAGCTTTAGGCGCGCTGGCAGTGGAATTCGGCGTCGGCCATTTGGCGATTGCCGATGAAAGCCGCGCCGCTGATTTGCGCGGCACTGTGCCGGCAGGCGTTAGCGTTTTCGCCGGGGAGCGCGGTTTGGTTGAACTTCTGCACGAGGTTGAAGCGGACATCGTTCTCGTGGCCATCGTCGGAACAGCCGGATTGCGGCCGGCCCTCGCGGCCATAGAGCTCGGGCGCGATCTCGCGGTCGCGAGCAAGGAAATCCTGGTCATGGCGGGTGAAGCGGTGATGGCCGCAGCCCGTGTCCGCGGGGTGCGCATTCTGCCCGTCGATAGCGAACACAACGCCATCTTTCAATGCCTGGAAGGTCGTGATCCGCGCACGGTATCGCGATTGCTGCTGACGGCGAGCGGAGGCCCCTTCAGGACCTGGCCGGCGGAAAAACTCGCCGCCGTCACCGTCGAGGAAGCGCTCGAACACCCGACCTGGGATATGGGGCCCAAAATCACCATCGATTCCGCCACCCTCTTTAACAAAGGCCTGGAAATGATCGAGGCGCGCTGGCTTTTTGACGTCGAGATGTCGCGCGTCAACGTGGTGGTTCATCCGCAGAGCATCGTTCACTCGATGGTCGAATTCGTTGATGGCTCGATTCTAGCTCAAATGAGCGAGTCCGACATGTGCTTTCCCATTCAGTATGCGTTGACGTGGCCTGAGCGGACGCGCAGCAGCTTGCGGCCCGTGGATTTCAGTGCGTTGGGCGAACTCACCTTCGAACCGCCGCGCCGCGATGCTTTTCCCGCGCTCGATCTGGCGCGCCACGCCGGCGAAACCGGCGGCACACTGCCCGCGGTGATGAACGCCGCCAATGAAGTGGCGGTCGCCGCATTTCTCGAACGACGCATCGGATTTACTGACATCTGGAAGATTGTTAGGCGGGTCATGGAAAGCCATGACGGCGAAGCGCACCCGAGCCTGGAGGCGATTCTTGACGCTGACGCGGGGGCGCGGCGTCGCGCGGTCCAACTGGTCGCCGGCTAAGAGACTATGCGAACGGCAGCGCGCCTGAAGATCCTCGCCGAGTCCGCGCCCAACGTGCGGCTGGCCCTGGCGCAGGCCTCGATGCTGCGGGCGAAGCTCACGCTTCCAAAGGGCGTGGTGCACGTGATCAGTGACGTCCATGGGGAGGATCGGAAGCTGCGCCATGTGATCAACAACGCCTCGGGAAGTTTGAGGCCATTGGTGGAAAAGCTTTTCCATGGGCAATTGTCCCCCAGCAAACAGCGGCAGCTGCTGGCTTTAGTTTACTACCCGCGCGAGTGGATGCGGCAGGTGCCGGAGCTCGCGGACGAACTAGCGAGAGCGGCATGGGTGCGGCGAACGATCCGGCTGCTTTTTGAAATCATTCGCAAACTCGCCTCGGATTACCCTCGCGAAGAGATCCGCAGCCGCATCGCTCCGGAGTATCGCCATCTCTTTCGTGAATTGCTGGTCGAGCCGTTTAGCGGCCACAGCCAGGCCTATGTTGATGAAATGCTCGCGTTGCTGAGCCGCCACGAAGCCGATCTCGATGCCGTGCACGCCACCTGCCGGCTGGTAAGAAATCTGGCGGTGAGTGAGATCATCGTGGCCGGTGACCTGGGAGATCGCGGACCGCGCATCGACAAAGTAATCGAGTTCCTCAAGCAGCAGCCGAAGGTGGCGTTGGTGTGGGGAAATCATGACGCGACCTGGCTCGGCGCCTGTCTGGGGCATGAGGCGCTCATCGCGACGGTACTCCGCATGTCGTTGCGCTACCTCCGGCTGTGGCAACTGGAAGAGGGTTACGGTATCATTTTGACCCCCCTGGAAAAGCTGGCCCGCGATGTTTACGGGGACGATCCCGCGGAACGCTTTTCGCCGCAAGGGACCGGTCTCCGCGAATCACTGCTGGTCGCCCGCATGCACAAGGCTGCGGCCATTCTCGAATTCAAGCTTGCCGAGCAGATGATCCGGCGTCACCCGGAGTGGCAAATGGAGGACCGTTGCCTGCTGGATAAGATCAACCTTCGGGCGGGTTCGGTAAGACTCGGCGGTTCCGAACATCCGCTGATCGACGGCAATTTTCCGACGCTCGATCCGAACCATCCGACCGAACTCAGCGCCGAAGAACGGCGATGCATGGACCGTTTGCGCGAATCATTCGTCAGCAGCGCGCGGCTGTGGGAACACATGACCTGGTTGGTGCGCCAGGGCGGCATGGCTCTCGTCCGTGACCACGTCGCGATTTTTCATGCGTGTCTGCCGGTGGACGATCAGGGTGATTTTCTCGAACTCGAAGTTGATGGTGAAATGTGCCGTGGCCGCCGGCTGTTCGAGGCTTTCGACGCACTTATCCGCCGCGCTTATCGTAAAACGGCCGCGCACCTTGACGAGGACGCCGACTGGTTATGGTATCTCTGGGCCGGGCCGCGTTCGCCCCTTTTCGGCAAGGACCGCATGACGACCTTTGAACGCTACTTCGTGGCTGATAAAACCACGTATCACGAAACCAAGAACCCCTATTTTCAACTCCTCAATGACAAGACGTTTGCGCGACGGGTCGCCGCAGAAATGGGGGTCGAGGCCGAAGACGCCCTGGTTGTCAACGGCCATGTCCCCGTCAAACCGGAGCACGGGGAGCAACCAGTAAAAAAGGGCGGTAATGCGGTGACCATCGATGGCGCATTTTCCGAGGTTTACGGTGACCGTGGCTACACCCTCGTGCTCGGACCCGACCGGGTCTCGCTCGCCGAACACCATCATTTCGAATCCGTCGAGGAGGTCATCCAAAACGACGCCGACATCGTTCCGAAGATCTCCGCTGTGCTCGAGTATCCCCATCCGCGTCTCATCGGCGATACCGAAGAAGGCGTGGAAATCCGAGAACGGATCGAGGCGCTGGAAGAACTTGTGGCTGCCTACAGGCAGGGATCACTGCGGGAAAGTGAATAACATAACCTTTAATGCTTCTTTTTAATCGCCAAGCGGTTGGGCCGAGTCAAGAGGGAGGACACGGTGCCTGTTAGACCTGGACCAGGGGTGCGTTATGCGACCGTTGCTGCAGCGTTGATTGTTCTGGTGGCCGTGGCCGTATGGAGGCTGTGGCCGCTGAAGATGGATTTCGCCAGCACCGCGGAAAAGGTAGGTCATGGTGTGGGGCGGCATGTGATGCCTGACCATTCGATCATCACTCCTGCCGGTCGCCAGGTGGAACTGCCCTCCCTCCGCCCCCAGGGAGTGGCGCTCAGTCCGGATGGGCGAATGTTGGTTACATCGGGGAAGACGGCGGAGGTGGTGGTGATCGATCCTGACACTGCGGAGATCATTCAGCGGGTGAGCCTGCCGTCCGAGAGTGATACCTCCCCGCCCCCGGTCTCGCCGAACATTCTTAACCCTGATCAGAAAGGTCAGTTGAGTTTCACCGGCCTGATCTTCGCCCCGGACGGCACCCGCCTTTTCCTTTCAAACGTCAATGGCAGCATCAAGGTCTTCAGCGTGGGGGCGGACCGCAAGCTGATGCCCTCGTTTTCAATCGCCCTGCCGCCGGCGCACGCTCCGGATCGCAAGGCCGAAATCCCGGCGGGCCTGGCGTTATCAGAAGAGGGGCGGCGGCTTTATGTCGCCTGCAACCTCTCAAATCGTTGTGCGGAAATTGATATCGCCACCGGGAGCGTTGTGAGGACTTGGGACGTTGGCGCCGCGCCTTACGACGTGGCGCGTGTGGGACGGAAGCTATTTGTAAGCAACTGGGGCGGGCGCCGGCCCGATGGAACTGGTCCGGTGGCTCACGCCGGCAGCGGGATGCAAGTCCGGATAGATCCGCGCACCGGCGCCGCGAGCGAAGGATCCGTCAGCGTCATCGATCTCGATGCCGGCCGCGTAACAGCCGAGATCCTTACTGGCCGGCATGCCAGCGGACTCGCAGTTTCTCCTGATGGACGGCACGTGGTCGTCGCCAACGCCGCCGATGACAACCTCTCGGTCATCGACACCACGAGCCAGGCTGTGGTGGAAAAGATCTGGCCGAAAAAGACACCGGCCGATCTCTTTGGCGCCGCGCCGAATGCGCCCGTCTTTTCCGACGACGGCAAGTCGCTCTTCGTCTGCAATGGCTCGCAAAATGCGGTGGCCGTGATTGAATTTCGCCCAGGCCGCTCCGAACTAGAAGGCCTGATTCCGACGGGATGGTATCCTGGCGCCATCGTGTTTGACCGCCACCGCCGGGCTGTCCACGTGGCCAACATCAAGGGCCATGGTTCCGGCGCGAAAATTGGCGAAGGCGAAAAGCGAAAGTTCATCTCGACCCAGTATTTCGGCACCCTCTCGCTCATTCCGTTGCCAGCCACACCGGCCGAGTTGCAAAAGCAAACGGAGACGGTGGTGCTCAACCATCGCGGGCCGATGTTGCGCACTGCGTTCGCCCGGCCCAGGCCGTTTCGCAAGCCGCGGCCGGTTCCCGAACGCGTCGGCGAGCCCAGCGTCTTTCAGCACGTCCTCTACATCATCAAAGAGAATCGCACCTACGACCAGGTTCTCGGCGACATGAAGGAAGGCGAAGGCGATCCGGAATTGTGCGTCTTCGGCGAGCGCGTCACTCCCAATCAGCACCGAATCGCCCGCGAATTCGTCCTGCTCGATAACACTTATTGCTCAGGAATCCTGAGCGCCGACGGCCACAACTGGAGCTGCAGCGCGATCACTACGGACTACATGGAAAAGCAATTTGCCGGATTCCCGCGCAGCTATCCCGATGGGTTCGACGACGCCGATGCCGATGCCCTCGCGTGGTCGCCGGCCGGATTCATTTGGGACGCCGCTCTCGCGCAGGGAAAGACGATTCGCATTTTCGGCGAATTTACCCACGCAAATCGCGGCTGGACCGACCCCGAGAAACCCGGCAAACCGAACTGGACCGAAGTCTGGCAGGATTTTCAAAAATCTGCCGCTGGCGGCGGTGAGTCGGGAGCGGTTTGGATTTCAGCGCGGGCCACGATTCACACTCTGAAACCGCACGTCAGCGAAAAATTTGCCGGCTGGGACCAGAATGTCAGCGACCTCCAACGGGCCGAAGCTTTTCTCGCTGAGTTGCGAGAGTGGGAGCGCACCGGCGCCATGCCCAATCTCATGGTGATGAGCCTTCCGATGGATCACACCAGCGGCACCTCGCCCGGTTTCCCAACCCCTGCCGCCCAGGTCGCCGACAACGATCTCGCCTTCGCCCGCATCGTCGAAGCCATCAGCCGGAGCCGGTTTTGGCAGGACACTTGCATCCTGGCCATCGAGGACGATCCCCAGAATGGCTGGGACCATGTCAGCGGATACCGAACCACTGCTTATGTCGTCAGCGCCTGGACTCGGCGCCGGGCGGTGGTGCATACCCAATACAACCAGGCGAGCGTCGTGCGTACCATCGAACTCATCCTTGGGCTTCCGCCCATGAACGAGATCGACGCCACGGCCACCCCTATGTTCGATTGTTTCACCGACGAGCCTGATTTTACCCCCTTCACCGCCGTGCCCGCTCACGTCGCCCTCGACGAACTGAACCCACCCGCCGCAGCCATCGCCGATCCCATGTTGCGCGAGCAGGCCATCGCCTCGGCAGGCCTGCCGTTGCATAAACTCGATGCCTGTCCCGAAGATGAACTCAATCGTATCCTGTGGCACGCCATGAAAGGCTCGAGCGCAAAGTTTCCACAATGGGCAGTAAGCCTTGTCGAAGAAGAGGAGGAAGAATGAGCTGGGGGGGTCGAGCCTTGTTGAGGTGGGTGCCTGCGCCCATCGCCATTTCCAAGGTCGACCGATCCTCGCCCTTTGAACTGCTACAACTTTTCCGCGCGTTCCAACAACTGGATTACCAGTTTTTGAAAGGCTCTCAGCCACTGAATGCCAGCAGTATAAGTCCGATCGTCGCGGCCAAAAGCGGTGGTTCGTCGTCGAAAAAGGAGTCATCCAGTGATTTGACATAGCGCCGAGGAAACCAGGCTGGGCGCTTCCCGCCAAACGCTTGTGCAAGTCCGCTTTGCGGGTCTCCAGCGAGGAAGGTGCCAATGGCGGTGGTCGACAAAGAGCGTCGTGTCATCATGATCCCCCTGGATTACTCAGGCGGAAAGGCACAGGGCACCGGCTGACGACCGTGTCGGCGGTAGGTTGCAAAGTCCTCGCGATCCACAGTCCAGATCTTGCAGCGCTCGTTAAGTTCTGTCATGCGGACCAGACAAGCGTCCGCCAGGTCCATCGGGCGGTCCGCATACTTTCGTGATAAAGTGAGGATGCGCGGCAACTCAGCTGCGAGCACGAAATCGCCATCAATGATCACGTCGCCCCTGGACACCAGTGTCAGAAGAGCCACCGGATTCGGGAAAAAACTTCCAGCCTCAGCGAGCACGGCATCGCAGGTGTGAAACGGCGACGACCGCCGAAACGCGTCCACCGCCCAATCGTGGTGAAGATCGTTTCGTGTCAAGAGGGCCACCAGCAAACCGGTGTCAGCGATTTGTTTCACGGCGGGAAAGTGTTCGCTGGAGCAATATCTTTCGAACACGCGCGTTGGTGGCCGAATCGCGAGGTGCCGGCGCCTTAAACATGCCCACGAGATCCTCGGAAACAAACGCGTGCTTCGAGCCAGTGGCGGTTTCGCAGAGATCCTGTTCAATCAGCCCGCGGACATATTTTGCACGTCCAAGGCCAAGCTCTGCGGCCCGGGCCTCAGCCCGGCCCAGTAAGGCCGGAGCAATACGAATGGTTAGAACCTCTGTCATACGCTGACGAATACACCGGTTCCCGCAGAGGGTCAAATTTCAGGCCAACCCGAAAGCTGATCGGGCCGATAGGAATGGGAATATTGAGTGAACCCTGTCAAGCCAGGCTGGATCGAAGACTCAGTTCAAATAATCGTACTCCCGTGCCTTGATAATTGAGGATGGAACAAAATCCAACAGCGAGAGCCATTGGCCATCGAACCAGTCGGTTTTTTCAATCCGTTGATCCAAGGAGATTTCCCAGCGGAGAAGAAAACGTCCGTGCGGTGGACGCTCCGGAAGGGTAAACTGGCGAATCCGCGGTCCTCGGAACGACTCCCCGAAGAACCACCGGTCCCGGAAGAAATGAGCCGGATCACAATTCAAATCATGCAGTGAAGTTTCTCCGCAATTCAAATCGGCGGGCGTGAGGATTTGGAGGGGCGGAGGCACATGATCAAGTCGCGGCAGTGCCAGGTGCCAGCATTCTGAGGGCCATAGCAGCTTCGAGGCGCTTCGCTCCGCGGAGAAAGCCCGAGGCGTAGTTAGGGCAGTCCCAAAAGCGAAGGCGAGGCCAGCGGCCCAATAGTGCATGAAGCAAAGTCACAGTATATTGGCACGATGCATGCGGATTCTCTGGCTGAATTCTGTGAAAGAAAGATTGCCGACACCCTCGATTTGCTTCGCGAGATGGTGGCAATCAATTCTTTTACGGAAAATGCGTCGGGGGTGAATCGGTTGGGCGAGTTCACGGCGGCGGCGTTCGCGCCTCTCGGGTTCGAGGCTTCGTTCCATCCGGCGACTCATCCGGCCCATGGGCGGCATTTAGTGCTCGATCGCAGGGCGGGCAGCGAAGCACCGACGATCGCGCTTGTCTCTCACCTCGATACGGTTTTCACGGAGGAGGAGGAACAGTGCAATGAGTTCTTTTGGCGACGCGAGGGGTCCCGGATTTATGGACCGGGCACCAATGACATCAAAGGCGGCACGGCGCTAATTCACCTCATGCTCGGCGCGTTCCAGGCCGAGTTACCGCGGATTTTCGAGGAGACAAACTGGATGATATTGCTCAATGCTTGCGAGGAAGTGATTTCACCGGACTTTCGAAATCTATGCCGGGCGCGGCTCCCTGCGAACACCGTGGCGTGCCTTATCTTTGAAGTGGATGGCGGGGCCTCGGATGACTTTTCTCTGGTCGCCGCGCGCAAAGGTCGGGCCACGTTTTCCATCGAGGTGGAAGGGCGCGGCGCCCACGCAGGCAGTTCCCATCAGAACGGAGCCAACGCCGTGCTTGAACTCGCGGACCTGGTTGGGCGCGTGGGCCGCATGACGGATTACGACCAGAACCTCACAGTCAATGTTGGCTCGCTGCATGGCGGCACCGTGGCCAATCGCGTTCCGCATTTCGCACAGGCCGGGTTGGAAATGCGCGCGTTTTCCGGGGAAATTTTCGCCGATGCCAAGCGGACCATCCTCGCCTGTGCAGGACCAGGCTCGGTGTGCAGTGCCGATGGAACGGCGCATCACTGCCAGGTTCGCGCAACCCTCGATGGTGAAACAGGCCCCTGGCCGCCGAATGGGGCGACCAACCGTTTGATCACGCTGTGGCAGCAAGCGGGACGCGAATTGCATCTGCGGGTGGGAAGCGAGAAGCGTGGCGGATTGAGTGACGGCAATGTGCTCTGGGATCTTTTTCCAACTATGGATGGGCTCGGTCCGCGGGGAGAGAATTCCCACTGCTCGGAACAAAGCCCCGATGGAACCAAGGAACAGGAGTGGGTCGACGCGAGTTCGTTTGTGCCCAAAGCGGTGCTCAACGCGCGTGGGATCCTGAAGCTGTTGCAAAAATGATTCTTGCGGCTGGAAAGCGGGGTCGAAGAGTAGCAGCGTGAGCGAGATGCCGGAGTATGACCCCATCCTGCCGAAGCCAGGCGTTTCGGTGGACGAGCCCAATGAAGTGCTGGATTCCGAGGGACAGCCTCGAGCGCGCTATGTAAAACCCTTCAACCGGTTGCCTTCCTCCCGTCACGGACTGATGCGAGGTTTAGGAGAGCAAATGGAGGCGGCCCTGCGCGAGATGGGGGTTCATTATGGAACCACCCCAAATGGGGCGCAGCGACCCTGGAAGTGTGATCTTTTGCCCCATATTTTCTCGGCTGACGAATGGACCCAAGTAGTGGCTGGGGTTCGTCAGCGGCTGCGCGCCTTCGAGTTCTTTTTGCAGGATGTGTACGGGCCACGGGAAATCCTGCGCTCCGGTGTGGTGCCAATTCACCTGGTGCTCGGCAGCCCCTATTACCAAAGCGCCTCGGTCGGGTTGCCGCGCTCTCAGGACGCGTACCTGCACATTTCCGGCCTCTGCCTGGTCCGGGACTCGAGCGGCGCCCTCGCGATAAAGCGCCATCAACTGGGACGCGCGGGCGGCATGGCGTTCATGATGCAGAATCGGCGGGCCCTGGCGCGGGTGTTGCCAGCCTTCTTCGAAGAAAACGGGATTTCATCGCTTGCTGACATGCCGCCAGTCCTCGGCGAAGCGTTGCGTGAATCAGCGCCGCCCGGAGTGAAGGATCCGAACGTGGTGTTGCTCTCGTCAGGTCCGAAAAGTGCGATGTACTTCGAGCACACTTTTCTCGCGCGCCGCACCGGAATTTCTCTCGTGCAAGGCGGGGACCTGCTCGTGCTCGACGACCATCTTTATCTCAAGACGGTGCGGGGCTTGAAGCGCGTGGACGTGATTTACAATCGCGTGGCCGACGAATGGCTCGACCCTCTGGTGCTGCGTCGAGGCTCGATGCTCGGCGTTCCCGGTTTGGTGCATTGTTTGCGCCGCGGCACGCTGACCCTGCTCAACGCGATCGGCTCCCAGCTTACGGACGATCGTGCCCTGCTCTGCTTCGCCTCCCAAATCATCCGCTACTACCTGGGCGAAGAATCAATCCTGCCCACGGTGCGCACGTTTTGGCTGGGCGACATCGATCAGCGGGAACTGGTCCTCGAGAATCTCGCGGAGTTTCAGATTGACTCGATTGCGGGCGACAGCCTCGCCCCCGGCGTTGTTTTGCCATCCGAGGAACTCGTCCAGGCTATTCGCAAAGACCCGACCTGCTACGTCGCGCAACCGGTGGATCCCGGCGCGCTCACGCTCCATTTCCCGGACGGAAAAGGGGCCGCGGCTGTTCAAGACCACCACGTTTTTGCGCTCCGTCGAGGGGATAATTATGGGGTTTTTCCCGGAGCGCTCACGCGCGCTTTTCCTTCGACCCTGAACGGGCAGGGAACCTGGATCAGCAAGGACTCCTGGGTGCCCTCCACTCAGACCAAGCGTCCTGCGTTGCACGCGCGACGGCGCCGTTTGGTCGAGATGCCCGCGCCATCGCGCCATGTCACCTCGCGCGTGGCCGAAGCGTTTTACTGGATGGGCCGTTACCTCGAGCGGGCCTATCACCAGGCCTATCTCATTCAGGTTATCGAGACGCTCGAGACCGAGGAGCTGAATTCCGCCGAGCGAAAAGAATACCGGCCGATGTGGAACCGGCTGCTTCCTCCGCTGGAAACCAGCGCCGGAGAGAGCCGGCGCTCGATCACCACGCGGCTCGACCGCTACCGGCTCACGTTGCTGCCCAAGCCTGGTTCGGTGGTTTCCACCTTCGAGCGAGTGATGGCCAACGCCGAGACCGTGCAGGACTCGCTCTCGCCCGAGGCCTGGGCGACGCTCAGCAGCTTGCGGCCGCTTTTTCAGCGTGCAAAATTCAAAGCCAAAATCACCGAAGAGGAAGCCTCTCGCGTGACTCCGCGCCTCACCGCGAAAGTCACGCAACGCATTCCCCAATTCTTTGCCATCGCGAACCGGACTATGCTCGGCGATGACGGCTGGCGCTTTTGTGAAGTCGGCGAGCGGCTCGAGCGGGCCATCATCACCGCTCACGCCGTGTGCTCGATTGGCAAAGAACTCACACTCGTCCCGCAGCCGACAGAAATTCAGCTTTCAGCGTTCCTGCGGCTTCTCGGCACGCGGGATGCCTATCGCCGCATCTTCCAGGTGCGGGCCGAGCCGCTGGCGGTGCTCGAGGTGCTCTGGCAACATCCCGAGGCGCCGCGTTCGGTGTTGCGTTGTCTGACCTATTGTCTTGATTTGCTCCGGGAGTCGCGGGCTCCGGGCTCCGCCGGCGCGGCCCGGGCCCTCGCCGGCCTCAAGGAGCTTATTCAGCGCATTCGGCGGACCGACTGGAGCGAGCACTTACCGGCGCGGGCGGTCGAGGAGGAACCCCCGCACACGGAAACCGCGGCCGCCCCGGCGTCCAACGCGTTGCCGGCGCTGTTGGGCAGTTTGCTCTCGGCCACTCTCGACGTGCACAACCTGATCTCCGACGGCTTTCTCTCCCATCAGGCCTACATTACCCAGACATTGCAACCGATTCTCCAGGGACTGGGCAACGGGGAAGAAAAGCATGAAGTTTAAAATCACACATACAACGCACTATCGTTACGGGCACGCTGCCGCCGAGGCCTACGGCGAGGCGCGGCTTACGCCTCCCGAGTTGCCGACCCAGACGGTGGTCAGCCGGCACTTTGAAATCAGTCCGGTGACGAAAACATCGATCTACGTCGACCACCACGGCAACGCAGTGGAGTTTTATTCGCTGCCGTTCCGGCATCAGTCGCTCAAGGTCTCGAATCGTCTCGTGGTCGAAACCCGGCCGCCTGAGCGGCCGGTGAGCCTCGACCTGACTGCCGGCGAAGCGCGGCAGATCTTCTCCTCGACCCTCGCCGATGTCTTCGACTACCTCCAGCCGACCGAGATCGTCGAGATTGGGCGCCACGCGCTGCAATGGGCAAAAAAATATCTGCCCGGAGATGCTACGCTTGCGGAAGCGCTGCCTCGCCTCAATGAAGCGATTCACGATTCCTTCGCCTACGCCAAGGGCGTGACGGATAACGCGACGCCGCTCGCGCTGATTTGGAAGCATCGCAAAGGAGTTTGCCAGGACTTTGCGCACGTAGCGCTATCGATTTTCCGAACAGCGGGGCTTCCATCACGTTATGTCTGCGGCTACATCGAGGCGGCGGCTCCGCTCAAATCTGAGCGCGGACGCACGCTCGTGGGCGCTGCTGCCACCCACGCCTGGGTCGAGGTGCTCGTGCCCGGAATGAACTGGGTCGCCCTCGATCCGACCAACCGCCAATGGACGGATGAACGCTACGTGACCGTATCATTTGGCCGCGATGCCCGGGATGCCGCTCCACTGCGCGGGACATTCAAGGGATCGGGTGGGCAGAGAATGCGGGCCAAAGTGCTCATGGAACGGCTCTCGACATGAAGGTGCGCGTCCGCTACGAAACCGAATACCGCTATGCGGAAGAGGTGAGCTTTTCACCCCAGGTATTCCGGCTATTTCCAAAGGCCGACACACACATCGCCATCGAACGAACGGCATTTGAAACCAACGACGGCGCGAAGGTGCACCATGGACGCGACCTTTTCGACAATATTGTGGCCTCCTGTTTTTACCCGGGCTGCCACACGGCGCTCAGATGCCGTCTCGAAGTCGAGTTGCGGCTGGACAACAAAAATCCATTTCATTTTCTGCTCGCGCCGCACGCCCTGGATTTTCCCTTTTCCTACCAGCCGGACGAGCGCCGGGTTCTCGAGCCCTTTCTCGATCCGCTGGCGCCTCGCGTTGAGTTGCCGTTTTGGCGCCTGGAGCCGAAGCCCACGGTGGCTGCGCTCATCGAACTGAATAACGCGGTCTTCCACCACTTGAAATACGAGCGGCGGGAAGAAGGCGTTGCGCGCGCGCCCGCTGAGACGCTGGCGGCTGGCGGAGGCGCATGCCGTGATTTTGCATTGTTGCTCGCGGAAACTCTGCGCGCGAGCGGTGTCGCCGCGCGGCTTGCGAGCGGTTATTTATGGGAAGGCAACAGCAGCGGCCCCCGAAGAGCGGAGGGGGCGCTCCATGCCTGGGTGGAAGCTTACCTTCCAGGCGCCGGTTGGGTGGGGATTGACCCCGCCAATGGCATTTTCTGCGATCACAACCACATCACCGCGGCGGTCGGGCTGCGGCCTGTGGACGTGGCCCCAATCAGCGGTCGTTTCTTCGCAGACCGGCCGGTGTCCTCCGCCATGTCGGCCTCACTAGAGATATCCCAATGCCCCGAAAAGTGAGATCGAAGTCTCCAGCCTCCTGTCCAAAAACCCAGGATTCCTTCGACGCTGCGGCCCACGCGACGGCGAAGCGACTCCTCCGGCGTAACGTGAGGCTCACGCTTGGCGGAGAGCCAAGTTACGTTCCCATAGATCCCGAGGGAGCGGAGTGGAACATTACCGCGCTCGGGCCGACAAAGCTCGGGTATGCTCAGGCGCTGGCCGCCGCCCTCGGGGAACAAACTTTGCCCGAGGCGGTCTCGTTTTTATCGCCGGGAAAACTTTACCCTGGTGAAACGACTCCCCGCTGGGCCATTCACCTGCTTTGGAATCGCAGCGGAAAGCCGATGACGGGCGCACGGTCCGTAAAGCGTGTCACCACCGGCCGGGCGTCACTCCCTGCGCTGCGGCGCCATCTTCTCGCCCGGTTGAAACTGCGCGGCGCATGGCACCGTGCCTTTGATCCGGCCGCGCCGGAGATACCGGTGTGGGTATTGCCGCTCGATTACGCTGGCAGAACCTGGCGCACCGAAAAGTGGCCGCTCAAGAGAAGCGGAAAACTCACGTTGTTAAATTTCGAGGGCCCTGCTGGATTGCGTCTGCCGCTTTCTTCACTTCCCGTCGGCTCGATGAAGCGGGCGCTTGTTCTGGAATCCAAACCGGATGGTGTGCATCTTTTTTTTCCGCCGCTTCTGCAAGCTGGCTTTCTGCGTCTGCTCAAGGCAACGACCGCAGCGCTGAAGAAAGCCAATATTGGGCGTCATTTTTACGGAGGCTATGTCCCCAGCGACGACGCATCTGCCTGGTCAATCCTCTCATTGAGCGCGGACCCCGGTGTGCTCGAGGTCAATCTTCCGCCGTGCGCAAATGCGCGTGAGTATGCGTGGTGGATGGAGCAGTTGGAAAAGTGCGCCGCTCGAGTGGGATTGCGTTCCTTTAAGCAGTCATCTCCCGAGGAAGCTGCCGGCACCGGCGGCGGCAATCACCTCCTCTTCGGCGGTCCGAGTTTTGACGAGAATGCGTTTTTCAAAAATCCACAATGGGTGACGTCGATACTGCGCTACTGGCAGCATCATCCGTCGCTCTCGTATCTTTTTACTGGCTCCTATGTCGGACCAGCTTCGCAAGCGCCACGGCCGGATGAATCAGCCGGCGAACTCTACGACCTCGAGATGGCCTATCAGTTTCTCGAAAAACTCGAAGCCGGCCGTGATCAACGCGCGCTCATCGGCGAAACACTCCGCCACCTCCACATCGACCGTTCCGGCAATACTCACCGCAGCGAGGTGAGTTTCGACAAGTTTTGGAACACTGCTTGGGACGGCGGCTGCCGAGGCCTGATGGAATTCCGCGCCGTCGAAACCCTGCCCCGTGCGCGCTGGATGTCGGCGGTAGCACTGCTTTGGTGCGCGCTGGCGGCCTTCCTTTTCCAGAAAAAGTATCTGCATCCGCTGATCGATCACGGCTCGCGGCTTCACGATGCCTTTTTCCTGCCGTCGCCGCTTTGGGCCGACTTCAAAACGGTGCTGAGAGATTTGCGGCGGGCGGGATTCCGTCTCGACGAAGGTGTGTTCCGCGATATCTGGGACTTTCGCTTTCCGGAGATGCTCGATTTTTCACACGGGCGCGCCCGATTGACGGTGCGCAAGGCGCTCGAGGGCTGGCCTCTGCTCTGCGAAACGCCGCTCGAGGGTGGGAACACCAGCCGATATGTGGATACTTCGATGGAGCGGATCGAATTCACGACCAACAAGCCGTTCCTTACAGCCTGCCGTGTTTTCGTGCGGGGCCGCGAACTCGAACTTGGGACAAACGACGGCGGCCAGTCCGGAGCGGCCCTGCGCTACCGGCGCTCTGCGTTGCAACCCTCCCTTCATCCGGGTATTCCATCGCACATGCCGCTCGGCGTGACTATTACTGACCGAGCCCGCCAGCCGCTCGCCCATTTCCTGCTCGAAGCGGGCCGCCGCCGCTTTGAACAAACCACCGTCTTCCCGCCATTGACCCGCACGCCGTGCCGTCGCCTGCGGCCAGAGCTGATCACCTACGATTTGCGGCTGGCGTGAAAATGGAAAGCGCCAGGTCAATTTCGCCCTTTAATTTTACTCAGTCCGCGGGCCGGATGGCGAAAAAGGCATCGTGAATGGCTGTGCCTACGTTGTTGACGCGGGTCTGTAACGTATCAAGGAACTCGTGCAGGCCGCCGCGAATGATATCGGAAACCTGCGCGAAATCGAGTTCGGAGCGGAGCTGGCCGAGGAGCTGCTCAGGTCGGTTGCGAAACGAACCGGCTGGCGTGCCGGAAATCTCGTGCAGCGAACGGTCCGCCTGGTTGATACAGTAATGAATCGAGCGGGGGAAATCGCGATCGAGCACCAAAAACTCGATGGTGCGTTCCGGCGCCACCCGTCCGTAGCGCTGCCGGTAAGCTTCGAGCGCGCTGGCCGAGCCGAGCACGGCAGTCCACTGCAGTTCATCAAGCGGCGTTCCGATATCTGACACTGTTGGCAGCAGGATGAAGTACTTTACGTCGAGGAGGCGCGAAGTCTTGTCTGCCCGCTCGATGGTCCGGCCGATGCGGGAAAAATGCCATGCCTGGCCGCGCGACATTGTGGCATGCGCGAGGCCGACGAAGAGGTGGCTGGCCAGTTTTGCCTCGGTGAAGAAATCCTGCGGGGAATCGAGCCCGCCGCCGGCGGCCGCGGTGACGGTTAGATAGAATTTGTTCACCTGCTCCCACATTTCCGATGAAATAATCTCGCGGACTGACCGCGCATTTTCCCGCGCCGCTCGGACACAGGAAAGAATCGAGTTGGGATTATCTGGATCAAAGATGAGGAATTGGAGAACCTTGGCCCGTGTGGCTTCCTGGTAGCGCTTCATAAAGGTCTCGTGGTCGCCGGTGGTCCGCACGAGCGCGTCCCATTGTACGACCATGCCCGCAGGAAGATCGAGCATGAGTCGGAAGTTCACATCAATCACACGCGCGATATTGCCCGCCCGCTCCATGTAGCGGCTCATCCAGTAAATGGAATTGGCAACGCGGCTCAGCACCGTAGAAAAATTAAAGCAGAATTCGAATGGGAGTGCGGCTCAGCCAATTGGGCGCAGAGACGGTCAGACTCATTTTCCCGCCTCACTTTCCACGCGGCCGTCTTCCACCACCCAGGTATCTTTGCTGCCGCCGCCTTGTGAAGAGTTCACCACCAGCGAGCCTTTGGCGAGGGCGACGCGGGTAAGTCCGCCTGGCATGACGTAAATATCTTTGCCATAAAGGATGTAGGGACGCAGGTCGACGTGGCGCCCTTCGAAATGCCCGTCCACTATGACTGGCACACATGACAGCGCGAGCGTTGGCTGCGCGATGTAGTTACGGGGATGAGCGCGGATGCGATCGGCAAACTCAGCCCGCTCGGTGCTGGTGGCGTGCGGACCCACGAGCATCCCATAGCCGCCCGATTCGTTCGCCGCTTTTACGACCAGCTTGTCCAGGTTCTCAAGCACATACGCGGCGTCGGATTCGTCCCAACAGAGATAGGTCGGGACGCTCGGAAGTATGGCTTCCTCACCCAGAAAGTAGCTAATGATCTTGGGAACATAAGCGTAAATTACTTTGTCGTCCGCGATACCGGTGCCCGGCGCATTGACCAGCGCCACCCGGCCCGAGCGATACACATCCATCAATCCGGACACCCCGAGCATCGAATCCGCACGGAAAACCTCCGGATCGAGAAAGTCATCATCGAGGCGCCGGTAGATCACGTCCACGCGCTCGAAACCTTCGGTGGTGCGCATGCAAACATATCCATCCACGACGACGAGATCACGTCCTTCCACGAGTTCGACCCCCATCTGCTGAGCGAGGAAGGAATGTTCGAAGTAAGCCGAGTTATGGGAACCTGGGGTGAGCACCACTGCGCGCGGCTCCGCGATGGCGTCCGGCGCGACATGTTGCAGCAGGTCCAGGAGTCTGCTCGGATAATCGTTCACGGGGCGCACCCGCGACACGTTGAAGACCTCCGGAAACGTCTGCTTCAGGATGCGCCGATTCTCGAGCACGTACGAGACGCCAGAGGGACAGCGCAGGTTGTCTTCCAGCACGTAAATCGTGCCATCGCTGTCGCGCACCAGGTCCGTGCCTGTGATATGACACCAAATTCCACGCGGCGGGCGCAGCCCAACGCATTGTTCGCGAAAGGCGGCTGCCGAGCGGATGACGTGCTCGGGAATGATTCCGTCCTTGATGATCCTCTGGCGGTGATAAACGTCATCGATGAAGAGGTTGAGCGCCTGGATGCGCTGGCGAAGGCCGCGCTCGATCCGATCCCACTCTGATTGCTTCACGATGCGCGGAACGATGTCGAAAGGAAAAATCTTCTCCGTGCCCGACTTGTCGCCGTAAACGTTGAATGTGATGCCGGAGTAAAGGAGGGCTCGCTCGGCGGCTTGCTGCCTGCGGTTGAGGTCTCCCGCATGAAGCGAGTTGATCATGCGCACCAGCGGCTCCGCTTCGGGACGCACTTGCAGCCCCGGCGCAAAGATCTCGTCGAAAAAGGGGTGGGCAGCGTAGCTCTCGAAGTTCATAAGTGGTCGGACGGTCGCGGCCCAAATGTTCCAGCAGGTTTTGTTCCGTACGGTTTCTTTACGGCATCAACGAGGGACAGGAGTATAAAAAAACTGAAGGACACCCCTTGTGCCTTCCCCCGAGGCCATCCATTTAGTCCCAATCAGGGTGGCGCCCTGAGGCGTGCGCTGGATTCCGAGATAACAGTGCCTTCATGGTTTTGCAAGGTTCACCTGATCTGCACGCGCGGCCGTCCGTGTTGCCGCCCGCCGCTCCCGGCCCCGACTTTCACTCCATGCTTATCAAAGTTGGCTACGACATCGCGTACGAAGTGTGGGCCCCGACTCCCATGGTGCTCATGCTTTACATTCACCCCTCGCGCGCTGCCGACATCGTTAAACGCGAACATCTCACCATCGAGCCCGAGGTGCCGATCGAGGAGTTTCTCGATCCCTTTGGCAACCGGTGCTCGCGGATTCTGGCGCCGCCCGGGGAGATACGGTTCACTTGCGAAGCCATGGTGGCTGATAGCGGTCTGCCCGACCCGGTAAAGCCCGATGCGGTGCAGCATCCGGTGGAGGATTTGCCAGTGGACACGCTGCCCTATCTCCTCGGCAGCCGCTACTGCGAGGTCGAGAAACTCAGTGAGACCGCATGGCAGCTTTTCGGCAACACGCCGCGCGGGTGGGCGAAGGTGCAAGCGGTATGCGACTGGGTTCACAATCACGTCACTTTTGGCTACCACTTCGCGCGGGAGGACAAAACGGCCTTTGAAGTCTTCCAGGAAAAGCAAGGCGTCTGCCGCGATTTCACCCACCTGGCAATCACCCTTTGCCGATGCTTGAGCCTTCCGGCCCGTTACGTTACCGGCTACCTCGGCGACATCGGCATTCCTCCCGTGCCCGGACCGATGGACTTTTCCGCGTGGTTTGAAGTCTATCTTGGCGGCGAATGGCAAACCTTTGACGCGCGGCACAATTGCCGGCGCATCGGCCGCATTCCCATGGCCCGCGGGCGCGATGCCACCGATGTCGCCCTTACCACAAGCTTTGGCAAGCACGCTCTACGCCGCTTCGACGTCCGCACTGACGAATTGCCCAACAAGGTGTAGATTCGTCCATGATGTCGGAAGCCGAGTTCCTGGCGGGCATTACCGGAAGCGCAGATGATTTCCAACGCGTGACCGCAGCGTTGCGTGCGAGCGGACAGCCGTTCTGCCTGATTGGCGGATTGGCAGTCAACAAATACGCTGAGCCCGTCGTGACCCTCGATGCCGACTTTGCCATCGCGGCTGGGGGCGGGGTCTCCGACGCGCTTCGCGCGGCGGGTTTTGAGGTTGAGGGGTTTGCGCATTCCATTAACGCCCGGCTGCCAGGAAGCCGGCTCCGCATCCAGATCACAATCAATTCCCGCTATTCTCAATTTCCGGGCCGGGCCACCGAGTATGAACTGTTTGGCACGCGGCTGCCGGTCGCTGCAATCGAGGACCTGGTCCAGGGAAAGCTTTGGGCACTAGGCGACACCTCACGCCGGCCGTCGAAACGCGCCAAAGACCGGGCCGATCTCATCCGCCTCGCGGAAAACTGCCCTGAAGTCATTTTGATGATTCCTCCAAAGACCGTCCCGGAAATCGATCAAATGCGGGGTGGCCAATGAACGTTCGAGGGTCTCCCGCTGGTGGGGCGAGGGGGCGTCCCAGCCGCGATGAATCCTGATCAGGGACGCGGCGGCCGACGGCCAAGCAGCGACACGGCGCCGAGGGCGAAGAGGACAACGCCCGCGGGTTCCGGGACGGCGGCTGAGAAGCGCACGTCGTCGACGGCCAGGCCGTCGTCGGCGCCAGCTCCGTTCGGATCAGACCAGCGGAGCCACAAGTCGGTTCCCGGAGCCCAAGCCACCCCGCTGACAGTGGCGCTGATGTCCTCGACACGGCCCGCTACATTTCCATCCACTGCGGTGCCGGTGGTGCTGATGCCAGCAACAACGGGCGATGTGAAATTCAGAGCTGGAACTGCCGTAAAGGCAGCCGTTGAAAACCAGTCGACCGTAGTCGCGGTTGTGCTGTAATCGAACGACAGCGTTTCGCCAGTCGTTGCCTGGCCGTCACGCCACTGTTCGCCGTCAAACGTGAGGGTGAAGTTATCGAGGGTCGCGCCTGTGTTGTTGGTGAGACGCAAAGCCAAATACAAATTTCTTTCGGCAGGGTTGACGGCGGCCGGGTCGGCGACCGTGTTCGATCCGATTTCGCCCAATGCCTTCTCAGTGTTCGCGGGATTGGTATTCGAGAAGGCCCAGAAGCCTCCCGTGTTTGAGCCGTTCCCCATGCGCAGGCGCTGATGACCGTTGGAGCCGATCTCTGCGCCCGTCGGAATAAGCGGGTGATAAAGATACCACCCTGCCACGCTGACGTGATCTCCCGCAACCGTCGTGGTGTCGTCCTGCCAGCCATTGGTATATGGCGCCGGCTGAAGGGCGGCGTTATTGGGCGCATCAGTCGGCAGCCCGTCGAAATTCTCGGAATAAAGCGAACCTGGGGTGGTGTAATTTATCGCTGCCTGCGTTTGATCGAAGGAGACGAGTGCCAGAGCTGCAGCCACCGTTCCGCACTGGCGGCCCTTCCCCGTTAAAAATTTACTCATGGGCATGCGCCGAGGATAGCAATGCCGTTCCTCGCGGCAAGAATAGAATAGTAAAATTTCGTGCGGCATTTCTCTTAGGGCCCGGTTGGCAATAGCGATGCCAACGGATGCTCCCAAACCGGATTGGACCGTCCCGGAGCGGCGGACTGCATGACCGCAGGCTGGTTTGACAACGGTCCCTTTCGGCAAGAGAGCGATTTGAGCCTCTAAAAAAGTATGCCGGCGAAATCGCATTTGATCCGTAATTTCCTTTAGAATAGTGGATTCCCACGACCTCGAGATCGCCATCTGAAATTGCGGATCTTCAAACGCGCTGTCCTGGAGAGTGATCGCTCTTATCGAAACCGGAACCCCGCCCGGCGCTCCGCAAGTGAGGCGAAAATCGGCGCCGAGATTTTCGTGGCGCGAAAACTCGACCGATGGAAGTTCAAAGTAGCCGGTGACAAACTGGTCTGTATTCAGACCTCGAAGTGCGGGTGTGAATCGCTGGTGACGCATAGGCGCTGGCCGCCGCGTCATATTGCAGGCGGATTCGGCCCTCCCCGTCGTCGCAGTAAGTGACGCGGACATACAATGTCTGACCTTTTTGAATCGAAAACGAGGACGGGCGCTGAAAGTACATATAGAGGCTCGATCCTGTATTTTGCCACACCGACGCGCCGCCGACGGCGACGGGCGCGACCACGCCGTCAGCTCCCGAGAGCGGGTTGAGATCCGCGGAAGCCGCACTGGCCAGGGATGTGATAACCGCAGAGGCGGCCACGATGAGGAAGCCAGAACTTGCGTCCATTGATCAATCCTTTTCCCGTGGAAGTCTTCCCGGTTCCCGCGCCTTTGCGCCCTTCGCGCCGACCAGGGAATCACCGAGTTCCAGTCGGCAGCGTTGCGCGAGCTGTTCGAGACGCTTGACCACCTCGGGCTGATTTGGCGCGACATTCGTCTTCTCTCCCACATCGGATGAAAGGTCATAAAGCTCGATGTCCATCTTCCGATTTTGGTAAGGCGCTGGCTTGCCGTCCATTCCACCAGGTCCGCTGCCAAGAGTCACATAAGTGTGGGGAAGGTAAAACTTCCAGCGGCCACTGCGGATGGCCTGCAGTTCATTGTGGCCATAGTAGAAAAAGAGCGCCTCATGGGGGCTGACCGCGCCACGCCTGCCTTCGAGGAGCGGCCAGATGTTTAAGCCATCAATTTCGTGGGTCGGCAGTTCTCGCCCGTCCAGGGCCGCGATGGTTGGGAAAAGATCCATCGTCATGGCGGGCTCGCTGCAACGCTGGTTCGCAGGAATATGACCCGGCCAGCGCGCGAGGCACGGTACCCGAACGCCACCCTCCCACGTTGTGCCCTTGCCTTCGCGCAGCGGCAGCGCTGAGCCGGCGTGATTTCCATACGAAAGCCATGGTCCGTTGTCCGAGGTGAAGACAACCAGCGTGTTGTTGTCCAGGTCATGCCTCTTCAAAGCGTCAAGCACCTGGCCAACCGACCAATCAATCTCCATGATCACGTCGCCGTGGAGGCCCGTGCCCGACTTGTCTTTGTGCTTATCCGACACGTGAAGGGGCACATGCGGCATGCTGTGCGCAAGATAGAGGAAAAAGGGCCGTTCCTTGTTTTTCTCGATGAATTTCACTGCGCGCTCGGCATACCAGGTGGTGAGCTGAGATTGATCGCCCGAGGTTACATTCGCATTCACTATCTTCTCGCCCTCGAGGAGCGGAAGCGGCGGATACGTGCCCGCTTTTGCTCCTGGATGATGCGGCCACATGTCGTTGGAATAAGGAAGGCCGAAATACTCGTCGAAGCCGTGCCGGGTCGGCAGGAATTCCGGATGATGCCCGAGATGCCACTTCCCAAAAATGGCGGTGGAGTAGCCGCGTGACTTGAGCATCTCGGCGATGGTCACTTCCTTGCTGTTGATCCCGTGACGGGCGTTGGGACCGAGGGCGCCCGCTATGCCAATCCGATTGGGGTAACAGCCGGTCAGCAGCGCCGCCCGTGATGCGGAGCACACTGGCTGTGCCACGTAAAAATCGGTGAAGCGCATTCCCTCGCTCGCCATGCGGTCGAGGTTCGGGGTTTTGGCGCCCGCGTTTCCGTAGCAACCGAGATCACCATATCCCAGGTCGTCGGCGAGAATGATGACGACGTTGGGTGGGGCCGCGCCGTCACACGTCTGGGCAACGCCTAACAAGCTAAAGGCCAGCAAAACAGATCGCCTCACTGAATCAAGATTGATCTTCACTGGCGGCTTTTAGCGCAATTGCGGCGGCGGAGGTTGGTGGCAGCGGCCCGAGGGCGGGCCGTCTCCAGCCAACAGCGACGCCGCAAGTTAGAGATGGACCGCTAACGCATCGGCGAATAATCGGTTGGCGCCAAGAGAAGCGACTTCACGCCCTCGAGCGCCGTCAGGGAACCGCCGGCGGCCTGCTCCGAGGCTTTGCGTGCGGCAACCCAGGCAGGATCCGAACCGAAACTTTTGAAAGCAGCGGCTCGCTCGTCTTTCGAAGGATGCGCGAGGATGTAGATCAGCGTGTTGTCGGCACCGGGCTGGCCTTTGCTCAGCGTCCAGTAACCAATGTTGGTCATGCCATATTTTGCGAAGAGCGCCACCGTGTGTTGGCGGAAACGATCGAGGAGCGGTTCGAGCTTCCCCTCGCGGGCGGTGTAGGTGCGCAATTCGAAAATCCGCGGCTTGTCACCGACACTGGGTTTGATCGCCGGCGAAAAATCCGCCGCCTCGAGGAATGTCGACTCGGCCTTGGCGACGAGCTTCCCGCCTTTTTCCGAGGCCGACTGCGCCGCCTTCCACGCAGGGTCGGCGACGAAATTTTTCCATGACTCCTCTCGGGCTTCGCGGCTCGGGTAGGCCAGGATGTAAATGAGCCGGGGGTCGGGAGACGGCTGCGCCTGACCGGCGTCCGCCAACGGCGTCCAATAACCGATGTTGGTCATGCCGTGCTTTTCAAACAATTTTGTCGTGTGATCCCGAAAGCGGGCCTGCAGGTCCTCTAATTTTCCCTCGGCCGCATAATAAACCCGCATCTCGAAACACCGGGTGTCGTTCGAGGCGGCCAAGGCAGCATCGATCCACGGTGTGGATGCGAGCAGTGCGATGGCTAAAAAGACGCGGCGGTTCACATTGGTTGTGGTGAGGGTTGATCGTGTTGATCGCTGAAATGACTCAACGGCGATTCAAAAAGCATTGATGGGCGATCCATTCTCCACCGGTAGCTGGTGAAATCAATCCGGCGTTTCTTGCGCTAAACGAATGAATAGTACTTTAGGTTGCGAAAATTTCTGGAATCCTTTATAATTCGCGACACTCGTTCTGAGTTTCCCTCCTATGAAGCATCTCTTGTTGCTAACGTTTGGTGTTCTGGGCTTTACGTCGTGCGAATCGCTGAAGTTCGGCAAGAGTAAGCCCGAACCGGCGGCGAATCCCTACGAGGTGGCAGACGAAGGTGGCTGGGGTTCATCTCAAGGGTTTGCGCAGACAGGGAGTGTTCCAACCGATGGGGGCGCGGACTACAACCAGGTTTACAACGATGCGGCGAACTGGCATGACGAGGTAAACGTTGTGCCCTTTACGGACAACGGCAGTGACCGGCCGACCCAGCGGCAAAAATCCAACGCGGCAGCCTCGAAGCGGACGGCTGATAAAAAAGTCGCCTCCTCCAAAGCATCCTCCTCGAAAAACAAGAGCGGGGCGGCCGCAAAAAAGAGCGCGGGATTGGCCTCGAGCAGCCGGGCGACCAGCGGCTCGTCGACGGGCAAAAAGCCCGCGCAGGCAACCGCGCGAAGCTCACAGCGAACCCATATTGTAAAACGGGGCGATACCCTCTATGACATTGGCCGATCTTACCGGGTTTCCGTGGACAACCTGAAACGACGCAACCAACTCGACTCAGACCTGATTCGCGTCGGGGCAGAACTGGCAATCGACTAAGGGTGTTGTTTTCCCCTACTTGGGGATAGCGGGATTTAGGCGGCGGCTCTTCTTGCGGAGCAGCCGCTTTCTTTTTCTTTGTTGGCCGCATCGCCGACCCTCGGCATTTTTGCCTCTCCATGTCCACCCTTCCTCCCACCAGCGATACCGAAGCGGTCAAGCGCCTCGAAACGGTTTACCACGAAATGCGCGCGCAGCTCGGCCGCGTCATCGTGGGACAGAATGAGGTCATCGAGCAATTGCTGATCGGCATTTTTTGCCGGAGTCATGCACTGCTGGTTGGCGTGCCGGGACTGGCCAAAACGCTGCTCGTCAGCACCGTGAGCCGGGTTCTGGATCTTAGCTTCAAGCGCGTGCAGTTCACTCCGGACTTGATGCCTTCCGACATCACCGGCACGGAAGTGCTGCAGGAGGACCAAACCACTGGCAAGCGCGTGTTTCACTTTGTGCACGGCCCGATTTTCGCCAACATGATCCTGGCCGACGAAATCAACCGCACGCCGCCCAAAACGCAGGCGGCCCTCCTCGAGGCGATGCAGGAACGCCAGGTGACCATCGGGGAAACGACACACTCATTGCCCGATCCATTTTTTGTGCTTGCCACGCAAAATCCCATCGAGCAGGAAGGCACGTTCCCGCTCCCGGAAGCGCAGTTGGATCGTTTCATTTTCATGATCAGTGTCGATTACCCTTCGGCGGCGCAGGAACAGCAGATTATCAAGCAGGTCACGGGCACGTATGTGGCGGATCTGCAGCCGTTACTGGGCGCGCAGGAGGTCCTCGGATTGCAGCAGATTGTGCGTCGTGTTCCTGTAGCCGATCACGTCGTCGAATATGCCTCGACCCTTTCCCGTGCGACTCGGCCGAGGCAGCCCGAAGCGCCCGATTTCGTGAAGGAAATGGTCCATTGGGGCGCGGGACCGCGGGCCGGGATTTTTCTCATCACCGCGGCGAAGGCCCGCGCGATCCTGCAGGGCCGCTACCATGCGACGACCGCCGACGTAACGGCGGTGGCGCTGCCGGTGTTGCGGCATCGGGTGCTGACGACCTTCAATGCGGAAGCCGCTGGCATCACCAGCGATCAAATCGTCAGGATGTTGCTCGAAAAGTTCAAGCCGAAGGCGGAGCTGGGAGTTTGAGCCATGGCGGTTCACCGATGAAACACTGTCGCCTCGCAGTCGTAAAATCGAGCCGGCGCCCCCCAGCGCCGCGGCGGCCCGAGGGCGGGCCGTCTCCATATCTTCTCTAAAATGCTCGCGCCACTTTCCAGCCTCCCCTACATGAGCCTGCTGCCCGAGCAGACAACCTCGGTCGTGACGCGGCTGGAATTTATGGCGCGAGGAAAAATGCAGGGCAGCCTGAGTGGCCGCCACTCTTCGCCTAACAAGGGGTTTTCGGTGATCTTCGCCGAGCATCGTCCCTATAGCCCCGGCGACAGCCTCCGCACCCTGGATTGGCGGGTGTGGGGCAAGAGCGATCGCTATTACATCAAGCAATACATCGAGGAAACGAATCTTCGCGCCACGATCCTGCTCGATGCCTCGGGCTCGATGAATTATCGCGGCGAGGCGGCGTCCGCGGTTGCCGGGAAAAAAGTCTCCAAGTTCGAGTTCGCGCAATACCTGGCGGCCGGGCTGACCTATCTGCTCGTGCGGCAGCAGGATGCCGTCGGCCTCGTCACTTTCGACGAAAAACTCCGCCAGTTCATCCGGGCGGCGAGCCGCCCAAGCCAGGTGCGGCGAATTCTCGAGGAACTTCACAAAACCAACGCCGGCGGCGACACCGCTCTCGCCGCCACGCTGCACGAAGTAGCCGAACGAATCCCCAGCCGGGGCCTCATTCTTCTCATCAGCGATCTCTTTGATGCTCCCGAAAAAATTGTCGAATCCCTGCACCACTTTCGCTTCAACGGCCACGAGATCGTCGTCTTCCACGTCATGGCGGACGAAGAGCTGACATTCCCATTTCGAGACTTCAATGACTTCCGCGATCTCGAAGGGGCCGACCGCCGCCTTAAAATCGATCCGCGCAGCGTCCGTGCCGCCTACCTCGACAAGGTGCGCGCGCACATCCAGCACATCGAACGCGGCTGCGGTCAACTGCGCGCGGACTATGTACCTGTCAACACCAAGGAAAATTATTCCAAAGTCCTCGTCGATTACCTGGCGCGGAGAGTCGTGAGATGATTCCGCTGGGGATCTTGCGCAACGAAAAACGCGCGCGGGATCGGGTTGAGCGCAGATGCGGCACGGCCGCCGCATTGGCGAGGCCAGGATCCGCGGTTGACCCACCGAAATTCCCATCGTATTCGCCAGATACTGGATATGGCGCGCCCAGCCTCGCAGTACAATATCTTCTTCGAAAGCATGCGAGGGATCGCCGCCTTCATGGTGCTGATGGCTCACATGTGCCCCTTTGGATTTGGCACGGTTCCCCTGGCGATCTCGCAAGTTGGCGTCCTCGGGGTCAACATTTTCTTCACGCTCAGTGGGTTTTTGATCGCCCGCTGCGTATTGGGACCCTCGAGCTTCAGCGGTTCGGTCTATCTTCGGTCCCGGTCTTACCGCATTCTGCCCAGCTACTTCATTTGTATGATCTTCGCGCTGTTGGTCGCTGATGCGCGCCCTTTAATGCACGATTCTGCGTGGGGACAGTTGGGAAACCTGCTTAGTCATATCACCCTCACTCACGGCTGGTTCGATAAATATCACGTGTCGATTGTCGGGCCGTTCTGGACGCTCAGCCATGAATGGTGGTTTTACATTTTCATGCTCGCTGCCGCAGGGTTGATTCGCTCCGGCCGCTGGGGGTGGGTCGTTGCCGGCATGATCGTGGTCGCTTTCGTGAGCCGGCTCGGTCAGGCGGAACGCTGGTGGAGCCTCGACCCCAAATTGCTCCATCCTCTTTGCCTTTTGGATCAATTTGCCTTTGGGATCGCGGCGGCGGCGCTGGCAGGACGCTATGGCCAAGGCTGGGCGGATCGCCGCTGGGTGGTTCCAGTCCTGTTGGTTGCCGGCCTTGGGCTGACCAGTTGGTGGATTTACTCTTATTACCATCTGGTCAGCGGGATTAATCCACTGAAATACCACGGTATCATGTTTGGCGAACGGGTGAGAGAACTGCTGTTTAAAAGCCGATCCCATGTTCTATGGTTTGGTCCAGGACTGGCGGCCGGCCTGGCCATGCTGCTGACAGCCCTCTGGTTGATGCCTCGCTCATGGGGGAATTGGTTGCGCTTTACTCCGCTTCCCGGGATGGGCAAGGTGAGTTACAGCACGTATCTTTGGCACGCTCCACTCCTGCTCTGCCTCATGCGCGGGGTTCGCAACATGCCTCCCGAATCCCCCTGGAGCGAGCCTTGGCCGCGGTTTTGGCTGGCGTTCGCCATCATCTACGGCTTTAGCGCGTTCGCTTATCAATTCTTTGAACTGCCGTGGCTTCGTTCCCAGCGAGGCACCGCCTCGGGTGCCGCGGCCCCTTGAAGTCGTGCCCGAGAACGGCGCCTGGATCGGGCGTGTGACTCGAACAGGAATGGCAGTTTCGTCAGGTGGGTGGGCGTTTTTTCCACCAATGCCGGAGGCGGGCGGTAATGCCTCGCCTTGCTTCGTCGAGATCGGCCCGCAACCGGGTGCAGCGTTCTTCGACGAGGCTTCTGCGGGCGCGTTCTTTTTCCAGCCGCTCCTCCAAGCGGCGGCACTTTTCCTCGATCCGCGCCAGCTTTCTGTCATATGCCGCAAAATCGATTCCCTTGCCGCGGGTGCCCAGCCACGTGCGCAGCCGGTCGGGTTCGTAAATCGGAAGCGCTGAAGGAATCAGGCCCGTTTTCACTTCCTCGGGCGCGAGCCAGCGTGAAAGATGCTG
>JBPCQC010000124.1:0-5140 GCA_050998515.1 Verrucomicrobiales bacterium
AAAAAAACCTTCCAGGAATCCTTTTTTCCAAAGAACTGGCCCTCGCCCTTCAAATCAGCGGGGAGCGATGATCCCATACTGAGAGCGTCAAGGCACGCCTGAGCCGTTTCGCCCGGCCGCCTGACGCCCCTACCGGCGTTCCCCCACGGCTTGCGCCGCAAAGTCCGACGGGCTGAAGAGTGTCGCTGCTCCGGGCCAGCCGGCAGACTAAAAGTCTGCGCTACGGCCGGTTGCCGATTTGGCGATGGTGGGGAATCGTGCGTGGTGAGAGGGTTGTTTTTGTGCACTGTCATAATGGCGGCCGGAGCCGTTGGCGCGGCGCCGCTGCAAATTCGCGTCGCGACTTACAACGCTTCGCTTAACCGCAATAGTGCCGGCCAGCTCCCCAACGATCTCGCGACGCCCAATAACGCCCAGGCCAAACGGGTCGCCGAGATCATTCAGCGCGTCGCCCCTGACGTTATTCTCATCAACGAATTCGACTACGATGCCGGCGGGCTTTCGCTGCAACGATTTCATGATAATTACCTGTCGCAGTCGCAAAACCTGCAAACTGCGCTGAGTTTTCCTCATAGATTTGCCGCTCCCTCGAACACCGGTGTGAATCCCAAGACGGAAGTCGGCACCGGATACGACTTCGACAATAACGGACAGGTAATCACGACGCCGGGATCAGAAAGCTACGGCAACGACTGCTACGGCTTCGGGGTTTTCCCAGGACAGTACGGCATGGCGGTTTACTCCCGGCTGCCCATTGACTCCACAAGCGCGCGGACATTTCAGAAGTTCCTCTGGAAAGACATGCCGGACGCAGTATTGCCGGACCGGACCACAACCCCGGAACCTTCCGATTGGTATGATGCGGCGGAAAGGAGCGTATTTCGGCTTTCATCCAAGAGCCATTGGGATGTGCCAATTACCTTGAAGTCCGGGCAAACCTTCCACCTCCTGGCCAGCCATCCGACGCCGCCTGTCTTTGATGGGGCCGAGGACCGCAATGGGCGCCGCAATCATGACGAGATCCGATTTTGGGCCGAATACATTTCCGGAGCGGCATGGATTTATGATGATCCGCGCGCCGCGGGCGACAGTCCGGACTACGGTGGGCTCGGTGCGCAGGAACGGTTTGTCATCCTTGGTGATCAAAATGCCGATCCCGTGAAGGGCGACAGTTTCAATCACGCCATAAACCAGGTTCTGCAGCACCCGTTGGTGAATGGTATGTTCACGCCAACCAGCCCTGGCGGCGGCACAGACACCGCCGCTTTTGCGAGCGGGCGGCTGCGAGTCGATCACGTGCTGCCCTCGCGCGCTGGATTTAGCATCGTCGGCGGCGGCGTCTTCTGGCCCCTGGCCGGACAACCGGGGGCCTCACTGATTTCTGCTTCGGATCATCGACTGGTCTGGATTGACTTGATCGCAATGCCGCTCATCGAACTGGCAGTCAAGGAGCTTGCCGCGACGCCCCTCGGGAACGACGTGACGCTGACGTGGACGATTCAGGATGGCATCGATTATGCCGTGGAACGCAGCGATGATCTGGTGATCTGGACCGACTTGACCGCCGATTTTCTGAAGATTGATCCCGTAACAAAAATCGCCACCGCGGTGGACTCGGGCGGGGCCGCTAATTCTCCGGGTTTTTACCGCGTCGCAGCACGGATCGAAGCGCCATAGTGAAAGTGGTGTAGGCCGCTCGTCGTTGGACAACAGGCGCCAGAGGCACCTGCCACACATCGGCGAGACCGGCGTGTCGGACTTACGCGCATTGGAGGATTTTAAGTGACGCGGGCGTCCCGCCTGCGCGTACTTCAGGCATCCTGCCTGAAACAAATGCCTTGCGAGGACGCCCGGCCAGGATGGCCGGGGTACGCACAGGCAGGATGCCTGCGTCACAACGAATAAGTCCGACAGGCTGGAAACGCCGAGCCTACCATTTACTTCACCCGTTTCAATTCGATGGCTTCGGTGGCTTCTCCAAGCGCGCCATCTTCTTCGACTTTGTGGAGAGTGACCTTCATCGTGTCATCGTCCTTTTTTTCGTGCACAACGCCGAGGCGTCCGCTTTCGCCATTGCTGCGCTGGTAGTTCACTTTCAGGACCAGCTTATCTTCGTCGGCGGTAACCTTGCCGAGCGCCCCTCCGCCGCGATTATCGACCGCGACGTAACCGACGTCTCCAGATTTCGGATTGCGGGCCATAAAGCCTTCAGATTTGCGTTCGGGGCTCTCCAATTTCACAGCGACAGCGTGTTTATCGAGCCGCCATTCGTAGGTGAGTTTGATGGCCTGGCCATCGCTGGCTTTATCCGCCCAATTGCCAATCATCCACTCGAAACCTTTCGCTGCGACGAGTTGGCCCAAAGTTTCTGCGCCTTTGAGGCTGGCCGGAGCGTCGAAGAGCGCGAGGGCGGCGAGAAGAGAAAAAATACGTTTCATTGGCGGAAGTTGTTGAACGACTCGCACTGTAGAGGAGAGAAATTCCCGGTGGCAACCCCAATTCCATGGCGGTTTTGCGCTTGCAAAACTCCGCGCAGCATGTCGCTGTTCGCCGACGCTTTCGCATGGCCTCGCTTTATGGAAATCTTCTTGCCCGGGGGTGGTGGCTGTTGCTTCTCGTGTTCGTCGCGGCAGCCGTGTTCAGCGCGCTGCAACTCCGCAAACTCGGAATCGAATTTCAGACCCGCACCCTGCTCGACCAGCATGATAAGGACTTCGAGAAGTTCCAGCAAAAACATGAAACCGGGACCTGGAGCGAGACCGAGTTTGCGGTGGTCTGTCTCTCGGGCCGCGACTGGGTGAGCGAGGAGGGCGTGGCCACATTGCGGCAGGTGGTCGAAGAAATTGAAGCGCTGCCTAACAGTGACGCGACATTTTCCTTGATCGATATTCCCCTGCTCCGCCAACAGCCGGATGAGAAACCGAATCTTTTCGCGCTGGCCGGCGGAATGAAATACCTGCGCGACGATAAGCCCACCAACTGGGAAGCCGCGCGTGCTGAGTTGCTCGATCACGAACTCGCCGCAGGAACACTTGTTTCGCGGGATGGAAGGCACATCAACGTGCTGGTTTACCTTAAACCTGCAGCACCGGGTGCCCCGGACGCGCAAACCCGCTGGCAGGAATTGGTTCCTCACTTGAGGGATCTCGCGGATCGCTGGAGCCACAAACTTTCCGAGCGGGTCAAACTCGCAGGCGTCCCGGTTGTTTACAGCTATATCATTGACCGCGTGGCGCACGACCTCCGGGTATTTGGGATAGCCGCCGCCTTGCTGTTCAGTCTTGGACTGTTTGTTGTGTATCGGAAGCCCGAGTTGGTATTGCTGCCGCTGGTGTCGAGCGTGCTGCCGGTGCTTTTCATTCTCGCCTACATGGCCCTGGCGGGCATTCGTTTCACCGTCATCACCTCAAACCTTCCGCTTCTGCTCTTTGTTTTGACGCTGCCTTTCACGATTTACCTCAGCGAGGTTTACCTCGAACGCCGCTCGGCACACCATGACGAATCCCATCTCGATTCAATCGTCCGAGCCGCAAAGGTCCTTTGGACCCCCATCTTCTTCTCCGCGTTGACGATGATCGCGGGCTTTCTCGCCTTTGCCACCAGCGGGATCATTCCGGTCAGATATTTCGGCATTCTGATGGCCGCAGGCGCGGCGGTTGCCGTGGCAGTCGTGTTCCTGTTCTACGCTGCTGCGCTTCGCGGCTGGGCCCGTTCGGCCGATAAGAGACGGCTCGAGTCATCGAGCCAGGGTCGTCCGGCGTCCGCTTCATCAAGAACAGGTCTTCATCTGGCCTCGTGGTTTGGCAAACTGGCCCTCGCTCGTCCTGCCGGCGTCGTGGTGGCCAGCGGGGTCATTTTCCTGGCGGCGACGGCCGGGGCCTTTCGACTCACGGCCGAAAACAAATTCACGAGTTACTTTTGGCCGAGCAGTGAGGTTTATCGGGACCTCGAATTCATCGATCGCAACCTCGGCGGGACGAGTACCCTCGAGATTTATCTGAGCTCTGCGCAGGAAGGCTTTTTCAAAACCGGTGAAGGACTTAACGCGGTGGCCGCGGTCGAGTCGTTCTTCAGCACTGTTCCCGAAAAAGGAAGCCTCCGCACACTGACGTCGTTGACTCGCGAGGCGCGCAAGGCGTTTCGCAAGGAATGGTTTCCCGAGCTTCAGGACGAATTCGTCCTCACCCTGGTGCAATCAACGGCTCCGGAACTTTTTCGCGAAATCATGTCCCAGGACGGGCGCGAGGCGAGCCTTCAAGTCCGGTTGCAGGAAACCGCGCCGACCCTCAACAGGCAACGAATTCTTGCCGCACTCAACAAGCATATCGACGCTTTGCGCGACAAGGAACTGAAAGGACTCACCGTCGAGAAAACCGGGATTTTTGTCCTGTACGCGAACATGCTCGAGACACTTATTGTGAGCCAGAAGGAAACGCTCGGATTTGTCATCGCCGCCATTTACCTAATGCTCTTAATCCTCTTTCGTTCGCCAGTGCTCGCGCTGCTCGTTCTTTTGCCGCAGGCACTGCCGGCCGTGACCATCCTTGGCATCATGGGCTGGTTTCACATTCCGCTCGATCTTGTAACCGTCATGATCGCAGCCATCGCCATTGGCGTGGGCGTCGACTCGGCCATCCAATACACCGTCCGGTTTCGCCAGGAACTCGAGATCGATGGGGATCTGCGCGCCGCCCTGTCCCGCAGCCACGCCACCATCGGGCGCGCCATCTGGATCGCCACTACTGTGATCGTGTTAGGCTTTGGAGTGCTCGTTTTCTCGGACTTTTTCCCCAGCGTCTGGTTTGGTCTCTTCACCGGCCTGGCCATGTTGATGAGCCAGTTCAGCGCGTTGATCACACTGCCCGCGATATTTTTGGTGACCGGGTATCCGAAAATGGCGCGGTAATCCGCTGCACAGTCGTCAGTTCAGTGCAGCCGCACGGGCGGTCATATCAAACCAACCAGGCAGCCGCCCCGTCAGGATTTAGCGGAACAGCATTCAGTGCGGCTCGCCAATAGAATTTTCCTCTCAACGGCCGGGGGGACGAACCTTTTTCCCCCCGCGACAAAGGGTTGTTGAACCGTGATTGGGGAGGGAACCGAGAACTACGTTTAGCAGAGGAAAGACCATTTTTTTTTT
>JBPCQC010000022.1:0-61489 GCA_050998515.1 Verrucomicrobiales bacterium
GCGTTAACGCTCGATCACAAGCAGCCAGGGCCTTCAACCAACCAACACCGAAGACTCGGGCCGCTCAAAACCAACAGCAACCAACCAACCAACCAACAACCAACCACTACTCAGGCTTATGTCACAACACACACAAACCATCGTTGAATTCGTTCCCACCCCCGCCACCACCGAAGAGTTGAGCGACGCGCAACTCGAAGCGATCAGCGGCGGCTTCCTCGACGCCACCCTCGGTTCCTCGGTCCTCGGCGACGGCATGCTCTGCATCGGCGGCGGATTGATCAACTCGAAGATGGAATTGAACCTGTAAGCTCCCGGCGAGATCCCCCACTCCTCAACCACCGCGAACCCGGTCTCGGACACGAGACCGGGTTTTGTGTTTTTGCCGGACTCGACCAGGACGATGTCGCTGGGAGCAGTGATGGCCTACCAGAGGAAGATGCGCCGATTTCATCGAGGCCGGCCAGAATCCAGCGTTCCCAGCGTACATTCATGGCGTAGGGGACCAGGAATGCCGATGACCGACCCGGTTGATTCGTGACTTGGTCTTCGGAAGTGCGATGCTAGGTTGGGCGATGTCGACGCCGGCTACTTCTTCTCCCGCGCTGCCTGACGCTCATGGGCATTTTGGGTCTTTTGGCGGAATGTTCGTCCCCGAGACGCTGATGTATGCGCTCAAAGAGCTCGAGCGGGAGTACTGGGTCGCCAAGGAAGATAACAGTTTCCAAAACGAACTGGACCGGCTGCTCCGCGATTACGCTGGGCGTCCAACCCCGCTCTATTTTGCCGAACGCCTGACCGAAAAACTCGGCGGCGCAAAAATTTATCTGAAGCGCGAAGATCTACTGCACACCGGAGCGCATAAAATCAACAACGCCCTCGGCCAGGCGCTGCTGGCCAAACGGCTTGGAAAAAAGCGAATCATCGCTGAAACCGGCGCCGGCCAGCACGGCGTCGCCACCGCCACAGTGTGCGCGCGCTTCGGCCTCGAGTGTTGCGTTTACATGGGAAGCGTTGATATGGAGCGGCAGGCGTTGAACGTCGCGCGCATGCGGTTCCTCGGCGCCAAAGTTGTCCCCGTCACCGCCGGCCAGGCCACTCTGAAAGAGGCCGTCAACGAGGCCATGCGCGATTGGGTCACCAACGTCCGCACGACGCACTACATTCTGGGCAGCGCCCTCGGTTCGCACCCGTTTCCGATGATCGTCCGCGACTTTCACAAGGTGATTGGAGAGGAAACAAGGCGGCAAATCCTCGAACGGGAGCAACGCCTGCCAGACCTCCTCGTTGCCTGCGTCGGCGGGGGCAGCAACGCCATCGGGCTTTTTCATGCCTTTCTCGCCGACGCTTCTGTTAAAATGTTAGGCGTGGAAGCGGGCGGCGAGGGAATCTTTCCCGGAAAACACGCCGCGCGGTTCCAAGGCGGAAAGCTCGGCGTCCTGCAGGGAACCAAGACCTACTTGCTGGCCAACGAGGACGGCCAGATCGAGCTGACGCACAGTGTCAGCGCCGGACTGGACTATGCTGCGGTCGGCCCGGAGCACTCGTATTATCGCGATCAAGGACGCATCGATTACACTTACGCCACTGACGATGAAGCGCTCTCGGCCTTCCGTGATCTTTCGAGGTTGGAAGGATTGATCCCGGCTCTCGAGAGCGCGCATGGCATCGCGGAAGTGATCAAGCGCGCCCCCGTCATGCGGAAGGACGAAATCATCATCGCCAATCTAAGTGGACGCGGAGACAAGGATGTCGCCCAGGCGGCGCGGTTTCTCCTGGGTGAGGAAATTTGATTTGCCCAACCAGCAGGCGAGAATTTTCGCGACCCGCGCTGAATCCTGCCCGCACTGAATTCAGTGCACCAACATTCATCGCGGCTCGCCGGTAGGACTCGAGCCTCCCCACGTTGTGCTCCGTTCGCTCCGGGAGGGCGAGCGTATTTGCGGGCAGCGATGAACTTCACCGGTGGAAATCCAGCGATGTTTGCCTTGCCATCGGGAGAGCGAACCTGCTGGCGCGCCACGATAAACCGAAAGCTCGCGCCACGTTCAAACTTCCACCGCCCCCACCGCGATGGCTTCAGTTCGCAAGGCGGCCTCAAATGCGGATTCTGCGCTGACTCGAGCGAGCGCCACCCCGTATTTCCGCGCACCGATTTTCCACAGTTCAAAGTGGCGGCGGTAGGCTTGCTCGTAACGCTGCAAGAGCGCGGGTTCGACACGATGCAAGTGGTGCCCCCGAGTTTCCGCATCGACGAATTCGAAGTTGCCTTCCCAGCCGGGATCCGCCTCTTCGCGCGCGAATGGGGCAAAGACGAGACCCCGCCCGTTGCGTGCGCTTAACGCCGGCAATATATTTTCCGGCGCGCCGGGGAAAAGCAAATCGCTCAACAGCAAACGAAGTGATCCGGCGCGCAACGGCAACCGGGCCAACAGCGGCGGCGCGGAGGTGTTTGCATTCAAACCGTTCAACTCTTCAGGCCAGCGATGGCTCAAAATGGCGTCCTCGGGCAGGAGTCGATGTGCGTCTCCGTGAACCGCATATGTTTTGACCGAAGAACCAACCCTCGAGGCGCTCTCGAACCCGTAATAGAAAAGTTCGAGGGCACGCTGCTCCTTCGCGGGGAAGGCGAACATCGAGGGCGAGACATCGAAAAGAAGGTCGACCAGCGGGCGCACCTCCTCGCGGTACAGCTTCATCGTGTAGTGGCCGGTGCGTGCGTAGGCCTGCCAGTTGATTTGCCGCGGATCGTCGCCCGGCATGTAGGCGCGATGGTCCTGGAAATCCAGCGAACTGCCGACGCCCATGCCCATGAATTCTCCCGCATGCCCGCGCCAGCGGTGCTGCCGAAACGGCAGCTTCAGCAGATCCGCCCATTGCCGCGCATGAGCGTGAATGTCGCCGAGCGCTTCGCGATTGTTCAAGAGATCGGACACGGCAAGAAAGGAGCATGGGCGTCTCGCCCGTGGCAATGAATGCGGTTCAGTGCAACGGGCAAGATGCCCGGCAAGATGCCCGGCAAGATGCCCGTTCCCCTTTTCGAGCAGCATTCGTCGTAGTCTTTTGGGGCGAACCAATGCTCTAAACAAAAAACCCGACATCCCGGGTCGCAAAGCGCCCGAGATTGGGGAGAATGATCTCGATGTTGGATTCGGTGACTCCGAACCAGCGGGCGAGGGTGGCGGAGTAAGTATCGACGCTGGTGGTGGGGATCCAACGGCCGAGGCTGGTGTCATCGGGGCCGTTGACCTGGAGGTTTGGGAAAGTCCCGTAGAGCCGGCCGCCGTTGACGGCGCCACCGACCATCATGGTGTGAGTGCCCCAGCCGTGGTCGGACCCTTGGCCGTTGCTCGGGTAGGTGCGGCCAAAATCACTGGCCGTGAAAAGCGTGACGTTGTTCGATACCCCGAGGCCGGACATGGCATCGTGAAAAGCTTTGATGTTGCGGCTGACCGACCTCAGCAAGGTGGCTTGGGGAGCGATTTGCGGGCCATGAGTATCGAAGCCGCCAAGCTGGCAAAAGAAAATCTGACGCTGCACGCCGATACTCGAGCGCGCCGCGATCATTCGCGCGATTTGTTTCATCTGGCCTGCGAGACTGCGGGTCTCGGCGGCCTGGGTTCCTACATTGAGGAGGGGATCGAAGGTTCCGTTGATCGTGGCCAAATCGCCGGCGGGGATGGCGCCGAGGGCGCCGTTGATTTGGTCGGCGGCATCGAGGGCGCTCTGGAAAACGCCGGCGTAGTCCTTCTCGAACAGGCTGACATTCTGCGCCTGTCCGAGCGCGATGATGTCCTTGATGCGGTTGTAGCGGTTGGTGCTCGCCGACCCGCTCAGGCTCTGCGCGCCGCCAGCCGTGCCAATCCCGGCGCTGGCAATCTGATAGGGTGTTCCGCTCGCCCCGGTTTGAAAAACATTCGACCCCGCCATCGAAATGCAGAGAGAAATCTTTCCTGGGGACCAGGCAGACGAGGCGCGGAGCAGGTCCGAAGCGCGGCCACCCCAACCAGTAGTCGAGATTTGATCGGGCACGGAGGTCTGCCACTGGACAACCTGGTCATTGTGCGAAAAAAGCTGCGGAGGCCGGCGACCACGCCCCGACGTGTAAAGTGCGCGCGTCATTGGCTCGACGAGCGTGCCGACATTGTTGAGGAAGGCGAGGCGGCCGGCGTTAAAGAGGTCGCGGATTTCCGGACAAACCGAATGCACGCCGAACTCACGTCCGGCTGTGTTGGCCGAGTTGAGAGGCAGCAGGTAATAAGGCTGCTCGGGAGTGGCCTGACCGGCATCATTCCAAAGTGCGAGTCCGCCTCGAGCCGCAGCGTAGTCGGTATACTCGGCCGTCGAGTTTGGCACAAGCATATTGCTGGCGTCGTTGCCCCCTGCGAGGAAGAGGCACACCAGCGCTTTGTAATCGGGAAAGGTGCCCGCGGTTTGCGCAGCCGCGCTCTGAATGAGCCGCAGATCGGTGATGACGTTCGCAGCGGAGATTCCGAATGCGGCGCCGGTGGCTCGACGAAGAAAAGAGCGACGGCTGAGGTATTCGAGACTGGTCATGATAAAAAAAAGTCAGAAGTCAGATTGCAGAGGGCAGAAGGCACAGTGGGCCGGGCATCGGCTTCGAATGCTGCCAAAGGGGGCACGGGCGTCTCGCCCGGCGGCGTAAAATTCTGAAGCGTGTTCAATGCCACGGGCGAGACGGCCGTGACCCTTTCTGCGAGCATGCTCTGCATTACCTGGCGACATTGAACTCATGGCTGTCGGTTAGGAGAATGAACGCGTCTTTGACACGGTTGTAGCGGTCGAGGTTTTCATTGGTGGTGCCGATGCGCATGGGCAGACTGTTGAGGTGCGCTTGCACAATTGACCGCACTCCGCTGCTGAGCCGCCCGCCGAAGAGCAAAATGTTGAGCCGATCCAGCAGGGCATTGTTATCGTTGGCGAGCGCAATTTCGGGGTTGTCTTTGGGATTGTTCTTAACCGTGGGATTGGCGAGCGGCCATGGATAGGGATTGGCGTGGGTCGGCCGGACGCTGAACTCGAGCTTGATGTCGCTGTTCCCGCCGATGCCAGCGTGACATAGGTTATAGAAGAGATTGGCCGTCGTGAAAACGCTGTTCTCGTTGGTGATTTGAAACTCGGGACCGTAGAGCCGGGCCTCGCCGGTGGCCCCGGGATGAATGTAATTAGGCTCGTAAAAATTGAAGACCGTATTGGCAGCCAGCGGAGATTGATTCAACGCCGAGTCGGTGCTTCCCATGCTCCAATAACGCGACTGCGGATTCGAGCCGGCGTTGTCGACCCACAGGACAGGATCGATTCCAAGATTGGTGACGACAGCATCGTGGCGGAAGGTCAGGCCACCGGAGGCGCCCCACGCCACCCTGCAATATTTCGGACCGCTCAATTCCGCAGCGGTATCAGCGGCGGTCGAACGCACTAGCGGCAGGCCGTCACCCTGAAACGTGTAGTGCCCATTCTCACCCTGGATTGTCTGAGCGCGAACCAGGACATTTTGGTTTGGAAAGAGCCGGATGGTGTCGAAGACGGTCCGGGTGTAGTTGGGGGTGGCCGTCGTGACCGATTCGCTGGGCAGCGGCTGGCTGAGATCAATGTTTGTCTGCGTCGCCACCACCGCCATGGGCAACTGCAAGCCGTCCGGATAAAGCGAACCGGCCGAGTAGCCTCGCAGCGCGCGCAAGGCGGCGGTCACCCGCTCGATCGGTTCACGGAGATGGCCGTACCCATTGTTAGTGCGCGGTGACTGAGCGCGGGCTTCGTGATCGAGCAGGATCGCTTTGACGACCGCCTTCATATCGCCGCGAACTCCGTTGCCATTGTCGTCGAAAACGCGCGAGGTGCGGTAAATGTAAGCTGGCGTGGGATTCGCGGTGACCAGCCGCTGGATGAGTTGCCGGCAGATGAACGGCCCAGTGTTCGGATGATGAAAGATCAAATCATGCGACGCCTCGAGCTCGTCGATGGTGCTCTGCATTGTCGCCGGGGCGGCGGGAATGACTGTGTTGTCGAGCAAAAGTTTTTCTCCGGAATCGTGCTGGTTGGCAAATGGCGCCATCGGCAGAATGTAATTGCTGCCCGAATTGAAATTTGCGTTGTCGCCGGTATATCCCCACCCCGTAAAAACATGCGCCAGGCCGACAACCGGATCCTGGTCATAGGTCGCAACGATCGAGCCGCTCGAATCCAGCACCAATGAGCCGTCGGGATGCAGCCGGCGCAGCCCGATGGAAAAGAGCTGCATGAACTCGCGGGCATAATTCTCATTGGGGATGCGGCCAATATTCGGGTCTGGCTTCCGGTTCCGCAGCATGTCGAGGTAACGCCCCATTGCCGGATTCAGGGTCACCTTCTCCAGAATGGTGCGGAAATTGTCGAGCGCGTAGTAGTGCAGCAGGTCGTAATATTGAGAGATGGCGCGGGCATTGTCCGCCAGAGCGCCTTCGATGGACACGACAAGAATCTGGCTGAGCGCGAACGCGACGCGATGGCGAAGCTGGTCGGCCGCATTCGGCACCACGTTCCACCAGGCGCGATACATCTCGTTCCCAGTCTGGTCGACGGTGCCATTCTGCCCGGTGCGCGGATAAGTGGCGTAATGGTTGCGCACGATAGTGGCCATCGGGCCCGAGCCATTCCTGATGGTATGAAACGGATCGTAAGGATCCTGCGCGGTCGCTGCGGGCGGAAGCCAGATTTCCGGTTCCGGCAACTCCTGGGTGACGAGGATTTCGGGATCGGCGCCGGCAGACTGCAGGAACTGCTCGTCGATCCAGCCTGAATAACCGAGCGCTTTCACCGCCTGAATGGAATCGACGTCCCATGGCGCTGCGCCGTCGGCGTCATATTTCGGCCCGAAGGCTGCCTGCATCAAGAAGCGGGCGGCCTCGGCATCGGTTAGCGCGGGCCAGGCCTCGCTCAGCGGCGCTGCCGGCGGCGTAAAAAATTGGCTGCCGACCGCCGGCTGGAAGAAGCCCTTTATCTCGCCGCTCGGGTTCTTCCCGGTGTGGAGATTGAGGTAGGCATTTCCAGAGGTGATGGCCGCCAGCACATCTGCCACAGTGTGATTTCCAGTAGCGATGATATCCCAATGGTAAACGCCCGAGGAATCCGCCGGGTGAGCATCGAGATCAAAAAGTATCGCCCCCACCGGACCGGGAGCCGAGCGGCCGTCGTGGACGTGCTGGTTGGTGATCGGCCCGGTCAGCCCATCGTAACTGTAAGTCAGCGTGGCCTTGTATTCGGTGCCAGCCTCGCCCACTTCTTCAGTGAGTCGGAGCACGGCCGCGCCGCTGCCATTGGTGGCCTCGTCGCTTTGCGGCGTCATGGTGGCGATGTACAGCACACCGTCGGTCCCGGTCGCCGGAGCCGCCCAGGGCGAAAGGCAATAGGACGGCATCGTTTCTGGTGTTCCGTTAGGCGAATCACTCGGCTTCAGCCAGCCAACCGCCAGATGGTCGGATCCGGTCGTTTCCCGGCGGATTGTTTCGATATAATAATTTTCGCCGCCGCGCAAACGGACCGAGAGCGACCTTTGCGTTGGGATGGTAGACCAGGAGCCGGGAGGGACCGCGCCATTGACGACGAATGAGCGTTTGAGCCGGCGCGCTGGTTCCGGGCTGGCGGAGACCCACAGCTCGGCGTTCTCATCGCTGGTCAGGAAAAACGTGTAGTTGCCGCTCATCGGCGCGGTAAGGTAGCCGCGGACGCGCTCACCGAACTCGTCACCCGCATCACTCGGGGCGGCGAAAGTGCTCACGCTTCCCGTTTGCTGGGGCGCCAGATGGAGGGGGATCGATTGCACGCCGCCGGCGGTCAGGCCGCTCGTCCACACTTCGCGGGTAAGCTGGCCGGGCAGAGCCGGCAGCAGGATGATCGATAGATTCTGCGCTGTGGTTCCGGACGCGCTGGTAGCCGAGACAGTACTTTGAAAAAATCCAGCCGGACCGTTGGGTGTCCCGGTGATCGCACCGGTCGCGCCATTGATTGATAGACCGGCGGGCAGGCCGTTGGCGGCATAGCCGGTCACCGTGCCACCCGAGGCGCTGGCCTGATAATAAAATGGCGCCCCGACAATTCCGACCGCGTAAGCAGGACTCGAGAACTGAGGCGGCGATACATCGGAATACAGAACAGCGGCCGGCACCGTGACAACCGTCGGGTCACCCGTCCGCGACCATCGGAAATGTGCCTCAGCAAGGGACGTCGTTGCGCTTTCGCGATAATCCAGGCGCAGATTGTATCGTTTTCCCGCTTCGAGCCTGATGGCGGCGCCGGCTTGCTCAACCGCGTTGTTGGCAGGTCCCCATTGGTCGATATTGAGTGCATTGGCGGTGGCGATTGGTCCATCCTTGACCCAGAACTTGATGCCGCGATCAACAAGAAAGCGAAATGTGTACGTATCGGTGACAGTCGGGACGAGCGAGCCAGTCCAGCGAACACTGAAGGCGCTCGAGCTCATTGTGACTCCGGCCGGCGGATTCGGGGGGCCGCTGCCCCAGTTGAAATCGACGGTTGGATCGACGCGGCGGAACTCGAAGGTGCGGAAATTTTGGTTCAGCGGGTCAGAGCCGTCGTTGTAGGTGGTTTCGGCGCCATCGTAGTAATTGCCAGTGAGTCCAAGATTGGAATCGACTATGGAAACGGTCGCCGCGCTCGGGACCCCCACTGAATAACCCGTGCCGGATGCCAGTGTCAGGACAACGGTTTCAGCGTTCTCGACCAGCGCGTCGGTCGTCGGAATAACTTCCAATGTCGCAGTCGTCTGCCCCCATGCAAATGACACCGATCCGGCGCCGCCAAAGATAACATAATCCCCGGCGCCCGCGGTGCCGGAAACGGTGTAGCCGACGGTCAGTGCCGCAAGATTTCCCCGCCGAACCAGCGTAAATCGCCCCCTTCGCGCACCGGCCTCGGAGGCTTGGGCTACCGAAGCAAAGGCAGTCACGACATTTGCCAGGTTAAGGCGCCCCGCTACGTGCGCCGCGTCGGCGCGCCCGTCGCCATCGCTGTCATAGTTTCCCGCATCCGTCCCGGTGAAACGCTCTTCCCAATCACTTAGCCCATCGCCGTCATCATCGATATCGATCACCTGCAAGCGAAGAAACATCCGCTCTGACGTCACTGGACACGTCCCGTTAAGCGTGCCGCCAGTCCCGGGCATCGGATCGCCTTCGTTTGCCCAAGAAGCCAAATCCGCCGATGACTGGAAGTGATAAAGTTTTCCCAGGACCGTGGGCCATGACGCCTGGATTGTCGCCCCGAGCGTCTGCACCGAGAAAAACTCGAGCCAGCTGTTCGAATCGAGTGGGTTGGTTCCGAACAGACCTTCGGTTTCGTTGTCCTGGCCGTCGGAATCGTTATCGCCGTGTGCTCCTGTCAGTCCCGGGTAGAGCGCTTCGAAAACATCGCTCACCCCATTGTCGTTGTCGTCCAGCCCAAAAAATCCCGGCGTTCCGCCATCTCCATGCCCTGCCGCTCGCTCGGTCATGGCAGCCATCGCTGCCGCCATCGACACATTCAAAAGAAGGCGGCCGGAAAAAAGAACTCGGGTAATCATGACAAATGGAGCGGCGGCACGAAGGCCGCGAACTTCTAGTGGGTCTAGTGGAGCCGGAGAACGCGTGTTCCCGCCACGCTCGCCCAGCTTGGATAAGACGTTAGGGGGAAACCCTGCAATTAATGCACCGAAACGGCAGACCGACAAGACAAACCCGACAAGGAACGATCCCCTTAAAGAAAACCCCTATGCGGCAACACCACCTCGATCGTGCCTCATGACTGCGAGCCGCATCTCCGAATCCCGTGGCAATTGGCGATTCCATGCATCGCCAGGACCACCGCGCTCGGGTGTAAGCTGTACTCGATCGGGGGTCTCGCGAATTCCGTTCGCCTGAGGCCGAACGATGAAAACCACGCGGTCGGAATCCTGCGGTGGCTGTGGCAAGGCGCCGAGACCGGCCCCGAATTGGGCGAGTGAAAAGCGAGGGCCATCAAGGGGCATCCACTCCTTTTAGAGGGAACAATTCCGAGGCGTTGCGCGCTTCCACCATGAGTGCGCGAAGTCGTTCGACAACCTCGGGATTTTGGTCGGCGACGTCATGGGCCTCCCCAGGGTCGGCGGCCAGATCGTAAAGTTCGGGCTCTGCTTTCGGAGCCTTGGCCAGCTGCGGGCGCACCGCCTTCCATTTTCCTGCGCGGAGCGCCTGATGGTGACCGTAAGCAGGAAACTCCCAGTACAAAAACTCGTGGCTCTTTTGACCTTCGCGGCCCAGTAGCGTCGGTGCGAAGCTGAGCCCGTCCAAGTGTGGCGGCGGAATCACCCCGGCCAGCTCGCCGAGCGTCGGCAGGACGTCCCAGAAGGCGCAGACATGATCGCTCACCGTGCCGGGCTTGATCTTACCCGGCCAGCGTGCGAGCAGCGGCACCCGCAGACCGCCTTCATAGAGACTTCCCTTGCGTCCGCGACGCCCCTCGCTGCTTTTGAAGAAGTCCGAGTCGGCGCCGCCCACGCGGTCGTGCGTTGGCCCATTGTCACTGCTGAAAAGGACGAGGGTTTTCTCATCCAGTTTCAGTTCATCGAGAAGTGTCAGGATCCTGCCGACGCCGCGGTCGAGATAGGTGACCATGCCGGCATATCCCGCGCGGGGAGTGGCGTGTTTGAAATAACTGCCGGGTTTGTAGTCCTCCGGCTCTGGAAATTTTCCGCGATACTCCGCGAGCGCCTCCTCCGGCCCCTGAATCGCGAGATGCGGGATCGTCACCGGCAAGTAGAGCAGGAAGGGACGGTGCTTGTTCTCCCGCAAAAACTTTTCGGCTTCGGCAATGAACTGGTCTTGCGCGTAGTGGCGTCCCGTGGCGCCGCCTTCATTGCCGTCGAGCATTAATTTGCTGCCGTCGCGAAAGAGAAACCGCGGGTAGTGATTATGGGCGTGACGCTGGCAGTAGTAGCCGAAAAAATGATCGAACCCCTGTTTTTGGGGATCGCCGCTGTTGCCGACGTTGCCCAAGCCCCATTTTCCAATGCAAGTCGACAAATAGCCGGCCGAACGCAAAAGTTTCGCGATCGTAAGATCGTTTTCGGGGAGGGGGGTCTGGCCGGGATAAGTCTCCTCGCCGGCGCCAACCCGGCCCGGAAGTTCCCGGTTGTCGCGCACGAACGCGTGGCCCGGATGTTTACCGGTCAGGAGAGAGCATCGGGAGGGTGCGCAAACGGCGCTGCCGGCATAACAGGCCGTGAACCGCATGCCTTCATTGGCGAGCCGGTCAATGTTTGGCGTACGGATCATCTTCTGTCCGTAACAGCCGAGTTCACCGACGCCGAGGTCGTCGGCGAGAATGAAAACGATGTTCGGTTTATCCGCCGCCAGCGTCAGCGAGATGCCGGCGAGAGCGGCGGCCAAATGGCAAAGCAGGGATTTCTTCATGGTTTCGTAGCGTGGGACGCCATCGACGGGGAGGACGACCCCAGGGTTCAGATCCATACGGCGGGAGAAAGTAACAGTGGACGCGAGTCCGTCTCGCGCGACGCACTCATTAAATTCAGCTTGAGTGCAAGGTCTACCTTCCGTAGTGCATCCAAAAATACACTTATCCCCTAGGGACGTTAAGGCGACGGCTTCATAGTTAAGGATTTGCGCCGGACTGCGCCCGGTTAGAAGATTTTCACTCTGAACAAAACCGAATCATCCATGAAATACATCGCTCTGCTCTCCCTGGCTTGCGGATCTCTCTTCAGTCTTGGTTGTGTCGCTGTTGAAGACGAAAGCCCCGCTCCTACTACTGTGACTCGTGAGTCGAGCTATCGCTCGTCGACCGGGACCTACCCTGTAGGCGGTGCGGCGGTCCAAAGCTCGACTACGACAACGGTTCAGTAACCGTTCGCTGCACAAGCAGCCAAAACGTGAATTGCCGGCGTGGGGTCGATCCTGCGCCGGCATTTTCGTGGGTTGATCGCCCCTGGTCCAAGAGGTTGTTGGATTTCTCGAAAATTAAAACTGGAAATAGATGAAGTCGCTGCCGACGCTGCATCGGAGCGCTAAAATTCCGATCACGGAGAGGGTGGCTGTGGCAGCCTGCAGGAAAGTCCAACGCCAGGTGAGAAGACGTTCGTCGTCACTTCGCGGCACGAGGCGAAATTTCTGCGCGAGCGGGAAGAGAGCCATCAGGGGCAATCCGTAGAGAAGCGCCTCGGCGGCCAGTCCAGCGCCCATGCGCCAATCCGCAGTAGGCGCGTCCAGGGGGTTGAGCGTGAGTCCACTCCCAATCATCGCGATGTTGTGTTCACGGAAGAGGAGCCAGCCGATATGGACGAGTGCGAAAGTCAGAATGACACGAAAGACCGCCCCCGGCTTTCCCCCTGAACGCGCCAATATTGGCCAGCGGTGAGCCAGGTGAGGCCAGCCTGCGACAAGAACGCCGTGAAAGATTCCCCAGAGGACAAAGTTCCAACTCGCGCCATGCCAGAGACCCGAAAGAAAGAACGTGATCAGGAGGTTGCGTGCCGTTCGACCTGCTCCCCCTCGCGAACCACCGAGCGGGATGTAAACGTAGTCGCGGAACCAGGTCGACAGGCTCATATGCCAGCGCCGCCAGAAGTCTGGCAGTGATTGCGCGAGGTAGGGGTGGTTGAAATTCTCCCGCAACTCGAAGCCGAGCAGCCGTGCCGACCCGCGGGCGATGTCGGTGTAGGCGCTGAAGTCAGCATAGATCTGGACGCCAAAGGCCAGCACCCCGCCCCAGAGCACGGGAAAGGTAGCATCACGCAACGAAAAAACTTTGTCGGCGATGAGGGCTGCGCTGTCAGCGATCACTAGTTTCTCGAATAATCCCCAAACAATCAGCACGAAGCCGGAGCGTATCTGCAGCAGGCCAGGGCGCCTTGGCGCGCACATCTGCCGCAGGAGGTTGTCGGCTCGTTCGATGGGTCCCGCGACCAGTTGGGGGAAAAACGAAACGAAGTCGGCGTAATCAAGCAGCGAACGTTCCGCTTCCACCCGTCCGCGATAGACATCGATGACGTAGGAGGCGCTTTGGAAGGTGAAAAAGGAAATCCCGGCCGGCAGCGCGATCGTAATGACCCACGGCGCCGGCATGATACCGAGAGCGGCAAACAGCGTGGTGATATTCTCAGTGAAAAAGCCGAGGTATTTGAAAACGGCCAGGATGGAGAAACTCGTGAGCAGGCTAAGTGTCAGAAACAGCCGTTTGCGAGCGCGTGTTCGAGCGGCGCCGATGAGGCGCCCGCACGAGTAATCGACCAGCGTGTGGACGCCGATCAGAAGGACATACCACGGATGGATCCAGCCGTAGAAAACATAGCTCGCCGCGAGCAGCAACCCGTTCTGCGCCGCCCGCGGCAGCCAAAAATAGGTGCCCAGCAGGACAAGAAGAAAGAGAAGATACTCGACGCTCTGAAAAGCCATGCCGGTCGTCAGCGTCGCTGCGTTCTGTTCCCTGCTCCGATGATCGGCTGCACACGCGCCCAAAAGTTTTCCGCGTAGGCGCGCTGGCTATCGACCGAGATGTGGTCACCGTCCACGTACATGGCAAGCGTGAGCGACGGATCCTGCGATTCATCGGTCAGGACGCAGCCTTGTGCTTCCAGCCAGGATCGCAATTCGGCCATGTAAGCCTGCAGCAGACGGCTGTCCGGACGTGAGTTGTCCGCCAGGGGGCGCCGCTTGATCCGGTGGAAGTGCAGTTTGAACCCGTGCTTGTGCGCGAGCGCGACCATGTGCGGCAGGAATGAAACCGAAGGCGAAGGATCAAACTTCATCGGCGCACCATCGTACATGCCGGGATCGGGAAGATCGTTAGCCGCCACGCCGGCAACCGGGGCCCCGCTGCTCGCTCCCGCAAGATCACTTCCCAAATCATGGCGCAACCGCCCTAGCGAAAACAATTCGTTCAGTTCCACGCGCCGGTTTCCACGCCTTATGTCGGCACCGGCATCGGTGAGGTCAAAAGCCAGATTTTGCAACTTTCGCCGCCCGGCCGAGGTCAATTCATCCGAGGGAAAGGCAGTCTCGATCAGCGATTTCGTCAGCCCCACCGGCCCGCCCTTGCGGTCGGTGGCGAGCAACGAGTCGTACTCCGGTTCCATGGGATCTCGCAGACGCCGGATGAGGTCCTCATTCACCCCCTCAGTGCGGAACTCCGGCCAGGATAAATCCGTGTCACGGAAAAATATCGTCACCCACTCGGGTTTGCCTCCCGAGCGGACGACCACGTTTTTCAAAAAGAGAAACCAGATCGCGGATTGGGTGCCTCCTTGGGAAACCTTTCGAGCCTTTCGGCCAGAAATCTCTGAAAGCGTCCGCCAGTCAAGGCGGGAGTTGAGCATCGAATTGCCGATCAAAATCCAATCGGGACGAACCTTGACCAGACGGTCCCGCTCGGCGTGCGGCTCAAAGAAATCACTTTCCGGCAGAATTTCGCCCGGTGCCGGCTTGATGGCTCGGCAGAAGATGGCGGGCAGAACCACCGCGCATGCTGCCACGCACGCCAGTTGCGCAGCAGCCCGAAGTCTCAGTCTTTTGGAAACGCCCGGAGTCATGAAGAATCATCCCTAAGCGGCGCAAAACACCGCGCCAGAGGAATCGTGAAAGGCCACGTGAATGGGGTGCCCTCAGCGCCTGGTGGCATCCGCGGCTGGTTGCATCGGCGGCTGGTTGCATCGGCGCCTGGTGGCATCGGCGCCTGGTGGCATCGGCGGCCCGCCGATGAAGCCCGTGAGGTGATGCAGGCGTCCCGCCTGCACGTACTTCAGGCATCCTGCCTGAAACTGGGTGGCCGGCCAGGATGGTCCGGGGTACGCACAGGCAAGTTGCCTGCGTCACAAATGCCAAAGTCCGACCGGCCGGTCCCGCCGATGAAGTCCGACGCCTGCTCGTTCGCGGGCCCGGGCACCCCTGGCCGGGCCGGCCATGGAACCCACGCGCGAGCCACACGTGCCACCATGGAACCCACGCGCGAGCCACACGTGCCACCATGGAACCTACGCGCGAGCCGCGCGTGCCACCTTGGAACTCACGCGCGGGGATGGGCGTGGCGCCATTTCACTTTCACTTTTCCATCCCCTCGCACAATGTGCGCGTTTTCGATGCACATGAAGACAGTCAAAGTCGGTATCGTCGGCGGAGGATTGATGGGACGCGAGATGGCGAGCGCCTTCGCGCGCTGGTGCGCCCTCGAAGATATTGACGTGCGCCCGGAACTCGTCGCCGTTTCCGACCTCAACGAGTCGGTGCTGGCCTGGTTCGAGCGTATTCCCACCGTGCAACTGAAGACCACCGATTATCGAGAATTGATGGCGCGCCCGGATATCGACGTAGTCTACGTCGCCGTTCCCCACCACCTTCACGAAGGCCTTTATTGCGACGTCATGCGCGCCGGCAAAGACCTTTTTGCCGAGAAACCATTTGGAATCGATCTTGCCGCGGCGCGGAAGATTGTGGCGACCGTTGCTGAAACCGGCCGCTTTTGCCGCTGCAGCTCGGAGTTTCCTTTTCTTCCCGGTGCGCAGCGGGCCTTCGCGATGGCGAAGAGCGGTGGCCTCGGCCGCCTGCTTGAAGTCCGCTGCGGCCTCAATCACTCGAGCGATCTCGACCCTGACAAGCCGGCAAACTGGAAGCGCCTCAACCGGACCTGCGGCGAGATCGGGGTCATGGGCGACCTCGGAATGCACGTTTTGCATTTGCCTCTGCGGCTGGGATGGAAACCCAAATCCGTCCACGCACAGTTGCAAAGAGGTTTCCCAGAGCGCCCCAACCCCGATGGCACCAAAACTGCCTGCGATACCTGGGACAACGCCGCTTTGCACACCTGGATCGAGGCCCATGGACAAAACATTCCTATGACGCTGGAAATGAAACGTCTTTCCCCAGGCGACACCAACTCATGGTTCTTCGAGGCGCTGGGCACTGAAGGTGGCGTGCGTTACAGCACCCGGGATCCGAAAGCGCTCTGGACCTTCCGCCGTGACAAAGACCAATGGTGGCAGCGCACCGATCTCGGTTTCGGCATGCTTTTCAAAACCATCACCGGCAGCATCTTCGAAGTCGGTTTTCCCGACATCCTGCAGCAGATGTGGGCTGCATTTTTGCTCGACCGTGAAGGATCGTTGAACGGACGCTTCGGCTGTGTCACCCCCGAGGAGGCGCTCGCGAGTCACGAGGTCTGGGCCGCCGCCTTGCGATCGCAGTCAGACGGGACAGTCGAGGGCGTGGGAAGACGGTGACGTTGGCAAGATTCGCCTCTATGGCTTCTCGGAGGCCCTTTTCCAGCGGTCGCGATCCTCGCGCAAATCCTCGATCTCTCGATTCAGACGGCTGATCTCGGCCAGAAGTTGCGATACCCTCTGCTTGCCACCGCGTTTTGTTTCGAGGTCTTTGATGGCCGCTTCGGAAGTGGCGACCTCCTTTTGCAGAAAATCAATCAGACGTTGCAGGCGTTCCTCCGCGGCTCCTTGCGACTGGGCCGCGAGACCGGCCTCTTTGAGGCGGGCCTCGAGAGCGCCCTGTGAGTTATGCTGCATTTGCGCCAGCTTGTTTTCGGCGGCATCCCGTGCCGCGAGGGCTTCGATCCGTTGTGTATCGATCTCCGCCGAAGCCTCTTTGAGTTTGAGGAATTCGCGGACGCACATCCCTGCCGCCACGACCACCGGTAACGCCAGCGCCAGCCCCCGCACAAAGTCCCTCGCGAAATGTTTCATGAAACAATAAAATGCTCGAAGGCGTTGCCAGCCGTGTCGTAAACCCCGTAGCTCACCACACCGAAGCGCCCCATAATCTCGCCTGGGTTCGCCCAAAGCGTTGCGCCGAAGTGCTCGATGTAGCGCTGATGGTCGTGTCCGCTGAAGACCGCGTCCACGTCGCCAGCCCTGGCCAGCCTCCGCGAGATCTCCGGATAGTGATTGAGCAGAATCCGGCGTCCGGCGATTTCAAGTTCCGCCACTGGGTGGTGCAGCGTTACGTGGGGGTGCCTGGCCGCCGTCCGGTGAAGCAAAAAGACGTCGCCATCATTGTTGCCAAAAACAGAGTCGATCGGGCCGGCGAAGCCGCTGGCCAGGGCTTCGAGTGAAAAGGGAGCGCAGAAATCTCCGAGAAAAAACAACCGCTCGCACGAACGGCGTTTGATGTCGGAGAGCGCACTCTGCAAATGATCAAGCCGATCATGAATGTCGCTCAGTACCGCGATTTTCATCGCGCGGAGGATTACCGCAGAGCGAAGCACCGTCAACGCAGAGCGTGAACTCGAATCAAATCATGAACAAAACCGATGAGAATCTTTCCAAGGTGTGTGATCCGATTGCTGCCAGAATCCCGGTGGGCATGGATTCGAGCAGGCGTGATCGTCTCGGCACTGGTTGCGGTCTGCGCCTACCGCAATGTCTTTGCGCTGGTACAGCTATTAAGTTACCAGCCTCGTGAAGGCGATATCGTTTTTCAATCGTTGCCCCGTGAGGAGCTCGTCGACGCCATCGAGGGGATTACGCAGTCCCCCTGGTCTCATTGTGGAATCATAAGAGAAACCAATGAGGGATTTGTGGTGGTGGAAGCAATCGGAAAAGTCCGGGAAACTCCACTTTCACAGTGGGTCATGCGAGGAAGGAAGGGCTGCTTTGAAGCGTATCGGCTTGCTGTCCCGTGGCCCGGTGACCGTTCCGTTTTTCTGACCGCACTCGATCGCTATATGGGCCGGCCGTACGACATTCACTATGAACCGGATGACAGCGAGATTTACTGTTCCGAACTCGTCTACAAGGCCTTCTACGATGGATTGGGCCTGGGTCTCGCTGAATGGCAGCCGCTCGGCGCTCTAAATTGGCAGCCATTCGAGAAATTTATTCGTGTCATGGAAGATGGGGCGCTTCCCCTTGAACGCTCGATGATCACGCCGGACGCCTTGGCACGAAGCAAACATCTGAAGCGGGTTTATCCAGACGCCCATTGATTTCTTGCATCTCGCTCTTGAGCGCGGTCCGTTGTTGTCGATGGGAATTGCTCGCCAAGGCTCCGGTTCGCAAGTGACGCGCCACCAATTTGCCGCATCCGCGCAAAAACTCCTGGCAGCCACTATCGGGCTTTTGATGGCTGAGTCAGCAGCCGCCCAGTTGCCGCCGTGGCCGGGCGCGACATTCTCTGGCGAAGCAGAGAAGCCACCGCCTTTCACTGGCGTGGCGGCATTCTCGAGCGGGCCAAGCCGAAATTCCGAGCGAACGCTGACGGCCATCGATCCCGTTCCAGCGCGTGGCGACGCTCCGCAGCGGCTTTATTGGATCGAGTTGAACGGGCAGGCCATGACGTTCGTCGATGGCGCCGAAGAAATTCAACTCGAGCCATTCCTGGAAATCAAAGGCCGCGGTATCGAGCTCTACAGCTTGACGTTTGATCCAAAGTTTCCCGAGCGGCCCTTCGTCTATGTGGCGTGCAACGAAGACTGGCCTCAGGGAAAACTTTTCAAGAAGCGCAACGTAATCCGGCGCCTCGCCGTCAAGCGCCTCGAACCGCCACAAGCAGATCCGGCCAGTGTTCTCGAAATTGTTTCGTGGGAAAGCGCCGGCCATAACGGTTGCGATCTCGAATTCGGACCAGACGGGATGCTCTGGGCCTCGACCGGAGATGGCGACGTGCCGGGCGATCCGCGTTACCTGGGGCAGACCACCGATGATTTGTTAGGCATCGTGATGCGCATCGACGTGCGCGAGTCCACCGCGCGCGAGCCGTATCGCGTGCCAGCGGACAACCCATTCGTGGGCGTGGCGGGGGTGGCGCCGGAAACCTGGTGCTACGGCTTACGCAACCCTTGGAAGATGGAATTCAACCGCGCCAACGGAGATCTGTTGCTCTGCGACAATGGCGAAGACTCCTGGGAGATGGTGCGTCTGGCTGAACGGGGAGGCAATGGCGGCTGGAGCGTTTCCGAGGGCACGCATCCGTTCCGCCCGCATTTGAAACTCCAGGGACCAGCGAAAGAACTCATGCGCCCGCTGGTCGAGCACCCCCACACCGTCATGCGCTCGGTGATCGGCGGAATCTTTTACCAGGGAAAAAAATTTCCCGAGCTCAAGGATAGATTCATTTACGGCGACTACTGCACAGGCACGGTGTGGTCGGTTATACCCAATCGAGGCGTCGCATCTCCGCCCGAGATGATGGCTAACACAAATCATTCGATCACTGACATCGGTGAGGATCATGAGGGCGAAGTCCTGATTGCTTGTCGTGAAGGGATCCTATTGAAACTTGAACCGACGCCCGTCCGCAAGGCGGAGAAGACCCTTGCACGCCGCCTCGGCGAAACAGGCCTCTTTGCATCAACGGCAAATCTCACACCCGCCTCTGGCTGCCTGCCGTTCGAAATCATCGCGCCCGCCTGGCATGACGGCGCAATTTCGCACCGCTTCATCGCCCTGCCCCCGGGTGCAAAGCTTTCGCCGAGCGATGGGGCCTGGCAGGACAACTTCGAGCTGCCCAATGGCGCTATCGCCGTGCAAACCCTCGTGCTCGAAGGCCGAAGGATCGAGACCCGGGTCATTCATCGCAAGGATGCCGAAGACTGGGAGTTTTACACGTATGCCTGGGATAGAGAACAGCAGGACGCGGAGCTCATTCCCGCGGGAGGGGTCGATCGGTTCGTCAGCACGAGCGCCGAAGGCAAGGACGACCTGCGCTGGCATTTCCCGAGCCGCTTCGAGTGCATGATGTGCCACACCTGGCCCGGCAAACGCGTCATGGCTTTGAATCCCGCTCAGTTGAATTGTGCCGCAAAGCCTGACGCACCGAACCCCGGCCAGAACCAACTGGCCTCGTGGGCGGCGCTAGGCGTGCTGGCTCGACCACCGCCGGCGCAACCCGAGAAAATGGCCCGTCTGGCGGATCCCGCCGACGAGCTCGCGGAGCTCGAGGCGCGCAGCCGGGCAATTCTCCATACCAACTGTGCGCATTGCCATCGCTCGGGCGGTGGCGGCGGCGGCAAACCCGAGTTTCAATTGCCTTGGTGGATCGCCCGCAAAGATACCGGCCTCGATACCCCTCCGCTGATGCCAATGTATGGGCTGACTGACGCAAAACTCATCACGCCCGGCGCCCCGGGAAAGTCGATGGTTTTCCGCCGCATGACCGAGTTGGGCCCCGGCCATATGCCGTTGTTAGGCGTTCAAAAGGTCGACCACGCTTCGGTGCGCGTGCTGCGGAGATGGATCGAGACGCTTAAGTAGACAGAATGCCGTTGACCCAAAACGCTTCGCTCGCTCCCTTGTGACCAGCCGCCTGGGACGGCTCAACATTTCACACCATGCCAAAGATCAAAAAACTCATCAACGATCCGAAAAACTGCGCATCGGAATTGCTCGATGGCCTCGTGGAGGCCTACGACGGCAAAGCGCGCAAGGTCGGGAGAGGTGGCATCGTGATGAACGAGATCCGCGCCGACAAAGTGGCTCTGCTCGTCGGCGGAGGCTCGGGACACGAACCAGTTTATCACGGGCTGGTCGGCAAGAACCTCGCCGATGGCGCCGCTTGCGGCGACATCTTTGCGGCTCCACCTCCAGACATCATCCTCGAAGCCACGCAGGCGGTGCACCAGGGAAAGGGCGTGCTCTACCTCTACGGCAACTACGCGGGTGACGTGCTCAACTTTGACATGGCAGTGGAAATGGCTTCGGACGAAGGCATTCGCGTGAAGACAGTCCTCATATGGGACGATGTCGCCAGCGCCCCTCCTTCGGAATCAGACAAGCGTCGCGGTATCGCGGGCCTGGTCCTGATCGTCAAAATCGCCGGCGCGGCTGCGGCCACGGTTTCCACCCTCGAGGAACTCGTGCGCATCACCGTCAAAGCCCGCGACAACACCCGTTCGGTCGGAGTTTCCATGGCGCCCGGGTCGATTCCGGCCACCGGCCAGCCAACATTCCAGCTCGGCGACGACGAAATTGGGCTCGGCATGGGGATTCACGGTGAAAAGGGCGTCGGTCTCATCCCAATGCACACCGCAGAAGAATTGGCGCCCAAGCTGCTTGATATCATTTTTGGCGATGACCTCGCCTTCGCGTCCGGTGACGAAGTGCTGCTGCTCATTAATAGCCTCGGCTCGACCACGATGATGGAGCTTCTCATCGCCCTGCGCACCGTGAAGCGCCTGCTCAATGAGCGGCGCATCAAAGTCTACCATACCCTGGTTGGTCCCTATGTGACCTGCCAGGAAATGGCCGGCGTGTCCATCAGTCTCATGAAACTCGATGACGAGTTGAAAAAGTATTGGGACATGCCCTGCTCATCAGTCTGCTACACGAAATTGTAAGGAATACCGGCGCAATAGAACTTCATTTCCCAGGTTTTTTCTCTCCCAAACTTTGTCGCATATGCGACAAAGTTTGGGAGAGAGTTTGGATCAGGGATGAAAGGTGCGCAGTTGCCGACCCGCCTCACCGAGCACCGCAACGCGTTGCCGCCAGGCCTTTTCCCCAAGGTAGGCTGGGGGCAGAATGGTTGCCGGCAAAAGCGGATCGGCCTTGACCGCCTTGAGCCACGATTCACGTTCCGTTTCCGCCCAGCGGAGCAAATTCTTAGCCGTCGCTGAGTGACCCAGCGTGCCCCGCGGTCGCTCGCTAAGAATTTTCAGATGCCGCCGATAGCCGTCATTGATCCGCTCGAAGTCCCACGCACCGTCGATGATTTCGGCATCAGATTCGCCGGCGCAAGGTCGCGCCTCGAGCAGGAGCAACGATTTCACGTTGATTTTCCCACCGATGAGAACCTGCTGTTGCCTTTCGAGAGGATCGGGCGTGATCCAGACGCTCTTCTGGAGAAAGCCGAAAAATCGGTCGCGCAGATAGCGTCGCAGTCGGGTGCGGTGGCTGTTTTGCTTGGTCGGAACATCGAACAGCACCAGCCGCCAGCGACCGTCCCATGGGCGCGACCATTGCGCTTCTGGGTCTCTTCCTCCCAGTGCATGCAGACGGCCGCGCCATGTCAGACGGTAAATGCGATCATCACCCGGAGACGGAGCGCGCTCCAGCAATCGCTTACTCTCGAGGATGTCCGTTTGCTTGCTAAATCCATTACGGTAGGCCCAACTCTCATACGAATCTGTAAGATTGCGAAAGGTCGGTCGGCTCAGTTTTTCGGCCGACCAAAGCAAGAAATTCAAAAGCTCCTCGGTTTTCGGTTTCACGTGGGCAGGATATGCAACCAAGCTCGGATTGACGACCAAACTTTGTCGCACATGCGACAAAGTTTGGAGAAGGGTTGGAATCAGGGCGGTTCGACTCGGCCGTGTTTTTATGACTGGGAGCCGTTATAGTGGGCTGGTGTTAATCTGCCGTTCTGTCTTCTGGTTATGGGTTGGTCTGCTGTCGCTTCCGTTGTGGGCCGAGGTGGCGTCAATTGTCGAACTCACTGAAAAGTCCCGCCGCTCGCTGGTCACCATTCGACAGGGAGGCAGGACGGGAGGCGATCAAGGCGTTGGTTCAGGCTTCGTCATTTCCAAGGACGGAATGATCGCGACCAATCTCCACGTGATCGGCGAAGGGCGCTCGATCAGTGTCGAACTGCCGGATGGCACGCGAAGAGAGGCCACTTCGGTGCATGCCTGGGATCGCAACAAGGATCTTGCCATCATCAAGATTGAGGTCGAGGGACTGGCGCCGCTCCCGCTGGGGGATTCGGACGCCTTGAAAGACGGCAGTGGCGTGATTGCGCTTGGGGCGCCGCAGGGTCTGGTCTCGAGCGTGGTGCAGGGGATAGTCTCGGCCCGGCGTGATGTTCCGGAGTTTCCCGGCGTGCTCATGCTGCAGATCGCGATGCCCATAGAACCCGGGAACAGCGGCGGCCCGCTCATTGATTTTGATGGCCGAGTGCAAGGCCTGGTGACTCTGCGCAGCATGCGCACGGCCACATTGGGTTTCGCGATGCCGGTCAACGTTCTCAAGGTCCTGCTCGAAAAACCAAACTCGATGCCGATGGCACGATGGCACACGATCGGCGCGCTTGACCGCCACCTGTGGCAGCCGTTGGGCGCGCGATGGACCCAGCGTGCCGGGAGAATCAAAGCCGAAGGCCAGGGCGCGGGATTTGGAGGAAGATCGCTCTGCCTGTGGCAGGAGGCGCCCGCCTGGGACAGCTATGAGGTTTTCGTGCGCGTGAAGCTCGACGATGAGCGCGGGGCGGCAGGTCTCGCGTTCTGTTCTGACGGCGCTGAGAAACACTACGGCTTTTATCCCACGAACGGCGCGCTGCGACTTACTCGCTTCGACGGTCCGGACGTCTTTTCGTGGACGATCCTCGAGCAATTGCGCACGCCGCACTACCATGAGGGCGAGTGGAATGACCTGCGGGTCCGTGTCGAACGGGAACGTCTGACCTGCTTTTTGAACGGCGAGAAAGTGATCGAATCGGCTGATGTGGCGCTCCGCGGAGGCAAAGCGGGCCTCTGCAAGTTTCGGGGAACCGAACCGCTGTTTCGGAACTTTCGCCTCGGCGAGAGCTCTGCCCTCGCCAATCCCGACGCTGACCACGAGCGGTTTTTGCGCGAGGCGAGGATGCTCGAAGACAACGCCCGCCGGCTTCGCGAACTCGCTCTCGCGGGGCATCGCTCGGGCGTCGAAAAGGAACTTCTGGCGGCTCTCGACAAGGAAAAGGAGGACGACATCGACCTCATCCACGCCGCACTTCTGATCTCGAAACTGGGTGATCCCGAGCTCGAGGCGGAGCCGTATCGCAGACGGATCCAGCGGCTGGCGGCCGAATTTCAACAAATCATCGAGGGTGAGGCGGGGAAATCTTCGGACCTGCAAAAACTCGAGAGATTGAACGAATTCTTTTTCACCCAGAACGGATTTCATGGCGCGCGTTTTGATTACGAGAATCAAGCCAACAGCCACTTGAACGAAGTGCTCGAGGACCGTGAGGGGCTGCCGATCACTCTCTGCGTTCTTTACATGGAAATCGGACGGCAGGCAGGTCTCGACATCGTTGGTCTTTCACGCCCGGGGCAGTTTGCTGTGCGCTACGTTCCGCCTCCTGACAGCGGGGCGCCCATGGTGATCGATGTTTTCGAGGGGGGGGCGGTGATCGACGATCCGGAGAGCGCCGAGCTGGCACCTGCCACCAAGCGGGAGATCATATTGCGCATGCTGACAAACCTCCGCGAGTTTTCGGTCCGCCAGCAAAAAACCGCTGAGGCATTGGCGTATGCGAACATCATTGTGGCGCTCGATCCTGATGAGCCGCGCGGACGGCTTTCGCGGGCGTGGTTGTCGGCCATCGAGAAAAACTGGGAGGTGGCGAAAAGTGATGCGCGGTGGCTGGCCGAGCGCGAACTGCCCGAAATCAACGCTGAGGCGGTGCAACGGCTTTTGCGAATGGTCGAGGAACGCCAGGAATAAGCTCGGAGGAGTGCTTCCCTTTGAACAACTCACTTTCGACGAATGCGCCGTTCACCAATCGATGATAGAGCCGGCGCCGACTCTCAACCTTGCTTTAAAATGAAGCCCATCGTTCAGATTTCCCTCGACTTGATAGACATCGATGAGGCGCTGGCGACGGCCGAGCTTGCGTTGCGCGCGGGGGTGGATTGGCTCGAGGCGGGGACGCCGCTGATCCTGGCCGAAGGGCTTCATGGGGTGCGGCGATTGCGCGAAAGTTTTGCCGGTGTGCCGATCGTGGCGGATCTGAAGACGATGGATGGGGGGTATCTCGAAGCGGAGATGATGGCCAAAGCAGGCGCGACGCACGTGGTGGTGATGGCGCGCGCGCACGAGGAGACGGTCAGATGCATGGTGAAAGCGGGGCGCGATTTCGGGGTGAAAGTGATGGGCGACAATATGGCATGTTCGGACATGGCTGGCGCAGCGCGCTGGCTGGAAGATCTTGGCTGTGACTACATCGTCCATCACATCGGGTATGATGAACGGCGGGGTATCGCCGCGCGCGGCGAACGCATGCCCAGCCCGCTCGATGAGCTTCGGGAGGTTGTCAACGCGGTGAGGATCCCGGTGCAGGCTGTGGGTGGATTGAGTCTCGAACAGGCGCTGCGGTGTCCCGCCTATGGGGCGCCATTGGTGGTGTTGGGCGCGCCCCTGACTATCGCTGGCGATGCTTTCAAAACCGCAGAAGGCGACCTCGAAGGTTCACTGCGGATGATTTGCGAAAAAGTGCACTCGTATGGTTAACTGGCTAACGATTCAAGATTTCACGTTCAACGAAGAGGTATCGCATGTCGCGCACCTGCACCAGCGGCGGACGCTTGGTTTTTTCGAATAGTTGGTATCCTTGCTCGAGGTTCTGCCAAAAGTCGAACCACTGGCTGCCCTCTGCGCCTGCGAGTCGTTGCGGCGTCATGCGGAATGGAAAGATGTGAACGTCGAAGGAACGCTGACCGGCGCGCAACGCGGCGTCGGCCAGGGTGTAGATTTCTTCGATTCGTTCGTTTGTCATCGCGAAGCAGCCCGCTGAAGCGGCGTCACCATGGACCATTATGAAGCTTCCCGTGCATTCGTGCGCGCGATCATAGGCATTCGGATAGCCGATGTTAAACGACAGGTGAAAGGTGCTGTTTGGGTTCATCTGGCCTGCGGCGACCGAGTAAAAACCTTCTGGTGCCTGGCCATCGCCTTCCCGCAACTTTGGTCCCAACGTTCCGGACCCCCACGTCGCGACGGTATAGGACTTGAGAAGTCGAAACGAACGACCGGGGCCTTCTTCCAGCCATAGTTCGAGTTCCTTCGATTCCTTGAAAATGCGGATGAACAGGGGCGCCCCGAGCGTCAGGCTGCGGGTGGCGCATTCGTTCTGCAGCGTATGGTGCAGACGTTTTTGCACTTCGGCAAAGCGCGGGCTCGAGGGCGGGCTCAGACGCTCACGAACCATCACTCCAAGTTTTAGCGCCATGGAGACAGCGAGCAAGCCAAGCAACAATTTCATGCGTAGCGTCATCTGCTGGCGGACTACGTTTCCAAGCGAGATGATCTTTCAATTGGCGGCGTAGGCCTCGAGCTTCCGATCGACCTGAAAGCTCGCTCCACCGAGCCCGGAGGTGCGCTACGTTTCGAACAATGAGGTCACCGATTCGCCGAAGTGGATGCGTTTCATGGCCTCGGCGAGCAGGGCGTCGATGCTCAGGGTCGTGACACGCGGCCCTTTGGCGAGGGGCACGCTGTCGGTGCAAATGAGTTCGGCGATGGTGGAATTTTCCAGCCGCTGGTGGGCGAGATCGCTGAGAATGCCGTGGCTGACGGCGGCGCGAATGGACCGCGCTCCTCGTTCCTGCAAAAGAACCGCAGCCGCGGTCAGGGTGCCGGCGCTTTCGGTGAGGTCATCGACCAGCAACACATCCTTGCCCTCGACTTCACCGATCAGAGTATGTGCTTCGACGATGGTCGAGCTGATGCGCCTTTTGGCGACGATGGCGAGCGGGCAATCAAGTGCGCGGGCATAGGCGTCGCTCATCTTGATGCCTCCGACGTCAGGGGAGACGACTACGGAGTTTTCGCCGCCGAGGCCTTTCGAACGCAGGTATTTCAGGAGGACGGGTGCGGCATATAGGTGGTCGACCGGAATGTCGAAAAATCCCTGAATCTGAGCGGCGTGGAGGTCAACGGTGAGGACGCGAGTTACGCCGGAAGCGGTGAGGAGGTTGGCGACAAGCTTGGCTGTGATTGGCACGCGGGGTTGGTCCTTGCGGTCCTGTCGTGCATAGCCAAAAAACGGGATGACGGCAGTGATGCGTTCAGCGCTGGCCCGCCGCGCCGCATCAACCATGATGAGCAATTCCATCAGGTTGTTGTTGGTCGGCGGGCATGTCGGCTGGATGATGAAGGCATCACAACCGCGGATATTTTCGTTGATTTTGACGAACGTCTCGCCGTCCGGGAAAGTCGTTACGGTGGCATTGGTGCGAGGCACGTCGATGGCCGCGCAAATTCGTCGGGCCAGATCGGGGTGCGCATTGCCACTGAGAACTTTCAGGTTTGAGAAACGCTGCGGCATGATGGGCCGCAGAGAAGCGGGGCCACTCCCGATTGGCAAGTTCAAAGCTCATCGGTGTGGCGGCGTTGAACAACCAGAATCCGAACTCGCGCACGTCCATGCCTTCAGCAAGTGGCCCGATGCAAAGATGCACCCGCACCTGAGGAAACGTTTTTTCGATCAGCCCGATCTGCGGCTCAATTTCCTGGAGATCACGGGGATCAAAGCGGCCTTCAGGATCAATCAGGCGTTGGAGCCGCGGCGGTTGATAAGGAAAGCGCATTACGCAGACCTCCGCATCGTAGCCGCAGCGCACGCAGGAACGGCGCGCCTCGCGCATGGCGACATGGCAGCCGGGGCAGAAAACCTGTCCGGCTGGAGATAAGACAAGGGAATCGACATGGCGTTCCGCCTGCTCAAAAAAGCCCAAGTTTTTCCGCGCTCGTCACGGATTTGCTGAGTATTTCGACGCCGGTTCATGGGCGTCCCTATCAGGAGCCTGGGTCGGAGCGGCAGACTGCCACCGGCGGCTTACTGGGGACTAACCACCCGCAACTGCGTGCACAACCACTGCGGAATATCTTCGATCTGGTAGTTGAGATCAGCGTAGTATGCGATGTAACCCTCGGCGGGCCGATCCACCCGCGCTTCGATTTTTCCCTCGCGGATTTCCAGCGGAGCCGCGCTCCAGCGGGATTCCCGAAAATCCGGCGTCGCCGAGGTGGCCGTCCAAAGCCGTGCTGCGAGCGGCTGCGGGGCCGCCATGACGTTCAAACGAAGCTGCCCATCCAGTTCGTCATGTTTCCAGGTCATAATTGGCATCGGCTTGTCCGTGAGGATATGCCTTACGAACCCGCAGACATTATTGAGGGCGCGGAAAGCATCGCCGCGGGAGCCGTCGGACAACCGTTCGGTGAGATCGTGGCCGGCGTTGGGCGAGTAGGAGATGTATTTGTCTCCCGGCAGATCGTCCCAGTAAAGATTGAGCGCATCGGTGGTCCAGTAGCGATCGTTGTTTCCGCATGAAATGAGTTTTGGCATTGTGTAGCGATCGCGGTAATGCCAGGGGTCGACCATGCTCCAAAGCTTTCTCGCCTCGGCGGTATCAGGCATGGGAACCAGTCCGCGCTCGGTGTAGGGTTTGATCTGCTCGCTCGGGCCGCCGAAGCATTTGAATTGATGCGGCAGTTGCACTCCGAAATTCAGCGTGTCGATGACCATTGGGGTGATCGCGATAACCCGGGGGTCGACCGCCGCGGTCAGCCATGTCGTCCAGCCGCGTTTTGACGCACCTCCGACGATGAACTTTTCGGTACGCGACTTCCATTCCTTCTCGCTGAACTCCTGCACCGCATCCATGGCTTTGACCACGCTTTTGGTCATGGGGAAAAGCAGCGGCCAGTTCTCATCCTTCGTTTCCAGGAATCGGCAAAATGTCTCGGCGATGAGGTCGTCCTCCTTCTTGCCCCCAAATAGCGGCTGATTGGGTACGCCCAGCACAAACGCCACCGGCGCCTTCATCCGCGCTGCGATCATCGATCCGTAAGCGGCGTCGCGCGCTCTGGCCTGGCCTCCGGTGTTGAGCAGATAAACTTTCTCGACCGGCGGCTGGTCTTTTGGCCGGAATACGACCAGGTCGTGCTCCCATTTGATGTCCTGCCAGACCTGCGAAGTCAGCTTCAAATGCCAGATGTCGCAAGGGCCGTTCTGGGTTTTGGATTCCAATTTCCAGCCATAATCGGGTTCCGGGCGCTTGACGTAACTGAGCAGATCCGCGGACGCCGCGGACGGAAAACCGGAGAGCAAGGCGAGGGAAGCGATGAGGGGGGCGAACTTCATGAGGCGCCGAAGTTAGCCGACATCGGAACAGACAGCAAGCATTGTGGCGGAGGTCTCCGATCTCCGTCTTCCGCGTTCCAGCGGAGCGACAGGGCCTGCGCAAAGCTCAGCCGAAGGGGGCGGACGGGCCAATCCGGCAAACCTTCGCTACGGTGCTAACGAATCGCTTCCTCTCCCAGCCAGGAATAATGCTGGCGCACGGCGGGTCGCAGTCCGAAGGACGTGATCGCTTTTTCCTTGAGCCACGCCACGGCTTCATCGGGGGAATCCGTTGCCAGCACCAGATCGAGATCCAACGGGCTGATCATGCCGGCGCCGGGCATTTTTTTGATGAAAGTGAGCAGCTCGGCCCAGAACTCGCAGCCCATGATGATGACAGGAAAGTCATCGATTTTGTTGGTCTGAATCAATGTCAGGGCCTCGAAGAGTTCGTCCATGGTGCCAAAGCCGCCGGGCATGACGATGAAGGCGTAACTGTATTTGATGAGCAGCGTCTTGCGCACGAAAAAATAGTGCAGCGTGACATGCCGGTCCAAATAGGGATTGGGGGCCTGCTCGTGGGGGAGCTCGATGTTGCAGGCCACCGAGCGGCCGCCCACGTCCTTGGCGCCGCGATTGGCAGCCTCCATGATGCCGGGTCCGCCGCCGGTCATGACGGTGAAGCCGAGTTCGGCAATCGCCGCGCCCATTTTTCGCGCCATCTGGTAGTGAGGGCTGTCCCGCGGGGTGCGCGCCGATCCGAACACGGTCACGCAGGGGCCGACGAAGTGCAGCTTGCGGAGGCCGCGAAGAAAGTCGCGCATGATGTTTAGGAGCGTAAGCAGTTCGCCCAGCCGCGAGCGGGGCCCGGCCAGCAAATAGCGATCCGCGGCATGGCCGGCGGGCTGCTCCTTCGTCGGCGTCATCCGGCGGTTATCAACGGTTCGCCTGCCTCGGATTCTTCCCGCTCTTCGATGGACGCGCGCGATTTCAACTGCTCGACCAGCGACTGGCTTTTCCTTTGCTGGTCTTCGCTGATCATGCGGGCGCGGACTTCGTCCTGCACTTCCTCGAATGGTTTTGGTGTCGGGACCCGGCGGCCGGTGCACTTGCATAGATGAAACCCGAAGTAGCTGGCAAAAACGGGACTGACCTCGTCCTCTTCGAGCGAAAACGCGATCACTGAAAACTCGTCCATGAAATCGCCCTGCTTGAACCAGCCGAGGTCGATCAGTTTGTCTTCCTTGTCGGTATGTTCGAGGGCGAGTTGATCGAAGTCAGCTCCTTTGAGCGCCTGGCGGCGGATCTCTCGCAGCTCATTGTAGATGCGCTGGCGGTCTTCCACTTTTGGCACTTGTTTGAAAAGGTGGCTGGCCATTACTTCTTCTTCGGTCATGTAGTCTTTGATGTTTTCCTCGTAAAACGCGCGCACCTCATCGGCCGCCGGTTCGGTCATGGGACCCAGACAGGCCCGCAACGTCTTTTCGACGCGCAAGCCATTGCGGATGTCATCGCGCACGAGATCGATCTGGCAGGGGTTGAGTCCCAGGTTCTGAAGAAACTGGTCGCGGCCACCATGCTCGGCTTCGAGTTTGCCCAAGGCTTCATCGATTTCGCTTTCGCCGACCTCGAGCTGCCGCCGATTTGCCTCCTGGTTGAGCAAAACCCGCGCCACCAGATTGTCCCGCGCCATGTTGCGAAACTCCGGATCGCGCTCGCAACAGCTCACTTTTCCCAGCGACTCGCAGTGTGATTTTATGGCGCGAAATTCCTGCTCGATGAGATCCGGATCGATTCGCTCGTGATTGACGAAAGTTTCAGGCATGGTCCCAACTTAGCGGAAAATCGTCAAAGCGGAAGCCGCCGAACCGTAGAATTGGACTAAGGCTGGCGAGATCCCTCCCCAAATCTCAGCCGACAAACTCGAAACCATACTCGACGCCATCTTTCGCAAGCGTTCCCATGTGCCAACCACGCGATAAAATTCGCGCTGCGCGGTGCCGTCTATGCGATAGGGTGGCACGGCGTTGGGGGCAGGCATCATCCCGATGTTCGATGAAGACGATGCCGGGCGTGTAGCGCGTAACAAGAGTTAATTTCGCGCCGACTGCGGCTCGGGGGATGGCTCTTCGGCTTCGATCTTTTCAAGCTTCCAGCGTCCGTTACTTTCGAGGTAAAGGAGCCGGTCGTGGTAGAGTTTGAGGGTCGAGCGATGGCCGACGCTGAGATAGGCGATCCGGAGGTCGCGCAGGATGCGGTAGAGGCGCTCTTCATTGGGCTCGTCGAGGGCGCTGGTGGCTTCGTCGAGGAAGGCGATGACCGGCTTGCGCAAAAGCAGCCGCGCAAAAGAAACGCGCTGTTGCTCGCCGAGCGAAAGGACGTTCCCCCAATCGACGTCGCGGTCGAGATCCCCTTCGACGCGTTTGAAGAGCATGGGCAGATTCACCTGCTCAAGAACTTCGCGGAGCCGCTCTTCGCCGGGATCTTCGGCGCCAGGATAAAGCAACTGATCGCGCAGCGAGCCCGGCACCATGTAAGGTTTCTGGGGAAGAAACATCAGCAGGTTGAGCGGGGGGCGCTGAATGGCGCCGCTTCCGGTGCTCCAGAGACCGGCGATGGTGCGGAGCAATGAGCTTTTGCCGGCGCCGCTCTCGCCCATCAACACGATGCTTTCACCACGTTTGACCACGAGATCGAGTTGGCGAACGAGAGTTTTTTCACCTTTAGGTGTTTGTACATCGAGGTCGCTCAGGATCAAACGTTGTCCCTCCTCAGTGACCGCGATTTGTTCTGCCTGCTCGTCCAGGCTCTCCTCGGGATCGTCTTCGGAGAGCGCATTCCAGAGGCCGCTGATCCGTGCCAGACCGGCGGTGAACTGGCTCAGCCGCTCGAACTGCGTAATGATGAGGGATGTCGCAGCCAGCACGGTAGCGAAGGCGCCGGCCGCCTGCGGGATAACCCCAAACTGCACCTTCCCGCTCAAATAGAGCGGGGCCACCACGATGACGGGCAGCGCCATCGCAAGGTAATTGTAGCCGGTGGTGAAAAAATGCAGATTCCGGTTCCACGTGATGATGTGCAACATGTTGTCGTAAACATCGCGGAAGCGGAGAATGAGGTCGCGATGCTCGCGCTTTTCGCCGCGGAAAAAGGCGATCGACTCCGCGTTGTCGCGGACGCGGATAAGCGAGTAACGGAAAGTGGCCTCGCGCTCGTACTGGCGGTAATTGAGTCCCACCAGGCGTCGACCAATCAACCAGGCGACAACCGTTCCCACAAGCGTGTACAGAAAAAGCACGCCCACCAAGGTTAATGAGATCAGCCAGAGCACGCTGAAAAACGCCACGAGGTTTATCAGGGAATTGACAATGATGAGCACCAGCGAGAGCAGCATGGTGGTGAAATTGCGCACGTCCTCCGCGATTCGTTGGTCGGGGTTGTCCACTTCCTCGGACGAGCGCAGGTGATAGTAGGCGCGCCGAAAAAAGTAGCGCTTCACGAGGTGGTGGGTCATCCATTGACGCCAGAGCAGGGCGAGCCTTTCTTCGGCGTAGCGGTAGAAGCCCGCGAGGGGAATGGCTAAGGCAAACGTTCCCAGGTAAATCCAAAGCTGCCTGGTGAATTCGACTCCCCGCCGTTCCGCGAGAGCGCTCATGACGTCTCTCAAAGCGTAACTCATCAAAACGTTGACCCATGCCACGCAAAGCGAAAAGCTAATCAGCAGCGCCAGCAACCCGCGGGCCTTGTGGCGCTTTTCGGAGGTGAAGAACGGAAGGACGATTCGCTTGAGCTGGCGCAGCGTGGCGACGTTGAAGCTGGGACTCGGCGTAGCCATGGCACAGAGCAAGATTCAAGATGCGGAGCAAAGGGCGCCTTGGCAAACGCCAGAAGCCGCAAGGTCGATGCCTCAGTCGGGCGGCACGCCCGGCGGCGGACACTGTTGGCGAGATCAACCTTCCAGATCCAAATGGCGCGCCTGCTGGCGCCTTTGCAGCGCTTCGGTCGCGTAATGGAGAGCGACTGGCAGGGCGGTGACGGCAGATTGTCGGAGCATCCGCACAGCGGTGCGGGAAATCCAGCCCTTCGGGGAATGCCGCAGCAAAAATGGGAGCGCTCGTCCCGCCACTACTCCAACCACCGCAATACCCACCAGCCATTTCCAAGGCTCCTGGCGCAGAGAGCGACGCACGCGCGAGGGAACATTGAGTTGATGAGTGACATCCTGAACCCCGCTGTACATATCCCAGCGTGAAGCTTCGAGCTCTGTCCTCAATTCATGGATGTTCTGGTCGTCAGCCATTTGTGGTCCTCTTTAAATTCGCGCCGCGTGGCGGCGAAGAAGACGCCGCGTTTCCACATTCGGTTCAGGAAGAAGGCGCATCCGGCAGCCCCGGCGACGTGCAGCCCTCCCGTCATGAGCAAAGCCAGGGCCCAGTTTCCGTGCAGCAGGTCCGTGGCCAGCCACGCCGTCAACGACACCACTAATCCTGCGTAGCCGGCCAAAGCGCAAAAGACGATTGCCACTCCGAGAATGGCGATTTGCACCAACTGACGTTTCGCCTTGTCGGCTTCGGCTTTGGCCAAGCGACCCCGGGCGCCGGCGTAACGCGCGAAGGCGGCGCCGATCCGCCGGAGGGCCCCCATAAGGCTGGCCTCGTAGGGAGTCGCTTCTGTTTGGTGGAACATCATGAGTAAGGAGGGAGTTGCTGGGAAGCGGCGGGCGCGCAGAGGCAGGCACGTGCTTCGAGTCGCGCCGTGCCCGCCCTTTTCTTCGCACAACCACAGCGAACTCCCGAGGGAAAACGTCACCGTTGATTGATCCTGAAGAGCGAACTGCAAATCAGGCCGGCCGCAAAAGCCGCGCCCAGCGCCGAAAACGGATTTTCGGACACCCAATGCGAAAGGCGATCACGCCCGTCAGTTGCAGCGCGCTGAAATTGCGTGCTTTGGTTTGAAATGAAATCGCGAGTGTGTTTCATGGCGTCGCGAGCGGCGTCCACTGCGGGCTCGATGACGCGTTCCCGAGCATGGCGGGCCGCGTCAATTGCGGGATCCACGACTCGTTCGCGTGCCGCCTCGACAGCGGACTCGGCGAGGTGGCGGGCGTCGTCTTTGACGCCTGAGACGGTAGCACTGGAAAAAAGACTCATGGCAGTAGTGTTGGTGGTATTGGGTTATGCGGAGAGACGGTCAAGCCTAGCGATGCTGAACGGCTTCGCGCTCGATGGTACGACCGACTTTTTGCACGTCCCTGCCAACGCCTGCGGTCGTATTGCAAGCTGGAAGCCCGAGCAGGCTAAACCCGGTAACGGCAGCCAGGAGGAACGCGGGCAGGGAGTTCAGCGGACGGAAAAGAATGGATGATAAACGAGCCGTTCTCATAGCCAATTAAGGCGCACAACCCGTGCCAACCCGCCATGGTACGCATAATGTGTTGACCTGAAACCGAGTAACCTGGAGAGGGGCCGGCAATTCGCTCCGGCAAACCATGCACTCTGCATAATTCCCGTCATCCGGGGTTGCAACGTGCGAGGAGTTGGAGGCGGCCTCGCGGAGGCCAGGGCCTCGCGGAGCTCAGGGCGGCCCTCTCGAAGGCCGGCTGGCGGTCTTGGTGCGGCACATGCCCTCACAATTCGGGGCCTGCCCGGACGAGACTTATTCGAGCCCGAGCTTTTTCCTTTTGCGATAGAGAGTGGCCTGGTCGATGCCCAGCACATCAGCCGCTTCGGTAAGACTGGCGGTGGCCGAAACGACGCGGCGAATATGCTCGGCTTCCAAATCCTCGAGAGAGACGGCCGCACCGGGTTTGACGTCGTGATTGGCGGGCTGGGCCGGCGCCCCCTCGAAGCCGGGAGGGAGATCGATTACATCGATCAACGGTCCTGGTGAGAGAATAACTGCGCGCTCGATTACGTTGCGCAATTCGCGCAAATTTCCCGGCCAAGGATAATGAAAAAGCGCCCGCCGGGCGGGGTCGGTCAGGCCGCGGAACCGGCGGCCGCACGGGGCACTAAAAAACTGCAGATAGCCTTCCGCAAAATGCATGAGGTCGTCGAGACGCTCCCTCAGAGGGGGAAGTTCGACGGTAATGACATTGAGGCGATAAAACAGATCTTCGCGGAAGGCTCCTTGGGCGACGCGCTGTTTGAGATTGTGATTGGTGGCAGCGATGACGCGAACGTCCGCGGTGCGCACCCCGTTTTCGCCCACGCGCTCGTACTCCCGGTCCTGCAGGAGGCGCAGCAACTTGGGCTGTATATCGAGGGGCAGCTCGCCGATCTCATCCAGGAACAGAGTACCCCCGTCGGCCGCTTTCACTTTGCCCCAATGATCCTTGATCGCTCCGGTAAAGGCGCCGCGCACATGGCCGAAAAGTTCACTTTCCAACAACTCGCGCGACAATCCCGGGCAGTGCACGGTGACAAACGGCTTCCCGGCACGGTCGCTATGCTGGTGCACCGCGCGAGCTGCCACGCTCTTGCCAGTGCCACTTTCTCCAAGAATCAGGATGGAAGCCGGAGCGCGAGCCGCGCGAAAAAGAACATCATAAACAGCGCCCACCAGAGGCGAGTGGGATTCGAAGGTTACTTCCGGCTGCTGGCTGGAAACCATTCGCTCGAGTTCGACGATGCGCTGGGCGAGACGCCGATGTTTTTGCACCCGCGTCAGAGTGAGTTCGAACTGTTCGCGGGTGAATGGTTTTTCGAGATAATCCAACGCCCCGCGGCGCATCGCTTCGGTCGCCGTCATGACTGATCCTTGTGCGGTAAACATGACCACCACCGTGCTGGGATGCTTTTTCTGAATCTCCGCCAGTACATCCAGACCGCTCTCACCCGCGAGATTCAGGTCGAGCAGAACCAGATCGAAGGGGGACTCCCGCAGCAACTGGAGGGCACTTTCGCCGCTCGCCGCCCTCTCCGCGTAGTGGCCGCCGCTCTCAACCAATTGGCTGGCTGCTTCTCGAGTGATCCGCTCGTCATCGACTATCAGCACATCCATGGGCCACCAATCTAGCGGACAGCCGGCAGACGCACGAAGAATTCCGCTCCCGCCCCGGGTTCACTTTCGACATTGATCCGGCCTTTCATTGCTTCCACCAACCGCTTGACGATGGATAGCCCCAAACCCGTTGAAGGCTCTCCGCTGGTCGGCTTCGCAGTCAGCCGCGCGTAACGGCGAAACATCTTTTGCCGGTCCTCATCGCTGAAACCTGGGCCTTCGTCTTTGATGGCCAGAGTAATCCATTCAAAGGGTCCATCCTCGACGCGCACGTGGACATTTTTCCCCGGGGGTGAAAACTTGATCGCGTTGGAAACGAGGTTGTCGAGGACCTGGGCGGCGGCTTCGCGGTCGGCGCGCATCTGCAAAGCCTGCGCCGGCGGCTTAAAGTTCAGTGTGATGTTCTTCACCGCCGCCGCGGTGCGATGGCGCTCGACCGCCGCTCGCGTCTGCTCCCCCGCGTCCAGCGCTTCGGGCGCCGGGGCGATGCGTTCCGCGTGTTGATTTGCCAGAAATTCCTTAACGAAGGAAAGCATTCGCGTGCTCGATTCAAAGATGTTTTGCACCAACCGGCCCGAGTTTTCCGGCAAATCAGCCACCCGGTCCGCCAGCAAGCTGGCGCTGAGCTGCATGCCCGAAAGGTGATTTTTTAGATCATGAGCCAGGATGCCTAGAAGTTCGTCTTTGTCTTCCGCCAGCGAGCGCAAGTCATCCTGGGCGCGCTTGAGCGCCAGGTGTGTCCGCACACGCGAAAGCAGTTCAGCCTTCTGGTAGGGCTTGGTCACATAGTCGACACCGCCAGCCTCGAGCGCGCGTACGATGATGTTCGTGTCGTTGGCGGCCGAGACAAAAATGATCGGCAGCTTGCTCCACGCGGGGTGTTCCTTAAGCCGCGCGCAGACCGCAAACCCGTCCATGCCCGGCATTAAAACATCGAGCAAAATGAGATCTGGCTGACAGGCTTCGAGACGCTGCAGCGCCTGCTCGCCTCCAGTAGCGGGTATCACATCGAACCCCATCGAGGTCAACAATTGCCCCAGGATCTGGATGTTGGGCTCTTGGTCGTCGACAATGAGGATCGTTTCAATGGTTTGCGAGGTCGAACTGTAAGGCATCATGTTGTGGGGGCGGTTACGTTAGCAGTGAGTCGACGAACCAGAGAGGGAAATTCCGCAAGCAAACCTTCCATCGAGGAAATGGCGCATTCTTCCGCGTCGCTTGCCAGCCTCTCCGCGTAGCTGCCCAGCTCTTGATTGTTGGCGTGACGAGCCAGATTGTTGAGCCGTTCGGCAAAGGCGCGCGCCGACGTGATCGACATGGTTACGCACAAAGAGGGCCAATCGGTTTTCTCCAATCGCAGCAATTCACCAGCGACGTCGGCGCTCAACGCCGTGGGCCTATCCTCGAATGATGAGGCAGGGACTTCGGTTTCATTGCGGCCGGATTCAGAGGGAGGCCGGCGGGGAACGAAATGCGCCAGCTCCCGGTACAAGCGCGCTCTCGAAAACGGCTTGCGCACGACCCCGTCGAACTTGTGGCGGGCCCCCCGGTGCTCTCTCTGAACACTGGACGCCGTTAGGGCGAGCACTGGCAGCGATTCGCACCCGGGCACCTGGCGGATGCGGTCGAGCGCCTCTTCACCGTCCATCTCGGGCATGCGCAGATCCATCAGCACGATGTCTGGCTTTTCTTTCTCGACTTCTTCGACCGCTTCGCGGCCATTGCACGCGAAACGCAGTCCATGAGGACTGCCCTCGAAGAACTCCGCCAGCACTCCGCGGTTCGCTTCATTGTCGTCGACCACCACGGCGTGAAAGGGCGCGAAGTCGTGGAAGCTCACTTCCGGTTCGTCATCTTCGCGCTCGGCCGGTCGCGTGGAAATTTCGATATCCGGAAAGAAGAAGTGAAAAGTGCTGCCCCGGCCTCGCTCACTGTCGAGGCTTACCGTGCCACCCATGAGTTCGGTGAGCCTGCGGACGATGGAAAGCCCGAGACCGGTGCCGGGCTGCAAACCGTGGAAGGTGCCGGCCCCCTGGATGAACGGCTTGAAAATGCGATCTTTATCTTCCGGCAAAATCCCCACCCCAGTGTCTTCAATATCGATTCGGATATTGAGGCGGTTCGGATCACGCTCGATCGCCTCTGCGTGAAGGCGCACGCCAACGTGCCCGGTTTCAGTAAACTTGATCGCGTTGCCGACAACGTTCACGAGGATTTGGCGAAGCCGCGTGGCATCCATGAGCACCGAGGGCGGCACCATGTCTGAAACCTTGACCCAGATATTCAGGCCGCGAGCCGCAGCTTGCTCGGCAAACAGCGTTCGCACGAATTCAGCGAGCAAGCGCAAATCTGCCGGCTCGAAACGAATCTCCAGCCGGCCAGCTTCGATCTTCGAAATGTCGAGAACGTCATTGATAAGCTGGAGCAACGCCCGGCCCGCAGTGACAATGGAATTTGAATACCGCCGCTGCCGTTCGTTGGTGGCTTCGGCTCGCAGCAGCTCGCTGAAACCAAGGATGGCATTCATGGGCGTGCGGATCTCGTGGCTCATCGTGGCGAGAAAGCTGCTCTTTTGACGGTCAGCTTCGACGGCGCGCGCCTTCTCGAATAAGAGCCGGCGCTCCCGTTCGGCGCGCTTCTGGGAGAGCTGCCACAACCAGAGAGCGACGCCGCCGCTGACCAGTGCCGCCACGCCCGAGGTTAGCGCAGCCAGCAGCCCAAAGCGCAGATCGCTACGCATGAGCAGTCTGGATTCCCTAATCACCTCGTCCTGGGAGAGAATCAAGTCCTCCATTCTCGCGCGGACGCTGTCGACGAGGCCCTGACGCTGCGGGGAGCCATGATCTCCTTCGAGGCCCGCGTCTCGGCGGCTGGCAATGGCGGTTTCAGCGAGCGCAATCTGCTGCCCAATCAACCGCCGCAAGGGCGCCAGGGTTTCGACCAGTTGAACATCTCCTGGGGCCACATCAGCGAGCTTCTGCAAGGTGGCATTTAGATTCTTCTGACCGCTGGCGTAAGTCGCTAAATAACTTTCGTCGCCGGTGATTACATACCCGCGATGCCCGAACTCGACATCTTTGACTTCGGAAAGTACCTGCTCCAAATGGAGCCGGCGTGTCTGAGCTATCTCCGCTCGGCTGATGCTGCTGCGCAATCGCGTCCACGTGATCGAAATCAGGATCAGGGAGGCGGCCGACAGACTGCCGGCGATCAGCACTGCAAACGAACCGCGCTGGCGCAGGGTGAGCTTCATAAAAGTGCTTCGCAGTGAAGCCCGTCGAAATCAGGGGGCGGCTGCATTTCGCCCGATGCCACAAGTCAATCCGTGCATTCTGCCTGAGCCTGGCCCCCGCACCCGCCGGAGTACAGGAGACAATTGAACCATTTATCGTTTAAAACCATACACTTACGGGTTTGAGTCGCGGGTGGCACAGCACATGCGTCAGAAAATGCGCGAAGCTTGTCGCTTCGTCAAACCGAAACCATCCACCGAACTTCTCCACCCGGCCATGACTAAACTCGAATTCAAAGGCAACTGGCATGAAGTCAAAGGTAAGTTGAAACAAAAGTACGCCCAACTTACCGATGACGATGTGACCTTCGCAGAAGGCAAGGATGAGGAAATGCTAGGCAGACTCCAGCAAAAGCTCGGCAAAACCAAGGAGCAGATCCGCGCCGAAATTGCCGATTTTTAGACTCCGGCCACTGTCAGGAACCGCCGAATAAGAACAACTCACTAACATTCCTATGCTCACCTACGCCATAGTCTTTATTATCATCGCCGTCGTCGCCGCCATTTTGGGATTTGGCGCTCTTTCAGGCCTGGCCGCGACCATCGCCAAAATTCTCTTCGTTGTCTTCTTGATTCTGTTCATCATCTCGCTCGTCACGGGCCGCAAACCGCGGGTCTGATCGCGCGGGAGGAAGCGACCCGGATCTCCCTGGTCCAACCGAGACGGCGCAAATCGGAGGGCTTGCCTCCGGTCTGCGCCGTGACTTTGTTTCACGGCAGCGACCCAGCGTCCGGACTTCCCATCACCTTCCCCTGCGTTCGCCCCTCTGCCGACCGGGGGGTGTGGTGTGCCCTCAGACAAAAATAATTCAGCCCAACAACCGCGTGAAGATCGCCCCTGGCAAAGTGGTCATGTCATCGACCTCGCCCAAGCAGCCTCTCAACGTGTCCGATGAGTCGGCTGGTGCACGACTGCGGGCAAAGCTGGGCTTGTTGCCCACCCCGGCAAGTTCGCCGTTGGGTGCGGGCGGGCCTGTCGTGGGGAGTGGAACCGAGGCCGAGGCTGATCCGCCGAATCCCATGCTCGCCTTGCTGCTCCTGTTAGGATTCTGCGCCACGCTGTATGTGGCGCGAGACATTTTTCTGCCGCTGGTCCTCGCTGGACTTTTTAGTTTTCTGTTGGCACCGATCGTAAAAGGGCTGGAACGGATCCACTTTCCGCGGGTGGTGGCGGTCATTACGGTGACGGTGTTCGTATTTCTCCTTCTCGGCGGACTGGGCTACTTGATCGCGAGCCAGGTGACCGATCTGGCCGGGAAGCTTCCCAATTACAAGGATAACCTGGTGCAAAAGGCCTCTTCACTGATGGCCCATGCCAACAACCCCAATAACCCGTTTTCCCGGGCGTCCCAGACCCTCAAGGAGGTGGCCGCCGAAGCCGAAACCGTCGTTGCCTCGGCGGATCAACTCCAGCGAGGATCAGCGAAAACTACCGCCTCTCCGGTTCCCGTCGAGGTGGTCCGTACCCAATCCCCGGCCGTAGGCACAATTGCGGGGGCACTTCGACCTCTGGCGGTCCCGCTCGGTCAGGCAGCCGTCGTCATCGTGCTGGTTATTTTTATCCTGCTCGGACGCGAAGATATGCGTGACCGGCTCATTCACCTGGCTGGCCGAGGCCGGCTTCGACTGACTACCCAGGCGCTTGATGATGCGGGCCAGCGGGTGAGCCGATATTTGCTGGCCGAAACGATGGTCAATCTGGGGTATGCACTTGTGATCGGCACGGGTTTGTATTTTATCGGGATGCCTAACGCAATCTTGTGGGGAGTGGTCTCTGGTTTGATGCGTTTTCTGCCCTACGTGGGGCCGTGGCTCGGCGCTGCGGGGCCGCTGCTGCTGTCGCTGGCGGTGACCGATTCGTGGCGTGAACCCGCACTCACTATTGGGCTTTTTATCGCGGTTGAACTGATCGGGAATAATTTCATCGAGCCGTGGGCTTACGGCACCAGCACAGGGTTGGCGCCCCTCGCCATCATCATCGCGGCTCTGTTCTGGACCTGGCTTTGGGGCCCCGTCGGCCTGGTTCTGGCCACCCCGCTCACGGTCTGTGTCGCCGTAGTTGCCCAACATGTGCCGCAACTGTGGTTTCTCCATGTGCTGATTGGCAAACGACCTCCCATTGCGACCGCGGATCGGGTTTACCAACGTCTCCTCGCGCTGGATGCAGAGGAACTTTTCGAGCTTATTGAAAAAGAGACCGCGCAGCGTTCATTGGCGGAAGCTTTTGACTCGACCGTCCTCGCGGCGCTGCGGGCCGAAGAGGACGAGTTTCACAGCGGACTTATGCCGCCAGAAAAACGCGAGGGCGTTTTCGAAGTGCTGCGGCCTCTCATCGCCAAGGTTGGCGACGCGTATCAAGTTCAGTCCACGAACGCAGAGCCGATCTTGTGTTTGCCGGCTTCGGACGAAGCGGACGAACTCGCCGCATTGATGCTGCGAGAGAGCCTGCGTTCACGCAGTCTCAGTTCCGAAGTCACCTCGTCGCACAAGCTCATTGCCGAGATGGTCTCGCAGGCTGCTGCGCAGGCGCCCGACGTAATCGTGGTATCGATGGTTTCTTCCGATGCGCTGCTGGCGGGCGTGGCGGTATGCCATCGGCTGCGCATGGCGCTTCCTGCTGCCTACATCGTAGCGGGGGCGTGGCTCTCGAGCCCTGAAGAAAGCGCCCAGATCCGCCCCCGCCTGGAAAAGGCCGGGGCAAGTGTCGTTTGCCATACTCTTGAGCGGGCCGTCGCCGCAGTCAGCAGCGTCGCCGCGTAGACGTCGTTCACTCAAATTTCACCTCGGCGAGGTAGGCAAACTCCCACGACCAGTTGTTCGCCCAGGCTTCGATGCGAACTTTCGGTGCCTGCCCTTTCCACGCCTCTAAATCCACCTCGATCTTTTGCCAGCGTTCGCCGCGGTGATCGATAAGTTGACGCTTCACTTCGCGGCCGTCCACTGTGAGCAAAAGCTGCCAGTCGCCTTCATCATGTGCGGCGGCCAGGAAGCCGAGCTTCGTCGCTCCCTCGGCTGGCAGAGCCGCCGTATGCTCGAGCGCCGCGGGAGTCTTGCGCGCCTCGGCAAACGGATGAATTTCCAGAACATTCTTGCGGCCGTGGTATTCGCTCAGCCGCCGGGGCGTTCCCTCAAATTCCGGCGCGATCACTTTCCAATCCGGATTCCACAAGCTCACGCTTTCCCAGTCGATGCTTGCTTGTGCGGTGAGGCGGGACGCAGTCGAGCCGCCCAAAGCGGTGGGGCGAGACTCCCTCGAGCCGCCAGAAGTGGTGGGGCGAGACTCCGTCGAATCTTTGGGTGCCGGGGCATCGATGCTGCGGCTGAGCGCTTCCTTTTTCTCTTTCGTCAGCGGTCCCTCCTCGGGCGGCGCCAGCACGTACCAGATTAGACTGCGAAATTGATCGTCTGGCAGCGCGCCAAAACCCAGCGGCATCATGCTCTGCCCGGTGTTGGTCATTTCCGCAATCTGGTCGCGCGCGAGGACTTCGCGGCGCCCGCCAAGTGCGAGCAGCGCCACCTGCGACGGCGTGTCCTCGATCAAGCGTCCGCCGAGGGTCCGGCCATCCTTCGTAGTCACAATGAAGTTTTCGTAGCCGCGACCGATGATCTGGTTTGGGTCAATGATATTGCTCAGCAATGCGTCAAGGTTCGCGCGGCCTACGCCGATGAGTTCCGGTCCCACCTCCTGCCCGCCGCCGTGAAAACGATGGCAAGTGGCACAGGTGGCAGTGAAGAGCGCCTTGCCCAGCGCAAGGTCCGGCTCGCCTTCGAGACAGGCTTTCCTTTTTTGCGCGATGAGCCCCTTGATGTCGTCCGGAGTGTCGTTCCATTTGCCTAACAGTGTCTCAGCGCGCTCGCGCAATTCGGCCTTGGGATGCTTGGCAAAAAACCGCCGCACCGGCACCGGGATGGCCAACGTGGCAGCGACACTCTTGTCGCTGGAAGCCTCGACCGCCTCGAGCAACTTCACCGCCCAGGCTTCGCGCGAGGTCAGCACCTCCATCGCCGCGCTTTTCACCGGCCCAGATCCTGCAACCAGCCGCTGCAAAATCAGGTCGGCAAACTTCGGCCCGTCAATTTCCGCCGCAGCGCGCATGGCCTCAATCACCAATGTATCGGCACCGCCTTCAGCGAGGACTTTTTCAAGACCTTCGCGTGCTTGCCCGGCCTTCAGCTTGCGCACCGTCTGAATCGCCTTCACGCGGTCTTCGAGCTTAACGTTTTGATTGGTCACCACGGAAACCAAGTGTCGCACGGCAGCCGCGTCACCCCAAAGTGTGGCCAACTGTCCCGCAAAATTCCGCACGTCTTCCCGCTCGTGCTTCGACCAGCGCTCGAAGTGCGTCGAAGCCTCTCGCGTCGGCTTGACCGCGCCGGCTTCCTGGCCCTTGACGAGACCGTCGAGAGCAGTGGCGAGCAGATCGGCGTCGCGTTCGATCTTTGAAACAAACTCGATCGCCAGGTCTGCCATCTCCGGCTTTCGCATGTCGCAGAGACGGCGCATCGTTTTGTAGGCGAGCTTGAGAGAGAGTGGTTTTGTCTGCGGCGCGTGATTGCCCAGCCATGAAATCCAGGCCATGGGATCCTGTGCCAGAACTGGTTCCATGGACATCCACAGCGCGAAGGGCAATGTGCGCTCCGAGCTGTTGGCGGCGGCTCTAATCAGCCGGTCGTCAAGCTCGACTGGCCCTCGTACTCTGCCCATCGAATCTCCAGACGGGTGGCGACGATTTGTCGTCAAATGGACTTCTCGTTTTTGGCGGTGGGCGATGGCGACAGCCAGTTGCACCCCTGGGTCTGCATGACTGGCGAGATCCGCCAACCAGTATCTTCCGACGTGTCCGCCTTGCCCATATAACCGGGCGGCCCACGCTAATAGGGAGGGCGGCCCCTTGGTCTTAACGATATACTCGAGCCCACGATAGTCCTGCTCGAAAAGGATCGAGATTCCAGAGAGCGCCTCGAACTTTTGCGCCGGCGGTGCTTCACTCATAACCAACCGCAGCAGCTCATTCCGTGTCGGCACGCCAGGATAAATTTCGACGATCGTTTGTCGCGCTGAACGCCGCATCCAATTGTTGGCGTCGCCTAACAGTTTCACCAACTCCTCGAGGGAGAGTTTTTTTAAATCCATTTCCCGCGATGGGCGTGTCCCCGCTTTCGCACCACCGTGAACAACGCGCCAGATTCTTCCGCGTTCGCGGTCCACCCCTTCTGGGTTCGCCTGGGCGTTTTGGTAGCACGGATATTTGTCGCACCAATCCATGATCCAGAGGTTTCCGTCGGGGCCGGTTTGGGTGCTGACTGGACGAAACCAGCCGTCGTTGGCGCGCACAAAATCGCGCACCGGTGAAGCTTTGAAGGTGGCGCCGACCGGCTCGAGTTTTTCCTCGTGAATGGCGTTGTCGTGGATGTTGCCGATGAAGACGTGGCCGTGGGTGTCCTCGGGATAGACACCGCCTTGATAGACCTGCAGCCCCGCATAGGCGGCGCGGAAATGCTTGTGGTGAACGATGCTGGGCAGCAATTCGTAGGCATAAGGATACTCGGGGGAACCGCCTTGACGCTGGTAGAGACCGCCCGGCGCCATGTGGAAAAGGTGATCGATGACGCACGCCGAAACGAACGCGTTCCCGCGCGCATCGAAATCAACTCCCCACGGATTGCTCGTGCCGTCCGCGAAAACTTCGTACGCAGCAGCAATCGGTCCGCCGTTTTTGTCCCTGGCATCAATCTTTACTCGAAAAACTCCGGCATCGAGCTTGAATCCTTTTTCTGCCGGTTCGCTTGGGCGCCGGACCTTTGAATGGGTGAAGACGCCATGCGTCATGTAGAGCCAGCCATCTGGTCCCCAGCAAAAACCATTGAGCAATTCGTGGCGGTCCTCGAGACCGAAGCCGGTCAGCACTGTCTTGAATTCGTCGGCGCGGTCGTCGCCGTTGGTATCGCGGAAGAAAAAGAGGTTGGGCGCCTGGCCCAGATAAATGCCGCCGTCGCCGCACAGAATGGCTGTGGCCAGATTCATGCCCTCGAGAAAAACCGTGCGCTTGTCGGCCGCGCCGTCGTTGTCAGTGTCTTCGAGGATGATGACGCGGTCGCGAGGCGAACCGTCGGAAGGCGGCGGCCCTGCGAGGCCAGCGCTCGTTTTTTCACGCGCCGAAATGACCGGCCGCCAGTTTTCGTCGGACGCGACTTTTGAATACTCGTTAGGTTTTTTCGCACCCTTTGGGTATTCATAGAGCTCGACCACCCATAATCGCCCGCGATGGTCCCAGGTCATGGCGACGGGATTCACGACCATCGGCTCGGCGGCAAAATTGCGCACTTCGTACCCATCCGGCAGGCTCATCTTTTTGATCGCCTCTTCCACGCTCGGACATGCGCCAGGCGCTGGCGTGTAAACCCCCGTCAATTCCTTGCCTTGGGCAAAAGGGGAGAAGGCGCAACTAAGTGCGGCGGAAACAAGCAGCGAAGATTTCATACGGAGCCACTTTGCCCGGCACGAAAGTCGCGGTCAACCGCCCGTCGACGGTGAACGTTTCGTCGAGGCACGGGGTTATGTGTGCCGACTCTCAGGGAGGCGGTTTAACGCCCTATCCGCCGGCGCCTCAAGCATCCCAGCGCACGAAGACCAAGCAGCATCGCGCCTGACGGTTCGGGAATGGGCACAAATGCGGCAATGTCACGGACTGCGATTTGATTACCGATGTTGCCAACTAGTGTCGCCTGGCCAGTGGAGATATTGACGGTGTAGAGCTGGGAAGACAGAGCGGTTGGCTGCGCCGACGAGGCATACGCTATGCCGGTGACGCCGGAAATATCGAAACCAGCAGTGCTCGAGAAATCCACTCCGAGCGCGCCAACAGTATTCAAAGATCCCGCGTTGGGCGGCTCTTGCGTCACGAGAATATCAAGGCCGAAGTCAATATTAAAGAGTGCTGTCGACGGGGCGCCGACGAAGCTATTGGTGTAAGCCGCGGCGCCGATGGACGGGTTTTGGCCGGCATTTGGATCACCAGCCGCGAAGGCGAGCGGTGTATCGGTCCCCGCCAACGCGGCATCGTTGGGAACGTAGCGAAGATTCTGATCCGTTTCATTGACCACGCGCAGACGGTCTGCAAACGGATTAAAATCGAAGCCGAAAGAACTGCCATTCGGGGCTCCCTCGAGGGCGCCCGTGCCGACCTGGGTGGCCAAACCAGTCGCAGGATTGATCGTATAAAGGCGATAGACACTGCCTGGGGCGTTGCCGAGCGCGTAGAGTTGCTGATCAAATGGACGGATATCAATGGCCACCACGGCTTCCGACGCATCCTGATCGACCAGGCCGGTAATGGGAACGGTTGAACTGACGGTGCCCGGGCTGGCACTGTCGAAGGTTATCAATTCGCGCAAAAGCGTGACGCCGTAGATGATTTCAGCTTTAGCGGCGGAAGAGAGAATCACTGCCGCCACGGAGAGGGCCAGGAGTCGCTTCTTGTTCCCAAGGCTGGCGAAATTCCTGACGTTGTAAAGAACCAACCGCCAGCCCTTGGCCTGGACAAATAATACCTCTGGCGATGATATTGGGAACTCTCGAACCCGCTTTGAAACGATCGTTCATACTTCTCGCGGTGGCAGTACTCACTCCCGGCCGTGGCGGGGCGAACGCACAGGAGCCGGCACAGGGCCTGCGGGTGGGAGCCGCGGCGGTGGAATTAAAGGCGGATGATTCGATGATCATCGCCGGCGGCATCCACGAGGGCCGCGCCAAAGGCAGCGAAGGAAAGCTGCGTTCGGTGGCGGTCGTTCTCGAAAAGGCGCCGTTCGGAAAACTGGCTATTGTGGCCAACGATGTGCTGATGATGACGCGCGCCGATCTCGATCCGGTCATGGCCGAGATTGAAAAGCGGACCGGCATTCCCTCGGCGCATGTCTTGATCAATTGTACGCACACCCATCACGCGCCCAGCACGATGTCGGTGCACAACTACGGTCCGGTGCCGCCGTTCGTCGAGAACGTCCGGCGTGCGATTGTCAAAGCGGTTGAGGATGCGCACACTGCGCTCTCCCCCGGCGACTGCCGCTTTCTTTACCATCTCGGGCGCGAAGAAACCGTAGGGCAAAACAGCCGGCAGCTTCTTGAAGATGGTCAGATCTATTGGATCGGGCCGCGGACCAATTTCGTTCGGGCGACCGGTCCATTCGATCCTGAATTGCCGGTGCTGGCGTTCAGAGACTCGGCGGACCATCTGCGTGCCGTCATTTTCAATCACAGCACCCACACCATCGGAACGCGGCAGGGCGCGGTGCGATCGCCCGCATTCTATGGACTTGCGGCGCAGGATCTGGAAGCGAAATACGGTGGTGTTTTTTGCTTTCTAGAAGGCGCGAGCGGCTCGACCCACAACTTCGCGCTCAGTGGCGGCGAAGCGACCACGCGAATCACCCGCGCTGTTGACGAGGCGCTTGGCAAGGCGCAACCGCGATCGGTGCGCCGCCTCGCCGCGATCAAACGTCCCTTTAAGTTTCGCGTTCGTCATTTCGACGAGGCCGCCGAGGCGGCCGCGGTCTTGCGGTATTGCCGCAAGTATGCGCCGGAAGGAGCCGACGCCATTGCCCAGGTGTTCGCGAACATGCGAGCAGAGCTGGCGTCCCATCAGGGCCGGGAGCGCGAAACCTGGTTGCAGGTGATGCGGATCGGCGACGTGGCCCTCGCCGGCGTGCCCGCCGAGTATTTCACACAACTCGGCCTCGAGATCAAAAACCGCTCGCCGTTTCGTCACACTTTCATCGCCGAATTGTCGAACGATTGGATCGGGTACCTGCCAAACCTTGAAGGGCACGAGCTCGGCGGCTACCAGGTCTGGACGGGATTTCACAGCTATGCCGAGCCAGGCACCGGCGAGCGCATAGCCGACGAGATCGTCAAAATGCTTCGCGAAGCCGCAGATTAGCGATTGCGAACTCTCAAACGCTCAACTCTCCTCAAGCGCCTTGACTCTTGCGATTCGTCGCGCACGGATTGCGGAACGATATTCGCCCATGAAAACGTGGTATTACGTCGATCCCAATCGCCAGCAACAGCAGGTCGCGGAAAGCGACTTGCCTAATCTCGCGAGGGCCGGAGTTATTCAGCCGGCGACGATGGTCTGGACGCAGGGCCAGCCAGCCTGGCTTCCCGCTTCGCAGGTGCGGCCGGATATGTTCAGTTCAGGGCCGCCTCCGTTGGCAGGCGCAGGCCCGCCAACAATGACCGCGGCTTCAACGCAGAGATCGCACGAAATTGATTACGAAGTCATCGGGAGCGAGATGCAGATCGTGGAGATCGAGCTCGATCCGGGAGAGACGGTCATCGCAGAAGCGGGCGGCATGAATTACATGGATGACGGCATCACGTTCGAAACCCGAATGGGGGATGGGTCGGCACCAGTCAGCGGGTTCAGCAGCGTCTTGAAAACTATCGGCAAGCGGCTCCTGACCGGTGAGTCGCTTTTCATGACGCACTTCACCAACCGCGGCGCCTCCGGCAAACGGCGGGTTGCCTTTGGAGCGCCTTACCCCGGGAAAATCATCCCGATGCAGTTACGGGAACTGGGAGGCGAGATTCTGTGCGAAAAGGATGCGTTCCTGTGTGCCGCTTTCGGCACCAGCGTGGGAATCGCTTTCAACAAAAAGTTCGGAGCCGGTCTCTTCGGCGGTGAAGGATTTATCCTGCAACGCCTGCGCGGCGACGGCTTGGCCTTCATTCATGCCGGCGGCACCATCATCAAACGCGAGTTGCGCGGCGAACGCATCTTCGTCGACACGGGCTGCATCGTTGCGTTTTCGCCCAGTGTCAGCTACGACATTCAGAGAGTGGGCGGGCTTAAAAGCATGGTCTTTGGCGGCGAAGGGCTCTTTCTGGCCACTCTTCAGGGGACCGGAACCGTGTGGCTGCAAAGCCTCCCGTTTTCGCGGCTGGCTGATCGGATCATCGCGCACGCACCCAGTTCCGGCGGCGGCGCCAAGGGTGAAGGATCGATCCTCGGCGGTATCGGCAGGCTGTTGGATGGTGATTGAGTTTGGGGGCGGTCAAGTGGCAGCGACACTCCTGTCGCTGGCGGCCCGAGGGCGGGCCGTCTCCACCAGCATTCTCAGATAATCATTCCCGCCGCCACGGTTTCATTGGTGCCGGGATCAATGAGCACAAAACTGCCGGTGGTCCGGTTGCGATGATATTGGTCGAAGAAAAGCGGCGCGCTCGTTCGCACACTGATGCGACCGATGTCATTGAGCCTGAATTCGACATCGCCTTGCATCTTGTGCAGCGTGTTGATGTTCACTTTGTACTTCACGTCCTTGACCAGGGCCTGCACTTCGCGCGTGGTGTGTCGGAGGTAGTATTTTCCGCGCGCCAAAAGCGGTCGCTCGCTGAACCAGCAAATCATGGCGTCAACATCCTGCTCGACATGTGGCGGATTGTTCTTTTTCACAATCATGTCGCCTCGGCTGGCGTCGATCTGATCATCAAGCGTGATCGTTACGGAAAGCGGCGCGAACGCTTCCTCGAGATCGCCGTCTGCGGTGTGGATGCCCTTGATGCGGGTGGAAAACCCGCTGGGCAGGACCGTCACTTCGTCGCCCGGCTTGAAGACGCCCCCCGCCACCCTCCCCGCATAGCCGCGAAAGTCATGCCACTGATCGCTCATGGGACGAATCACCCACTGCACCGGAAAGCGGGCATCCACATGGTTTTCGCCGGCCCCGATGTAAACGTGTTCGAGGTGGTAGAGCAGCGTTGGGCCCTGAAACCAGGACATCTTTGCCGACTTGTCGACCACGTTGTCGCCTTGCAACGCGCTCATGGGAATGGCAGTGACTTCCACAATGCTATCCAGGCGCGAGGCAAACTGCTGGAAGTCAGCCACAATCTTGTTGAATACCTCCTCGCTCCAATCCACGAGGTCCATTTTGTTCACGGCAAGCACGACATGCTGAATGCGAAGCAGATTCGCAATGAAACTGTGCCGGCAGGTTTGCTCGATCACGCCTTTGCGCGCGTCTACCAACAAAATCGCAAGCTGCGAGGTCGATGCCCCCGTCACCATGTTCCGCGTGTATTGAATGTGCCCGGGCGTGTCCGCGATGATGAATTTCCGGTTAGGGGTCGCAAAATAACGATAAGCCACGTCGATCGTGATCCCTTGTTCGCGTTCCGCCCGCAACCCGTCGGTGAGCAGGGCGAGATTAACCTTCTCATCGCCACGCTGCCGGCTCGATTTCTCGATCGCCTCGAGTTGGTCCTCGAAGATCGACTTGGAATCATAAAGCAACCGGCCGATCAAGGTCGATTTGCCGTCGTCAACCGAACCACAAGTCGAGAAACGTAATAGATCCATGGTTTGCCGAGATGCCGTTTCATCTGTAGCCGCCCTGCGCCCACGCGCCAACAAAAACTCTACTTTGTCTATCGACAATCGGGTATTTGCTCGCGCAAAGACACTGTCGACGCGGCCTGACGGTGCTGGCAATTCCGATAGCTTGACGCCTCCCGATTTACTCGTTTGGTTGCGCGCTTTCGCGGAAGCCAGGCGGATTGACGTGCCGCCCAGTGGGCCGCGAAGCCTCCTTTATGTCCACCCATCCTCTTAATAAAGCCCTGCTCACCCAAGCTGCCCGCGACGCCCGAGGTCTCGCGATGGACGCTGTGCACCGGTGCAACTCCGGTCATCTGGGGCTGCCCCTGGGATGCGCCGAGATTGGCGCGGTCCTTTTCGGTCACGCTTTGCAGTGTGATCCGGCGGATACGAAGTGGCTCAACCGCGACCGATTTATCCTCAGCGCCGGGCACGGCTCGATGTTCCTTTACGGCTGGTTGCACCTCGCGGGCTACGATTTGCCGCTCAAGGAAATCGAGAATTTCCGCCAGTTGCATTCCGCCACTCCCGGGCATCCGGAATATCATCACACCTTCGGCGTCGAAGCGACCACTGGTCCACTCGGTCAGGGCGTCGGCAACGCGGTCGGCTACGCCATCAGCGGCCACATGGCGGCCGCAAAATACAACACACCGCAGCACCTCATTCTCGATTACCACGTCATCGCGCTCGCGGGCGACGGCTGTCTTCAGGAGGGGATCACCCAAGAGGCGAGTTCGCTCGCGGGCCACCTCGGACTCGACAATCTCATTCTCATCTATGACTCGAACGACGTGACGCTCGACGCCATGGCCAAGCTGACTCAATCCGAGGACGCCGCCAAAAAATTCGAAGCCATGGGCTGGGATGTAGTGACCATCGACGGACACGATTTCGATGCCGTCGAGCAGGCTGTAACCAACGCGAAGAAGAACGACAACGGCAAACCGAAATTCATCGTGGCGAGGACCGAGATTGGGCGTGGAATTCCGGAAGTGGCAGGGACAGCCAAGGCGCACGGCGAAGGCGGCGCCAAGTTTGTCGACCAGCGCCGGAACGAGCTCGGATTGCCCGCCGACCGGCATTTTTACGTCAGTCCTCAAGTGCGCTCATATTTTGACGAACTGAAGTCAACGCGGGCGGGGGTCCACGCCGAGTGGCGCAAGAAATTTGACGCCTGGGCGGTTGCCAATCCTGAACTGAAAAAGCAACTCGATGCGGCACAATCAGGCGACATCCCGGCAGACTTGCTCGATCGCATCCCGGAGTTTCCGTCCGAGGGAAAGGCGGCCACTCGCAACAGCGGAGGCGAGATTCTTCAGAATATCGCGGAAGCCGTCCCCCACCTCGTCACCGGCAGCGCGGATCTTTTTGGCTCGACGAAAAACTACCTCAAGGGAGCTGGCGACTTTCAGCGCGACAACCGTGAAGGGCGCAATATCTGGTTCGGAATCCGCGAACACGCGATGGGATCGATCTGTAACGGGATCGCTTACGACGGCCTGTTCCGCCCATCGGGCGCAACGTTTATGGTTTTTGCCGATTACCTGCGGCCCGCCATCCGATTGGCGGCGCTTTCGAGCTTGCCGGTCCTCTACATTTTCACCCATGACTCCGTAGGGGTGGGCGAGGATGGCCCCACCCACCAACCGATCGAAACGGTAAGCGGCCTGCGCGTCATCCCAAACCTCGATGTCATTCGCCCAGGCGATGCCGAGGAGTGCGCCGGCGCGTTTGTTGCAGCCCTCGAGCGCAAAGAAGGTCCGACTGCTCTCGCCCTCACACGTCAGGACATTCCGCATTTAGGTTTTGTGCCGGCAAAAATCCGCCGCCAGGGAGTTTTCCGCGGCGCGTACGTCCTGATCGAGGAAAGCGGTCCGCTCGAAGCCGTTTTGCTGGCAAGTGGCTCCGAAGTTCAACATGCGGTCGAGGCCGCGAAACAGCTCGGAAATGGCGTCCGCGTGGTTTCCGTCCCGTGCATGGAACGTTTCGACCGCCAGCCGCCGGCCTACAAAAACGATGTCCTGCCGCCCGGCTGCCGTAAACGGGTCGCCATCGAGGCGGGCGTCACACCGCTGTGGTGGAAATATGTCGGCCCCGCCGGCACAGTGTTAGGCATCGACCGCTTCGGCCTTTCCGCGCCAGGTGGCTCGGTCATGAAGGAGCTCGGCATGACCGCCGAACGAGTGGTCGAGGCGGTGAAGGGCCTGGTGTAGGTAACTGAGATGGGATCGGGTTGGACCAGTAAGGTTCCGCCCGCCAAGGCTACTGGCCTCACGAATTGATCGCATTTGAGGAGTCGGTTCTTAGGGCTTCGTGCAACCCGACATGGGCAGCCATGCGCCAGGCTACGGTGTTACTTTTTTTGTAATTGCGAAATTGCGGCGTTTTTCGCAAACTCAAAAATTCAGATCATAACTCATCTCATGCGGGCTAAAACAATCCTTTCACTATTCAAGTATTTTGCGACTCTCGGTTTCAGCACGCGACCTACCACTCGCGGGTTGTGCTGGCTGGCGATCTTGCTGTCGACAGCACGGGGTCTCGTTGCGGTCGTGACCACATCGAGCCCGATTGTCATCTCAACTAACGACCGTCTAATCTGGGCCACCAATGTCAGTGCTGACACGGTCAGTGTGCTCCGACCTGACATCAATTCAGTCCTGGCGACAATTCCCGTGGGTGACGAACCACAAAGCATCGCCCTGACGCCTGATGGCCAATACGCCTACGTGGCCAATGCCGCCAGCAACAACGTCACGGTCATTCGGATCAATGATCCGGCTTGGGGAACATTTAGTGCGCAGGTGGACATGACAGCAGGCGTGAACGGCCATATCACCACCGGCGCCGAGCCGTGGAATATCGTTTGTTCACCGGACGGCAATCGCGTCTTCGTGGCGAACAGCCAACAGGACACCGTCACGGTCATCAATACAGCGACGCGAGGGGTTATTGGGCACGTTCATTTGCGGCCTGATCCTTTTGCTCGAGACGATTGATTTGCACAAGGTGCCGTTTGTCCCATTGGATATCCGCCGGGAGGGTAACCAGGCCGTGCTCTCATTCGACTCAATCCTAAACGGCAACCACGTGATCCAAGCCAACGCTACTCTTGGAAGCGGTCAATGGGTAGACCACCGAAATGTCATCGGAACCGGCGCCAGGGTCGAAGCGACCATCGACTTTGAACACAGGGAGCGGTATTTTCGCCTTTGGGAGGGGCCGTAGGGATTGCCGATCGCGGCGTGCTGATTGGAGTGGGGCGCCCCGTCTACTGGTTCTTCCATCCGTATTTTCGATCGGATTTAAATTTCCGGAAGGCGCAAAATCTTCAGCCGTGGTTGGCGTTAAGGGCGATAGTAGGAGATATGAACCTCCGCCCCTTCCTTCTCATGATTTATGGGTCGCTCTCGCTGGCGCAGGCCGGTGGCGTTTACTGGACCGACCGAGGGGCCAGCCAACTCAAGCGAATGAACTTCGACGGCACCGGTCTGCAAACTATTACGCTCAGCGGCGGCGTCACCGTCTCAGGGACGAACATTCGCGGCATTGCCGTCGACGTGCCCAATGGCCGGCTCTTTTGGGCCGACAACGGAGCAGACAGGCTCCTGCGAGCCAACCTCGACGGCTCCTCGAGCATGATCCTCCACACGATAACCGGCGGCAACTCGTTCCCCGCCGATGTGCGGCTCGATCTCGCCAATGGACATTTTTATTGGTGTGATCAACTCCGCGACCGGATTCAACGTTCAAGCCTCGATGGTTCGGCAGTTGCAGATGTCATCACAGACGCGGCGCCAGCCGTGGGAGACGGCCCGTATTTTATGGAACTGGATATTCCTGCCGGAAAAATTTACTGGGGGGACTTCAATGGCGGTCACATTTTTCGAGCCAACCTCGATGGCGCAAGTCGTGAAATGCTGGTGACTGGCAACAACCTGACTCGTGGGGTTTGTCTCGATGCCGCGCACGGGATGCTTTATTGGATCAACCGCGATGACAAGAAAGTTCATCGCTGTCCACTATCCGCTTTTGGGCCGCTGCCAATCCCGCCGACTCCGCCGGTAGTGGAGACGCTCTACAGCGGGCTCGATACTCCGCACGGTCTCGTACTCGATATCCCCGCTCGCAAGCTCTACTGGGCCGACACGGGATCGAATTCAGGCACTGGCACCGGCGACAAGGCGGTCAGCCGCGGCGATTTCGACGGCAGCGGCGCGGTCGAGGTCCTCGGAACTGGCAGCGAGCCATGGGACGTCGATCTCGATCGCCGCTGCGCGAACTACGCCGATTGGGTGGCGCGTTGCTTTCGCCAGAATTCCCCCGCCGCTCTGACAGACCCGGCGGCCGATCCGGATGGCGATGGAGTGATCAATGCTCTGGAGTACGCCAAGGATCTGTCGCCAGTGCATTCGGAACTCGGTACCTTGCAGGGGTTCATAACTGTTGGTCCAGTGACCAATTCCGAGTATCATGCGTTGAAATTCCGCCGCCGGTCCGGCACCACCGATCTCGCCTATTACCCACAGGTCTCGACCGACCTGATCAACTGGCGCGACGACAGCACCGGCGATGCCTTGCCGCCGACAATCGAAATCGAAGTGACCCCCCTGGGTGACGGCATGGAGGAAGTGACCGCGCGCACCCTTTACACCATCAATGACATTCCTCATCACTTTATGCGCCTGCGTGTCGTTATGATCCATTGAGGCCAGCCCGCGAACGTTTGCGGCGGCGGCAGTAGCAGCGAATTCTTGTCGCTGATTGAGGGAGCCCAGCGACAGGAGTGTCGCTGCCACGTAGACTGCCGCCGCGGTTCGGGGTTACTTGCGCAACCCCGCGAAGAAAATTCCGACCGCAGCCAAAATCCACCCGCCATTGGCAAATCACGACTGTCCGGTTGTTTGAAGATGGGTGAATCGTAATTGACTGGTTATTGGCGACTTTTGAATGGAAAGGGGTGTGATCGATATCGAGGACGCGTTTTCCGGCGCTCCGAGAGGGCCAGAGTGGCGACATGCCCGCTCCGAAGACGATTCTCGCTCAAGTTATCGAGTTTTTGCATCTTGAAGCTTTTCAACGCTGCGTGCGGCGTTACCGGTGAGACTACAAGGTACAAGAGTTTTCGTGCTCCGACCAGTTCCTCGCGATGGCATTCGCGCAAATGACTTATCGGGAAAGCTTGCGAGATATCGAAGCCTGTTTGCAGGCCCGTCCCGCGCTGCTTTATCACATGGGTTTTCGCGGCCGTGTGGTTCGTTCGACATTGGCCGATGCCAACGAGACACGCGATTGGCGTATCTACGCCGACCTGGCGCACGGACTCATCAAGCGGGCACGGCGCATCTATGCAGGGGAGGATTTGGGGTTGGAGCTGGACCAGAATTGGCGGCGACTCTACCGCTTGCATCAAGCCGGAGCCTTCTTCGTGATCCGGGCCAAGGACAACTTGTGCTTCACTCGCCACACCTCCGCTGCGGTCGATCCCCTCAGTGGAGTGCGCTCCGATCAGACCGGGCAGTTGGCGCTAGCCGCGGCTTTCGCTGCGTTTCCGGCCAAATTGCGCAAGGTGCGTTTTTGGCACGCGTGACAAGGTAATTGTGTTTCACAACGGGCAGAGTCATGCCGAAGAAATCGGTTTCCTGGAACGCGCCCGGCCGATCATGTGCTGCGGGACCTGTCCGGAAATCGCGATGATGGGCGTCGAATCCAAAAAGGCATCGGCGATGGGAAGGCTCATTCTCAGGCTCGCTGTCCCATTCGGTCGCCCATGCGAGCGTAAAGTTCGCGGCCCTGCAGTGTTTGTTCGAGCAGGTCGTTGGCGAGGCAAAGGCGGCCGGGTTCAAAAAGCGTGATCGTCGAAGACCCGCCGAAGCGAAAAAGGCCTTTTTGTTCCCCTTTGGCCACGGGCCGGTCCGGTGTGAACGATTGTTCGATGCTGCCGACGTTGGTGGCACCGATTTCCAGACACACGACCGTTCCGAAGCATTCACTGCGCACTTCGGTCACGCTGCGCTTGTTCTCCCAGAGATAGGAAAGCCGCCGGCGCAGGGCGATCGGGTTCACCGAAAAGAGCGGTCCCTTGATGACGCGCGGCTTTCCCGGCACGCCACAGATGGGAAAGTGAAAGCGGTGATAATCGACGGGGCAAAGCCTGGACAGGACGAGGGTGCCTCGGGCATATCGCTCAGCCAGAGCGCGGTCTTTCAGCAAGGCAGCAAGGTCGAAAGTCTGGCCTTTGACAAAAACTCCTTCTATTTGGGACATGTCGTGAAACCCGAGGTGCCGCGCATCGGCGGGAAAAACGGCGCTCTCGGGGTCGAGGTCGACCGGGCGCGCACCCAACTGCAGCGCACGAAAAAAGAATTCGTTGAAGCTGTCGTAGCTCGCGACGGCACGCGCGAATTCAGTGGCATCGAGCTGATATTTTTCCAGGAACGGCTCGATTTTGTCGACGCTGCGCGCAGTATTCATGAGCCACCCATACAGGCGGGAAAAGGCAGCCCGTTTGACCAGCGTGCGAAGCGCGAGGCGCCCCGGGCGCGATTCGTAGGCCCAGCGCAGAAAGGCGTCGCCGTAGACCTGCTCGGTCTCGATGCGGCCGCTATAACGATTGAAATACCGAATCGATTCAGCGGGGATCATGCGCAGGCGGGCGAAGGTGGCGCGCCAGCGATCCGAGCAGCAACAACCATAAAACGAAGAGCGCAGCTACGAGGACCCCGGCATCACCCGCGCCGATGCCCTTGAACTTCCACCATCGCTCGACGGCCCCGGCCGGTCCGGCAAAAACGGTCCAAACAAATGAAATCCCGACGCCCAGTCCACTTACGAGGGCCAGCCACCAACCAGCCACCCACGACCAAATATGCGCCAGCGAAGCCAGTAAAAAGAGTCCAGCCGCGGTGAGCCAGCCCAACTCAGCCTGACCGTCATCGAGCAGGCCGCCGAAGAAAGGGAACGGTGCATCGAACAAACGCGCGGCGAAGAACCGGGCCAGCAAGGCGCAGGAAACGGCGAGAATGACCGCGGCCTCGGGCAGTCGGTCCGTCCAGCAAGGCGGACTTGATATTTCGCAAGCCAGTCGCGACTGGCGGCTGCTGTAAAGCGCAATCACCACCCACGGAAACGCCAGCGCGCCAAGGACGGTGAGAGCGACCGAGGCAAGCTCGCCCGGGTCGCGCGGCAATCGTCCATCGCGCAGAGCAAACAGGAACTTTGCGGTCACCAGTGCGAGCAGCCAGGCGAATGCGATCGTTGCCAGCCCGAGCAACAAATGTCGTGCCCAGCGCCTCGCGAATACCGAACCCAGGCCAAGAATAATCAGCGCCACCGGCACCAGAAGGTGATCCAGCAAGAGCGGGAGGCTGGACCGCCAGTTGGCGAGGGCAGCCGCGTGTTTACCAGCCAGCGCCAATGGCAGTGGTGCCGCCAGCACAAAGCCGAATACGAGCACCGCCACACCTCCGAGAGAGAGCAGCCAGTATCTGCCTTGGGAAACTGGTGCCGGCAATGCGGGGGGGTGCACCCGAGTCGCCGCCGGAGGTAACGGCGTTGGAAGAACCGGCGGCGGCACCGTCGGGCCATTGCCTTGAGTCCATCGACCGAGTGGGAGGGGCAGCGGCGCAAAATCAGCCGCGAAAAGATCTTGCCGCGGCAACTTGCTGAGATCGATGCTTCGCACGCCGGGCTCCTCGCCTGGCCCCACCTCTGCCACCGCCGCAGCTGGTTCCTGGGGTTCCGGAGCAAACGGCGACACCGGTGGCAGGCTGGTTACCGGAAACGGCGGAATCGCGTTTGCCGCAGGCCTGGATGCTGAGTGTGGGTCGTCCGCCATGGGCGATCAAAATGCCCCCGAAACGCGCTTACGCCAAACGCGAATCTCACTGAGCGATGATCTTGACGAGCAGCGTAACGGCATCGTTCACGAGGTGCTTGCCAAGCATCTGGAAAAAGCGGCCAGAGCCGTAGAGCACGTTCCAGCGTGTGCGGTCGATCTCGAGTTGCGCCACCGCGGTAAGGGCGCCGTCATCGCCGAGCGAGACGATAGCCGGGAACTCAATCGGATGAGTGAAGCCCTTAATGGTCAGCTCCCCTGCAAGTCGCTGGTTGGGGGTGCCTGGTGTTGCGTCAGTCTGGGGACTCGCCGACTGAATCGTAAGTTCGGCGCTCGGAAACCGCTCGACATCAAAAAAGTCATCTGACTTCAGATGTGCTTCGAGCACGCCGCGCAGCGCGTGATCGGCGATGTCGGTGTTCTCGATCGAGCTCATGTCGATCGAAATGCGACCGCTTTCCAACTGGCTGCCACGAAGCACCAGACTCCCCTGTGCGATCCGGATCGTGCCGCGATGGGTCGAGTTCAAATTCCGTCCGATCCATTCAATTGAACTCCGTTCGGAATCGACCGAATACGTCCGATCGTCCGGCGCACGGGGCGCTGGCGAACGCTCTCCGTTGCCCTCGAACACACCGCCAGATTCCTTCCATGCCGCGCGTCCACCTCTGAAGTCAAAGACTTGGGTAAACCCCGCGCGCTCGAGCTTTTCCGCCGCGACCGCTGAATCGAGCGATCCGCGGCCCGCACCGTAAAGCACAATCGCATCATCGGCTGCAAGACCGAGCTTGTTAACCTGTTCGAGGAAGTCGACTTCATACACGCAGGCACGTTGCGCGCCGGGCAGATGTTGCTCGTTAAAGTATTCCTCGGGCAGCACATCGATGAGGCTGAAACTACGTTTTTCCCGCAACCAGCGTTGCAGTTCAGCGGCATCGAGTTTTGCAATCATGTTTAATACATGGATAAGGTGGACGGATTTGCCGCACAGTCACGAGCGTGCCGCTCTCATCGTGATCGTGTCCGCGGCGGCTCCGTTTTCGACGATGATGAGACCGGGGCTGGAGGCAGCGGTGTTAGCCCGACGGTGAAGACCGTGGACCATGTCATGAGATCGGCGCCGGTCTCGACAGTTAGGGTCACGTCGGGAGTTTCCGACTCGTCGTCACGGAGAAATCCTTTGGCCGTTATAGCGGCACGGCGAAACCTTCCGCCCCGGCGAGTTGCTTTTGTTTTCCATCGAAAGTCAGGAACTCAACTGCGCCCAGATGCAGCGCCGAGGCCACATGAAGAAGGTCGAATCCTCTGTGTCCCTCAGTCCACGTGTGCTGAGCCGAGAGGCGTTCCGCGATGCTGGCAACATCCGAAGGTCCGACATCGCAAACGCATTATCTGGTTGATCGCAAGAGTTCATGCTGAGCCCGCTTGCTATGAGGTTGTAGGATTCGCCTGAACACGAGAATGAGGCGGTATGCGGGTTACCTTCCGATCGAGTGGTGCGAAGATCAATATCGTGTCCCCTTTCGCCGTGCCTTGCGAAGTTCGAAGTCTGAAGCTCCTTCTCCAAGCCGTTCGAGAAACTCTTTTGCCTCGGGTGTCCTTAACAGTTTCTTGGTGCCCTTTTGAAGGATCGCCGGCTTGTGCTGACAGAACACAAATGGATCGATTTGCGGTAGACCAATTCGTTCCAAGTCTGCCTGGGAAAACTCACCGATCATCAATAGTTTCGTGAGCTTGCTCTCGGACAGTCCCTGATGGCCATTCGACAGCGAGGTAATCAGGGCAGCGGTCTCATGTGAACCATTGTCCTCACGATAGCGAGCGAGGGCCCGGGCAAGTTCCCAGTTCAATTCACGAATGCGATCGTAAAAGCCTCTAGTCGTATTGGTTACGTCTCGGATGATCTTTTGAATAGCGGCAGGCATACCCGAATAAGGCCGGCAATCCGTAGACAGTCAACTGAAAACAATGGTGGGGTTCAGCCGAAAGTGCCAGAACCCGCCGCCCCCCATTCGTCGCACCCCGAACGGCGTCTCGGCGTGCGTGTGGATGTAAACCGACTGGGCGAAATAGACCATCCCATCCGGTCCCTGACGAAACGTGTGCAGAATGTGGGGGGTCAGTTACGGCTGGGGTCAGGCTGAGGATTTTGGTGTTGCGACGACGGCAGTGGCGGCGATAGGACGCCAACAGCGGCGATATTGCCTCGGCGGGGAAAAAACTCCTCGCATTGAAGCAGACTAAAACACCAAGATCCTCAACGTGACCCCAATGCAGACATAAAAAAGTGCCGAACAAGACGATGCACCCAAACCCTGACCCGCTGTGGACTTGAAATCTCACCGAAATTCGAACCCCGAATCTGCGATCACAGCTCGCCTCCCGGTCAGGGTTGGGTGATCTTTGACGTTAGTCGTTCTCGCGCACCTTCTGAGCAATGACACCAAAGCCTAGACTTCGAGACACGCGACTCTACCGCGTTTTGTCCGTGGTCGGTATCGTCGCGATTGCGCCGCTGTGGATTCCGCTCCTTCTCCTCGTCGCCCTCTTCCGGCTGCTATCATCCATCTGTCTGCATTTGGCCGTGTGGCTTCTTTGGCTGCCACGCTCCAAACGGCTTTTGTTCGTCTATTCCAACAGCCCGATATGGCAGTCTTACGTTGAGGCCCACATTCTTCCGGTCATCCGCGAGCAGGCGATCGTCCTCAACTGGTCACAGCGTCGAGAATGGCCTTTGCGTCGCTCTCTCGCCGTTGCGGTATTCAAGCACTTTGGCGGTTACCGCGAGTTCAATCCGATGGCGGTCGTCTTTCATCCGCTCCGGCTTGCGAGAGTCTTCCGGTTCTTCCAGCCGTTCCAAGATTTCAAGCGCGGCAAGCTCGAAACACTCGCCAGCGCCCAACATGATTTCTTCCAGTATTTACGCCTAAATGGAATTCGACCGAACGCCTAACCATGCGATGCAGCTCCTATGAGGTTTCAAGTGGAGTTTTCGAATAACTTTAAGCTACCATTGGTAGGTTATCATGGGGGGGGATGGGGGTCAGTGTGCAAAAAGCGTCATTTCCAGTTTCTGGCCGGAAGGCGGCGCCGTTCATCGAGCTGCATCGATAAAGGAATTGAGCTTTTTGGGCAACCGTCTGCGATGCGTCGCAGATCAATGCGCCCCCGC
>JBPCQC010000061.1:0-21513 GCA_050998515.1 Verrucomicrobiales bacterium
GTACAGCCGTGTTGCAGCATCGACTTTTTCAATGCCTTCATCGCCGTGAGCTTTGGCTGGGGGAGGCTTTCGAGGCGTTGGGTTGCGGTTACCCCGACAGGTTAGAGGCAGTCAGCCCAAGGTAGCCGAGCCGGCGAGGCTACCTTGGGTAACGCATCATAAAATCCATCAACCCCAACGGGGTTGTGGCCGACGGTGGACACGGGGATGACGCAACCCCGTTGGGGTTGGGAAACATCAAAACCACGTTTACCCAGGGTAGCTCGTTCCTCGCAACCCTGGGCTGGATGACGTAATCCCGTTGGGATTGGGAAAAGCGCGTTCATAATTCTCCGGTGAACGCCTGGTGCAGCAGCGACTTCTTCAACGCCTCCAGCGCCGCGAGCTTGCGCTGGTAGAGGCTTTCGAGGCGTTGGGTTTCTTCCGTCAGACTTTCGAAAGTCGACGCCAGCCGCTTTTGGTCGCTGACGGATTTTGGATAGCGAATGAGCGGCGGCGAAAGATTTGTCCGCGTAATCTGCGGCTGCGCTGCGCCGGTGATGGCTTTGGAAATGTCTATGCCCCCTCGAAAGACGAACTCAAGGAACCTAAGATCGAGTGCGTGGTCTTTGGGGCGCACCACCATCGCATTGCCGGTAATCCAGGACTTCGGTTCAGAAATGTTCACCGCCCCACAGGTCGATCCACGACAGGTGATGAGAAGCTGCGGCTCTTCATGATTGAATTTATCGTATCGTCCGATGACGCCGTTCGCGCCAAAGACCGGGTAAGTACCATCTGCCACGAGATCTTTCGTCCCGATGGTCTTTGGCTGATACATCTCACACATCTCACCCAAACTTTTCTCCACCCAGTCTTTGCCGCGCAGGGTGAAGACGGATTGGAGGTGGCTTTCAAACAGAGCACGGGCGTTTTGGAGGTTTTTTTCGGCGTTGGCTTTGGCGGTGGCGAGGCCGGCAAACGCTTCGTCGAGCAGGCCGACAATCCGCTGCTGTTCGGGGAGCGGCGGGACTGAAATGGCAAGGTCACCGAGAGCCGTGTTGCTCAGGTTCTTCATGGTCGTCCCGGTTGAAAGCTGCTCCAACTTCTCGCGGTAGCCGTTCGACCTAATGAGGTGTGCCAAGAACTGGGAGTCGAGTATCGGCAATGGTCTGATAAAGAAGCTGCCAGTGCCACAGACCCAACCATCCTCGCGAGAGCCAATAACGGCGCAACGCCCAATCTCACCTCGCCGGGCAACAACAACGTCTCCCGTTTTGAGCACGTAGCTGCTCAATCTGCGTTTCGTAACTCCACTGATGAGCTTTGAAGGATCGGGAACGATGCCTTCATCAACCATGTTAATCGGATTCACCAATGGGACGCCATCGTCGACGTAATCTGATTTGTGCAAGATTGATCCAAACGGCCCAGTCGAAACAGTCGCAGCAAAGTCACCGAGGCGCTTGGTTTGCCACCCGTTCTTCATAGAAGCGCCCCTTCGGCTTTGCTCAGGGACCGCTTGAAGTTCTCCGGCACTTCCGCGATCCCGGCGTGCAGCGCTGGGCGGTTGGGTTGTGGGCTGGCTCATGGGCGGCCTCCGGGGTTGCGCGGCGGCTTATGGGAGTCAGGCGACGGATGGGAGCCAGAGGCTTCGCCTTTTCGAGGATTTTCCGGCGACACATCACTCCTATTTATCTGATTGCTCCTATTCCTGTAGGCGAGGCGGGCGCGGGTCATGCGCTCGCGCAGGCCTCCTTCCTTGAGGAAGTCCTGTTCCAGCCGGCGGAGTTGCTGGTCGAGCAGGTAGTTGGTCTGGTGGATGAGGCAGATGGCAATGTTGGCGATGACCTCCGGCGGGCGTGTCTCCACAAACTCCCGGTAAAGCTCATAGGTGTGCGGGGTCTTGCGGCCCAACCGCCGGACGAACTGTGCCTCTTTTGAGTCCTTGTCCCAGATCGCGTGATCGCGCACGCGCAGGTAGTCGCGGTAATCGGCCAGCAATTCTTCGAGGCTGGCCCGGCCAACGCTGGTGAGCTTGATCTCGGTTTCCTTGGAGGTTAGCGCGGCTTTGCTGCCTTCAAGGATGTTCTGCTTCCCCGAGCGGGCGGACTGGATCATCTGGTCCACGGTGCGGTCGCCTCTGCGGAGATGTTTGTGCGCAAAGCGGAAGGTGATGTCATAGACGACCTCGGCTTTCTGGAAGGAGAGGAGCGTCTGGTAATCGCCGCGAGGTGGGATGATGGGATGGGAGGAAGTGGAATCAGGGGACGGATGTTTCCCATCACTCGCATTCTTCCTATTGTTCCCATCTTTTTTCATAGCAGCGCCCGAATGTTCTCCATCACCTCGGCGCTCTCGGCGTCCAGCGCCGCGATTTCTTCCATGATTTTCTTCGGCGTGCGGTGCACCACTTCCTCGCCGCCGTCCGGGTTCTTCACCGAGAGGTCCACTTCGGCAGTGCTCAGTGACCGGATGTCCAGCGTCCATGACTTGGGCGAGTCGGCATGCGTCTTTTGCAACTTCACGAACTCGGCTAGGTCGGGATCGGAAAGCGGGTTGGTCTTGCTGAGGTTGCGGCCGGGGTCGAGCTGGTAGAACCAGACCTTGCGGGTCGGCGCGCCTTTCTCGAAAAAGAGCACCACTGTCTTCACGCCCGCGCCCTGGAACGTGCCGCCGGGGCAATCGAGCACGGTGTGGAGGTTGCAGCTTTCCAGCAATAGCTTGCGCAGGCTCACGGAGGCGTTGTCGGTGTTGGAAAGAAACGTGTTCTTGATGACGATGCCGCCGCGTCCGCCAGCTTTGAGGATTTTGATGAAGTGCTGGAGGAAGAGGAACGCGGTCTCGCCGGTGCGGATGGGAAAGTTTTGCTGCACTTCCTTGCGCTCTTTTCCCCCGAAGGGCGGGTTGGCGAGGACGATGTCGTAACGGTCCTTCTCCTGAATGTCGGCGAGGTTTTCCGCGAGGGTGTTGGTGTGTAGGATGTTCGGCGCCTCGATGCCGTGCAGGATCATGTTCATGATCGCGATCACGTAGGCCAGGGATTTCTTTTCCTTGCCGTAGAAGGTGCGGGTCTGGAGCGTCGTGGCTTCCCTGGTGGTGAGGTTCTTGTTCGCCTTCAGGTAATCGAACGATTCGCACAAGAAGCCCGCCGAGCCGCAGGCTCCGTCGTAGATGCGCTCGCCGAGCTTTGGTGCGACGGCCTGGACGATGGCGCGGATGAGCGGGCGCGGGGTGTAGCAAACGCCGTCGTTGTTTTTAAAAACTTGTTCGAACATGAAAGGGGGGCAAAGGCGTCACGACCGCCGATCACAAACCGGTTTGCTGCGAACGACACCTTCACGCGAATCTTAGGAATTCCTCACAAAATCGCCAAGAGATTCTATTCTCGTGTGAAGCCTGGGAAAAGGAGCGAGATTTACAAACTGACCCCCGCCGTTCGTTGCTGTCGCTGGACCGATGATTTCAGCGACAAGAGTGTCGCCGCCACGAGCGAGTTGGAGATATTCAACCAAATTCGTGCACTGAGTTTGGCCCTTCGGCAAGCTGTGGTGATTGAGAGGGTCTATACGTAGCTCGACATTCCCTTGTGGAAGCGAAGGCGGCCGCGCGAGGCCTCAGGCCGCCGGATTGACGGCATCCGAAGTGATGGTAATCTGTCGGCATGACGCGCACTCAAATCCAATTGCCCGACGACGTTTACGCCCGCGCCCGCAAGGTCTGCAAAAGCCGCGAAATTTCCCTCGCAGAACTGGCCCGGCGTGGCCTTGAATACATTCTCAGCGTCTATGCCGCGGAGCCCGGAGCGACGGGCGAATGGCAGCCGCCGAAGCCCCGCCGTCTCGGCTGGAAAGGTCTGAGCGACGCGGAAATCAAAGAGCAGGCGCAGCTCGCGTCCACGGAAGCCGCATTTACCCGCCGCGGGAAAAAATGACGCGCCATGCTCTCGATTGACACCAACATCCTGCTCCACGCCTTCAACGAGGACTCGCCCAGTCACAAAGCGGCCTACGGCTGGCTGACCTCCATCCAGCGCGACGAAAACGTGGCCATTTCCGAGTTCATCCTCGCCGAACTCTACCGCCTGATCCGCAATCCCGCCGTGCTCAAGCACCCGCTCGACGCCGATGAAGCCGTCGATGTCATCCAGACCTACCGCCGTCACCCGCGCTGGCGGCTCATCGGATTCCCTGTCGAGAGCCGCTTGCTGCACAACGCCCTGTGGGAAAAAGCCCGCACCAAAGATTTCGCCTTCCGACGCCTCTACGACGCCCGCTCCGCACTCACGATGGCCGCGCAGGGAGTGACCGAGTTCGCGACGGCGAACGTGAAGGACTTCCAGAGCCTCGGGTTTCGGCGAGTTTGGAATCCGATCGCAACGTAACAAAGGTGGGCGGGAATAGCCAGTGAATCCAGCGCTCAACAGGACGCGAGCAACCAGACCCCAGTTTTAAAGTCTCTGCGCTGCTGCCGGTGGGACAGCCATTCTTCGCGGCCGGTCAGCTCTTCATCACGAGCCCGCCGGATCTACCGGCAAATGTCAAAATGAAGGCTCCGACCCCTTTGCGTCCTCGTGACGAGGAGACGCAGGCGTACTCCGAGCGCGATCCCATCGAAGCCGGAATGTTCGAGGTGGACGCCCAGGGCAATCGCGCGGTGCGGATTGCCGGCGAGGGGGTGGTTACCGATGGTGAGAACCCGACACGTTGGTGATCACCTCCCGCTGTTGAGGCGGAAAATACCGGACGCAAACCGCGTCATTGCCAGTCTTACTGAGGGTATTACTTTCCTTCACATGAAGATCACCAGCAAAGGGCAGGTCACGATCCCGCAGGAGATGCGCGATCGTTACACCGTCAGGCCTTCCACGTGCGCCTGCGCGATGATCAATCGGTCGAATGGATCGCCAACCCATCCGCCGCACAGAAACGCTAAGTGCAGTTGCAGGGTCAAAGAGAATCTGGCGTTTCGAGGGAAAAATAGTTAGGCAGATCCCCCGACCCAAAGCGTTGATCGCGGCGAAGTCGGACGCTCCTTACTTCTGGGGGCGGGGCGCGGGGGCTAGCCATTCAGCAATTGAGATGCACGGTCCACAGGTGCGACAGCGCCTGACCATGGCGCGACCGTTGCGAGTCGATTTTCCGGGAGTGTGGGTTTTCGTCACCGCGCGAACAAGGGCATCCGTTGCCGGTTCTCCGGCATGCCGGAGGATTGGAATCTTTACATGGTCCGAGAAGGCTGTAAGGGGGAGGGAACGTCCCGGGTGATTGCGGGTGCGATCGCTGCCTGGCAGGACGACAAGATGGAACCCTACAAACACACTATGCATCGAAAACTAGCAACTCTTATGAAAGTGGCCATTGGCGCGTCTCTCGCGCTGGCCAGCATCACCGCGGCTCCGGCTGAGGATAAGGCGGTCTCGGCCACGGGCACGTGGACGTGGACGTCGCCGGTCCGGGATGGCGGAGAGGAAAGAAAGTACAGCCTAAACTTGAAACAGGACGGCGAGAAGTTGACGGGCAAGCTAAGCGCTCCGGGCCGTGATGGAGCCGTGACGGAAACCGAGATCGCGGATGGCTCGGTGAAAGGCGCGGACGTCGCCTTTACGGTGACGCGGGAGTTCGGCGGGAATAAGAGGACATCCAAATACAGCGGGAAGCTGGCCGGGGACACCATTACCGGGAAGATCGAATCCAAGGATCGCGACGGGAATGATCAATCGCGTGACTGGACGGCGAAGCGGGCGGCGGCGAAGGAACCGGGTTCCTGACGACCATCTCTCCGGGCTGACCCCTGGGAGATGGTGGGCAGACCGATTTCCGCCGCCCCATCCGGGGCGGAACATTTATTGATGAGGTTCCGGTGGTTTCGCTCCGCTTCACCACCGGCTAATTTCCGTGATCCCTCCGGGACAGCCCTCTTCGCCTTGTGCCGGGCCAAACGTCACGTAGTCATTCGCGCCGTCGAACGAGAGGCTGTATTGCGCCTGAAGGCCGGAAGCTGATACAAGCAGCGCGATGGCCGCGAACGCGAACCGGCGAGAGGACGACTTAATGCGGCAACTGGCTCGCTCACAAGCGTTAGTGAAGATCATGGTCGGATTGATTTGATACGGGCTGGAGCCGCATGGCAGAAGGGCGAGCGGCTGGTTGTCCGCGCCTCAGACCGATGGCAGGTCAGAGTGCGGCGAGAGTAGGTGCGACCCCGACCTATAACGCTCGGGTTGCGCGTCGTCCACCTGCAAAATGAATCATTGGAGTCAGCGGACGACTTACCCTGCCGGCGCCGCCAATTTCGTGAGCAATCGTTGCTTCTCGGAGTCTTTGAGATTTGAATGGGCGTTGATTTGCTCGCGAGCGGCAGCTCGCAACGGCCCTGCGGGCAGTTTTTCGCAAAGGGTTTCAGCCTTGTCCAAGTCATTCCATAGGTAGTTGCTGAGCGCGCGTCGCGCTACGTCGTTCTGCATGGCAGGATCATTGAGCTTGCCGATGAATTCGACGAGATCGGCTGGTTTCTGGCGGTAGCTGTAGTCGCTGATGAATCCGCCAAAGGCCTCCTGCCGTCGATCCTCGGGGAGGGCCTGGAGCCACGCGAGAGTTTGATCGAGCGGTTTATCGACGAGGCGATAACCGATGTTCATGAGAGCATTGCGGGGCACGTCGCCGGCGGGCGCGGTTGAGATGAATTGTTGGAAGCCCGCCAGATCTTTTTCCATCCAGCGCCACGAGAGTTGCTCGTAGGCACGGCGGCGTGCGGCCGACGATGGCGTCGTTTCCAACCATGCCACAGCGGCCTTCAGATCCTTTTCCCCCCAGCGACTGGCCAGAGCGGCGGTCGCAGCGTCGCGGCCATTGCCTTCCGGCAAAGCGCCGAGCAAATCCGCGGCGCGATCGAGCCCTTTTTCCGAGCACGCCTGAATCCACGCGCCGTAAGCTTCTCCCTTTCCGCCGGTCATTTTATCTTCGATCCAGTCGAGCGCGGCCTGTGGATCGGACTTGGCCCATTCGCCTACGATGGCGGGGCCGACTCGTTCGCGCTCGCGGGATGGCGGCAGACTTTCGAAGAGTGAGCGCGCTTGTTCGAGATCCTGTGCGGCAAGCTTGCTCACAACCTGGGGGAGAAATTGCGCGCGGTTTTCCGGCGAAAGCTGCTTGGCCCAATCGAGCGCGCCCGCGAGATCGCGTTCGCACCAGGCTTTGAGTGCGTCGTTGCGCGCACCTTGAAAGGCATAAAAGGCGTATTGGCCGTATGAATTTGGCGGCACCGCCGAACCGGCTTTGACAAAGCGCGCCGGATCGTTTTCCCACACGCTTTTTTTGACCTGGTTGCCGCTCCAGAGATTGCGTTCCTTCGCGGCGAGCGCGAAGCCCTTTTCCGGATCGTCAGCGAGAATGGCTGTGATGGCTTCCCAGCGCGCGCTGGTGAAACCAGGCAGGCGGCTGATCGTGCGCGCGGTCGCCATGGCCGCTTCGGGGTCATGATGCGCCCAGGTGCGAAAAAGGATTCCGCAGACTTCGGTGAAATCGTCAACGTCGTCCCGTGGCAGGGCGCGCAGGAATTCAAGGAAGCCTTTCGGATCAATCTCCGCCCAACGCTGAGCGGCGGCGTTGCGCGAAGAGGGATCGTCAGATTCGTTGCCCGCCAGGAAAATGCGGCGCAGTTCTGAAGGGTCAGCGGTTTCGACCAGGCTGAGGACGGCGAGCCGACGATCCACAGGGTCCGCGGTGTTGCGCGCCGTGGCCAGGGCATGGGCGACTTCGTCGCTCGAACGTGGGACTCTTCTTTTAGAAACAGCCGCTTGGTCGGACCACGCGTCTTGAGTGCGTTGGCTGCCAAGCCAGCGCCCGGCCGCGATCCCGATGCCGAAAACGACCGCCAGGGATACGAGCGCCAGCAGAATCGGGCGTGGTGCATTCATAAATTAATAGCGCCGCATGGCCTCGGTCTGCCGTTTGATCATGTCCTTCTGTTGAACCGGCATCTCGACACTATCGAGCGCCTGAGTGGCCGCCTCACGATCACGTCGCATCCATTGGTAAAAGAGGTTCTGCATCGCGTTGCGGCGCTCGCTTTCGCCGGCCACTGTTTGTGCCCAGGCGAGCGCGGACTGAGGTTCGGAATCCGCGAGAGTGCCGACCATTCCGGTGATGGCGGAGTCGCGCAACGCACCTTGCGGCAAATTGGAGACCCAGACAGAATTTGCGTAAGAGTCGCTGCTTGCCCACGCCGAACTGATCGTTCGGTAAAAATTCGGCTGGGTGTCCTCCGGTTGTTGATTGGCCCAGGCCAGAGCGCCTTGGGTATCATAAGTCGCCCATGAATTGATGGCCTGAGATCGCACGTTGGTTCGCGCGTTGCCTTCGGGCAGTTTTTCCGCGAACTGCAGCGCCAATTGCGGTGATTGCTGGGCCAGTTCGCGAGCGAAGTAGTGCGTGATGGAAGAACCATCGTTCGGCAGCAGCGGCACGATTTTCGCGAGGGCATCGATATCTTTGTTTCGCGTGAGCTGAGTGACAGTGGCCGATGCGAGGAGCGCCTTCATTTCCGGAGCGGCGGTGTCAATGCGGGCAAGCACCGCCGGCAGGTCCTGGTCGGCCCAGCGACGGCACAGTTGCAGCATGACCATTTGCTTGCTGGGGCTGTCAGGCAGGGCGCTGAGTTCCTGCACTGCCGCGGCGGAGTCTTTGGCGGACACCAATGCTTCGGCGTCAGGGTAGTAGCCGCCGATATAGATCTCGCCGCTGCCGAGATAGGTCGTCGAAGTGAGCGGCTGGTTGCCGCGAAAAACGTCGGCTTGGTCCATGAGTTTGACGATCTCGACCGGTTTGAGATCGGGCAACTGCGGCAGAACTTCAGACGTGAGCAGTGACATCCGCTCGTTGCGGGGGATGTTCGTTATGATCCAATCGAATGCCGTGCGCGGATTTTGCGCGGCCAGTCCGCGCGCGATATACATCCGGGGGTTCTCGCCTTTGACGCCGCTTACTTCCTGTAGCAGGTCGAGGTGCTGCATGACTGCTTGTGGATCGTTGAGCGCCCAGGTGCGAAAGAGACCGCGCAAGGCACTTTGTTTGTCGACAGCAGGCTCGATGGTCTGAACCCACGCGAAGGCTGACTGCGGGTCCTGCCGGCCCCACTCGAGAGCAAGCGCCCACGAGCCATTCGTTCGCATCTTCGGATTGGCCGAGTCGAGGGCGGCGCGTGCAGCCTCGAGATCGCGTCGGGCCAGTTTGCGAAATGCCATTTGCGTCGCCTCGGATGCGATGTGGTCTTCCGGCACCTGCGCCGCGGTGGAGAGAAATTTTTCCGGGTCGCTGCGCGCCAGCGCCGCCATCAACTGCCGCGTGGTATCGCGCGTCTGAGTGGCATCTCCGAGACCTCGCGACCACGTCAGCGCGCCGTCAATATTCGTGCGCGCCCAGACCGTCATCAAATTATCGAGCTGGCCGCGGTCCTTCTCTCTGATGAATGCATAAGCCCCCTCGGGATCCACGGCCACCCATCGCTGGTAAAGCACTTCGCGTGGCGCGCGGCGCTGATATTGGTCGGAAATGTCCATGATCCGCTGCCAGAGCGCACCAAAGTCATCCCTTCCCGCCTTGCGGATCTCTTCGAGGAACTCGCGTTGCTTCGAAAAGGCCTCAGCTGATGAACCTGTGGACGGTTTGACACTCGAACTTCCAGACGCAGTCCCGACCGTCGAACCCTTCTGTCGCAGGAGCGCTGTCGCACGCCCGCTCTGGTCTGAGAGCATGAACTTCCCCGTAACGAAACCGGCTCCCAGGCTGAGCGGGAGTCCCGCGAGTAAAAGAGCGGAGGCTTTCACAGTGAATTCGGTCCGGGATCCATAGCCCGCATTCGTAATACGGGGAAGGGCGAACTTTCCTTCGCGGGAAAAAGGAGCGTTGGAATGGCTTCAACGGAGCCAGCATCGCCCTACAACCCATTGCGAAGCGGGCGGCGAGCCTCGAAACGTGACGAAATTGTCACGTGGCCGGCTTGGGTCTCGCCGGCCGTGCAGGTATTATCCAGGCAACGGAAAGGAATTGAGCTATGCATCCCTTGAGCAAGCGGGTACTCACGGTCAGTCTCGAGAATAACAAGGTGATCTTGACCTACCAACTCGGAATGGCCGACGGCATTACCATCTACGGGCGGCGGGGGCAGGAGGCTGAATTTTATCCATTGGCCGAGGATGATCCTGCTCCTTTTGTAGATGACAGACCTAAACTCAACCCGGATGAGCCGGAAACTCGGCGCTATCGCGCGGTCCTGCTTTACAGCGATGAGGAAAATCGCCAGCTGAGTGAGGAAGTGACAGTGGTGGTGCCGTAGTTGTGAGGTAAGAGCTGCGGGTCGCAGAGTGCCACGGCCAATCGCGGCGCCAGCTGCGCTGGCGGGGAATTCAATCTGTCGACAATCGACAGCGACGATTAAGCCGGGAGTCAGTCTTTCGCTGGAGGCCCGTCGGAGCTCTGCGGGGTAGCGGAGAGTTTTGCGTCCTCGTCCTGAAGCACCCAGCCATCTTCGACGATCTCAGTGATTTCCACCTGGTCAGGGGTTCCGGTCTTCGAGGGATAGCGTATTTTGATTACCGCGAGGATAAGCGGATTGAGGCGGGTGCGGCTTTGCAAATCGGCGTAGAGTGCGGAGCTGCGTTCCACATAGCCGTAGATGTGCTGATCGCGCTGGAGCGAAGAAAGGTTGTAACAACCAAACCGGTCCGCATCGGCAAAGGCGTGATTGTAGTAGTCGTCCTGATCGACGCGGGCGCGCATGACGACGGGCGCGAGCGGGCGGGTCTCGGCCAGCTTCTCCCACGGCACCTCACACCAGCCCACGTAGCTCTCCCAATCCACGAAGTATCCCTCCGAAGTTTTCTCGACTGCAACGATGCGCGCTTCGTAATCGTCGATTTCGATCGTGCTCAGGATAATATTTTTGTAAGCCAGCATGTCTCCGCTTCCGGGCAGCTTGCGCACCTTGGGCTGCCGAAAGGAATGTTCGCGGTAGTAGGCGGTAATCATCGATCCTACACGCTCGGGGTCGCAGATTACCCGAAGCAATTCTTGGGGCGTTCGCGCCGCGAAGAAGTTCTTCATTACTTCGAGGGCACGCTCGTGGTCGGTCGCCGCGACGGTGGGGAAATCCCGCAATCCGGTGGTGTCGGTGCCGGGCACCAGGGCAGGCACTCCCACCGCCGATGACGTTTCGGACGAGGGTGGTGGTGCTGGCGCGAGGGCGCTTTTGACCGCCCAGGCGCCTACCAGAACCACGGCGATGAATGCCAGCGAAACACTGGCAACCAGCATGCGTCGCATGCGCCGCGAAGTGCGGCGCTGCCGTTGTCGCGGCCCGGATTCCCAGCCCGGCACAAACTTTGCCAAGGGCGAGCGCCGACGCTTTTTGCGAACGTGCTCGACATGCGGAACGTTGTCGCCAATACGCCCCACCCGGCCCTCGAGCTCGGGATCTTTCAGATCTGCGGCGTGAGGCTCCCATTCCTCTCTCTGCTTGCCCCGGATCCTGAAAGGGTTCTCCTCAACGTTTCGCGACTGCGGCAGTGTGTGGCTGAAAGCGGGCGGCGCCAGCGTCGCGATGTCCGTCTCAGCAAGCGCTTCATCGACAGCCGCCGGCAAATCCCGCACCATGATTCCGCCGCATTGAGGACACTGTAAGCGATTGTAATCACCGCGCGGAAGCTTCAAACGCGCCCCACACGCCGGACACTCAATCACGCTCCAGGCTGATTCCTCGGATGTCACGCGCCATTCTCTGGACGCGACCCTTCCAGCGCAAGGCCGGAATTGCCCGCGACGCGGCGGCGCCGCCCCCTACGGGAGGATGCTGGAGTCCGCTTCACCAGTCGAGCCAGAACAGATCGAAGAGAAAGTAGGTGATCATGATGACGCCCATGCCGACCTTGAGCACGAGCCCGGCGGTGGTTCCCAGGAGCGTGCCCCAGGTTGCTTTGGTAGCCGGTTTAAGGTCGCGCCGCGCCAGGAACATCTCTGCCAGAAGGGCTCCCACGACGGGACCGATGAAAATTCCCGGCAGGGCAAAGAAAATGCCGATCAGACCACCGGCGATCGCCCCGGCGACTCCCCATTTCGACGACCCGAAGTGTTTAGCTCCCACGGCACCGGTCACCATTTCGAAAGCCAGCGCCAGGATCAACATCAGCAACAAGATGAGGAACCCGGGCCAGCCGATGCCAGGATCGGTCACGTCAGCGAGATATCGCAACGCCAGATAATGAAAAACAGCGGCGAGAAAAATCAGCCCGGGTCCGGGAAGCATCGGCAGCACCGTTCCGATCAATCCAAGCAGCAGCAGCAATATGGTGACAGTCCAGATTCCCGCCTGCAGCGTGCCTTCTCCCAAACCAGTCCACGAGAGCGCCAGCCGTATCATGAATGTAGTCCCGACAGAGTGAAAAGGGGTTGATTTGCCGCATTCCTCGGAGTCCGGCACCGCCGGAAGGAACGTTTTCTGCGTTCCGGCAATTTTCCGTCTATTCCCGCATCTCCTGAGCGAGCTGGCAAAGTCGGTCAATTTGTTCCTTGGGAATATCTTCGACCTCGATCACGTGGTCATTGCTGTCGAGCACAGAGAAGTTGGTGCCCATCAAACCCTCTTTCTTGTGAACGCTGACGACGTTTTTCCACTGGCAGTCCTCGACCGTTGTGCCGGTGAGTGTCTGGCGCTGAATGAGCAGGCGGCGGTTGGTCAGGATGGCGGAATCGGGCCGCTGCCGCATCATTTTCTTTTTCTGATGGGCAATATAATAAATTTGTTCGTCATGACCGAGCATCGGCTCGATATGGCGGAATACGTCGGCCACCACATCCGAGTCCTGGCCTTCGTCCATGAAATGCGAAAGCTGCTCTTCAATTTCGAAAATTTCCTCGAGCGGCTTCCATTCGCCAAGGCCCTCGTAGTAAACCAGGTCCTTCTTGCTGATGCGGCCTTGCTGCAGCATGGAGAGGATTTGCTCCTGGGTATAAGGTCCAGACTGCTTGTCTCCTTGGTAAATCAGGAAGGTGAGATTTTCGTCGGCCAGAGGCATGGAAAGTGAAGAGCGGCGGCACAGTTTTGGGACAAAGACGCCCCTCGGGCAAGAAGTTTTGTAGGGAGATAAATAATCTAACCCTTTTCCAGGCCGCGGCAACAGGCCGCCACGGGCGGGCTACAGCGCTATGATGTTCCCATCGCGCGCGACGGCCACGCACCACCTCTTCTAAAGCTTGCATTTCCCGTTCGCAGGCTTGAATTCGCGAATTTCAAGTCCCGGCTGCACCTCCCGAGGGTTCGGATTCAATGCGTTAAGCATTGGTGTTATTCTCGCTGCTGTCGCACACTGCCGCCGGGAGCCTTTCGTTGGGCTACGCCTATTCTCATTCGTAGGCACCAGCTAACCGGCGCTGAGACGCGGCGGTTCAAGGCACTTCCAGCAACAGCAACGCGGTGGGCACTCTCAACCTCAACGTGACCGATCCGCCCACCCACAGCGACGTGCAGACATCGTGACAAAGATCGACGAGTTGATCAATGCGCTCCGCCGATAAACATGAAGCACCCGAATTGTGCCCGGAGAAGGAGGCCTTTTCGACCAAACTGAGCAAAGCTGCCCATCAAGGCCCGCCGCCTTCCCCGGGGCATTTGCATTGACCCAACCGCGCGCGGCATTTTACCAGCACTTGCCGCATGGCCCAATTTTACTGTTTGGGCAGTTCTTACGCGCGCCAACCTTCGCCAAGCCGGACGCTTTACGGGTGGTGCTCATCGGTTATGATCCCATCGGATGGAAACGGTTTACATTGAGGCGACAATCCCTATGCACCCCAGACCTCCTCACCAAACCCCAGATATGAAAGACTCCATCGTCCAGGAAGTGCGTGATGCCAGAGCGGCTGTTTCCGCAGATTTTGATTTCGACCTGAATAAGTTTTTGCGTGGGCGAAGGCTCACACCGTCGCCGAACACAAAGCCAAGCACCGGTTGCCAACCAGCCCGAACAAGACGCCGGAGACAACCGGAGGGGCGGCGAAGTGTCCCGCGAACCGGAAGCGGCGTCCGCGCCCCTTGGATGTCTCAGCTTAGCCGTTCGTTAGGTGTCGCTAGGCGCTCCACATGAAGCGGGGTTTTAACAGCCCCCATTCGTTGATGAACGCTCTTTTGAAGTGGGCCTCGTCGCGCCGCGTTGCCATTGCGGGCGTCGTTGGTTTGAGCGGCTTGGGAGTTTGGTGTCTCTTCCTTGCTGCTATCGGTTTCCACTATGACATGGTGCCTGCTGACGCGCTTGACCATATGAGAGGCCGAACAAGGATCATCCGCTGGGTGGACGAAGCGATATTCGGTCTCCCTGTTGCAATCTTTTGGAACTGGTGTTCCCTGCTGGGCGGCTTGGCCATTTGTGCTTTTACGATTTACGCGGCGTATCAACTCCAGACTTCGACGCACGATTTCAAAACCAATACCCAACCGCTATGAAGCCCGCGCGGTCAATGGGCAAAGGTATCCCGCACGGAAGATTTTTCCGTTGGCGTCCTCAGAGCGGGAGCTTCGCTTAATTTCTTGTTGAAGGATGGCTGCCGCGGCATCTTGCCGTTGCCGGCCGGTGTGCGGCTCCAGCTGAATTGGGCTCGCGGCGGCTGATCTTGTGTCTCTTTAGGCGACCGGCCCATCCGTCCCGAGTCCGCTTGTGGCCGCCGGGAAACACGCTAGAGTCACTCCGCTCGAATATGAAAAACAAAGTTCTAGGCTGTCTGGGGATCGTTCTGGTCGTCGTGCTGTTCTTCAGTGTGATGGTGAATCTTTATCTTCTGGCCAAGAACGCCCCCATGGATTTGACGATGCTCGGTTCGGATGCCATTCGGCCACCGCAATTCCGGGTGATGCAGATCGAACCGGCTAAAACAGCGAGCACCCGCCATCGCATTGCCCAAATCGACCTGACGGGAATCATCACCGGCGATGCCATGGGGCTCGATTCCATGGTGACTGCAACCAAGCGCGCGCTTAAGCAGGCGGTCGACGATGCTCGCGTCAAGGCCATCGTCATTCGCATCGACTCGCCTGGCGGCGAAGTCACGGCCTCGGACACGATTTACCATGCCGTCAAGGAAGCTCAGGCGAAAAAGCCGGTCATCGTATTCATGGATACCGTGGCCGCATCCGGAGGCTATTACATCGCCTGCGGCGCGGGCAAGATTATCGCTCATCCGCTGTCCATCACGGGCAGCATCGGAGTAATTATGCAAGGTATTGGTTATCACGCGCTGTTCGGGAAGGTTGGTTTGGAAATGCGCACCTTCAAGAGCGGTCCCATGAAAGATGCCGGGTCAGGAGCGCGACCGATGACCCCGGAGGAGCAGGAACGGTTCCAAAACCTGGTCTATCAGAACTACGATCGATTCGTCCAGATCGTAGCGGCCGCACGAAGTCTTCCGGTCGATGATCTAAAGAAAGGGCTGGCTGATGGAAGGATTTACCTCGGAGAGGAAGCGAAAGCGAGCAAGCTCGTGGACGAAACGGGATACATCGAGCGGGCGTATGAGGTTGCAAGGAACATGGCTGGCATTGCCGACGCCGAAGTCGTGCGTTATGAACGCCAACCCCGGCTTTTTGATTTCTTGTCCCTTCTTGGCAAAGCGCAGAGCGCCACCGCATCGACGAAAATCGAGCTTGATGTCAGCGGGCGGCTGTTGCCGCACCTTAAGCCTGGCACCTGCTATTACCTTATGCCGAGCTGGGTCGAGTAATCCGGCGGACTCTGATGGAGCAGGCGGCGCATCTGGTTCTGGCCGATCTGGCCAACTGCTCTGTGCTGGCCTTGCTGCTGGCCTTTGTATTTTATGCGCTTTGGCGCCGGCCCGCGGGAGGGATCGATCATTCCCAAGGCGACGTTTTGCACCGCGCGCCGCGGCCATTGGTCAAGGTCGCCTGCGAGGGCTACGACCTCATCGACGCCGTCATTGTATTCCTGCTGATTTGGTTGTGGCGAAGCATCGTCGTGCATATCGCCAACACCACCGAACTTACAGAGACCGCCCACGAGTTGGGGGGCGGCGAATTGCTGTTCAGTCTTATGCTGAGCGTGCTGCTCGGCAGCCTGCTGGTTTTCTATATGGTGATATTGAGGCGGAGGCGCCTGCGCGAGTGGCTTGGAATGGATCGCGTCTCTCCAGGCAGGGCATTTCTGATCGCGTTGGGATTTATCATTCCGAGTTTTCTTGCAGTGTATTTTGTGGCGGAAGGCTTTTCGCGGAGGGTGCTGGGACCGCTTGGCTTCGAGGAATCACCGCAGCAGGTCGTGCAGGCTTTTGCCGATGCGCCGCACCCCGCATTTCGCATTCTGGTCGCGGTCTCGGCTTGCTGTGTGGCGCCGCTGGTCGAAGAACTGACCTTCCGCGGGTTCTTTTATCCGGTGCTCAAGCGATTTACGGATGTTCCCTTCGCCGCGTTGTTCACGGCTCTGTTTTTCGGCCTCGTTCACCAGCATCTTGGTGGCTTCCTGCCTCTAAGCGCGCTCGGCTTGATCCTGGTGATCGCCTACGAATGGACCGGCAGCCTGCTCGTCCCGGTCCTGGTCCACGCGCTCTTCAACACCACCTCGATTTTCCTGATTTGGAAATTCGGCCCCACCCTCGCCGGATGAAACGGACAAGGACACTCGCCGATCTTGGCGAGGACCAGGTCGTCACCGAATTGATTCAGCGACTCCGTGCCGATCCAAAGATAATTGCGGGACCCGGTGATGATTGCGCCGTGGTGCCATCGGGAGACCGAAGATTTCTGCACCTGCTGAAAACTGACGCGGTTGTCGAGGGCGTGCACTTTTCATCTGGCACTCCGCCGGCAGGAATTGGCTGGAAGGCGGCCTGTCGGGCCGTCAGCGACGTGGCTGCGATGGGAGGCTGGCCGGTGCACGCGATGATCACCCTCGTCGTCTCCCCCGGATGCCGGCTCGCCTGGGTCAAAAGTCTCTACACCGGCTTCGACCGGGCCGCGCGACGTTACCAATTCTCCATCGTCGGCGGCGAAACGTGCCGCTTGCCGCCGGGCGCTCCGATTGTCATCAGCGTTTCTTTGCTCGGCTGCGTGGAAAAAAACTGCTGTATCCTGCGCTCGGGAGCCCGCCGCGGCGATGCCATTTTTGTGACGGGTCAGTTGGGCGGTTCGAGGCGTGGGTGGCACCTCAACTTTCAGCCCCGCGTCGTCGAGGGGCGCTGGCTGGCCAGCAAGCATCATCCAACCGCCATGATGGACCTCAGCGATGGTTTGGCGAAAGACCTGCCTCGCCTCGCAAAGGCGAGCGGCGTTGGGTTTACGCTGGATTTGACCACCTTGCCACGCCGCCGCGGCTGTACCACTGAACAGGCGCTCGGCGACGGAGAGGACTACGAATTGCTTTTCACAGTGCCACACAAACAGGCTGATCCACTCTTACGGGCCTGGAAGAAAAAATTTCCGCATCTTCGCCTCACGCGCATCGGGTCGATAATCGCGAAGTCCGAGCGGTCAACACCATTCCCAAACGTCACGGGATGGGAGCATTTTAGTCAGTGAGTCAGTGAGGTGAGAGTCACTGAGTTGGGAACCCACTGATTCGCAACTCACTGATTCGCAACTCACTGACTCTCAACTTTAATCGTCCTCCGGCATCGGCTGGCCTCGAGTCTCGGGCAGGAACGGCAGAACGATGAGGCCGAGCAGGAAAATCCCGCTCATCCAGCAGCACGCGTCGCGAAACGCCGCCAGTTTGGCAGCCGGGGCATTGCCCGCCTGTTCAGCCAGCAATTTTGCAAACAAACCAAGGGTGAAGGGACCGCTGGCCGCGAGAAAGCGTCCCACGTTGTAGCAGAAGCTAGTTCCGGTGCTGCGGAGCCGCAGAGGGAAAAGTTCGGGCAGGTAAATGGCAAATCCGGCAAACAGCGCCAATTGACAGAACCCCATGACGAAACTCATCCACATGTCGGTCATGGCATTGAAGCCGCGGAAAAACATGATTGTGGCCGCAAAGGCGCACAGGAAACCGATGGCAAAGGCCGGCCGCCGGCCGAAGCGTTGAGCGGCCCAACTGAAAGTCAGCATGCCAAAGAAGGCGCCGAGGTTTTGCACGATCATGTTGATGCCCGTCCAGAACGGTTTTTCCCGGGCGATCTCGGCTTCAGCGACACCTTTTTCGCGCAATGACCTGGTGATGACGTCACCGACCAACTCGGGGCTGAAAAAGCCAATGCCCCACAGGCCGATGACGCCGGCGACGCAGAGGAGCATTCCGAGAAGCGCGGCTTTGCGCCATCGTGCATTGCCAAAGAGTGACGGATACGAGCCAAAACGAACGCCCGTCAGTCGCCCCGCCTGCCGCGCCTGCACCCACTTTGCCGGCTCTTTCAAACGCCATTGGACAAAAAAACAGAGGAACGCAGGAAGGGCGCCGACGAGGAACATATATTTCCACGCGTCGCCTCCGTATCGGCTCAGGGCCATGGCGATCAATCCGGCGCTGATGTTACCGACGGCTGACAGCGCCTGGAGCATGCCTAGGGCTCCTGAACGGGCGCGATCCGGCAGACTGTCCGCCACCAGGGCCACCGCCAGCCCGAACACTCCGCCCACGCCCATGCCGGTGGCAAACCGATACACCGCAAAATCCCAAAAGGCCTGCGAGAATGCCGACAGGCCGGTGCAGACGGAGTAAATCAAAACCGTCCAGGCGAGCGTCCGGGCCCGCCCGACACGATCGCCCACGGCCCCGAAGATCAACCCGCCGGTCGCCCAGCCAGCGACGAAGATGGCGGTCGCGTATCCAGAAAATTCCTTGATATCGCTTCCTGGTGGCAACAACGCTTTCATGGCGTCCTGGCGCGCCAGCAAGAAAAGCTGTTGGTCGAGGCAGTCGAAAAGCCATGCCAGCGCCGCCATGGCGAAAACAAACCAATGCTCTCGGGTGAGCTGGCGCCACCAGGGCAAGGACGAAGTTGACTCGCTTATCGGCATGGACCCGCAGACTGCTAGCGTCCTTTGTTGGAAGAGCCAGCAAAAAAGGCGGGCTGATCATGGACACCGACCGCCACTATCGGACGGCGGCAGCTGGAAGTGCCTCAAACCAGTCCGCTGCGCCGCAGCAAGGCCTCCGAATCGGGGTCGCGGCCCATGAAATTGCGAAACAACTGCGCCGGGTTATCGCTATTGCCCCGGCTGAGGATCTTATCGCGAAACTCTCCGCCCACCCGCGCGCTCAGGACGCTGTCGGCTTTGAAGCGCGTGAAGGCGTCGGCATCAAGCACCTCGGCCCATTTGTAGCTGTAGTAGCCGGCGGCGTAACCCACCGCATCGCCAAACAGGTGGGTAAATCGGCGCGCCAGCGACGGCACGCGCCGTTTCAAAGGGAGCAGATAACCATCGAGCACTTCATCGGTCAATTCGTCGAGCGAACGTCCGGCCGAACGCGGGTGTTTGATGTGAAGTTCGAGGTCCAGTTTTCCCAGGGAGAGCTGGCGCATCGTGGTGACGGCGGAGAGGTAGTTGCGCGCCGCGATCATCTTCTTGAAGAGACGCACCGGTATCTTTTTGCCGGTTTGGTAATGGCGCGCGAACATATCCAGGCTTTCGCGTTCCCAGCAGAAATTCTCCATGAGCTGGCTCGGGAGCTCGACGAAATCCCAGGGCACATTCACCCCGTTGAGCGACTTCACGGCAACGTTGCCTAACAAGTGATGCAGAAGATGGCCGAACTCGTGGAAGACTGTCTCGACCTCTGCATGCGTCAGCAAAGCGGGCCTGCCCGGCGTCGACGGACTCAGGTTGCCGCAAATCAGCCCGAGATGCGGCTCACGCTCACGATCGCCTTCAGGGGGCGCCCCCGTCTTCAAATAATTCATCCACGCCCCGCCGCGCTTCGGATCGCGCGGGTGCCAGTCGGCAAAGAACGAGCCGAGATGAACACCGCGCTTATCGATGATTTCGTAAAATTTGACTTCGGGATGCCATACTTCGACGGGCGATTGGCCCGCTGGCCGTGACTGAACCGGAACCGATCCTGGTTCGAGAAAGACCGTGGGTCGCTCGCGAAAGCGAATTTCAAAAATGCGTTCACACAAGCCAAACAGTCCTTTCAGGACGCCATCAATGGGAAAATACGGACGCAGTTCCTCGGCATCGAAGTCGTAAAGCGCACGGCGGCGTTTCTCGGCCCAATAGGCCGTTTCCCACGGCTCGAGGGGCCCAGCCGGTGAATGGCACGCTTCCGCCTTGAATTCCTGGAGTTCGCGTGTCTCGCGCGCGAAAGCCTCTCGAATGCGGCCATGCAACTCCTCGGTGAAGTGAAGTGCCGTGCCTCCGTTTTTGGCCATGCGGCGATTGAGCACCAAATCGGCAAAATTGGGCTGGCCGAGCAATTCGGCTTTCTCCTGCCGCAAGGCAAGCATCCTCCAGACAAGGTCGGTGTTATCGAATTCGCCGCCTCGTCCAACCGTCGTGCTCCCCTCCCAAACTTCGCGCCGCAGCTCCTGATCGTCGAGATGCTCCATGACGGGAAGGAGGGATGGCGCCTTGAGCGTGAAACGCCATGCGGGCTGCTCATCAGTATCGAATCCTTTATTACGGGCATCCGCCCGTGCCGCCTCGCGGCTGCTCGCCGGAAGGCCGGCGAGACGATCTTCGTCCTTAACGACGAGGTCCCAGCGGTTTGTGGAGTCGAGAACGTTCTCAGAAAACTTCTGAGCGGCTTGTGCCAGCTCGGCCTCGATCTTCACAAGGCGCTGTTTTTTGCGCTTGGGCAATTCGGCTCCATTCAAACGGAACTCCGCCATCGTCTCGTTCATGAAGCGCTTCTGGACCCCCTCGAGTTTCCGTGCCCCCTCGGTGCGCTCATAGGTCACGAAAAGATCCCACAAGGATTCATTGAGCTTCAAGCGGGTGAGAAAGTCCGTAACCTTGGGCAACATCTCGTTGTGCGCGCTCCGCAGGGCTTCGTTGTTGGAAACAGCATCAAGGTGATTCACCAGCCCCCACGCTTCCATTAAAGGCTCAACCGCCCGTTCGTAACCGAGATAAACCGATTCGAAATCCATTCGCCCGCGATCCTGGCGGCAAAGTCCGTCAATGGCGGCTTCCGCGTGGGCCAGTGCCTCAGTGATCTCCGGAACCACGCGGTCGGGTCTGAGTTCGGACCAGCGGACGTGAAATGAACGGTCGAGAAATGACATGGGGGCCGGACCAAAGCGCAAAATTCGCCGCACTCAACTAACCCCTTGGAGCTGTCCGGCGCTGGGCCGGCATGAATTGCGCGCCGGAAGCGCCGCCGGCCCCGGGCGGCCCTCAGACCAAATCGGCGCAGCCGCTGCCTCTAAATTCAAGGCATCCGCACGAGGCCTGCGGTTTCCCGTCGACATCCAATGCTCCAGGGCTGATTTTTTCATGGTACTTCAGGTTTCCAATCCTGCCCATCCGACCGGGGTCTCAGACCCCGGCTACAGCGTTGTAGCCGGCCTCTGTGAGGCCGGAGAAATCAACCGCAACCCTTGA
>JBPCQC010000126.1:0-11622 GCA_050998515.1 Verrucomicrobiales bacterium
CACGTGAGCGCGGCCCCGTTGAAGCCATGCCGATGATTCCAGGCACGTTCTCGCCAAGCACCTCTCCGCGCTCACGTGAGCGCGGCCCCGTTGAAGCTGGCATTCCGAGCGCCTCGCCCGCTACCGCGCCGCCCTCTCCGCGCTCCCGTGAGCGCGGCCCCGTTGAAGCGGATACGGAATCGCTACTGGAGATTCGTTTCATCGCAAAAAATCGCCCGATTGCGAGCGCCTGTGCCCGCTGCATTCGGGTTCTCTCTTCATTACCTGACTTCATTCGCGGCTCCATTCGAGCATGCGTAAGATCGGCGCCTCGGCGCGGCGGCGCAGCTCTTCAGGCAATTCGATGCGTGGCTGAAGGGTGTTCAGGCAGGCGTGGAGCTTTTCCAGCGTGTTCAGTTTCATGTATCGGCAATCGGCGCATCGGCAGCGGTCGGTCGGTCCGGGGATGAAAACCTTGTCTGGAATTTCTCGGCGCAAGCGGTGCAGCATTCCGCTTTCGGTGACGATGATAAAGGTTTTGGCGGGGTGGCTTTTGCAAAAGTGCACCATTTTTTCCGTCGAGCAGACTTCATCGGCGAGGAGACGTACGGCGAAGGTGCATTCGGGATGCGCGACAACTGGAGCGTCCGGGTGCTGCTCTTTGATGCCCAGGATGCTGTCGCGAGTAAACTCGACATGCACGTAACAGGCGCCCTGCCAAAGTTCCATCGGCCGGCCAGTCTGCTCGATGACCCAAGCCCCGAGGTTGGCGTCGGGCACAAAGAGAATTTTGCGATCTTCAGGAACCCGCTGAACGATTTTCACCGCGTTGCCGCTGGTGCAGATCACGTCAGAAAGCGCCTTCACGCCGGCGCTGCAATTAATGTAGGTGACGACATAATAATTTTTCTCAGCATTTCGTTTCAAAAAGGCTTCGAGTTCGCTGGCGGGACAGCTTGCTTCGAGCGAACAGCCCGCATTCTTGTCTGGGAGAACCACGATCTTTCGTGGATTGACGATTTTCGCAGTTTCAGCCATGAAGTGAACACCGCAAAACGCGATGACTTCGGCGTTGGTCTCACGGGCCTTGTAGGAAAGCCCGAGCGAATCACCGACGAAATCCGCCAGCTGCTGGATGGCCTCGATCTGATAATTGTGCGCAAGGACCACGGCCCGACGCTCGGCCTTGAGGCGAAGGATTTCCTGGCGCAGATCAACGCTTTCGAGTGTCGCAGGCATGGTAAAGATAGCAGCCAAACACGAGGATTCGACATGAAAAGTTGACAGCGGGCCGGAAGCTTGCTCTACAGGCTCGCCCCGTTTGAAATGTTGTCATTCTCCACCTGCTGGAACAGCGCGCGTCACACCGAAGGCGAAGCCCTGGTCGAGGAAATTGCAGCCCTCGGCTTCGACAGCCTCGAAATCAGTCACGGGCTCAAGGTTTCATTGCTGCCTGGCATCAAGAAGGCATTCGAGGCAGGCCGGATAAAGATTTCCGGACTCCACAATTTTTGCCCCTCGCCGGTCGAGGTTATGATCGATGCGCCCGATGTCTATGAGTTCACCTCCCACCGGCCGCACGAGCGCGAGCGGGCGATGGCACTGACGCTGAAAACGCTTGAATTCGCCGCGCAGTTTCAAGCCCGCTATCTGGTTTTGCATCTGGGCAGCGTGCCGCTGCGCAAGTTCACCGCGCAGCTCGAGGAGATCGCCCGCGCCGGCCGGTTGAACACCCGGGAATATGTGCGGCTCAAACTTCGCCTCGTCGAGGCGCGGGAGAAAGTGGCGCCGCTCTATTTGTCCCGTGCCCGGGAGGCGCTCGAACAGATTGCGGAGAAGGCGAAAATCGAAGGGGTGCCGGTGGCGGTGGAGAGCCGCAGCCACTTTGAGCAGGTGCCGACAGAGCGGGAGATGGAGCAACTGATGGATCATTTCCAGGACAACCCATGGGTGGGTTACTGGCACGATTTCGGGCACGTTCAGCGCAAGCATAACCTCGGTTTGCTCGACCATCTCGAGTGGATAAGGCGCATGCAGGCTCACTGGCTCGGCTGCCACCTGCACGATGTGAAATGGCCCGCGCGTGATCATCGTGTGCCTCTGACCGCGGGAGGCGTGGATTTTGACCAATTGATGCCCCATGTGCCGTTGGGGAAGCCTGTGGTTTGGGAGATTAGTTCGCGGCGCCGCAAGGAGACGATTTTGGAAATGCTGCCGCAATGGAGGCAGAAGTTTGGCGAACCGACGGCAAATTTTCAGGCGCGTGAATAAGCCGGAGTTCAGCCCATCGCCCCTGACTTTGCGACGCCAGCTTCATTTGGTTTGGCGCTTTGCGCTGACGCATCGCTGGCAGGAAACCTTCGCCTTCCTAAAGTCGAAAGACGCTCCCTTTGTGGTGCAGTTTTTGAAATACGGCGTGTGTGGCGGCATTGCCTTCATTTCCCACAATGGCGTGGCCTTCTGGCTCTCGGTGACAGCCTTTCCCGCCATCGAGGGGCTCGATCAAACGGCTCTCGCCAAGAACCAGATTTACGCCAATATCGCGGCCCTCGCGGTGAGCAACCTGGTTGCCTACATAACCAACGTACTTTGGGTCTTTACGGGCGGCAGACACCATCGGGTGGTGGAGTTCCTTATGTTCACCGCGGTCAACGTCGTCAGCGGGCTGGCCGGCATCCTTCTGGGACCCTACCTGCGCGCCCACCTTGGAACTTCCTGGTGGATTGCCCAAGTAACATTGATTGTAACCTCAGCCTTAGTTAACTTTGTTTGCCGTAAGTTTTTTGTCTTCCACAAATGAGAAGAGGCACCAGGAGTGAGAAAATCAACTAAAAATATATGAATCTATTATATTTTCCATAGCCAATAAAGGTTTAGCGACGACTTGTCGGGGCGCCCCTTACAAACACCTGGTGACCCACTCGTTTCTTTCGTTAGCCCAGTTTATCGTTCGCCAGGCGCGGGGCGGCTCTCGCTGGGTGGTTGGATTGTGGGTTGGATTTGGTGCGGTCTCTGGCGCGTGGGGTCAGTTACCGGCCTACGATTTCGGCAATCCCAGCGCCACTGAGCAATACTTTATCGAATTGATCAACGCGGCCCGATCCTCGCCTGCTGGCGAGGCACAGCGACTGAGCGATTCCATAGATCCAGCGAAGCCGGGGTGGGAAATGGATTGGGACATACGGGACGCGATGACAGGTTTTGGCGTGGCGACCAGCGTCATGGTTCAGCAGATTTCCGCGCTTCCAACCGCCCCCCCTCTGGCTCCGAATGCGAAACTGATGGCTGTGGCTCGCAGCCACACTCAATGGATGTGGACAAATAAGGCGGAAGAACATTGGGAGGTTCCAGGCATGGGCGACGCGGCGGAGATCGTGCGGCGAATATCTGGAGTGGGTTATGCGTTCAGTGCGCTCGGCGAAAACATTTACGCCTACGGGTTGTCTTTAAATTACGCTCATGCGGGATTCGAAGTTGATTGGGGCGGTCCGAGTTTTGGCATGCAGAATCCTCCCTATCATCGAGTGAATAATCATTCCGGTGACTATCGGGAGCTTGGCGTCGGCATTCTTCTGGGCTACAACGGGTCTGGCGCTTCGCAGGTCGGCCCGGTGGTCGGAACGGTCAATTTTGGCCAGCAGCCAGCCAGTCCAGCTTTTGTGACCGGCGTTGCTTATTATGATCTTAACGCCAATGGTTTTTACGATGTCCACGAGGGCATTTCCGGGCTGAGAGTCGATGTCACCGGCGCGGCTCACTCTGCTGTGACTGCGCCAGGCGGCGGTTTCGTGGTCCCGGTGCCTGCGCTCAACGGACCGCGCTCTGTTCTGATCTCAGGACTTAACGCTGAACTCAGGACTGAATGTACCATTATAGACGGGAAGAATGTTGGATTGAAGTATGTTCCGGAGTTCAAGCTCCTTGAGGTGCCTGTTCCTTTTTTTGCCGGCGACGGATCCTCGGAATTGGTGATGCCCCCGGTTGTTGGCGCCACGGGATATGGCCTGATGCAGGCCGGCAGGATTGCCGCCGCGCCCGAGCCCGGCGATAGCTCGAGCGAGGTGACCTACTTTGTCTCCAGAAACGGGCAAGGACAGAATCTTTATCCTCCGGTGCAAACGCAGACGAAGGCTGCCGGGAGCTCTGCCGCTTTCCACCTCGCGCATCCGCTTATGGAAAACCAGTGGATCATGCTCAACTCGACTTATCTCTGCCGTGCTGGCAGCAGCATGAGCTTCCAAAGCCGTCTGGCGGCCGCGAACGTTCGGCAGGTGGCGAGGGTGCAGGCATCCACCGATGATGGAGTGACCTGGTCGGACCTGGTTGTGGACGGGCAGTTACCTCAAGCGGGAACCGGTGCGACTGGACAAACCGCCTTTGGCCCTAAGACCGTGCCGCTGTCGAGTTTCGCAGGGCGGTTGATAAGAATCCGGTTCGTTTACACGCTGGCGGGACACGATCCCATCATCGTTTCGACCAACGCCTCGAGCGGCTGGTTTATCGACTCGATTACATTCATTGACACCGATCAAGTGGCGGCGCCAGTGATGAGCGGGCCGGTGTCGGACCCTCGTTTCATTATCAATCGGCCGTCCTCGCTTCCGGCTATTGTGGCCGCGCGGCCGCATATTTCAGGCCGCTTTTGGGATTGGGGGCCGGTGACCGAGGTGACGGCGGAGAATACCGCGGGATATTTAGCGTGGGCCCTAAATGCTGAGGCGCGGTGCGGCCTGGCTGAGCAAACTTTGTCTGCTGATCCCGCCGGTGACTGTTCCGGCAACGGCGTGCCGCATATTCTTAAGTACGCCCTTGGTTTGAATCCCGCCTCCCACTCTGCGGAAAGCGCCCCAACTGCGATTCTCGACGGGGAGAGACTTGTGCTTAAATACGCGCGGGATCTCACGAAATCTGACGTCGCCGTCAGTGTCGAGTGCAGCAGCGATCTGAAAAACTGGTTTGGCCCCGGCGACCCAGCATCGCCGGATGCATTAACGGACACGGTCTTGGAGACCTCTGGGCATTTGCAATTCCGGGAGGCGAGCGTGCCTCGAGGCGGTGGCTCGGTGTACCTCCGGCTGAAATCCGTCCGGTAGCCCGCCCGCAGTCGTATCATGAGCGGCCGCCACGCCCTGCCGGGCGCTGCACATAATCAAGCTGACTGGCTTTCGTTTCCACCTCTTGTTCACCTTCCAGGAGATCGGCGATCGGATCCCAACGCCCTGCCAGTAGGGATTCCCGGGCCGAGTCCGTGGTATGCACCGGAAAATTCTTTGCGCCGTCCAAGCCATAAAAAACACGAGTGCGCTCGATATCGACGATGATCGGCATCTCGGGCACTTCTTCGGTGAGTTTCGCCAGCATGTGCACATCCTCACGTGCTGCGGTAACGCACGGCATACCCAAGGCGATGCAATTCCCAAAAAAGATTTCCGCAAAACTTTCGCCGATAATCGCCCGAAAGCCCCAGCGATAGATCGCTTGAGGGGCATGCTCGCGGGAGGATCCGCAGCCAAAGTTCGAGCCGACAATCAAGATGCTCGCGTTGTCATGGCGCGGGTCATTCAGTGGGTGTGGCTGATGGGTGCCGTCCTCATTGGTCCGCACGTCATAAAACAAAAATTCTCCCAGCCCATCAAAAGTCACCCCCTTCATGAACCGCGCCGGAATGATGCGATCGGTATCGATGTCGGTGCCAGGAACATAAACACCTTGGCCCACGACCTGTGTGATTTTTGCCAGGGACATGCGGACTCTAGGAAGCAGTCCACTCGCTGTCAAGACCACCCGTGCCCCTGCGAGATTTCATTCGGCCGCAAAAGTATCCCGCCTCATTTAGTGGGAATTGTTTTCTAGCGGCTCCAATAATGACGGCTTTGTCCATCCGCTTTCTTGCGGCTCAAAAAGGAGCGTTCGTGGAACAAAGAAAATTTAAAAATGTGGCGAAAAACATTGTGTGAAATTTTCGTCGCTTTTATTCTGATTTTTGGATCGCGGCGCGCGGGAACTGACACCGCCTTTGAGGGCGTGAGCCCTTTTTCACGCGGCCCCGATGCCGGCTTTAGTTTATAATATTTTAATAACCAATACTTAATGATCCTCATAGAAATCCCAACTCAATGAGCGAACGATTGCACGAACTATGGAATGCCGTCTGTAATAATGTTAGGCAGCAAATCAGCCCCGATGCTTACAAACGTTGGTTTTTACCGACCCGGCTCGTCGCCACCAGCGAGGAATTTCTCACCGTTTCGGTTCCCAATCAGATCCATCAATTCTGGATCGAGTCGAACTACGCGACGAGTTTGCAGGACGCTATTGTGTCGTTGCTGGGAACTCCGCGCCAGTTCCGGTTCGTGATTGAAGCCCCGAACGGTTCGCGCGGCTGGGTCGCGGTCAATGGGTCACCGTCCGAGGTTGCGGGCGGCGATGATGTCGAGGAGGGTGGTGAGGGGAGCCAAGGGCCAGCGCCGGATTTTGTTGGGAAAAGCCGACTGGGTGAATTAACCGCTGGAGATCAGATGATGCGAACGACGAACAGCAGCGGATTAAGTCCCCGTTACTTGTTCGAGAACTTCGTGGTCGGGCAAAGCAATCAGTTCGCGCATGCGGCGGCCCGGGCCGTCGCCGAAAATCCGGCTCGTGTGTACAATCCTCTTTTTATTCACGGCGGAACTGGCCTTGGCAAGACCCACCTCATGCAGGCGATCGGTCACCACATCGTGCAGCATCGAAAGAAAGCCAAAGTGGTTTATGTATCGAGCGAACAATTCACCAACGAATTCATCGACGCGCTGCAACAGGGGACGCTGGCAAAATTTCGCAGGCGCTACCGCCAGGCGGATGTGCTCCTGATCGATGATGTGCAATTCTTTGGTGGAAAGGAACGTTCGCAGGATGAGTTTTTTCACACCTTCAACACGCTTTTTGACGGCCATAAACAAATAGTAATGACCAGCGATCGCCCGCCCGGTGAAATGGCGAAACTGGAAGCGCGCCTGGTTTCCCGTTTCGAGTGGGGAATTGCCGCCGAGATGCAACCGCCGGACGTCGAAACGCGCATAGCGATTTTGCGCAAGAAGATGCTTCTCCTGGAGGTGAAAGTGCCGGACGAGATCATTCGTTTTTTGGCGGAACGCATCACCAACAACGTGCGCCGGCTCGAGGGAGCCCTGATGCGGGTAGCTTCATTCGCATCGCTCTCGGGAGGAACCCTTTCGATTCCCCGGGTCGAAGACTTGCTGCGGGATTTATTGCAGGAGGATGCGCGCAATGTCGTCACGATTGACAAAATTCAACGGATCGTCGCGGAACATTTTGATGTGCGCCTGGCAGACATGACGAGCAAACGCCGGCCCGCCTCCATTGCTTTTCCCAGGCAAATAGCCATGTCCCTGGCGCGGGATATGACCCGATCATCGTATTCGGAAATCGGCCAGGCTTTTGGCGGACGCGACCACGGCACTGTCATGCACGCCTGCAAACTGGTGGCCGGGCGCACTGCCGACGACTCCCAACTGCGTGGAACGCTCTTGTTGCTGGAAAGCCGCTTGAAGCAATAACCGTCTTAGTCAGGAATAAGTGCATCCACCGTTCAGGCGGAGTCGTAATTCTTCCGCGGTTATACCCGTTGAATAGCCGGGCGGCGTCCTCTCCACATCGAGAAGGGTTCGCGAAAAAACCGCTTGAGTCCTACCAAATATAAGGCAAGTTACGCGCCCTTTTTTGAGCAAACCCCTACCCGACGTCCGCGACCTCCGCATGAAATATCCAACGCAACATCACTTAGCAGCAACCCTTGTAACTGTCATGCTAATTGTTTCGGATTCTTCCATTTGCTGGGCCCAACCCCGCCTGCAACCCGCAGCTTCTCTGACACCCCAAAGATCGGGAGTTCCCCTGGTTGCCACCGCCAGGCAAGGCGCCACTCCGGCGACTCTGGTGCCTGTTAACGCCGCCAGTGCTGCCGCAGTGCTTCGGCAGAACCCTGCGGCGGCGCAGACATTGCAACTCCCGTCAGTCTATGCGCCGACGCGCCCGCGAGTGGCCGCACCTGCCTACCCATGGAAAGGCAATATCGTCACGACCGTTTTTTGGATCGGTGAGGGTGCCACACCGGTCAGCGCGGCCGTCAATTACCATAGCTCGTGGGATCCGCATTGGCAGAACAACTACGGAGGTTTTGACGATCCTGATCCGAAAAACCGGACATGGGATTTTCGGCCCAAGAAGTTTGAGCCGCAGCAGAATCCGTTTTATGTGGCGCTGCCCTTTAACGATTATTGCCACAAGACCGTGGCCGAAGCGGTGATTCCCTGGTACAAGACGCACCCAAATCGCGGCAAAGGGACGGTGTGCAAAGGGCAGTGGCTGGCCATACGATTTGGAAAGAAAATCTGTTATGCGCAGTGGGAGGATTGCGGGCCGTTTTGCACAGATGACTGGGGTTATGTTTTTGGAAACAAACCGCAGCCCAAGGCGAACGTGAATAACAGCGCTGGCCTGGACGTGTCCCCTGCCGTTCGCGACTTCCTTGGCATTGCCAGTGGCGTTCGTTGCGACTGGAGATTTTGCGATGCGAGCGAGGTTCCCGATGGTCCCTGGCGTAAATTTGGGGACAACAACTCTTTCGCCAAATTTAAAAAGCAGGAACTCGCTGCCCGCGTGACGCATATACAGGATCTCGAAAGGAAACGCCAGGAATGGCTCAAAAATTCCTACGATCCGCGGCTGGCCTTCTGAGCCTGGGCGCGGCGTTTCAATAAAAGGGGACCTCGGGATCAATCTCTCTGGACCAGGCGTTGATCCCTCCTGCCAGGTTCTGGGCGCGAGAAAATCCGCGCTGGCGCAGCAGGTTGACGGCGTGGGCGCTTCGTCCGCCAGACCGGCAATGCACAATCACGCGGCCCTGGGCATCGATTTCACCGAGGCGCTCCGGCAATTCTCCAAGCGAAATATTTTTAGCCTCGGGAAACCGGCAGATAAGCAATTCGTCAGGCTCCCGCACATCCAGTAGAAAGTATGGATCGCCTGAGCGGCGCAGTGCGTCGAATTCCATCACGGTCAACTCGGCGCCGGCCAAGGCGGGCTGACACGGCACCCCACAGAATAGCTCATAGTCTGGCAGGACGGTGAGGGTTGGTTGATCGCCGCACACAGCGCACGCCGGATCGCGACGCAGCTTGATCTCGCGAAATCGCATGCTCAAGGCATCAAAGTGCAGCAGGCGCCCAGCGATGGAATCGCCGAGGCCCGCGAGCAGCTTCAGCGTCTCGGTTGCCTGGAGGAGGCCAATGATGCCGGGCAAGATTCCAATGACCCCGGCTTCGGCGCACGAGGGCACCGTTCCTGGAGGCGGGGGCGAGGGAAAGAGGCACCGATAGCACGGACTGCCCAGATGCGGCGCAAAAACACTGAGTTGCCCCTCGAACCGATGGACCGCTCCATAAACATTCGCTTTGCGGGTTCTCACCGCCACGTCATTGCACAAGTATCGCGTTTGAAAATTGTCCGTGCCGTCGACCAGGACTTCATATCGCGCAAGCAATGCCTCGGCGTTGTCTCTGGTGAAACGGGCATCATGTGTCTCTATGGTGACGTGCGGATTGAGGTCCCTCAAGCGCCTGGCCGCAGCTTCGACTTTCTTCGTTCCCACGTCGTTGGTCCCGTAAAGCAATTGACGCTGAAGATTGCTCTCCTCGACAACATCGAAATCAACGATTCCGAGCCGACCGACACCTGCCGCGGCCAGATGCATAAGAACCGGCGAGCCGAGACCGCCCGCGCCAATGCAAAGCACGCTCGACGTTCGCAGTCGCTGCTGGCCGTTGACTCCGAATTCGGGGATCGTCAGATGGCGGGCGTAACGACGGTATTCAGACAGACTCAACATGACAAATCTTTGCAGTGGGTTTTCGGGAACCGAGGTCTGGAAAAGTTGAAGATAAGCGATGAGCGCCGTTTCGCGAGGAGTTGGATCTCGACAGCGAAACACTTGTTTGCCTTGCGACTTTCTGGTCCAATAGAGTGACCGCGAACACCCAGCCGAACCGCATGCTGCCATTTTTTCGAATCCTTCCTGTCCTGCTCGCTCTGCTTCTGATCGAAAATAGTGCGCCGGCTGAACCGGCGCTGTCGATCCGGGGATACTACACCACATTCATGCGAATGCCGACGTTCGGGCTGACCGAATGGCAGCGCATGATCAATGCCATGCACGAGGACGGCACCAATTGTCTCATCCTCTGGACGGCCGGCGCCTTTCGCTCGAAAAAATTTCCCGTTACTTGGCGCTACAACAACGATCACCAAAATGTTGAGCACGATTTTCTCCGTCAGCTCATCGACTATGCTCATGAGCGCGACATCAGGATCGTTCTTGGATTCACGCCTTTCGCCTACGACGGCGCCAACCAGTATCCGCTCGATCATCCGGAACTGAAGGCAACGCAGCGCAATGGCGACCCTGTCGCACTTTGGGGCATGCATAGCTGGGGGCACAATCTTTGTCCCGCCTGGCCACAATCCCAGAGCTTTATGCTCGATTACGTCCGGGAGATGTTCTTCGACTTCTATCCGAACGCAGACGGCGTGATGATCGAGTCCTCGGACTATGCCATTTGCCACTGTGAGAAGTGCCGGAATAAGTTCTTTGACCGCGAGTTCGAATTCGTCAGGAAGATCTCGGACGAAATATGGGCGGCCAAACCCAACGCCACCGTTATGGTTTACCCCCATTATTTCAATGGCCGAACAGTGCCTGGTTTTGACGTGACGGCAGCAAAACAGTCGTTTGACCAACGCTGGACTCTTTTTTTCACGCCGCACAGCGCTCACCTCGATCCTCAGTTGTTGCGATCAAGCAAAACCAGCATTTACTGGAATGAAGGATTGACGCTCGGAACGCCCGAAAAAATCCGGGAGGGCGCGCGGCTGGCCAAGACCAACCACATGAGCGGCTACCTGCCCTCACTCGAGCCGATGAGCTGCACCGATGGCCCTTCGGAGCGGCACAACCGCCGCCACAAACCATTTCATTTCGAGTGGCTGAACCATGGGGACATGCCACTTGACGAACTGCTCATCCGCGTCAACCGCCGGGCCTATCGCGAATTCAGCCACAACCCGGACCTTCCCGACGCCGCATTTAGAAAAGTGTTAGGCAGGGAGTTTTTTGGAGATGCGGCGACCCCTCAGGCGACGGACGATGTGCTTTTTCTGCAGGAGTGCTGGAATCTCGAGACTAACTGGTTCACGCCGGGAGTCCTGGTGGATCGAGACAGGCTCAAGGAACGTTCGATCCGAGAGAAGTGGGGATCGGAGCGCCTGGCCGGTTATGCAAAGCGGGTTGATCGCCTGCGCGAGATCATCAGTCGCTACGCGGACGGCACAAAACCCGCGGCCCGTGAGATGCGTCGAATCGCAACACTGATGGTCGTTCGGTGGGACGAGCGCCAATGACTTTCGCAGCAGCGACTCTTTAGTCGCTGAATTGAACAGGCTCAGCGACAGGAGTGTCGCTGCCACGGTGAACAGGCTCAGCGACGGGAGTGTCGCTGCCACGGTGAACAGGCTCAGCGACAGGAGTGTCGCTGCCACGGTGAACAGGCTCAGCGACAGGAGTGTCGCTGCCACGGTGAACAGGCT
>JBPCQC010000020.1:0-15256 GCA_050998515.1 Verrucomicrobiales bacterium
CTCCCGCCGATCCCCGCGCGCCATCACGTGATACATCCCGCCCGCCATTTCAATGCGCAATTGCCGCGGCATCCCTCCAACTGCCGCACCATTCGTCCTCTGTCAAGAATTTTAGCTTGACCCAAAACAATCAAAACCATAACGCAAAACCATAACGGGACTCCTGCGAGACCACGTGGCGACGCGCGCTACCGCGAAAAGATAAGCTTGATCATTTCTAACGATAATCGGCGCGGTTTAATCCCCGCGCCGATTATCTTTTTACGTAAAATGCCGGGCGGTCGAGATTCTGGCGTTCTCGCAGAATAGCTGCCGGGCCTCAGTTTTTCCGGGGTCTGGACAGACACAGGATCGCGCTGGCGAGGGACAATAGCGCGCTCGATGGCTCGGGAACTACCCTGATTGACGCCAGTCCGTCAGCCTTGATCACCACTCTTTTTTGGCTGTCCGCCGGCCTGGGCCCCATAGGAGTGAGGCGTGCGAGAAAAGGCGTGGACCATTTCTGTGCGGATTGCGCCTCTGCGTGATAATCTGGATTACCGATCAGAACCTCGACGAATGTAACCATTTAATCCCGTGCTGTTCAGACCCCTTTGCGCGAGTCTTCTCGGATTTTGTTCCGTTGCCCTCATCTTTGCCGCCAATTCGCCTCGCGAAACAGTCCCGTTGCACGCGCTGACGTGGCCCGAGAACTACCGGCTGCACATCGAATTCTCCGGTCCTGCTGGGGGCGTAGTGCGGTGGGGCGAGAACATGTCGCTGACGCTGAAAGGGGCTGCCGCGCACGATGTGGCCATCGAACATCCGGCAAATGAAGCGCCCGTGATCCGGGTGTGGTCAGATCAAAGATTGGTGCGCGGACCGGAAGCAGCGCCAGCGCTTTTGTCTGGCACAGCACACCCTGTCATTGAATCGGTGCCCGGCGTGACTGTGACGTCGGCCTGGGTTCAGGCCCTGGAAACCGCGGACCATTCAGAGCTGGTTCGCGGCTGGAATGAGAAGACACTCGCCGAAGGAAAAGAGATTTACGCGAGCCTTTGCATCGTTTGTCACGGCACAAAAGAGCAACCAGGCTCGCTGCCCACCGCGCTTCGTTTCCATGAAGGACAATTCAAAAACGGCTCTGATCCTTTCTCGATGTATCTCACCCTGGCCAAGGGGTTCGGGCATATGGTGCCGCAATCGCAATACACGACGAGGCAAAAATACAGCGTGATTCAATATATCCGCGAGGCGTTTCTGCGGCAGCATCCACGCGAGCCATTTGCCGAGATAACCCCGGACTATCTGGTATCATTGCCAAAGGCTCTGGCCCGCGCGCCGACCGAACAGGAGGATCGCCGCCCGCCGCCGTATCAACGCATGGACTTCGGCCCGGCCATGTTTTGGACATTCGAGGTCGCGCCTGGGAACATCGCGTACAAAGGCCTCGCCCTGCGGCTTGATGAAGGTCCCGGCGGCGTAAGCAGAGGAAGCGCCTGGATGGTTTATGATCACGACACGATGCGCGTCGCCGCAGCGACCACCGGCGATTTCGTGGACTGGAAAGGAATCGCCTTCGATGGCAGCCACGGCACGCATACCCGCCTTACCGGCGACCCGCATTTCGTAAATCCCGTCGGCCCGGGGTGGGCGAATCCAGAGACCGGAAAATGGGACGACGTGCGCCTACGCGGACGTGACGCTTTGCCTTACGGTCCGCTGCCGCGCTCGTGGGCGAACTATCGCGGACTGTACTTGAACGGTTCGCGTGCAGTCCTGAGCTACACCGTCGGCGAGACCGAAATGCTCGATTCGCCCGGCCTGATCCAGTATGGGACCACGCCCGTTTTTTTTCGCACGCTGAACGTAGGGCCGGCGAAAAAACCGCTCGCGTTGCGAATCGCGACGGATGATCCGGAGCTTTCGGTAATGTTACGAAGGGCCGGGCCAGAGTCGGGATGGAAGTTCCGAAATCAGTCGAACCGTTCGGGGTTGGAAAGAAACGATGGGATTGCGATCCTTCATCTTCCGGCCGATACCGGGACTCGACAGGTCCGGATTTATATCTCGCGCCTCGACGCCGCGAATCTCGGGGCCTTGATCGAGGCGGACACCACATCGTTCGAGTTGCAATCGCTGACCCATGGCGGCCCGCCGCGCTGGCCGCAGGAAATCATAACTTCTACGCAGACCGGCGACGAGAGCGACGCCTTCGTTGTCGATACATTCCCGCTGCCAGAGGAAAATCCCTGGCAAAGCTGGATGCGCCCCAGCGGGTTCGATTTCACGCCTGACGGCCGGAGCGCGACGGTGGCGACATGGAACGGTGATGTGTGGCGCGTCTCCGGAATTTCGGCAGGAAGGTGGGGCGAGGCTGGGCCCGAGCCGATTTCTCTGCGCTGGCGCCGGATCGCCAGCGGGCTCTTTCAGCCCCTCGGCGTCAAGTTCCGAAGGAACGAATTGTTCATTGCCTGCCGCGACCAAATCGCGCGCCTGCGCGACTTCAACGGCGACGGCGAAACCGACTTCATTGAAAACTTTAACAACGACCATCAGGTCACCGAGCATTTCCATGAATTTGCCATGGGATTGCAGACCGACGCCGCGGGGAATTTTTATTACGCCAAATCCGCGCGCCATGCGCTGCCGGCTCTGGTGCCGCATCACGGCACCCTGCTTCGAGTGAGCGCCGACGGCACGCACACGGATATTTTGGCCACTGGGTTTCGCGCGGCAAACGGCGTTTGTCTCAACGATGATGGCATGTTTTTTGTCACCGACCAGGAAGGACACTGGACACCGAAGAACCGGATCAATCGCGTTCGCCCCGGCGGGTTCTATGGCAACATGTTTGCCTACTCCGATGTGGTCGACACCGCCGATGCAGCGATGGAATCGCCCATGGTGTGGATCACTAACGCCAAAGACCGCAGTCCCGCCGAACTTCTCTGGGTTCCAAAGGACACGTGGGGGCCGTTCGGCGGGGCGCTGCTCAATCTCAGTTACGGCACCGGCCGCATTTTTGTCGTCCCGCACGAAAAGGCCGGCGGCATTTGGCAGGGCGCCGTGTGTGAACTGCCGATTCCGGCGTTCGCCACCGGCATCATGCGCGGCCGCTTCGGAATTGACGGTGCTCTCTATGCCTGCGGCATGTTTGCCTGGGCCGGCAACGCCATCGCCCCGGGTGGCTTCCATCGCATCCGCCGGACCGAAAAACCCGCCCATGTTCCGCTCGCTGTCCACCCAAGAGCCGGCGGATTCGACATCACGTTCAGCGACCCTCTCGACGCGGCCAGTGTGTTACCTGGCGCTTTCGCGCTAAAAATCTGGTCACTCAAACGAAGCGCCAACTATGGTTCGCCCCACATCGACGAACAGTCGCTCCCCATTATCGGCGCAGGCCTCGGCGCCGACGGCCGAACGATTCATTTGGAGATCCCCAACCTCGCTCCCACTCCGTGTTACGAACTGACTGCGAATCTCCGCAGCGAAAACGGCGTCCGCATCGAGCGCTCGTTGCATGGCACAATCCACACATTGGCAGATGTCAGTCATCAATCCAAGTCCATCTGCGGCTGGACGGTTATGGTCAGCGACCGGTTGGTCGATCAGGACAAGGCATCGACCGCGAAGGCGCTTGAGCTGCTGGATGCGCAGTTAAAGGAGATTGTCCGCGTCGTGCCTGCCGCCGCAGTGGCAAAGTTGCGCGAGGTGACGTTATGGTTTTCGCCCGAATACCATCGAGTATCGCCGCGCGCGGAATATCACCCGAACCGCGAGTGGCTGGTCGCGAACCATCGCAACCCGGCGATGGCCCAAGCGCTCGAGTTCACCAACGTCCGCATTTTCGAAGCCGAGACGAACCGGATGCCCAACCTCGTATTGCATGAACTCGCACATGCCTACCACGACCGCGTGCTCGGCTTTCAAAACGCCGAGATCAAAACCGCCTACGAGCGCGCAAACGCCGGCAAGCGTTACGACGCTGTCGAACGATGGCATGGCAATGGCCGTCCCAACACCATCGAGCGCGCCTACGCGATGACCGATCCGCAGGAGTATTTCGCCGAGTCAACCGAGGCATTCTTTGGCCGCAACGACTTCTTCCCGTTCACCCGTGAGGAACTTCGAAAACACGATCCGGAAATGTGCAAATTGATCGAGCGCTTGTGGCAAGCAACCGCAAAGTAAAAACCAGGGAACCCGAGCTGGCCATCGATGTGATGCCCTTGGGCTATTCCGAATCCATTTCCACGACGGTGATTGCCATCCAGGGGCCGCGGGTTCGGTGCAGAATGGCGCTCCAAAACCAGGCGGAAACATCAGTCCGCGATTGACCGTCGTTGCTGGTGATGCGCTCGCGCACCTCGAGACGATGCGGACCGCGCCGGGCGGTGAAGCAACTCCATCGGGCCCCTTGGGAATCGAGCCAGGCAGGAGCGGGAGCGACGGCGTAACCAAGCCCGCGAAAGCAATCGGCGCTCGAATGGAGTTTGCGGGTTCCGGCGGTAACCCAGCGGAGGATCAACTCGCGCTGCCCGTCACTGAAGCGCGCTATTTTTCCGGGGAAGCCGGCGCTGAACTGGGTGTCCACGTCAGCGAGGGGCAACGGATGAAGCGGTCGATTCTCGAACTCGTCTGGCCAACCCGAAAACGAATGCGGGGTCACGAGAGCTGTTGGGCGGCTGATCAAGGGTGCCAACGCCGCCGCGGCACACAGGGCGAGAAAACTGCAGCGAACAATCACGCGATGCATGATTTCGACTGTAGTTTTTGCGTGATTCCTGCGATGAGCCACGCCGCCACAGCAAAGGTCGCAACTCCGATCCCGGCGTGAGTCCATTCCGGCAACGCAATTATGTGGGATTCTTTGAAGAAGAGCGACGTGGATCGAGCCATGTTCGCGGCTATCACAACCACGAGCGTCACGCCTGCGGAGATCGTCGTGCGTCGGACATCCAGCCGATAAAATGCCGCGAGCAAAAACGCCAGGTAGAACCCGAACCAAAGCATGTGAATTCCACCGCACGGGGCATCAACCAAAATCGTTTCTCCCGCCCAATGGAGCAGTGAACCTTCGCGCACGACGGCAAATCCGCACAGCCGCAGCGTGAGCGCGGAAGCTTCCGCTGCGAGCAGGCGAAGCGGATACCCAACATAGAATTGGAGCGTTGCGATAAGCGGAAGCGAGAGGGCGAGCAGACCCCATAGACCGGCCGTGCCACGGCCACGCAAAAGCAGGGCGCCAAAGGCAGCCGCCGTCAACAGCGCGCGCACCAGGGGCGGAGAAAATGGAAACACTCCCACATAAACCGCGATCAAAATCGCCGGCCAGAGGAGGCGATGGTCATCTGCCGGCAGCGAGATTCGATGCCGGAATGAAAGGAACCCGAGGCTCACCAGCGCGAGAACTCCGCACGGTTCGTCGCTGCCGTCGGTAAGGCGCAAGACATACCAGCGCCACACCGGCCATGTCGCCACGACCATGCCCGCCAGCACGAGCGCAGGCCACCATCTCAACCTTGCGCGCATAATTTCCTCCGCGAGCGAAATAGCTTCACACCCAGGATGGCCGCGAGCGCCATGAGAAGCATCCATGTTTGCGGCTCCGGTGTGGTGGCGATCGGCGCTCCCACTGCGCTGTTCTCGACTCCGAGCGGAAGGGGCAGCGATTGCTTGACGAGTTGCACATGACCGCCGGGATCCCGCACCACGGAATCGACCGCGACAAACGAGGTGTATGCGGTGAGGAGGTTGTAGGTCAGACCAAGGCTGGTGATCTCCTTTACACGCTCGTCGTCGTTGGCGAGCTGATTGTAGTCCGCGAGGCTCGCGATGCGGCTTCGCGCCCATAAGTAACCGAGAGCCTGCGTCGATTCGAGCCTGGTTGCCGAAGCGACGGAAAATGTTTTTGCATATTCGCCAGTGCCAGATTTTCCGCGGAGCGAAATCGTCCCCTGGGCAGCCCCCTTCCATTTGCCAAATAGAACCACCGGCCGATCGGCCAGAACGTCCGGGATCGAGACTGGCTCGAGATCGTAAGCCTCGAAGCCGCTGAAATCGACGGCGATATGCGTGAGCACCGGGGAGCTGATGTACTCCTGAAACTTGCGCGACTCGGTTTGCGCATCCTCCGGACGCGTCACAATAAATGGCTCGCCCTGCCCGGCACGAGCGATGCCTTCAATGAGAAAGCGATTTACGCTCGAACCGATGCCGAACGCGAAAACATTGGCGCGATGAAGATTTTTCCGAATGAGGTCGAATGCCTTGGTTTCGATCTGGACGAAGCCGTCCGTGATGACGACCAGGCTGCGCGCTGCTCCCTCTTCCTTGGGAATCTGCAGCGCACGTTCGAGCGCGGGAAGCAGTTCGGTGCCCCCACCGCCACGCTGGTTATCGATCGTCTGGATCGCCTTGGTCAAATTCTCCGGCGTCGCCGGTAATGAACGCGGTGCCAGAAAAGAGGAATCGCCGGCAAATAAAAGCACGTTGAACGAGTCTTGCGGGCGCAACGTGCCAAGCAACTCCTTGATCAGAGTTTTGGAAACAGTCAGCGGAAAGCCGTTCATTGAGCCAGACACATCGACGATGAAGATGTATTCGCGGGCCGGCAGCTCGGTGGCCGCAATCCGCTTCGGCGGCTGCACCGTCAAAAGAAAGAAGTTTTCCTTTTCGCCTGTCGAAAGCAAGAGGCCCGATTCCACTTTTGCATCGGCGAGCCGGTAGTGCAGAATGAAGTCGCGATTGTTTTGCAGCGCATCACTGCCATCAAGTTTTACGAGCGCGTGGGAGGCATCGAGGAAGTCAGGCTTCACGCCGTGGGTGCTGCACCGCAGGTCCTCGATTGGCATCCCGGCGATCACGTCCAACTTGATGTTGAACGTGGCCGGTGATTGCTCGCCTTTTACCAGATATGGATTCTTCACCCATTTCTCGACGTCTGCAGCGCCCGCTTCGGGCTGATTGGAATAGCGCGGGCCGGCGACGGTCGGGAAGACGAAATCGTACTGACCAGCCGTTGGAACCAGCATCTCCGTATAGCGCAATTCGACCTTGATGGTGTCACCGGGCAGGATGTTGGCGACATTCATCTGGAAGACATTGGGGCGCTGTTGCTCGAGCAATGACGCGCTCTTACGCTCGGTTTTTGCTTGTTCGTAAGTTCGGCGCGCTTCCTCCCGCTTCTGGACCTGCGCTTTTAACACGCGTTCTCCGATCGTCATCTCCATGCCGTACACCGCGGCACGCGTCGAGCCGGGGAAAACGTAGATCGCTTCGAGCGGCGTTCCGCCGGCGTTGCTGTAGACTTGCGTCACGCGCACATCAGCGATGACGCCAGCGATTTTCGCCTCTACGTCAGTGGACTTGAGTGGCATCGCATCGGTGCTCGTCTCACCTCCCTTGACTATGAAGTAGGGCGACAATGTCCGGTCATTCGCGGCACCCGATTCGCTCGCGTGAAGAACGCCGGCCGGAACGAGCCCGACCGCCAGTGCCATCAATCTGTGGGTAATTTGTTTCATGCTTCACCTATGGCAGGCGGTTGTGAAAAAAGTTGGTAGCGCCGATGAAATCGATGTGAAAACCGCCGCGCGTTTCGATATCCAACCCACAAACAGTGCGGGATCAGGGTCTTGCGGTGCGGATTTCGCCTTCCACCAACAGGCGGGCATGGCGAATCTCCCGCGCCTGCCAGGAACGCCAATTCAGGTCGGCCAGTCGTTGTCGCTCGAATATTTTGCGCTGCTGTATCTTTTGGAAGGCTTCATGCGCTTCCGGGCGATTCGCTGTTTTGGCCACGTTGATCAAGGCCGGGGACGCGGAAGGGCCGAGGCTCCCGAGATAAGTCACATCCAGCGTGCGGCTACGATCGTGCTGCCAGCGGGACACGTTGTAGTCAGCAACCCACTTCGCCACATCTGCAAACTGCATGATGAAAAAAAGCGCAAAGGCAGAAATGGCGCTTGCCGAGAAAAGCCATTTCAGGCTTTTCGCGCTCTGGATCCGCCACGCGAGCAGTCCGAAGCCGGTCGTGACGAGCACTAAAAAGCACCCGGCATAGACGCGTTGCTCGGTGAGTTGATAGGCGTCGACGTAAAGCTTCAGACGAAGCAATACGCTTGCGATGAGCACTACGTTTTGTGCGATCCAGGCCAGGCTCAATCCCCGCAGCAGCTTCGATGTCGTCACCTGGCTGGCCTGCTGAAAGATCGCTGTCAGCAACAGGGCTGAAAGCAAAACCGCGGCGATCAAGTTGTGCACCCCGTTATGCACGAATTCACTGTAGGTGACGCCCTCAGGGAGCCGTTGATCAATCCAAAGATACAGGGCGTCAATCGTGTTTGCGGCCACAAACAGCCCATTGAGCACGAGAAGGATCGAAACGCTGCGCCAATGGGCCACCACCAAATCGCGCGGTGGAAGAAAGGCTGGAATGTCCCGCGCCCAAATTCGATCGGCGGGCGGAGGAGTCGGGTCCCGCAGAATCGCCATTGCAAAGACTGCCAGAACCGCCCAGAGCAAGGCCCTGCCGAACGAAAAATCGATGCCCGGCACCAAGGCCCAGGCCTCGAACATCAACTGCGCGAAAATCGCATTCCCGGCCCCAAGCAAGACCGCGAACAAGCCACCCAGGACGAGCGTGGGCAAGCCGACGCCGATGAAAACTCCGGCAACGCGTCCAAACGGGCCAGGCCTTACCCACATTGGATTGAAGGCTGCTCGCACTGACTTCCAAAACCTTAATCCCACCATCAGGGCGCAGACTGCCTCGGCCCAGCGCCGCCAGCGGGTCGGCAAAGCCGGAAATGACGTTTCACCTATGAGCACGAGCATCAGCAGCGAAATGACCAGTATATTGCTGAATGAAAGTTCGATGCAGGTTTGAAGCACGCTCGCGCCGAGCAACGCGCAGACGACGGTCATGGATCGGGTAAACAACGCCTTGGGGCGGTTAAGAAAAATCGCGGCACAAGCCATGAGGACGAAGATCGCCAGAGACATGCCCGGAGGGGCCGGCCAAAACAGAAAATCGCCCATGATCGTCAACCATGCCGCTGTGAGAAGCATACGACCGGCGTTGGTCTCTGTGCGCGGTGAGTCTGGTACCTGATGCGGGACGGATGTTTCCATGCCCGAAGGTGGTTTTCAGAAATGAAAACATTTTGAAGGCGCGAAGAAATCGCCGCGAAATCGCAGGAGGACGTTAACGAAAAATTCCTCACCGGGGTTGGGCCTGTACATGCGGGATTCTCAATCCAATTTGGCGTGCTGTCGCAGCGCCTGCGCTGTAGCCGGCGTCTGTGACGCCGGGCCGGGGTCTTAGACCCCGGCTACAACGGTACTCGGCAATTCGAGAGTGGCAATGGCGCCGCCATCAGGCCGGGAATTTCGTAACGCAGCCGAGCCGCGATGCAGAACGGCCACTTCGCGGACGAAGGCGAGGCCGAGGCCGGAACTTTTCTTGCCGGTGTCCGGGTGCGGCAGCGAAAAGAATCGCTCGAAGACTCTCGGTTGTGCATAATCGGGGATGCCCGGCCCATTGTCTTCGACCGTGATCACGTAGCGACCTTCTTCCCGACGCAGTAAAGTGGCAATGCGGCCCCCTGGCGGGGCAAACGCCAGCGCATTCTGCAAAAGGTTAAGCATCGCCTTCTCGAGCAGGAACTCATCGCCCTCGGCCAGGCATGGCTCGCTGGGCACTATGGTTTTCAGATGAATCTGTTTGCTCCCTGCCTGCGATTCCACGCTTGCCACCGCTCGGTTCACGAGGCCGGCCAGATCCAGTGATTTTCGCTCATCGAGCGTCTTTTTTGCCTCGACCCCGGAAAGCAAAAGAAGCCGGTCCACAATGTCCTGAATACGGATCGCTTCAGCGCGAATATTCCCGAGAAATTTCGCCCGCTCTTCGGCGGGCATGTTCTCGTCGAGCAACTCGGCGGCTCCACGAATTGCCGCGACCGGACTTTTGATCTCGTGGGTCAGCGCCTGGACATAATTCTCGACGTATTTTTTTCCTTCGAGTGCATCGCGCATCTCCTCGAAGGCGCTGCCAAGAGTGGCAATTTCAGAGCGGCCCAAATTTGGAAGCGCGACCCGACGGCCATCACGCACCGCTTTCGCGTAATGGGTCAACCGCTCGATTGGACGCGTCAGCCAGGTGGAAAAAATTGAGCCTACCACCACAACGAGCGAGGCAGCCACCGCACCCATGATGAATATCTTGCGCCGTGTTTGCTCCATGAATACGGCCATGCTCTTTTGCGGTTTCGAAACCGTGAGCACGCCCATAATGGTGTCGCCGTTCATGATCGGGGCCGCGACATAAAGGACGGACGAGGTCGGATCATCGGGATTGGATCGAGTCGAGCGCGCGCCATATTTTCCCCGCAAGGTAAGGAAGACGTCATTGCGTCGCGAATAATCCTGCCCTTCGGAGCGGCCGCCGTCGGAATCGAAAACCACAATGCCACTGGCGTCAGTGATGTAAACATGCAGGTCCAGAGTTGTCTTCCGTTTGCTGTAGATTTGCGCCACGAACTGCCGCGAGGCTGCGCGCTGAAAGGACTCGCCAAATCGCGCCGGATCTATCCGGCCTTCCTTGATATCTCCCTCGATCAGCGTCGCGAGCAGGTGCGCTGTATCAACCATCGGGTCTTCTACCGACTCCATATAGCGCGGTTTGATCTCCTTGACGTCGGTGATCTTTTTGACCAGGTAAAAGAAGCCCACCCCAATTATGATCAGGTAGCTAAGGATGATGCGCGTGCGGATGCTCACTGCGGCTCCTTGATTGAATAGCCAAGCCCGCGATGAGTGCGAATCGGGTCTTCGTCGCTGCGCACGGCGCGCAATTTGGCGCGGAGCATCTTGATGTGTGCATCCACCGTGCGGTCGAGCGCCGTCTCCGGTTCATCCCATGCCTGTTCCATCAATTGCTCCCGCGAAAAGACCCGCCCGGGCTTTTGCGCCAGGATTTTCAGCAGCCGGAATTCGTAGCGCGACAAGACCAGTGGCGTCCCGTGATAGCGGATCTCGCAACGCTCATCATTGACCTCAAAAACCGGCGCTGGCCCCAATGGGGGCGCCGCTTGGTGGCTGCGGCGCAGGATGGCCTTCACGCGCGCGGTCAGTTCACGAGGGCTGAACGGTTTGACGACATAATCGTCCGCCCCAATTTCCAACCCAACAACCCGATCGATCTCGTCTTTGCGCGCGGTGACGAAAACGATCGGGACCGAGGTTGCCGCGCGCAGCTGCCGGCACAACTCGAAGCCGTTCATATCCGGCAGACCGACGTCAAGAATGACCAGCACGAAGTCTTCCTCGCCGAATTTGGCCAGGGCATCCCGGCCCGTGGCGCACCAGACCGACTCGAAGCCATCGGTCTTCAAGGCGTAAATGATGTTGTCCGCGATCGACGGTTCGTCTTCGACAAGCAGGATTTTCGGGCGCATCGGAGGAAAGTCAGAAAATCATCGTCTATACCAGCATGATGAGAGATTTCTTTCCAGGCGGACTCACAAATTACCAAACGCAGCAGACGTTTTCGTCGAAGGGCCCGTTCTTGGCTGGCACCTTGCCGTTCGGGTTCTGAACGGCAACAGCCTCTTTAAGATAGAACTTACCGCAGGAGAGTTTGAATAGAACGAAACAGAGAGAACAGAGGTCAGTAGGCTGGCTCCGAAATCAGCTGTGCGGTGATTTCGATCCTGGGACTCATGCGGTGTTGGCCGGCTCCAGGCAGCTCACGTAACGGCCAATCTCCGCCTGCACCTTGTGGATTTCATCCAGCGGTCCTTCGGCGAGAACGGCGAAGTTGCGGGGATTCTTGTGCAGGATGTCGCGCCGCAGAACATCCAGACCCTGGTAGAGTCTCTCGATCTGGCCGATGGCCTGTTGGAACTGCGCTTCCGTCTCAATCATAGTTTCAGCCGAAGTATGCCCTTTCGTGCGCCCGGTTCAAGCCGCACTTGCTGGAAGAACTCCACCCATTTTCCGTATTCGAGTGAGCCTTCGCGGGCGACCAGAATGGAATCCATATCGCCGCTGCACCCGGCGTTTTGACAGGACGTTGTATGCCGGCGGCGGCAGATCAGCGGAAAAATCGTGCGCTTCGGTGACAACCATGCTGAGATCAACGTCGTTTGGCGCGGCCTTGCTTGTGACAAAGCTCCCGTCCACGATCACCGCCGTGACTATGCCCGCGGTACGCGCTTCAACCACAAACGCCTCCAACTTCGCGACCAACCGCGGCCGCTGTTCGGTGTTTTGGAATTGGCCGAACCGCTCCCAGATCTCCGCGAGGGTGCAGTCATGCACGCCGACCGGCAGCAGGCCGTTCTTATCGAAAGCGGGAATGTGCATTGTCCATTCAAGCGTTGGCGAGGTCTTCCGCCACTGCTGCCCGATTTTCCAACCGAAATCCACCAACAGCGGAAGTATCGAGAACGAACGCCTCAGCCCCGCGTCCTCTCCTTCTTTCGCTCTTCAAGCAACCGCTTTAGCAAGCCACTACCCGCATTTCGGGCCTGCATCTAGTTCGTTCTCGCGCTGTCCGCACCCGGGTGGCCTGGGATGCGGCGATAGACGGCGTCAGCCCGTGAAAGCCGCCCATTGTTCCGAAGCTTCGCTGGGCTTTTCGCGCTACGATTGACAAACTGAACATCCTGCTCCCCGCAGATTGATTGCCAAAATCTCAAATTTATTCCAATCCCCATGTGGAAAACAACCCTTGCTGGACTCGTGATGGTTCCCGGTATGGTCAGCCCGGCTCTAGCGCTAAACGCGGACGCGAAGCTCGAGGCGTTTTTCAAGGCTCACCTCGAGGAGATGTTTCAGGAGCGGCCGCTCGAGGCAACGCAGTTGGGCGATCACCGGTTCGATCACCGGCTCGACGACATTTCGCCGAAAGCCCGGGCTGATTGGCTGGAGCAGGCGCGCACGCGATTGGCCGCTCTTCCGGAAGCCGTGAGCTACGGGAAACTCTCGCGCGATGGACAGATTGATTACGAAATCTTCCGCGACGAGCTGGTTCGCGATATTTGGCTGACGGAAAACATGCGGCCTTTCGAGGAAGATCCCCGAACATATGGCGCCTACATCAATGACAGCGTCTATTTGCTGCTCACGCAATCCACGCTGCCGAAGGAAACCAACGTGGCGAACGCCATCGCGCGGATGGGGCAGATTCCGCGTATCGTCGTCGCGGCGAAGGAAACGTTGAGCAACCCGCCGCGTCCGGTGCTTGAAACCGCGATTCGTCAGAATCGCGGTGCGATTGGTTTCTACGAAAATGGGATCTTTGAACTGGTTGGTGACAGTCCACAAATCGGGGCGCTGAAGAAGGCGGCGCAGCCGGTGGTTGACGCATTGAAAGGCCATCAGCGGTTTCTTGAGAGCGACCTCCTTCCGCGGGCCAACGGAGAATGGCGTCTGGGGCGAGAGAAATTCTCCCGCAAACTGGAACTGGTGTTGGACGCGGGGATCACCGCAGATCAGGTGCTGGCCGATGCGGAAGAGGAATTGGCGCGGGTGCAGCGCGACATGTATGTCGTCGCACGCCAGCTCTGGAGCCGCTATTTTCCCAAAACCGTGCTCCCGCCGGATGACGCGCCTGGCCGTAGAGTTACGATTGCGCAAGTGATCAGCGCTGTCAGCAAGGAACACGGCCAACCGGAAACGCTCGTCGAGGATGCGCGTGCCACCGTGGGCCGCATCAAGTCCTTCATTCGCGATCATGACATTCTTCGCCTCCCGGACCCGGATCGCTGTCAGGTCATCGAGATGCCGGAGTTCAAGCGCGGAAATTCCCTCGCCTACCTGCAGTCCGCCCTGCCGCTGGATCCGACGGGCGCGACCATTTACGCAGTCAGCCCGCCGCCGGGTGACTGGGACGCGGCGCGCGTGCAGAGCTTCCTCGAGGAATACAACCGGCACATGCTGCAGGTGCTCACCATCCACGAGGCTTACCCCGGTCATTACGTGCAACTCGAGTATTCCAATCGCAGTCCTTCGCTCATTCGGCGGGTGCTGCAGTCCGGAGTGTTCATCGAGGGCTGGGCGGTTTACACCGAACAGATGATGCTCGATCAGGGCTACGGCGAGGGCGATTTGCCGCTGCGCCTGAACCAGCTCAAGTTCTATTTGCGCGCCGTCGCCAACTCGATCCTCGATCACAAGATGCACTGCGCGGCGATGACGGACGAGGAGGCGTTGCGCTTCCTTATGGAAGGGGCGTTCCAGTCCGAGGGCGAGGCGCAGTTGAAGATTATCCGGGCCAAGCAAAGCTCGGTGCAGCTCAGCACCTACTTCGTAGGTCGTATGGCGCTTTATGGATTGCGCCAGCAAATTCAACGCGAACTGGGTGACACGTTTCATCTCGGTCGCTACCACGAGGCCGTGATCGATCACGGTTCCGTGCCGACGAAATTTTTGCCCGAACTTGTGCGGGCCCGGATGGCGCGGCCAAGGTGAGTTATGAGCCGGGAAACCGCCCCATGAACCGCATTTTCCTTCTTTCGCCTGCGCATAGTGGAGGCAAGCGGGCGCGATTCATTTCGAATCCGAAGGCGTCGTTCGAACTGGCGCATCGTTTGCAAAAAGGGGGCACAGCGTCTATTGGGGAAATCTTCAGTTTTCTGAGCGGTCTCTACTTCCGGGGCAAGCTGACTTATGCCAACGCGTTTGCTCGCGCGCCCCTCGGTGTGGCACCAGCGCAGGTCATCACGTCCAATCGAGGGCTCGTTGACGCCCGCATGTTGTTCACACTCGGAGAACTCGAAGCGCTCGGGACGGTGAATATCGACGTCAATGATTCGCGATACCGTGACCCGCTCGATCGCGACGTGGGCGCGTTCGCTTCGACTTTTCCGGATTGTGAAGTCGTGTTGCTTGGCAGCGTCGCTACCGGCAAGTACGTCGACATTTTGCTCAACCATTTTCGAAAACGCCTGCTCTTCCCCACCGACTTTGTTGGCCGCGGCGACATGAGTCGGGGCGGTTTGCTTTTGCGATCTGTGGCAGACAATCGCGAACTGCCGTACGCGCCGGTAGGCGGTGCCGTCATTCGCGGCAACCGGCCGCCCCGCTTGCCCCCGATTCAACGAAAGACAGGGCAACTCAACAATTGAAGCCCGCATGAGCGCTGGATCGGGTCGGGCTGCGGGGATTGCGCCCCGCAGCCCTCCCACACCACCGGACGTGCGGTTTTCCGCATCCGGCGGTTGGAGACCAGCGGGTTTTAGCCCGCCAAGTCTGATGGCATCACGAA
>JBPCQC010000109.1:0-22258 GCA_050998515.1 Verrucomicrobiales bacterium
CCTGGACTTCCCAGGCGCAGCGCTTGACTACCTCCCCAAGGCTCTCAAGCCAGTGAAGCCGGTCCTCATCGTCCAAACAAAGGTCCGCTCCGCCGTTGCCGCGGCTCATCACGTGCTAAACCGCTCCGGCGAACTCAACTCGTACTGGACGTGCCATAAGTCCCCACCTCACCGGCATCTCCTGCATCGGCAATGCTAAAATCCTCAACCTGACCCCGGTCTTGAACCGTGACCCCGGTCTTGATCTGTGCTTTGTAACGCCCCTGCAAGACATGGCCGCGCCTGCGGTGGCGGCGATTGAAGCCTTGCGTGTAAACCTGCTGTAACCATCGCATCCCAGTCACCAGGTTTGCTTCCGGTGTAACAAACAAAAGATGATAGTGCTTGCGCATCAAAACCCAGCCGTGGACTTCCCAGGCGCAGCGCTTGACTACCTCCCCAAGGCTCTCAAGCCAGTGAAACCGGTCCTCATCGTCCAAAAAAATGTCCGCTCCGCCGTTGCCGCGGCTCATCACGTGATAAACCGCTCCGGCGAACTCAACTCGTAATGGACGTGCCATAAGTCCCCACATAACCGGCATCTCCTCATCGGCAATGCTAAAATCCTCAACCTGACCCCGGTCTTGACCATGACCCCGGTCTTGACCATGGCGATTCGTCCGTTGTGGAGAATCAGGTCGGGGGTGGGATTCGGATTCATTGTAGCATTTTCCTTTCTTCGGGGTGCAACCAAGTATGGAAAAGGCGCGAGAGCAGCGGCATCACAACCCAGGTAAGCAATGCCACCATGACCGCAGCGAACACCAACACGTTCAGGAAGAGCGGCCAGTCGCGCGTCCAACGCCCCACCGTTTCGCCCAGCAGTAGGCTCGTGGGATAAACTCCAAGCACAGTCACGACGGCCATTTTCCATTTCGGCAGCGGCCGCAGCACCGCCCTCGGAAGCGTGAACCAGCTTTCGAGGCCGTTCAATTCCTCGACCCGCCCGCTGCCTTCAGTGAGGTCAACGGCCATCTGATTCCACTCAAGATATTCGGATGAGAGACGAAACGCTTCGAGCGCGTCGCGATTGGCGAACTTGCGGATGATGCCGTATTCGCGCGAGTTCGAGCCGGGCGCGGGACGCATGACATGGACGCCCATTTGTCCCGGCAGTGCGAGCGAGCGTTTCACGAAGTCGTGCAACGCCCGCTCGAAGGCAGCTTCGCATCCCGACTTCGCCGTGCGGGTAATGCTAACGGTGACTGAGTCGGTATTGCTCATGGCTCAGTGGGCTTTCTTCGGCACGACTTGGGGCTTCTGCGCGGATTGCGCCGCTTTGTGAACCATCGTGTAGGCGTATTCGACGCCTGCGCCGTAAGCGCCGCCTTGCTGTTTGAGCAGCCCCATGAGCGCATTGTAATGTTCCTTGTTCTTCCAATCGCGCTGCCATTCCAGCATGGCGGCTATCGTGGTGAGGCGAATTGCGCCGGCCTGCACCATGCGCGAGAGCGCGGCCTCCTGCGCTACAGGCGAGGTCGCGCCGCAGCAATCTTCGACAACATAGATGTTGTAACCTGCACCAAGCATTTCAATGGTCGGCCACGTGATGCAAACTTCCGTCCACAGGCCGGTCATGAGGATGTTCTTACGCCCTGCCGCTTCGATGGCTTTTCGGAAGCCGGGATCATCCCACGAGTTCATGGAACTGCGTTCGACTACCGGTTGGCCGGGGAAAACGTCGAGCAATTGCGGAAAAACGTAACCGCTGAAGCCCTCCGTCTCGACAGCCGTCAGGACGGTGGGCACATTGAATTCCTTGGCCGTGCGAGCGAGAAGGGTGACGTTGTTGATAAAGGCCGCCCGGTCGATGCCGCCCACGCCGAAAAGCATCTGCGGCTGGTGGTCGATAAACACGACGGCGGAGTCCTGTGGAGTGTAGAGTTTGTGGTATTGGCTCATAGTGTTGGTGGTTTGGTTGTCGTTTACATCTGTTGCCGGTTCACAGCAGTCACTTCAGATCGAACAAGAGGAATTGCGCGCCCGCGCCGCTTTGAATTTCCAGTGCGTCGGCATTCTCAATCGCCGCGCCGTCGCCGCTTTCGAGGCGCTCGCCCAATGTGGTGACATTGCCCTCAATGACATGCAGCCACTGCGCGTGTCCCGTCGCTGGCCGATGAACGAGCCGCTGGCCTGCGTCCAGCCTGCCAAAGTAAATGGCCGCGTCCGCGCGGATGCCCACCGCTCCGTCTCGCGGCTCACCCGCGAACAAGAGCGTCAACGAATTCGGTTTGACGTCCTGGCCCAGTGCGTTTTCCGCGTAGCGCGGCTCGCCGCCGCCCATCCGTGGCTTCAGCCAGATTTGCAGAAAATGCACCGGCTTCCTCGGTGAGGGATTGAACTCGCTGTGGAGCACGCCCCGCCCGGCACTGATGTATTGTAGGTCGCCCGCCTTGATGACGCGCCCATTGCCCATCGAGTCCTTGTGCTCCAACTCGCCTTCAATGACGAAGCTGAAGATTTCCGCGTCACGATGCGAATGCTCCCCGAATCCCTTTCCCGCCTCTACCACGTCATCATTGATGACGCGCAGCGAACGAAACCCCATCTGGTCGGGGTCAAAATAGTTGCCGAAGGAGAACGTGTGCCGGCTGTGCAACCAGCCAAGCGCGGTCTGGCCGCGCGCTTCCGCCGGACGCTTCACGATGGTCGGTGTCGTCGTTGTCTCGTTCAAAGTTGTGGTTTTCATGGAGGCAGTATCCGGCGCGCGGCCTCTGACGGCCAATACCTTGTTCTTTGCCCGGCCATGCCTTTCGGTTATACCTGTGCGCGTGGAACTCCGACACCTGCGGTATTTCGTGACGGCTGCAGAAGAGATGAACATCAGCCGCGCGTCCGCCCGCCTGCGCGTGTCGCAGCCCGCCGTGAGCCGGCAGATTCACGATTTGGAAGAAGAACTCGGCGTTGCGCTATTCACGCGCGAGAAGATCGGACTGTCCCTGACCCAAGCGGGCGAAAGCTATCTGGCCCACGCCCGCGACATCCTCCGCAAGTCGGGTGAGGCCACCGCTCACATGAACTCTTTTCGCAATCAGCCGGTGAAGACGCTCACCGTCGGCTACATCGCGCCTGCTCTCGCCAGCATCCTGACGCCTGCGTTGAGAAACTTCACCCGCAAGCACAGCGATACCGAAGTGGCTTTGAAAGAACTTTCGCCGCAGGACCAAGTGAAGGCGCTGCGCGACGGGCGGATTGACCTCGCGCTGCTGGGCAATCTTTGCCCGGAACTGGCGAACGAGTTTGAGGTTGTCGTGCTGCGACGCATTCCATTTTACGCCGTGCTGCCTGACGATCATTTGCTTGCAGGACGAAAGCGAATCGGACTCGGGGAACTCAAAGACGAAACCTTCATCGGTTTCGACGAAAGCAATTTCCCAGGTCGGAACACTTCCATTTGCGACGCGTGCCAGCAAGCGGGCTTCACGCCGCGCCTTCGTCACCGCGTAGGAAGTCTGAGCGCGTTGCTCGCGACGGTCGCCGCCGGCAAAGGCGTCACGCTCACCCCGAAAGAAGTGGGCCAGTTGCCGCATCCGCAGGCCGTGCTCGTTCCATTGAAACCGCCCGTTCCATCGGTGACGTCTGCCGCTGTTTATCGCAAGGGCGAAAAGAACGGGGCGTTGATTGAGTTGCTGGCACTGTGCAAACTTTCGCCTTGAACGGGTTTCGCTTTATTGATTTGACCGAGTTCGCCAAGATTTTTACGCGAGTCGAATTTGCTGCTTGCAAGCAAGCTGCCGCCGATGTCTTCCCCGCCGTGAAACTCAAATCCCCAACGCCCGGTGCCCATGGCTCGGTCGCGACAACGGGCGTCTGCTTCGGGCAGATTTACCCAAGCCAGTGGCACACGGCCATCCATCTGCGCCAGCCGACCGACACGAGCAAAGGCCGGATGTGGCACGATGTGGGCTTGGACTCTCGGATCTTCGAGATCGACGGTTCGGCTGGAAAAGAGATCGCCGCCCGCGTGGTGGAAATCGGCAAGGATCTTGCGGCCGCGCGCAAGCTGGCGGCCAAGGCCCGCGAGTTTGCCCGCCGCGGATGGCGACGATGATTGCCCTCGTGTGACGGGTGGGGGACCGGCTTTCCGGACAGATTTCGAAGAGTGCACGAGCCAGAATGTTCCCGAACATTCTTCTACGGAGTTTGCGTCAGCTTTCCCACATTCGTCGTGACGATCGGCTCCGTCACGCCCGGCACACGTGTGAACTTGAAGCCATCGAGGTTCAGTCGCTCGACGCGGTCGGCGCTGATGACGGGACGCAAATCATCGGAGGCCAGGCTGAAGCGCACGTCTTCCAGCGTCAGCGTTTGGACGTGGCGCGCGTAAAGGCCCCAGGACGGCAAGGGGCGGGCGTCCACGCCCGGACCTTTGACTGTTTGCTCGGCCGGCCAGGCATTGCCGCCGCCCGAGTATTCCACCTGCACATCACGGAGGACCACGTTGGTGATCGGCGCATCCGCCCAGCTTTCCACTGACAAGGCAGAGCGATAAACGCCGGTCGCGCGGAGACCAATAATCGTCACTCGGCCCACCGTGTTTCCTGATTTGTTCCAGAGTGTTACCGGAGAGGCAACGTCTTGCATGACGTTGTTCGCCAGCAGCACGTCATCGAGCGCGCCGCGGGTAACGTCCCACGCACCCGGTTGGAGAATGACTCCCGACAGCATGTTCGTGCGGCGCTTCTCACCCGAAGTGCTGTGGGGTTGTTCGCCGGGGCCGCGAAACAAGTTGTTCGCGATGGTCAGGCGCGTCGCCGGGCCGATGAGCCGAATGCCGTTGCACGAGGAGTTGATCAGGCAATCCTTGATGACCGTATTGTTCCAGTAGCGTCCGGCGATGGCATCGTCCCCGGTGAAAAACTGGCAGCCCATAATCTTCACGTTCTGGCACCAGCGCTCCGGCGCGCCCCGCCAATGCACGCCATCCCAGCCGCCCACAAACTTGACGTTGCGAATCTCCACGTCGTCACTCACCTGGAAAAAGACCGCGTAGTTCGCCGAATCCACAACAGTCACGTCGCGCAGCGTAAAACGCCGGCAATTGGCGAAAACGACGGTGTGTGGCCCACGCATCTTTTCTTCGCCGGTCGGATCGAAAACCTTGTTGCCATCGATTGTTCCCAGTCCCGTGATGGCTACGTCCTCAACGTTTTCTCCGACAATGAGGCCGCGATGCCACTTGCCCCATTTGGCTTCAGGCATGATATCCGGCGGCTGAGGCTGAGCGTAGTCCGCAAGGTTGGTCGTGCCAATGAGCCGCGCGCCCGCCTCCAAATGAAGCGTAACCCCGCTTCGAAGATGAATTGTGCCTGAGAGATAACGACCGGAAGAGAAAAGAACCTGGCCACCACCACCTTCAGCGCAGGCGTCGATAGCCTTTTGAATTGCCGCAGTATCGAGCGCCTGGCCGTCGCCCTTGGCGCCGCGTTCGCGGACGTCGATCTTGCTCTGCGCCTGCGCGGAAATCGCCGGTGCGATCAAGATGGAAAGTCGCAGGAAAAAGTTCACAGCATGCTTCCAGCGAGAAAAATTCATCCCGGGAGTCTCGTTCGGTCTCATCACGGTTTCCATTGATACACTAAAATCTTCGCGTGGTAGTCTTCCTTCAATTGCGCTATCGACCAGGACGCGCCCATGCTGAAGCGACTATCGTGCTGTTCCGACTTTGGCTTGGTGTCACGCCTTTCATCAAGAAGCGGCGCCCCCTATCAGCTGACTTTACGAGTTGAGCTTCGGCGCAAGCAGCGCAGCCTTCGCGGCATGAAAATTGCAACCATCATCGCCCGCCTGCTGCTCGGGTTTATCTTCGTCTTCTTCGGTTCCAATGGGTTCCTCCACTTCATCCCGATGCCGCCGATGAGCGGTCACGCCGGGGATTTCATCGGTTCGATGCACGCTACTGGCTATCTCAAGGTCATCGCGGCGCTCCAGGTGATCGGCGGAGCGCTCCTGCTCATCGGCCGGCACGTGCCGCTCGGCCTCACTCTGCTCGGCCCAGTCATCGTAAACATCGTCCTCTACCACATTTTCATGGACCGTTTCGGCTTGCCCATGGCGGCTCCCGTTTCCGCCCTCGCTCTGTTCCTCCTCTGGCGTTACCGCGCTTCCTTCGCCGGTCTCGTGCGACCCCTGAACGCCGCTCAATAATGCCGGCGGTCCAGGTGGTTTCGATAGGCCAGGGCCAGGAACTTCAACCCAGGGAGGGTCGGTCAGCTTCTTAATTTCTCGAGTAAACTTCGGTCTCGACGTCTGTTTTTTCGTGTCTAATAAAGTAGCGAGTCGGATATTTTGATGCATCCATCTGCAGCGCGCGGAGCGAATGTTAGTGTGACATGCGAAGTTCCTTACCGCCCGGTATCTCGGCACTGCTCATAGCTGTCTTGGGGGCGCTAGCCGGCTGCGATGCTCCGCCACCAGGCATTTCGGGCGAAGGGCACAGTCACGCCACAGAGCCAGTGCATGCCAAGGACGTGAAGCAGCGGCAGATGGCGTTTCTCAACCGCATTCGCGAAGCAGATCCGCAAGCGCGGACCATCGATCGCGCCCTCTTAAACGATGGGAACGAACTGGGCCTGGTGCTCGATCGCACCGTGGAAATGGACAAGATCCCAGCCCTGATGCGAACCATGTTGACGAAAATGGCGAGTGAGTTTCCCGGCGAGGATTTGACAGTCCTGGCCTACACGCCATCAAACCCGCCGCGGAAAATCGGCACCGCCCGCCTGAATGCGCGCACACGCGACATGACCTACACGCCGGAAAATTAGCCGCCGCCTTTCAGACTGAACACCAAACTAAAAGAAACACACCTATGCCAGGAACCGTTGATGATTTCATGCGCCGCTTCGGCGGTCCCCAGACTGTCGATGATCGTGAAGCTGCTCAGTATCACGACCGCTTCATTTCTACACACCCAGACGATAGTGCCTTCGACAACAAAACCTATCACCAAAGCGCGACGGAATATCTCGGCAAGTTGCCTGAGGACGAATTCCAGCGAAACGCGCGGACCGCCATCGCTCAGGCTCCTCCACAGGAACGAAAGGGCCTCCTCGGGGGATTGCTCGGCGCGCTGGGCGGGGGAGGCGGAAAGGGCTTGAGTGGCATCGCCAGCATGCTTGGCCTTGGCTCGACCGATCCGGACAAAATGAGCGAAGATGACGCCGCTCGCGTCATGAACTACGCCCGCCGCGAACGGCCCGAAGCTCTGCAGAAAGTCGTTGAGGAAAAACCGTGGTTTGTCAAAGCCATGGGCAATCCCATTGTCCTCGGTGCGCTTACCATGGCTGCCGCCAAGCTCTTGCAAAACCAGCGCCGCGGGCGCTAATTACTCGCTGTCTTAACTCTTACCACTAAATCTTATGCACTACATTTGGATGCTAATTATCGGCCTCATTGTTGGGGCTATCGCGAAGTTCTTAATGCCAGGTAAAGATCCCGGCGGTTTCATTGTCACCATTCTCATCGGCATTGTGGGAGCGCTTCTCGCAGGATTCCTGGGCCGTGCTCTCGGCTGGTATGACGAAGGTGAACCTGCCGGGTTTATCGCTTCGGTGGTGGGAGCGATCTTGTTACTTGTGATTTACCGCCTCGTTACCAAGGGCCGGCGGGCACCATGACGGCCCAACCATCAAAAATAAGAAAGGCAATTTATGGGTTTATTTAATAAGTTAATGGCGAAAATATTCGGTGGTGCCGCAAGTTCTGCGCCCGCTGCGCCGGTCTCGACGGCACCGAACCCCGGCGCGCAGCCACCCCCGAAATCGCCCTCCGCAACTTCCCCGGCCAGTCCCGCCGCTCCCCCTTCGACGACTCCGCCTTCGACGGTTGACGTCGCCGCTGTGCTGGACGGTCTCGCTGCTAAAAACCCGGAAAAACTGGATTGGAAACGATCCATCGTCGATCTGATGAAGCTGGTGGGCATGGATAGCAGCCTGGCGGCCAGGAAGGAGCTCGCAAAGGAGTTGAACTATAAGGGCGACCAGAGCGACTCCGCGAAGATGAACGTGTGGCTCCACCAACAGGTGCTTAAGAAGCTATCAGAGAATGGCGGGAGAGTTCTCGCGGAGCTTCTCGACTGATTCCCACCGTTCCACGCAAAGTTAACTGTTAGTCGACCGCCAGCATCGCGGATGCGGCGAAGCCGGCTGCGCTTTTGGCCGGCAAGGTTGTAGCCATGCCGCTCGCTCAGGAACCTCCGCCCGCCTCAACATACGGGAGAGGGCGGCCCGAGGAGCGGTTCACCGGCGACCACCTCCATGGGAAGCGTCCGGACCCTTGAAAGCGGCGGCGCTTTACTCGGAACGCATCGGCTTCGGCCCGTCACTGCCGCTCGACCTCGCTCTGCGCGGCCTCGTCCTTAAACATCGTCCTCTACCATGTTTTCATGGGCCGTTCCGGCTTGCCCATGGCCGCCCTCGGTTCCGCCCTCGCGCTATTTCTGTTCTGGCGTCATCGCGCTTCGTTAGCGGGCCTGGTCCAGCGGTGATCAATGATTGTGCCATCATTGCTTTGGCCGTTTCCTTCGCACATTTTAGAAAATGTTGGGCGGCGGCGGTGAAGGCGTCCTTTGACCATGCCGCACCAATGACCAAAGGCGCCGGTGCGGGCGAAACTGGAATAAGTTTCAAGCGCGGCCCCGCCGTGCAGGCCAGGGATTGCGGCGCAATCGCCACGCCAACTCCCAATTCGACGCGGCGATCAGGCTGCTGACGCTGTCGTGTTCCTCGACGATGCGCGGTTGCCGTTTAATCTCAGTGAACATCGCTGCCAAAAGCTCGTGAGCATCCGGATAATCTTGGCGAGTGTACGTGACGAGCGGTTCTCGCGCCACTTCGACCAGGGTAACGCTGCGCCGCCGGGCCAGCGGATGTTTCGGCGTTACGCGTCCGTCAGCTTCTTGAATTGTGCTGCGAACTTCGGCCCGGCGCCCGTTCCTTCGTGTTTGAAGTACATGAAAGCGTCGCGCCATCGCGCCTCGGTTTTAACGAACTCCGCCCAGCGCCTGAGATCTGCGGCTCGATAGTCCTCGCGGCGCAAACGCAGATAGCCGAAGTTTGCCGTTGCTACTGCGGGCGTCGCGATCTCCTCACTTTCGGCGATGCACAGAGCGGCCTTATGCTTGCGCAGGCACATGAATACTTCGTCCTCAAACCACGAGTCGTGACGGAACTCGAAAGCGGCACGCATTCCATGCGGCAGATCCTTTAAAAAGGAATTCAGCAGCGGCGTGTCCTTCTTTAAATTTGGCGGAAGTTGAAACAGCACGGCGCCGAGTTTTCTCCGGAGCGGCGCGATCGCTTCATTGAAATAGCGGAGAGTTTCGGCACTGTCCCGCAACCTGGAAAAGTGCGTTACTTTCTGCGGAGCTTTGAAGCTGAACTTAAAGCGGGGTGGTGTGGCATTGGCCCAGGATTCGATCGTCTTACGCCCCGAAATCCTACGGAACGAATAGTTGATCTCGGTGCTTCCAAACCGCTCCGCGAAATAGGACAGCATCTGGCTTGTGGCAATGACTTTGGGGTAAAAGCTCCCCTTCCACTCGGAATATTGAAAGCCAGATGTGCCGATCCAAAGGTTCACCAGATGGTTGAGTGTGGTCCCGCCACTTACGCGCAACGCTCCAGAATATCCAATCCTTCGAGACCCTGAAAAAGTCGTTGGTTTGGCTAACCTTGGACTGCGGCGACTCGTCGCCGCTTTTGTAAGCGAGGCTCGCCGAGTGCCCAACCATCCGCGACAAGTCGACACTCCACTATTCAAATTAGGTTATTCCTTGTTTTCGCCCTCCGAATTAACGGTGCTCGATTTGGCCCAGGACGTCAGATCGAGCTTGTAACTCTCTTCTCCCGGAAAGAGGACATTTAAAGGTTGTTCCTTTCCGTTGACGTCATTGATGAAACGAACGCTAAACTTACCACTTTGCTTTGCTTTAATCTGATATCCGGACCATCGGGAAGCATCGGTCTTCCACTCCGCGGTGATAACAACGGGAATTTGAGCGATAGCGGTGGTGGCTTCTGCCAGCCTGGCCGAGTTCCAGATCAACCCTTGGTTGTGTCTTGGTTCAGCGGGAATGTCCGAGAGCGGTCTGAGTGCTAAGCTACAGCCAGGATGGTTTGTTGTCGGTTTGAGTGATGGATTTGGCGTTTGAGTTTACGAGCTTCGCGGGCTGCTTCGAGCTTTTTGTCGCGCGCCGCGTGGATCTCGTCCTGGCGGCCGGCCAGGCGGTCATGGGGCGCGATGTAGCCGATGGCGGAGTGAAGCCGCGTGTCATTGTAGTAGTTGATGAACTCACCCACGATGCGTTTGGCGTCCTCAAGGGTGAGTGGAGTTTTGGGATGAATGGCCTGCTCTTTGAGCGTCTTGTGAAAGCGCTCCAGTTTGCCGTTGGACTGGGGATAATACGGACTGGTCATCACGTGGCTGGCCTGCCACAGCGTGATGAACGCTTTGAACTCCCGGCTTTTGAACTGCGAACCCTGGTCGCTGATGACACGCGGCCGGGCCTGCGGAGACGCTTCACGAGCCTTCTGCACCACGATCTCGGCGTCCGCTTCCCGCATGGTCGGCCGAATATCCCAGGCCAGCACCGCGCGCGAGCAGCCATCGAGCACGACGCACAGAAAGTAAAATGTGCCGCCGATGTTCAGGTAGCTGAAGTCGATGTGCCAGTGCTCATGCGGCGCCAGCGGTTGGACAAAGCCGCTGCCTTTTCTTGATGGCTTGCCGGCAGCTCGACCGATGAGTCCCGCCGCCTTGAGCACCCGGTAGGCCGTGGCAGGCGCCACCGCTGCCACGTCGCGATCCAGCATCATGAAGCTCAAACTGCGGTAGCCTTCCAGGGGATGCTCTTTGGCGAAAGCAATGATGGCCTGCTTTTCTACCGGCTCCAGCCAGTGATCGCGCGGCACCTGGCCGTTGTGTTCGTTGGCCTTGCCGTAGCGCGCGCGCCAGCGCGCAAACTTGCGCGGGCAGAGCGGGACCCACTTCACCAGGCGACCTTGGGCGATTTCGGTCAGGGCATGCATGCGGTTGAGAAAGTCCACGACGGCATCGCGTTCATCGGAGGGCGTCCACTTTTCCTTCAGTCCTCCCCAATCTCTTTTTTTGTGCGCACCAACTCCTCGGTCACCAGCGCGATGACCTCATCCTTGCGCTTGAGTTTGGCCTCCAATTGCTCAATTCTTTGTTTCCCTACATCAATGCTTCGGGAACGGGGCGCGCGGTCAAAAGCCGCCGCTCCGTTTTCGAAGAAAGTTTTCTGCCACTGGTAGAACTGCGTGGGATGAAGGTCGTGTTCTTCGCAGAGCGCGGAGATCGGCTTGCCTTCCAGAAGATGGAGGCGCAGAAGACGGACTTTTTCCTCCCCACTGTGCTGGCGGCGAGTGCGATTGTTCGGATTCTTTTCGGGTTGGTTCATGGCTCGGTTTGGTAGACCGGCCATAGCTTAGCCCATCAGGTCAATTCAGACATTCCGTCGGAGGCGCCACAGTTGGCGAATGTCGTGAACTTCATTTTGAATTCAGGCTGAAGCTGAAGTGTCGGCTGCGCCCGGAATTCAATGGAGTCTTTGATGAAGGCATCCGCTTTCGACAACAGTTCGGCCTTTTTACCTCTCTCAAGAGAAAGCAAGCGGGCATTATCGAGATACGGTTCGTTCAACGGGTCGCTCGCGAAGCACCGAGGGTCGACCTCGACTCTGATTGTGACCGGTCCATCTCCGCTGAATGATGATCGCACCGGAATGTCCGGAATCGGATGGGCCACAGCCATCTGGCACAACACTGCCAGCGGCACAAAGACGACGAATTTCTTCAAAAGCTGTTCACGCATGCCCAGCGACCCACGAGGAGATTTCCTGGCAAAGAATAAGGTTGAAGGCATCGAAGGCGAGCGTAACAAATTCATCAAGCAAGACAACCAGTCTTGTGATTCTTGAATGTTCGTTCAACCGCATACTGCAATGAAATATATTCTCACTACGCTTGTCGCGCTCTCATTGGCGGCTCCCGCCTTTGCCGATTGTGGCAAAAAAGCCGCCAGCACCGGCAAAATCGAGAAATTCGATGCCGCCACCAAAACACTCACCGTCGCCATCGTCGAGTCCAGCGATCCCAAGGAGGTCGAATCCAAAAAGGCGACCCTGACACTGACGCCGGACAGCAAAGTCATCGCCGAGGGAAAAGTGGATGGTGTCAAAGTCGAGGCTCTCGTCGGCAAAAACGTCACCGTCGTCAGTGAACACGGCAAAATCGAATACGTCATCAGCCTGGCCGCCAAGGGCTAAGCCATAAATCGATCCAAAAATCAGCAGCCGCTGGAGCGACTGGCTTCAGCGGCTTTTTTGTTGGGCATAAGCCAGGTGCGGCTACTCGTCTTACTCGTCGCCGCTTTTGAACGCGAAGACTTGCTGAGCGCTCAAACCGGCGGGCGACAAGTCGCCGTCCCACCGTAAAGCGGCGACGAGTCTGACGAGTCGCCGCAGTCCATAGCGCCTTCCGCCGCGTTACTCACGCCGAACGAGGGTTAAAAGAACTCCCGGTATAAGGCGGCGATGTGGTCGTGGTCCAGTGCAAGTCACGCTTTAATCCGTTTTAATGCGGTATTAACTTCCGGGAGATTGAACTTCATTGAGTCGAATCCGCGGCCAAGCCACTCCTTCATTTCCCTGTGTTCGGGATGTTTGGGATCAGCCATGATCTCGATCAGATTGTAGCAGCCAGGTATCCCGCCGCAATCCTCCGGTGGAGAGGCATTCGCTCCCGCCAGACATCCTGGATGTTTGAAAGCTGGATCAGGCGCGAGGATTTTCTCGACCACAACCTCGTGCTCCCAGCTCTCACCAAAGTCGTATTCATAAGTGAACTTCCGCCTCGCTGCCGGCGCGAGATTGGCCACGGTGTAACGCGTCTCGTTCAGCATCTCGCTGCCCATGTCTGCGAAGTCTGGGTCGGGTTCCCCGAAATACGTCGCAGCATTCCTGCCGCCTGCGATGAATTGGTGCAGATGGCTGTTCGTCCAGCCCATCGCGGTCTGGATGACAGTGTGCAAGCGGTCCAGCGTCATGTCCCCGCGCACCACGATGCGTCGCCAAATCGGCGGCTTGGACCATTCGAGCGTAACCTTGAGTTGATAGAGCGGAACGCCGCCGCAAGCCTCGACTTTGGGAATGCTATTCATAGCGGCAATTGTAGAACCTGCGTCGCTATCGGCACGAGTCGAGGAGCCGTGTCGTCACGTCGGCTATTCCAGACGGCGCCGCGCAGCAGGTTCGTAGCTGCCGCCAACCCGGCTCGCTGCAAAGTGTGAAACCGCGCTGCAGCGAAAACATCACGGCTGGTGCTCAATCCACACCGGCTGGGTGAAAGCTCCATTCGCCGCTGTATCCCAAACTTCGAAACGCACCCAAGTGCGGCCTTTCAGGTCAACTGGTAGCCGAAGCTTGCGTGTGCTGAAGCTTTCGGTGTCGGTGAGATCAATGCGTTGACGAAAAACTTTCTGCCCGTCGCCGGAAACGATTTCGGCGAAGGCGAGCGGAAAAGTCCATTCGAGATGCGCTTCCAACACCGGCGCTGCGTCGGGCTCAAGTTCGAGCGTTTGACCGCTTTGCTTGCCGGCGACGGTGAAATCCGGGATCAGGACCTCGCCGGTAGTGGTGAAGAACTGGCCGCCGCGGAGGGTATCGAGCACCGGTTGCCAGCCATCATCGTAGCGAGGGAGTTTTGCGAGCCGGAGATAGTTGATGTTCATGTGGCCGTAAGTCTCGAAGTCCGGCTCCATCCGAAAGATGTCCACTTCGCCAAGGATGAACTTCTTCACACCCCAATTCGACATGTCATCGAGGAGGTCGAGCACCCGCCAGCCGAGCGTGGGCCGCGAAAGGTCCGCCGGCATCGCCTTCCATGCCGCGCCAAGAAAACGGTCCGAACGGAAAAACTCAGTGTCCTTGTAGCGATCCGGAAAATTAAACGACGACTTGATGCGTGGATGCGCCGTCCACATCAGTCCCCGCTCGGCTTCAAAAAGCCGCAGAATATCGGCGGGACTGCCAACCCGATACACCTTTCCGCATCCCTCGATCTCCTCGACGAAAGATTTTCCCGCCAGCCGATTCAGCGTCCAATTCACCGGCTTCGGAAAAAGACTGATCCAGTGGCCGCCCAGATAAACGTTCGGCTCTTCGCCTGGAAGCAACAGCAGTTCACCGTCCGAGAGCCTGCGGCATTCGTCGTGCATAACCTTCAGTTTGCGAAGCCGGTCCGCTTCAGGAAGGCGCCAGCCCTCCTCGTAATGAAACTCAGCGAGATGAACGATGTCCGCGCCACGCGCCTTGAAAGTCTTGATGAAGCCAGGCGACTCGAGGCCGCGAGGAACTCCGCTCGTCTGCTGCTGCTTTTGCTTTTCGAGAAAATTCCTCGAGTGCTCGACGTGGTAATGACTCGTGAACGTGAGATACCCCGGCAGCTTCTTAAAACGATCACCGCGAGTGTAGCGCGCCACGGCATCGAGCGCCTGCCGCGCGTCTCCAAGCGAGAGCAGATAGAAAACGCCCAGCCGCTGCTCCGTGCCTGGTGGCGCGTTGAACCACGGCACGAACCGGTTGTCACCGATCTCCGACTGACGAATGCCCAATCCCCCGCCTGAAACGCGCTGGCGGTAATTCCAGCCGTGCCAGACGAACTTCAGGTTGTATGCCTCGTCCTGCGGATAGAAAAACTGATGCGGCGGCGGAAAAACTGCAAGCGAGCCCGCGATGCCGCTTGCCACAATCGTGCGCCCTGACACTGCCACCGGTTCAGCCGCGGTCTCCCCTCCGTGAGTCACGCTCTGGAACTTGCCACCCGTGTCATTCCATGCCATCGACTCCCAACTCGGCGCCGAACTTTCGAGACCGGCATCGTAAATGATCGCGCGCCAATCGTCCTGAGTTGTCAGGACCGTCTCGGCGTGGATGAGCGGACTGTTCCGATAGAATGTGAATCGCACATCGCCGCGAAATCCTCCACCGAACGCTTCCGCCAGACTCACGGTGGTGCGCGTTCCGTGGCTGCTCGTCTGCACTCGCCGTCTGCCCAGCGCGACCAGATGAGTTTCGTAAGCCCTCCGTGGAGTGTTGTCGAAAAACGCACCCCAACCCTGCGGGTTCTCCGCATCGCGGCTGCCCACCGTGAGCAGCGTCACCGGATTCAATGCCCTGAGCACCACCGTTGTCGGTTGTTTCTTTGCTGCAATCGCCAGCGATTCGATAAGCGGCATCTTTTCATCCAGGCTAAACACCGCCACGCCCTTCTCCTCCGCCGACATCGGCCACATCACCTCGACCTGCGTTCCCGTCTGCTCGACCGTCACCCCGAATTCCGCGGCAAAACCCTCGACAAAGCCGAGCGCACTGATGAACGCGCAAAGCAGGTGGTGAAAAAGAAAAGCAGGCGATTTCATGAACCACCTTGCCCGCGCCGCTTGCAACCAGTAAACGACGGCGATCATGTGTCGGTAAATTCCCGAATAGTAAGCCCAGCGGCGCGAATCAAACTGCGCATGGGCGACTTCTTTGTGGTCAGGGATGGAGATGGTTACGTTTTTGACCTTGGTCATGATGATGTGACTGCCGCGGTGGCGGGCGACTTCCCAGCCATGTTTCGCCAGCTCGCGCACGACCTCGCGTCCGCTCATGACCGGGAGCTGCGGCATTACACGATGACTTCGACATGCTGAGTTTCAACGGTGAGCGGCATGCCACGTTCTGACCGCACTTCCAGGCAAAACGCAATGGCTTCTTTAATGTTTGCCAGTGCATCTTCCCGCGTGCTTCCCTGGCTAACGCAGCCCGGAATAGCCGGACATTCGATTACCCACATCCCGTCCTCGTCCCGATCAAGAACTGCGGCGAATTTCATAGGCTGGAAAGTAAACTCTTAAGTCCTTCCCGTAAACCTCGGCGCCAGCACAATGAGAACGTTCGGCCGATCCTCCGCAGCCAGCGTCACGCCGGCAACAAACACGGCCAGGAGCAGAGGCATTCGTTTCATATTGCAATTAAGGGGGCTATTAAGGGACAGCCACATTCTCGGCGCGCAAAGGCAACCCAAAAAACTACCTGACGGAAATCCTTTTGCCGTTCGAGGCGTGAGCGCGACGGGCATGATCCTCCACGACTGGAATCTCGAGAAAAAGATGCAGCACTTTCGAAAGCGCGTTCTTCAGTGACTTCATCCAATCCCCAAGCTGTAGCGGCGGTCTATGACCGTCGACCTCATCCCGCGGTCCATGATCGTCGCCGTCTTGATCCAGCGCCACAAACGCATGCAGATGATCCGGCATCAGTACATAAGCTCCGCGCCAAACGCCACGCTCCGGCCCGTTTTCCGCAAACTGGATTAGCCGCTCATGCAACTGCGGATCCGCTAAAATCTTCTGCCGCTCATGCGTGCAGGCTGTAACGAAATAGATCGGCATCCGCTCAAACACCCATTCCAATCGTCGCAAGCGTTCCGGCACGCCTTCGATTGTAGCGGCGCTCTATGAGCGTCAAACTTGCCTTCGCCCACGCGGCCGGACATGCCAGCGACGGTCATAGACCAACGCTACAGCCGTTGTAGCGACGCTCTGCGAGCGTCGGCCGTTGCGTCGGCCGCTGTAGCGGCGCTCTGTGAGCGTCGGGCGTTCCAGCGGCGCTCTGTGAGCATCGGCCGTTGTAGCCTCGGCCCATCCTGCGCAAGGTCATTGCTTCGCCGGGACCTTTCCTTCTACCCACTGCTCCGGTGTCAGCCCGGCTTCGTTGAGCATGGTGATTCTTGTCCAGGATTTTCCCGGTACTCCTGTGGCGATCGCCATCCAATCGTCGGCAACTTGTTTGCGTGATTCCGGCAGCGGCCAGTTCACACCGAGCGCGTCACATTCGTTGCGCAGTTGCGTCCAGCGAGAAAGCCAGACGTAGCGGACCGCGAGATGGCCGAGCCGGATGCGTTCGACGAATTCTGGATTGTTCGCCGCCGCAGTCTCTGCCTGCTGCCAAAGTTTCTCTGCTTCGGCCAGCGGCTTAAAGCGGAGGTGTGGCGCGTCGCTTGGCGAGGAGCACGTGAGGTGGTGCCCTTTCGAGGCATCGTGCATTAACGCGAGATAGCGGCGCAGGTGCGGCGCGGCATCGGGACCGTAGTAGCCTTCCAGAAATTCGTTGATGAGCGCGCGGTCGTCCTGGTCCGGATTCCACAGGAGTTGCGCCAGCACCCACGCGCGCAGCTCGGACATCTCGGAACCGTGCGACTGATACGCCCCTTGCTCGAACACGCCGCGCACGTTGTGATGCCGGAAGAAGCGCACGTTCGGCCCGAGCACGAACCAGTTCGGATGCGGCTGCACGTAATGTGCGAAGTCCGTCGTGTAATCCCAGATGTAAAGCCGCTGGAAAAGCTTCGACCAGCCGCGGATGTCGTCGGCGAACGCCGCGTTCGACGGATGGTCGTGCGGCTCTCGGAAATTGCACTCGATGCTGCACAGCCGGACAACGACATTCCCACGCGGCTTGAGCGTCTTCGGCGGCTTGCGCGTGTATTGATAGGCGAGCGTATCGACGGCGACGTGCGGGAACTCTGGCTCGATTTTTTCCGCGATGTAATTCACGAATGCCAGCATGGTGGCCGCGTGTGTCCCCTCCGCGTCGTCCAGCGCTTTGCAGTCGGCGCATTCACACGCACCCATGCAGTCGTTCTGCGAAACGGAAACAATCCCCGCCTCGGGCGACTCGCGCAGCCATTGCTTCACACGCTCGACCGTGAAGTCGCGCAGCTTCGGATTGGTGAGACAAAGCTGGGCGCGCTCCGGCATGCGTTTTCCCTTAATGAGGCTGAACCACTCGGGGTGCTCGGCGAAATGTTTGTCCGGTGGAACGAGCTGATAAAACGTGTGAACGAATCCCTTGTAGCTGATGCGCCCACCTTTCTCCGGGGCGAGTCCCGACGAGTCTCCGTTTCCAAAATTTTTCCACGACCAGTCGGCATCGAACGCCGGATACCAATAGACTTCACGATATTCGAAGATCGGTTTCTCCCGCACGTCGAGCGCTCCGACGCGCAGTGTGGGTTGCTTCGGAATGCGGCTGGCCCACGGCGTCCACCAACGCACGCCGCATTGTTGCTGGAGAAATCGACTCACCGCGTAAAGCGTCCCGCTCGGTCGTCCGCCAGCGAGGAGCAAGTGATCGCCCTTGGTCCTGATGATCACTTCTTCGGTGGCAAACGAGTCGAATGGCACGCCGTCGAAGACGCGCCGCGCCGCCTCGCCCTGGCCCACGAGAATGGCACGAGCCGGCGCCGTCGTGTTGGTCTGCACGGGAAATTCCGCTCCCGTGATCTGCTTGAATGTCGAAGCCAGTTGCGCCGCCGCCGTCAGCTCCGGCGCCGTCGCAGCGGGATCAATCACGATAACAAACTCAGTCCGGCCTGCATCGGCCAGCAACAGTTCCGCGCCCCAAGTGGCGGTCATGCCAAACAACAGCAAGCCAGCAATCATTGCCAATATTCCCTTCTGCCTTGCGCCAACGTCGGTTTGCCGTTGCACGTCACGATTCGGTTCATTCATGGCCGAAGACTATCATTGCTCACCATCTACTCCCGAAGATCTTCCACAGCGAGCACCGAATCCAGATCAAACCTGAGCACACCCAATAAAACCCAATCCTCCGCTCCAAACACACATGGCCTTTGCGGACGACGGGCTCAATTGTCGAATTGTTTTCGGCCTATTCTTTACTCGACCCGGCGGAATTTAAAAGCTGACTCGATAGAGTAACATGAGGGCTCTCGGGATGCCGCCCGGTGAGGTGTTCCTGAAAACGTGGATCTGAGTAAAGCAGCGTCATGATAACGGCGGTTCGGTCTTTGGGATGGTGAATCCTTTACTCCCGCTCTTCCCACTATCCGGTGAAGATCCAGCATTCATGCCTTGCGGCGTTTCTTTTGAAGATTCACAACCGGATGGCCGGAATGTTTCTGGCGCTCGCGGGCTTCGGCGAAGAGCCGATGCACGTCGTGCCCCCGCGCGGCGGACAATTCGTCTTTGATGCGCCAGATTTCCTGGAGCACCAAATCGCCGCCGCTTTTAATTGTCGGTTCGTTGGTTGCCTTCATCACGTCATTCTCCGAGGAATTCTTCCGGCGTGTAAATTTCCGGAAGGGTGTGGCCTTGCGCGTCCACCAGCCGGCGGAGCCGACCGACGATGGCTGCATTGGCAATATGCCGGCAATTCCACGTCAGCAGTATATCCATTTCATGAACCGTGGCGAGGGCAATATGGGCCGCGACGCCGTCGGCGTTGGCTGGCAGGAGTCCCGATTAAAGAACACGGTCGGCGAGCACCTCGGCGTCGGCCGTCAAATCCAACACCGTAAGTTTCGCCACGAGTTCGAGGCGGCGTTGGGCCATTTCACGGTCTCCGGCGGCAATTTCGTCGAGGACGACTTGGGAGGTAAAAAGTTCGTGTTTCTCGCGCTGTGAGTCCCACCAATCTTTGGTGAGTTGCTGACGGGCGGCTTGCAGGAGATCGCGCGCGGGACGCGCAACCACGTAGCTTGGAATCGTGCTTTCGATGTAGACGCGCATGGTTTGGTCTCAGGGCGTCACGCATTCGCGCTTCTTACCGATAACCTCGTTTCGATGGCGAACGCGATTGACGCGCACGACGCGAATCTCGTCGGCGATTTCGTAAACGACCCGGTAGTTGCCGACGCGAATACGCCAGGTTCATCGCGAGTGCATGAATCGCCGCGATGACACGGTCGTGAATCTCGGAAGAGAGGCGGGCGAGGTCTTTTCCCGCAGCGCGTTCAAGCAGGGCGCGATACATGATTACTTGCGTTTGCGCTTGGCAAGGTAGTCCTCGAGCGGACGGTAGTGGAGCGGTTTGCGGCGGACGCGCTTGAGCCAAGCCACATCGTCAGCGTCCTCCACACGCTCCAACAGGTCCTTGTAAGTCTTGAACGGGATGATAACGGATACCGCTTTGCCTTTGCGCGTGACGATTTCGGGTTCGGGCAATGCTCCTTTCATGGCGGTAACTTATCAGGCGAATGGTTGGCGTAAATCTCAGAGTCGTGGTCGGCGGCGTATTTACGGATGTCTTCGATGCTCATCCGAAGTCTCTGACGAATGCGGCAGTGGTCAGTGATCGGCAATTGAATTATTGAAGATTCGTGACCGCGGCCACGGCATTGGAGCAACAGATCGACCGGTATCGTCGGATGACCGGTGAGCAACGGCTCGCTCTCGCACTGGAGTTGCACGAACTGTCCTGCGACATCAGCCGCGAAGGGATTCGGCGCGACCATCCCGACGCCGATGCCGCCGAAGTGAAGGGTCTGCTGCGCCTCCGTCTCGAGCTTGCGCGCGCTGAATGAACGAGCGCGAACTTCTCGTCGATTGTTTGCGCCGGTTGAACCGGACGCGAGTGACCTATTACCTCACCGGTTCGATGGCGAGCAACTACCGGGGAATTCCGCGAACCACGCACGATTTGGATTTTGTGGTGCAATTGCTGGTGGCCGCGGTGCCACGCATCGTTCGGGAATTTAGCGGTGATTTCTACATCGACGAAGCCGCCGTGCGGGCCGCCTTTGAGCCTCCGCATCAATTCAACGCCATCGATACCAGATCGGCGCTGATAGTGGGTTTTTGGTTTGCGCGGCCTGAGCCGTTCGACATGGAAATGTTGCGGCGGCGCGCCCACGTCACGCTCTTCGGCGAGCCAGCCTGGATTTCTACTGCCAAAGATGTGATCCTGCACAAACTCGTTTGGAATCGTATTTCGCCCTCCGACCGCCAGCTCGGCGATGCCGCGGGCATTGTAGCCGTGCAAACCGACGCGTTGGACAAGCGATACCTCCGGCAATGGGCGCAGGAACTCAACGTCGCCGCAGAACTCGATCGGCTGTTGCGCGGCGAGATCAAACCGAAGAATACGTAAATCAGCCATGATGGCGCGCGTTTCGGCCTCGACAAAACGCCGCCTGCCGCCCCATCCGTCGAAAGAGATCGATGGCGATTAAGCGTCTTGTCGAACATCTCCAATCACGGCGACAGCAAACGAATTGATCGTTCGCCGTATTGCCTTTGACTGAAATTCTTGTCACACTCACGCCACATCACCATGAAGCCGACCATCTGCTCCTCTTCGCTGATTTTGGCCGCCGCAATTTGTATCCCTGCCTTCGCATGCCGGGCGGAGGTGAACGAGGTGCAGAAAGTCGCCGAGGATGTCTATTTCCACGAAGGCGAAATCAAGACCGCCGGGCACTGCAACAACGGCTGGATTGTTTTCGAGGATTATGTGGTGGTGATCGACGCGAATTTCCCCTCTGGCGCCAGAATCATCATCCCCAAGATCAAGGCGGTCACCTATAAACCCATTCGTTTTGCATTCGACACTCATCATCACGGCGATCATGCCTATGGAAACCATGTGTGGGTGGAAAACGGCGCGACACCGGTGGCCCACATCGGCGTGCTCGATGAGATGAAGAAATACGAAACCGGCCTTTTCGGCGATAAGCCGGGCCGCTGGGAGGAGACGGCAAAGTCGCGCAAGGATGTGGCGGAGAGCAAGCTCAAGGCGCCAACCCTACTGTATCGCACGGAGATGATTTTCGATGATGGGAAGCATCGCGTCGAGTTGCTGCACTTCGGAGTCGCGCACACGCATGGGGATGGCTTCGCCTGGCTGCCGAAGGAGAAAGTCCTCTTCACCGGCGACGCCTGTGTCAACGGCCCCTACAATTTCACCGGCGATGGCGACATCGCCCAGTGGATACAGACGCTCGAGAAGGTGAAAAAGCTCGGCGCGAAGACCGTCTGCCCCGGTCACGGCCCCGTCGGAGGCCCGGAGCTGCTCGACGATCAACAGACGTTTTTCATCGCATTGAAAGAAGAAGTGAAAAAATACGCCGGCAAGGAGCCCGTCCAGGTCGAAGCCGCAGTCCCTACGATCATGGCCGCGCTCAAGAAAAACGATCGCATCGCGCGGTATGTCGGGAATTCTCTCGTGGCCCAGGTCGAAAAGGCCTTTGTTGAGAACGGAGGAAAACTGTTTCCGAAGCTCGCGATTCCCGGGCAGTGATTCAAGTTGGCTCGCCAACCCTGGACTGGGGGGGGTGGTCTTCACTTTTTCGGGAGGAGGAGTCTGCGTGTCCCCACCACCGGAACCAAACCACCCCCCCAACCAAAAAAA
>JBPCQC010000030.1:0-20856 GCA_050998515.1 Verrucomicrobiales bacterium
GGCGGAGTTTTTGTGGAAGCCGGCGGTGGTGCGGGGCGATGCTCGTGGTGGGAGCAATAACTGGGTGTTCTCTTCAAGCCAGGCATGTGGGTGGAGCACGACTGTGATTGGGCCGGAGCACAAAGAGGAACTGCATGGCGTTGCCGCCGCAGGCGGCGCAGCAATGAGGCGGTGTGTCGGGCAGCACCAGCCGCACGGCTGCGGCGCGCAGCAGGGCGCGCAGACGTTGATAGGTTTTGCGCGCGGCGGCGCTCAAAAAGCCGAAGTGGCGCACCCGCATGAAGCCGCGTGGCAGGACATGTTGCAGGAACCGGTGCAGGAACCCTTCTGCGCTGAGCGCGGCTTTACTCGGACACGCTGCTAGCGCGCCGCCTTCTTCAGCGCATCGAGCATGAGATCGACATCCTTCACGTAGGAGGTTGGGGTAGAGACGTGGGCTCCGCAGCGTAGGTGAGCGTCCCCTTGCGGTCGATGACAAACCATGACGGCCGGTTCTCGACCCAACTGCCCCAGCGCAGGCACTTCCGGGCAACCCCGTAAAGCGCCGACGCGTAGCCCGCCGGGTCCGAGAGGGCGGTGGCGTAAACAAGACTCTTCTCCCTTGAAAACGGGCCTTCGCCTTTGGAAAGCAGCAGGTTTTCCTCCTTAAACACCCGGGTGCGGTGGAGATCCATGGCCAGAACGACATACACTTCCGCCCCCAGCTTCTCGACCTCGTACTTCTTGAGGCGCAACTGCGCCTGCTGGTGCATTCACCCCCCTCACCCGTCGAAGGCGGCGAAATAGAGGGCGATGGGCTTTTTCCCCATGATCGTGGAGAGTTTGAAGGGCTTCCCATCGCTTGTTAGGGCGGTGAACTCAGGTGTACCTCGCGCTGTCGTGGGGCCAGCGCGGCCAGCAGCGCCGCGATGTGTCCCGTCTCCACACGCTCGACGGCCGGTTGCTCCGTGAGACCTCCACCACCTGCAAACCAAACGCGCAGTTTCTCCGCCCGCCAGAACGCGCGCCGCCGCTGCTCGAGCGCCACCAGCCGCACGACACCGAACCACCACGTCTTCAATTCCGCGCGCCCGCCGAACTGCGCCCGCCCTTCCGCCACGCGGCAGTAGGCGGTTTGCAGCGCCTCCTCCGCCGCATCGTAGTTGCCGCGGCAGCAATGCAGCGCCCAGCCAAAAGCGTCCACGTGGAGCGGTTCGAGGCGATCGAGAAGTTCGGGTGCGGCCATGCGTCATTTGCTCTGAGTGTCGCGGATCGAGAGTTTGTATGACACAGGCTTTACTAAGCTGAGCCACCCCACTGCTTCGACGCCGCGCGGCGCCTCCGTGTCTGCGCAATGCGAGGCTCGAACGGACATTTTGACCGTCTGCGGCCCAACTGATTCACCTCGAAACCTGCGGACGCAACTGGCTCGACTCCGCGGGTATCGGATCGTGGCGCCCGCAGTTTCCACCGTAAACTTGCCCCTCGCCACGATCAAGTCCACGACACCCTCTCTCACTGTCGCTGGAATGACCCTTATTCCGCTTTTGACCGCGCGGCAGGCCGGCACTTCGGCGTCCCCGAATCCCAAAACTGATACCACCCAGAACGACAATGGCGAGAGTGGAAGGCTCGGGCACAACAGCGGCGGCTGTTTGCCGCTTTTCCTAAATGCTTCCTCGATGCCCTTTGTGTCCGCCGCGAAATGGCGGTCGATGACTCAATCCAGGTCAATCCGGCCCCAGTCTTCAGGTCGGCCTTGGACGCCCGAACGCGGCGCCCAGGCGATGCGGGATTTGTTAATGTTCTCGCCGAGGGCGGCTTCGCGCTTGTCGCCATCATAGATAATGAGGTTGAAGCCGAGTCGCTTCTTGTCGCGCGCGAGGCCAAGCTCGTCGAATGGAATCGCGGCTTGGATGCGGTAGCCGTCGGCAGTCCGGCGCGAAACGAGGCGCGTCTTCGGGGCGGTTTCCTCGACGGGGCCCTGGTTGGCGTCGGCGTCGCGCGCGGCGCGGACGACGCCGGTGGTGTCGAAGGGGAAGACGCCGAGCTTGAAAGAGCCGAGCGTGTCCTCGGCGCCAACGGCAGGGTCGAGGCAGATTTCCACCGAGTCGCTGCGCCAGTGACCTCTGATGTCGTTGGGCGCGATATTGGCGATGACTGCGTCGTCCTTCACTTGTACGTCCACGAACAAAGTATTGCCGTCGTGCGCGAGGCGAAAAGAGGCGCTGCTGTCGGCGGCGTCGGCGACTTTGCCCTGGACCAGATGAGTCGGCACGATGGCGATGTCGGGCACGTTTTCCCAGCCTTGCCCGGTGCCGTCGAGCGGTGGCGCGGTCGTGAGGCGCGCCACGCGGGAGCGCGGCAGCGGATGAAGTTTCGCCGTGGCCTGGAAAGACTGTCCGTCAGCAGTGAACGTGGCCGCCAGGTCGGCGTCGACGTGCTGCCCATCTGGCGGCGTCACGCGCAGGTCGAGGGATGTGCTGGAGCGCGCGTCGACCCCAACGCGACGCTGCGCCGCTTCGATGATCCAACTAACGGGGGCTTCAAATTTGATTTCACCCTCGACGTGTGCCGGACCGGTGTTGTGGAGTTGGAGGCGGACGCTGTTGGGTTCCCCGGCGACGAGCGGGAGGTCGACGCCGAACTGCATCGCGACGTGTTCGATGTCTTGTTCTTTCACCCAGCGGCGATAATTGGCAAAAGCCGGGCGCGGGCTGAATTCGAGTTCGAGCGCGGGTTTCGCCGCTGCTTTGGCGAAGTGAATCCTCGTGACGCTTGGATCAGGAACGGGAAGGCCGGCCAGCAAGTTGGTTTCAGTGTCCGCTAGTGGCACAAAGGATTTTACGAGAGTGAATTTTTGCAGGCGCTGCATGAAGGGCGAGTTGCCCAGGTTGCCGAAGTTGCCGAAGCCTTGTGAACGATGGTTGGCCAGGGCCTGCGCGGCGGTTTGGCCAGGAGTTTTTCCATTGGGCAGCGGTTCAATCAGGTTAATCGTGGCGACTACTTCGCCGCTGCCGCCGCCAAAGAAAAGTCTGCGCGGTTGCCAGACGGCCAGACCTTCCCTGGTAAGTTGCAGTGGGAAGCGGTTGGCGTCGGCTGCGGCGGTGAACGCTTCGGTGGCGAGCACTCCGGCAGCCTGATGATGGCCGTGTTGGCCCGGCGTCGGCGCGGGATTCATCGTGACGACCACTTCCGGCCGCAAGGCCCGCACCAGCCGCACCAGCCGCTCGATCGTTTCCTCTTTGTCCCATTTGCGCAGCGTGGCGGCGGCGCTCTCGGTGTAAGCCCAGTCCAGGCGGTCGAGAAAGTAGCAGGAATGCACGCCGAGCGTGGCGAGACACTCGCGCAGTTCGGTCTCGCGCAAAATGCCAAGCGACGCGCCCCATTGCGTCCCGACCATGTTGCCGCCGCCTTCGCCGCGGGTGCAATAGACGTTCACGACAACGGACGTTCGGCCGAGTGCGTAATAGGCGAGCGTCGCGGCCATGCCGGTTTCATCGTCGGGATGAGCGAAGATTCCCATGATGTCGGTCTTAAGCAGCGCGGCGCCTTGCCTGGCAGACTCCACATTGTTCGTCGCTCCCACGCAGTCGAAGTTCAGAAATGCCGCCGCCACCAGCAGAAGAACCGAGGTCGAGGATTTCATGAGTGAAGGCATAAATGCGACTGGGAGGCCGAGACGGGTTAGAGTACTGGCCCTTCGACACCACCGGGCAGCTTCTCTGGCTCGAGATGCACCTGTTTGTAACCGCCGGTCGCTTTGAAATAAACGATGAGCAGCAAATATCCCAAGGCCATGATCGCCGGCACGAGGGCGGTCCATTTCAAACTCATCCGGCCACCGTAGATCACCGCCTCGCGCACCTGTTTTTCATCCTCGGTAAGCTGAGATTTCTCCATCAGGGGGACCACGCGTTTGCCGTCCAGTCCTCGCGTCTCCGGAAAAACCAGGAATCGCTTCGATTCTGTCGATGAGAACTGCTGATGCAGAACTGGCGCTTCCTGGGAAAGTTTGCCGGCGGAATAGTAATCCTGGATGTAACCAATTCCGGGTGTGCCCAGCAATCCGGCGGACAGCAGCCCGGTCGCGCCCACAGCCCCGAGTGTCAGTGCGCCGCCTTTAGGAAAACGTTCGGCCACGACGCCCAGCGCGGTCGGCCAAAAATACGTTTTGCCCAGGCCGTAGATCGTTGCCGCCAAAAAAATCGCCAGGCCGGTGGTCGATGTGCCCAGCCAAAACAAACCGATGGCAGCGAGTACCGCGCACACGAACAACAATCCGAGCGGCGAAATTTTGTCCACGATTGGCCCCGCGAAAAACCGGAGCACGAACATGATGCCCGAGGTATAAACCAGCACCAGAATGCCCTTCATGCCGGCGATGTTCGTCATGAGATTGGCGATCCAACTGTCTGTGCCCAACTCGACGTAGCCGACCAGCGCGTGCAGGACCAGCAGGGCCAGCAACACCGGATGCGTGAATTCCCTGAGCATGGTTGTAAAGGGCACACCCGCCGCCTTTGCCTCCGACACCGGGAATCTTTGGCCCAGCATCAGCAGGCCGTAGAGGAGCACGGGCGCCAGGAAAATCAGTGATTGAAATTCCCAGCGCACCATGACCTGCTGGCCGCGTTCCACCATCAGAAACGACAGCACCCCGCCAATGATCAGCCCAGCCGGCCAGCCCGCATGAACAACGTTCAGGTAATGCGTTTTCCTTTGCGGATACAGCGTGGCCACAAGCGGGCTGATCACTGCTTCGCAGGCGCCATTCGCCACCGCGAACAAGGAGAGTGCGCCGTAAATCAGCCAGAAGGTCGCGTCCTTGCCCCACGTGGCGAACACATAACCGGCGCTCACCGTGAGCAAGCCGGACACAAGGTGCAGCACGAACGCCACCCCCAACAGCCGCCCGTAACCTGCCCGGTCCGCCAGCACACTGAAAAACATGATGGCCACCGCAAATCCCCACAAGCCGCTGCCCGTGATCGCCCCCAGTTCCGTCTGCGTGAAGCCAAAGGCGCGGCCCCAGTCGTCGAGGATGCCGCTGCGAATTGAAAAGCCGACGGCCGAAGCAGTCAGCGTCATAAAACTGGCCAGAAGCAGTCGAGGCCGGGCGTCCATTGCGCGATGGTCGGAACGATTAGATCACATGGCTCGGCTGATGTCCAGAGTTCAGCGATACAGCTTTTCGTTACGTGCCAACATGGCGACAAACTCCTGGATGCGCTTCGCACGCGTTTCAGTTTTTTTCGCCGTGTGAATCCTGAAGAGGATCGCGTATCGGTTGCGGCTATCCAGGGTTTTGAAAAAGACCCTCGCTGGTGCCCCGTGCAGTTGCATTGACACTAACACCGGCACCGTCGCTCAACCGTGAAATCCAGAACGACATTAACAGTGCAAAACGGGGCAACGTCACGTTTCAAGCGGCGGCCTCAACGACGCGGGAAAATGAAAACTGTTCTGATCACTCTCATGGCCTCGGGGATGGCCACTCACGCCGCAGCGCCCGCCTTTCCGCTGAAACCCTCCCACGATGGGCGCTATCTCACCGATGCGGCGGGCGAGCCGTTTTTCTATCACGCGGACACGGCGTGGGCATTGCCGAAAACGGCGACGCTGGCGGACGCGGAGGAGTATTTCGATTTGCGCGTCAAAGATTGCTTCACCGCGATTCATCTTCACGCGGTGAGCAAAGAAGTCGGGCCAGTGAAGAACCTGAACGGCGATCAACCCTTCGCGCCGCTCGACGACATCCTTAAACCCAACGAAGCGTATTGGAGGCATCTCGACGTCGTGTTGGAGGCGGCGGAAAAGCGCGGGCTGCTGGCCGCTGTCAGCGCGCTGTGGATTCGCTGGGGCGGACGCGACAAGGAAGGCTGGCGCAACCAACTCACCGAAACCAACGCGTCAGCTTACGGCGCATTCCTCGGCAAGCGCTACGCCGGCCGCAAAAACATTCTGTGGATTCTCGGCGGCGACGACAATCCGCATGAGGATCGCGCGAATATTGTTTTCATAGGACGGGCGCTCAAGGAAGCCGCGCCGCATCATCTCATCACCGTCCACAATCAGCCCGAGCACAGCAGCGCCGCCTTCTTCGCCAACGAATCGTGGCTTGATGTGAACGCTGCCTACACCTACCGCGAAGTTGCGCCGCACGTTCTGGATGAGTGGAACCGTCCTTACGCGAGCGGCAAGCCCAAGCCCATTTGCCTCATCGAGTCCGGTTACGAACTCGAGAACAACGACAGCCGTGGCGGTGCGGCGCATCGTATGCGCCGGCAGGCTTACGGCGCGATTCTCAGCGGAGCGCTCATGGGCCACGCTTACGGTCATCGCGACGTCTGGCGCTTCTCGGACAAATGGCGCGAGGGCCTGGCCGACACTGGCTCGAAACAGATGCGTCACGTGCGCGACCTCTTCGCCACGCGCGCGTGGTGGAAACTGCGGCCCGACTCGGGCAACGAACTCGTTCCCTCGCGCATTGACCGCGTATCTCCCGGTGACGCGGACTACGCTACCGCCGCCCGCGCCAGTGACGGGACTTTTGCGATTGTGTATCTGCCGACGAACCGACCGGTTGTCGTGGACTTGAGCAGGTTGACTGGTACCGCCAAGGCAAGGTGGTTCGACCCAACCGATGGCTCAAAACACGAGGCCCAAGGGAAGCCTTGGCGGGAAACCTCGTGGACGGAATTCGCCCCACCCACGAAAAGCGGTGCGGGCGATGCAGATTTCGTGTTGGTGATTGAAGACCAGTGACGTCGTTGGCCGGGCTACCCTACTGTTCCAACGTTGAGGCCCTCGCCCTCCGCCAGTCGCCTCGCAATCCAGCTCCTCAATCTCCTTACCCACCCGAAATAGCGAAAAGTCTTAAATCTTTGCTTTGGCATCGTCGTTCGCCACTTTCACCGAATGATTTGCTCGAGAGTTTGCGTCGTTTGGCTGTTCGTCATTCCCCTTTTTGCCGCCGAGCCGGTCGCCACCTCCGACACCAATCGTTCCAAACTGCGGGAGTTCGTGCGGGAGTTCGTCGCGGATTGGCAGGGGGTTTCCTGGTTTTATGATCTGCCCTGGTCGGAAATCCGGTTCAATCGCATGACATCCCTCTACGGCGACTGGCAAACGAACCTGTCCAGAGTCGATTTTCAGAACCTGAATCAACAAGGCCGAATCGATTATATCCTTTTGCGCAACTGGCTCGCCCATGAGTTGACTCTGATCGAACTCGACCAGACGCGTCTCGCCGAAATGGAGGAATTGGTTTCTTTCCGGCACAAATTTCAACAACTCGAACGTGCTCGCTGGCGCATTGAGACCATCGACGCAGCCGCGGCCGCGGACGAATTGGGAAAGCTTCCGGATCAACTCAAAAAACTTCGCGAGCGTCTGGAAAAGGGCAAAAAGGCAGAAGACGTGAAGGAAGAGAAAAAGGAGGATGATTCCGCAAACAAGAGTGATTCCGATCAGAAGGCGGACGAACCCATACCGCTGAAGATCTCCGCGGTCCTGGCCAAACGAACGGCGAACACGGTCTCCATCTTGCGCGGCAACCTCAAAACCTGGTTCAACTATTATGACGGCTTTCAGCCGGACTTCGGGTGGTGGATGAAGAAACCTTATAACGACGCCAACACCGCACTGGAAGAGTTCACGAAGTTTTTGCGTGAGGAAATCGCGGGTTTGAAAGGCAGGGATGAGGATCCACTGATTGGTGATCCCATCGGGCGCAAGGCGCTCGAAAAAGCAATTGCGGCGGAATTGATCTCCTACTCGCCGGAAGAATTGATTGCCATTGGAGAGCGTGAATTTGCCTGGTGTGAGGAACAGATGAAAATCGCCGCGCGGGAGATGGGCTTCGCAAATGATTGGAAGGAGGCACTCGCCAAGGTGAAGTCAGACTTTGTGCCTCCCGGAACGCAGGACGACTTCGTCGCCGAACAGGGCCGTGCCGCCGCGCAGTTCGTGAAAGAACGTGACCTTGTGACCGTTCCGCCCCTATGCGAGGAACTTTGGCGCGTCTCCATGCTTTTGCCTGAAGCGCAAAAGACTCGTCCTTACGCAGCGTATGGCGGGTTGAGCATGCAGGTCGCTTACGCGAAGGACGAGATGAAGCATGACGATAAAATGATGTCGATGCGGGGAAACAATCGGCATTTTACGCGCATCGTCACCGCCCACGAACTCATCCCCGGCCATCACCTCCAGATTTTCGTGGCTAACCGCAACAACACCCATCGTTCGCTGTTCTCGACGCCTTTTTACGTGGAAGGGTGGGCGCTCCATTGGGAAATGCTGCTTTGGGATCTTGGCTTTGGCACCACGCCAGAAGATCGAATCGGCATGCTTTTTTGGCGCATGCATCGAAGCGGTCGTATTATCGTCAGCTTAAAGTTTCATCTCGAGAAAATGACTCCGGCCGAAATGGTCACCTTTCTGGTCGATCGCGTTGGGCACGAGCGCTTCGGCGCCACGAGCGAAGTTCGCCGTTACATCGAAAGCGACTATTCGCCGGTGTTTCAATGCGGCTACATGATCGGGGCATTGCAAATTCGCGCACTCTTCAAGGAACTCGTCACCAGTGGCCGCATGACGAACAAAGAGTTTCATGACACGTTGCTGGCCTATCATTCCATTCCCATTGAAATGATCCGGGCGGGAATGTTGAACCTGCCATTAGATAAGGATTCGCGGACAACGTGGCGATTCGCGGATCCGATTGTGCCGCGATAATGTATGATCAACAGAAGGAAAACTCGGTAATTTTTTCCGACGAACAGGTGTCAGTCCGACTAAGTGGCGCGAGCAGCCGACGTTGGGGAGACCCGTTCGCCAAAGTAGAACGGCGTCCAGATGGCGAGTCGAAGCCGTGGCCAGTTGACGTCGAAGGCGCCGAAGGCGTACTTGCCCTCGCCAGCCTTCGCGAACAGGTTGCATGGGTGGGTCAGTGGCATAGATCCAGGTCCAGCAGCGCGAGCGACGCCAAAACGTCGCGGGACTCGCGATGCGAAGTCTCACGACGCACCTTTCTAGCCGCGGCTGCGACGAGTGCTGTTGCCTCGACGAGTGGCTACCACACAGTTCGAGCCAACAATCAGGTGATCGACTGCCACACCCACTTCTACGATCCGACGCGGCCGCAAGGCGTTCCGTGGCCGGGTAAAAACGAGACGCAGCTTTATCGGCGCGTTTTGCCGGACGAGTACAAAAGTCTTGTCGCACCGCACGGCATCACCGGCACCGTCGTTGTCGAGGCGAGCGAATGGCTCGAGGACAACCAATGGATCCTCGATCTTGCAAAAGACGAACCGTTCATCAAAGGCTTCGTCGGAAATCTCACACCCGGCCACGCCGACTTCCGCGAGCATGTGGAACGGTTTTCCCGCGCCTCGCATTTCCGCGGCATCCGCGTCAGCGGTGGCAGCGTCACGAAACTTACCGGCCCGGCGAAGCTCCGCGACCTTCACGCGCTGGTGGACCACGACCTTTCGCTCGATCTGAATGGCGCCACGGACTCACTGGCCGCCGTCGCCGACGTCGCACGCGCGCTGCCCAAGCTGCGCATCATCATCGACCACGTCGCGAACGTTCGCATCGACGGCGGCATTCCGCCCGCGGATTGGCGCGAAGGCATACGCCGGGCCTCCGCGCAGCCAAACGTCTTCTGCAAAGTCTCCGGCCTGGTCGAAGGCACGGGCAAGCGCCTCAGCGCACCGCGCGACCTGAATTTTTATCGCCCCGTGCTCGATCAGGTGTGGAGTTGCTTCGGCGAAGACCGTGTCGTCTACGGCAGCAACTGGCCCGTCAGTGAACTGTTCGCCGATTTTGCCACGATGCACCGCATTGCTCGCGAATACGCCGCTGAAAAGGGCGAGGGACCTTCGAAAAAACTCTTCGGCGAAAATGCGCTGCGGTTCTACAAATGGCTGCCATCGTAAACGTCAACACTCACGAGGATGAAACCTTGCCGAGCATGAGATCATACCATGCATTCGTTCTCGCGGGGCTCATCTTCCTACAGCAAGTCGCCATTGCCGCCGACCCGCCGGTGCAAGGCGCGAACAATGAAGCCGAGCTTTGACCAGAAAACTCGGATCTCGGCGGTCAGAATAGCCAAGGCTGAAAACCTGTGCGCGTTGTGAGAGCCTGGTGATTGATACAATTCATCGGGTCCGTGCCTAATGGCGGGGACCGATTCAGCGGAATCCGGGTTGCGGTCGAGGGCGAATGAGCGTTAGGTAAACGCATGGCACTTATTAAACGAAAAGCCCACAAAAATATCGCGGAGAAGGTTTCCAAAGTGGTAAAGGATCATGGACCCAAGATTGCGGCCGGTGTAGCAGCGACGGGGGTGGTGGCCGGACTCCTGACCATGGCTGGCAGAAGGAAAGGGAAAAGCTCGACCACTAAGAAGACTGGGGAGAAGGGGAAGAAAGCGCCGAAGACAACCAGATCCTCGGCCAAAAAAACCTAGGAGTCACAAGCTTTGAAGCGCGGGCAAGCGAAGAAGCCTGCAACAAAGTCCTAGCAAGGCGCGGCGTGGGCGCGCAAGTCCTCGAGGTTTACGAATTCCAGGGCGCTGAGGTGGGTTGCGGCGAGGATGACCGGCGGTGCGCGTCCCGCCTCGAAGGCTTCCTGCCATCGCGTCACACAGAGGCACCACCGTTGCCCGGGGACGAGGCCGTGGAAGCCCACTTCCGGCACTGGAGTGCTGAGGTCATTTCCTCGCGGAGCGCTGAACTCGAGAAACTCTTCGGTCATTACGGCGCACACGGTGTGCAATCCGCGATCTTCCGAGCCGGTGCGGCAATATCCGTCGCGGTAAAAGCCGGTGGGTGGATTGCCACAACAGCGTTCGAGTTTGCCGCCCAGGACATTGGTGGGATGAGCCATTGCCTGATTCTGCGCTCGCATTCAATTAGCGCCGGCGCCGTTTGGGTGCGCCGCCGGTGCTCCGAAATCGCTTCTTGAATTGATCTGCGCTGCCCGCGTGGGGGTCGAGCAGGGTTGTGTATTCGTAAGGGAAGCCTTCGAGAGTTCGCCGCTCGATCTTCTGTCCAATCAGGCGTTCCACGGATTCGGCGAAAGGCAGTTCTTCCGCGGCCAGCAACGTGAAGGCGTCGCCTTCTTTTTGCGCGCGGCCCGTCCGGCCAATGCGATGCACGTAATCCTCAGGGTTTTCCGGAACCTGGTAATTGATGACGTGGGTGACAATGCTGATGTCCAATCCCCGCGCAGCCAAATCCGTGGCGACGATCACTTCAAACTCTCCATCGCGGAAGCCTTTCAGCGCCCTTTCCCGGTCTCGCTGCGCGATATCACTGTGCATTACGGCCACCGGATATCCCTTCGCTTTGATCGCTGCGTAGAGACGGTCCGCCTGCACCTTGGTGCGCGTGAAAATCATTACGCTGTGGTAGTGAGTTTGCTCGAGCAGCGCCATCAGCAATTGTTCTCGCTGATCCGCCGCAGTGGGATAAAAATAATGACTGACGGTGTCCGACGGCGAGAAACGGATGCCAATTTCAATCTCGACTGGATCCCGCAAGGCCCAATTGGCCAGGGTTTTGATCTGCGGCGGCATGGTCGCAGAAAAAAACATGGTTTGCCGCTGCCGGGGACACTCGTCAACGATTCTGCGCACATCGGGAAGAAAACCCATGTCGAGCATGCGATCGACTTCGTCCAGCACCAGGACCTCGGTTGTTTTCAGCTCGATCGTGTGGTCACTCATGAAGTCGAGCAGGCGTCCAGGTGTGGCGACGAGGATGTCTGTTCCGTTATGCAGGCCTTTGCGCTGCCGGTCATAACCAACTCCCCCATAGATGGCGAGAACGCGGAGCCCGGTATGGCGCGCCAGTCCTTCCAACGCCTCGACCACCTGCACCGCAAGTTCGCGCGTGGGTTCGAGCACGAGCACCCGCGGTTGAGTTCCAGGCGCTCCCAGCTTGGAAAAAATCGGCAATCCGAAGGCAGCCGTCTTGCCGGTTCCCGTCTGGGAAGCGCCAATAATATCGCACCCTTCCAAAGCAAGGGGGATTGCTCTCTCCTGGATGGTTGTGGGTATTTGATATCCGAGATCGCGCACTCCGGCCAGGACGCGAGGCGGCAGCCCCAATTTTTCGAACGCCTCTGGAAACGGCCCTTCCGGTTCAGGCGGCAGAGCCGCGGGTTTCGGCGGAGGTCCCATTTCCTCCCGCCTCACCCCGGGGTCCCGGTCCCTTGAATGTCCTCGAGCGCCGACGCGTTCTTTTGTGCGCTGGGCGCCGGAGCCGGTGTGGGACGATGTGCGGCGCTCTTGCGGGCCGCCGCGCGCCATCTTCCTGGGGCTGCTTCGGCCAACAGTTGCTCGTTCACGCTGGTTATCTGCGGCCGGGCGTTTTTCCAACGCGGTAGAGCGCTTTTCCCTCGGGGCGGTGTCGCGCTGCGGTTTGCGGCTCTCCGCCGCGGAGGATCGAGGCTGCTTGGACTCTTTGTGCTCGCCGGGAAAGAGGTCTTTCTTCGTACGGTGATGTTTCGTGGAAGCGGCACCGGTTTTCTCGCTGCCCAACAATCGTTTCAGGCCCGACTTGAGCCGCCCGAGCAGCGATTTATTTTTTGATTCAGATGACTTTTTCACAACGAGCGGCTGGCGGTTTTTTCGCCCCTTACACGCTGGCGCAAAGGACCGACCACCGGGCAAATGAATGTCCGACATTGAGCGGATAATGAGCCGGCACAAGTCAAAGTTCCGCTCTGCCTGAGAGCGGCAGCCCGAACTCTCGGCCGCGAGGCTAGTCCAGTTCGTCCCTTGCCGTCGTATCATTCCTGGCAGCGCGCTCTCGTTTTTTCGTTGGCGTTGCCTTCCCTGCATTCGCAACTATTTTCATCCTTATGGCACCAAAATCTTCCGTTCAGGCCGCTCTCAACATCCAGATTAAAAACGAGTTGCAGGCACATTATACGTATCTGGGCATGTCGGCTCATTTCGAATCCACTCCTTACCTCGGATTCGCCAAGTGGATGCGAATTCAATCGACTGAGGAGTATGGCCACGCGATGAAAATCTTCGATTATCTTATCGAGCGAAACTCGCTGGTCGAGTTAAGCGCCCTCGAGGCGCCGAACGTCGGTTATGGTTCGCGGCCCATCGAAGTCTTCCAGATGGCGCTCGAGAACGAACAGACGGTCACAAGACAGATCCACGATCTGTACGAATTGGCGCAGACGGAAAAGGATTACGCTACCCTGCAGTTTTTGACCTGGTTTTTGCAGGAGCAGGTCGAGGAGGAAAATACCGTGCTCGCATTCATTGAGCGCCTCGCACTCGCTGGGGACGATCCGGCCGGCCTCTTGAGGCTCGACGACGAAGCCAGCCGCCGTGCGGCCGAATGAGCACTTGCCATGCCTCTTGCAAAAGGTCGAACGTCAACAACAGCGCCGTGGCAGCGACACTTTTGTCGCTGGGTGAACCGTGAGGAATGATCTCAAGTGTGGCGTAAACGCGGCTTATTCAATGCCACGGGGCGAGACGCCCATGCCACTTTCGCCGTGGCAGCGACACTCTTGTCGCTGGGTGGACCGTGAGGAATGATCTCAAGTGTGGCATGAATGCGGCTAATTCAATGCCACGGGGGGAGACGCCCATGCCCCTTTCGCCGTGGCAGCGACACTCTTGTCGCTGGGTGAACCGTGGCAAATGGTCTTAAGAGCATGAACTTCGCAATCCGGCTCTCATGGCCTCGAGGGGCGCGGGACGTTGAAACCAGTGTTCGAAGGAAACGGCGCCTTGATGCAAAAGCATCGACAGGCCGTTGGCCACGCGCGCCCCTTGCTCCCGAGCGGCGCACAGCAGTGCGGTTTCCGGCGGGCTGTAAATCATGTCCAGGACGCAGTGACGCGATTCAATTTGCCCGGGACTCATCAATTGCGGATCATCCTTCTTCATCCCGACTGAGGTCGCGTTGATAACCAGGTCGGCGTCGCGCGGGTCGGGATGCTCCTGCAACGTCACCCAGTTCGCCGGATAAAAGGCGGCCAACTCGCGGGCCAGGGACTCGATTTTCGTACGCGTGCGATTGGCCAGGACAAGACGGGGGCATCTTTCCAAGGCGCACTGAATGGCGGCGGCGCGGCCGGCTCCTCCGCCCGCGCCAATCACAAGCACCCGAACGTCGCGCAGATCCAAGCCAAACTCCTCTTTGACCGCTCGCAGCAGTCCGGGTCCGTCCGTGTTAAAACCTAACATTCTTCCAGAGCGGAAGACGATGGTGTTGACGGCGCCGAGCTGGCGTGCCAGCGCATCCGGCTCGTCCACGGCTTGCAATGCAGCGAACTTGTGAGGGATGGTGCAATTAGTGCCGAGGAAGCCGAGGGCGCGGCACTGGCCCAGCGCTTGTTCGAAATCTGCGGGCGGCACATGCAGCCGGATGTATTGAGCGTCGATTCCGCACGCTTGCAACGCCGGGTTGTGCAACTGCGGGGAGCGAGAGTGCGCCACGGGATCGCCGAACACGGCGAGACGAGCGGGAGGCGTGAGTCGCAGACCGCGTTCGAGATCGGCCACGCTGTAAACCTCCCAGGCCATCATCACGAATAAAGGAGCGGAATGCGTTTCGCGAGCCGGAGAAGCGTCCCCTCCCGGCCAATGATTTCCAGCGCCGGCATCAATTCGGCGCCATGATCGGTGCCAGTGATCGCGACCCGCAGCGGAAAGAGGAGCGCGCCGGGCTTAATGCCCTTTGCCGCCGCCACCTGATCGACAGCGGCCTTTAATGAGGCGGCTTTCCATTGGCTGGCGGGGAGTGTTTCGAACCCGGCCACGAGTGCTTGCAGAGCGGAACGACCGTCTGGCTTGGCGGCCAGTTTGGCCGCAGCAGCCGAATCGATCGGGCCGTCCCCATCAAAAAGCATCGCGAGATGCGCAGGCAACTCGGGAAGGTGTTTGATTTTTGGTTTGAGCAGGATGAGCGCGGCCTCGAGCTGTGCGCCTGTAATCGAATCCGCAAGTGCGCCCGCATGCGCGGCCAGCCAGCTCTTTGCCATGGCCACGAAATCACTCTCGGATTTCTCGGCGAGATACTGCGAGTTCAGCCACAAACATTTTTCAAGGTCGAAACGAGCCGGCGCCCGATTGAGGTGCTGCCAGTCAAAGAGAGTGATCACCTCTTCGATCGGCAACTTTTGGCGGTCGTCTTTTGAGGACCATCCCAACAAGCATAAAAAATTGCGCACGGCTTCAGGGACGAAGCCTTCGTCAATATAAACACTCATAGCGGCGCCGCGATCTCGCTTGCTCATCTTCGACCCATCCATATTCAGAATGAGCGGAATGTGGGCATACTCGGGTGGAGTCACCCTGAAAGCCTCGAATAGCTCGAGATGCTTCGGCGTATTCATGAGGTGATCCTCGCCGCGGATGACGTGGGTGATCTGCATTTCGATGTCGTCGACCACGTTGGTAAAATGGAAAATGTAGCTGCCATCCGGGCGGCGCAGTGTCATGTCAGGTTCCTCGCTCCGGTTGATGGTGATTTCGCCGCACAGGCGGTCGTGCAGCGTGGTCGTGGGCTGGAGGGCGCGAAAGCGGACGGCGCCGTTGGTTTCGGTGTAAACGTGGCCGGAGGCTTGAAGTTTATCCAAATGGCGGTCGTAGACGTCCTGGCGCTGGCTCTGGAAGTAAGGCCCAAAGGCGCCGCCGACCTCGGGGCCTTCGTCCCATGGCAGGCCAAGCCAGCGCAAGCCTTCGAGAATCGCGTCGAGCGCCTGCGGCGTATTGCGCGCTGCATCGGTATCTTCGATGCGCAGCACAAGGACTCCGGAGTGTCGGCGCGCGAAGAGCCAGTTGAACAACGCCGTGCGCGCGCCTCCGACATGGAGATATCCAGTGGGCGACGGGGCGAAACGAACGCGAACGCGGGAGGACATCGCTAAATCCGCGAGGGAAGCTGGCAGGAGCTCAGTGACACGGCGTTTCGTGGGCAGGTTCTGCCCTGTCAGAGCTTCGACTTCACCAACGGTTGAACGGCAGGCAGGATCAGATCGGCGGCGGCGGCGGCTCCCAGGTTGGTGAGGATCACATCGTCGACGAAGTTCTCGAGTTTCGGCGCCAGTTTCCCGTGCAAATTGACGAAAGGAATGCCCTGGTCCTGGCAAAACCTCGCGGCGGCGCGTTGGTATCGGTTCAACTCCATTTCGATTCCTCCCGGATCGACCCGCACCACTCCTTTATTGCCTTGTTTCGGATCGAACACCCACCAGCGATGGACCATCCGTTCCTCGACCGCTCCCATCAGCCCGGTGTTAAGAGTCGGTTCGCCGATGATGCAGAGTGACGCCCCGGCCTTTTTGGCGGCCGCCGACAGGAGCCTGAGGCCGTCCAGATATTCTGCCACGGGGTCGCCGCCTTCCTCCCGCTTCACTTCGTACTTCACAGGCAACTGGGGGTAGATCGCCCGCTCAGTCCGCAAAAACTTCGAGAAGTAGTTCTTTTCCCGCAGCACCCGAAGTTTGTCCGCAAGTGCGTAGCGCTGCCGCGCATAGCTTATCCGGCGGCAAATCTGGGACACCTTGACGAGGAACGTTTTTAGCTTCCCGCGACGCTGTCCGTCAAGTTTCAGTTTGGTGATTTTGTTAGGATCATATTGGTAATTGGCCGGGTGGAGCAGAATGTCGTCAAAGCCGTACATCGCGATCACCAAATCCGGTCGTAGTTGGGGCAGATGTTCTTCAGCCCATTTGGCGCCGTAGAGAATGCCGCGGTGTTCGACGGCGAGGGTGGTGACGTGAAAACGAGACTCGGGGAACTCCTTTTTCAATTTCGCCGCCGTTTGCCCCCACCATGTCTCTTGCGCATTTTGCAGAACGGCCGTCGTGGCACTCCCTCCCAGACAGACAATATGAATTTCCTTGCCCCCGCCGCTGTGTTCCGGCGCCCATCTGCGGGCATATTTTTGATCGATCTCAAAGGAGACCTTCTCGCTCAGGCCATGGATTTGGTTTTCGAACTCGAAAACTTGAGCGACCCTGGGAGCGGGAAAAAAGATCCACATTACGGCTTCGACGGCGCCGATGAGCAGCACGGCGGCGAGGCCAATCCAGAGCAAAATGCGAGCAAGCAGCTTCACGGTGGGGCGACATAGAAGAAAAACCGCCCGAAACCAAGCGCAAAATTCCGGGAGGCTTTGTGTGGCTGGTCTGGCGCGGACCTGCGGTCTGCAGGCAAGACCGGCTCAATTTCGGCCGCGATTATGCAGCGAAGTGCCCGGGTTCGTCCCCACCAGGAGGAGGCGCGGCGGCTCACCCGGTGGGCGCAACAAAGCGGCGGGGCGGCTTCCGAATGAAGCCAGCAGTTGGTCATCATCGAGCCGCGATATCTTGACTTGGGAATCGGTTTTCAAAATGACTTCCCCGGGCGAGGGGATCGTCGAAAAATCGTCCCCCCGGACCAAAACGCCGGCTTCAAGCGCGGAAGTCATTATGATCAGGCTCGACGGCACCTCGCTTCGTCTAACCAAAATACCCGCCGGGAGCGGAGTGGATTGAATCAACATTCGGGTCGGCGGCCTCGAAGACGGGGAGAGCCCGGAGACCATCGATGGGGAAGAGGGAGTCTGGCGATTGACGATTCCGAATACAATCGCCAGGATGGTGAGGCCGGACAGGGTGCGGGCGCCGACGCGCACGCGATGCCAAAGTTTTGCGGTGCGCACTGAACGCGCGAGCAATTGCGCTCTGAATGCGTCGAGGCCCTCCTCGAGTATGCTGTTTGTCAGACTTGAATCAAAGGCCGGCTTCATGACGGAGATGTTTGAGCAGTATGGTCTTCAATTTGCGGCGTACGCGGCTGAGTCGTGATTCGATGGCCTTCTCAGAGGCGCCCCCAAGTTCAGCGATTTCCCGAACCGAAGCGCCGTCAAAATATTTTTGTTCGAGAAGGCAACGCTCCTCGGATGTCAGAAGGGCAAGACAATGATCGAGCGCCATTTCGAGCCGGGGATCGGTGGCAGTGGCGGGAGGGGGTTCCTGACGAAACCGCGCCAGGAAATTGAGGTAACGGTTTTTTTTCCGTGCTTCGTCGACGACAGCGCTGCGCGCGAGCACGGTCAGCCAGCGCCAGAGGGCCTCTTCAGAATGAAACGCGCGCATGTGTTTAGCGGCGCGCAACAAGGTCAGTTGCACGGCCTCCCGGGCCAAATCTTCGCGGCCCCGATGCAGCACGAGGAGATATCTCAACAACCGGCTAAAGTAACGCTCGAAAAATTCGCGCCAGGCCTCCTCGTGGCCGCGCGCGAGGCGGGCGGTGAGGGCGGTGATTTCGTTGGGGCCCTGATTCACCGAAGGTGTCTGCACATGAACCTGCGGCCACAATTGGTCACCAGTGATAATCATGCCCGGGTGTCAAAACTTCGATTTTTGATCGGCGCCGGCCTTGATTTGCGCCTCGATGCGCCCCAATTCCGCCTCGAGCTTGTGGTTCAAAGCCTGCAATTCTGCGTTCTGATTGTGCAGCGCTTGAACCTTCAATTCCGCCGAAATCATACGGGCCTCGACCCCGGATTTGGTATCGCTGAGTTCCTTTTCGAGGGCTTTCTCTTTCTGGGATTGCACCGAGCCGCGCAAGGCTTCGAGGACGGTGTCGATGACCTGCAACTTATCCGGCGTGCCCGACGCGATCAGCAACTTGGTCTCTTCGTGGAATTTTAAATCCGGATTTTCGCTGGCGCCGCTCATTTTCCACGCTGTTTGTACGGTGGTTAGAATATCTTCAATTTTAAGCTGGCCGAGATACGGGGCGAGTGAAAAGACGCGTGATATTTTGGCCGCCGCGGGTGATGGAGGTTCTTCGACCCAGGAGAGCATTTGAAAAATCCAGATATTGCCCGATGCCATTTGAAAATTGTAAGAGGGAGCGTTGCCGCCCTTCGGGAAACTGGCGACCTGGAGAGCTTCAAAAAGTTCGGGAAGAGTCACCTGATGAACCTTTAGTCGGGGCAATACGATCTCTGAAGCGTGCGGAGGCACGATCAAGTTGATCGGCTGGCCGAGCGCCTTCTCGAGGTACGGCGCGAGGTCCTGTACGGCTACGCCATCGAGCTGGATGTCGAAGCGTATTTCCGTGATGGGGAGTGGAGTGCCCGGGAGATCGGGATCGGGCGCTTTTTGAGCTTCGAGCGATGCCGCCGCAAGGATGGCGGCGAAGAGGAAGAGGTGAGCGGCAATTCTCATGGGGCGTGAGTGTCTGTATTCAACAGGAACACGACGCTGAGCGCAGAATCCTTCGCACAATGCGGCGCCAGCGATGCCGGCGAGCGCGTTTAACTTTCGCTACTTGCCCACGCTGACGCAAACCGCTTCTTTGGTGCTGCGCGCATAGATGCGGCCGGCTGCGAGCACGGGGGTCGACCAGCACTTCCCGTCGAGGATGTCAGCGCGAGCGAGCTCCTTATAAGAATTGGGGGCGGCTGCAACCAGCACCAGCTCGCCCTTGTCGCTCAGGGCGATCACGGTTTCTCCGCCGGCGAGGATGACATTTCCCGGGCCATAGCCGGCCTGACTCCATTTCACTTCGCCTGTCTTGAGTTCAAGGCACGAGAGCGGACCATGGGCGTACTTCTTGAAGCTGAACATCCCGTAAAGGAAGCCGTCTTTGCAGACGGGAGTACTCCAGTGATTGGTAACCTTGTCGCCTTCCTTGCGCCAAAGTTCTTCCGCTTCAAAACCCGCTCCAGATTTTTTGACTTTGACGCAGCCCATGCCGACGCCATAGCCAGCGGCGCAATAGACGAGGTCTTCGGAAACCACCGGTGAGGCAGCGGTGCTGACGCGGAAAGGAAATGCGTACCGCCAGAGCAGCGCGCCGGTTTTCGCCGCGACAGCTATGAGACCCTCCTTGGTGAAAAAGATAATCTGCCGCACGCCGTGGATGGTTGCTGGAACCGGTGTCGCATGCGTCATCGTGTCATCGTGTGCTTTCCAGGCGACCGTGCCTGAGTCGGCGTGGAACGCGATGAGCGCTTCGCCGGGCCCACCGCCCGCCACAAAGATGAGGCCACCATCGTGCAGCGGGCTCGCGGCGCTTTTCCATGAGATGTTGCGGCCGTGAAATTCCGCTGCCAGATCGTGCTTCCAGACCTCGTGTCCATCGGCGGCATTCAGGCAATAAAGGTCGAGGTTCGCGCCCATGACGTAGAGTTTGCCATTGACCCAGGTCGGTGTGGACCGCGGCCCATCTCCCCCGGCATTTCCCGACGCACCGTCATCCCCGCCGCCCTCATATTTGGCCTGCTTCATCAAAAACGCCCATGCTTCCTTGCCGGTCGCGGCGTCCAGCGCGATGACGATCTCGCTCGGGATCCCGTCGATATTGCGTGCGGAGAGGGTGAAGGCCTTGCCGTCGGCGACGCAGAACGAACTAAAGCCATTGGTCACTGCTGTCCGCCAGACGGCCTTTGGACCGCCGATAGGCCAGCGCTGGGGGATCTTTTCGGTCGTAGTGCCGTCACCGGAAGGACCCCGATAAGCCGGCCACGTCGAATCGACGGAGTCTCGCCCTGCCGTGAATGATTGCACGGGCGCTGATGGAGAATCAGGCGCGGCGAAGCCAGCGCCCAGGCCGGCCAGTAAAACGAGCAGGATGGGTTTCATAAACAGGCGCAAAAAATCGAGACGCCGCGCCGAGGTGCAACCCGAAACGTTCCCTGCCTTGATTTAGAGAATAGCCCGCGCGTTACCCAGGGCCGCACTTAACTGCGGAACTTGGGTTAAGAGCCTGTCATGCACTTTGACTGCACGGCAAGGTGTGTTCTGGAGGGACAGTAGAGATTAGCCGGTAGTGGAGCCCGCCAAAGGTAGGGCGCGATGACACATCGCGCCGCCCATTGAAAACGGACG
>JBPCQC010000063.1:0-4540 GCA_050998515.1 Verrucomicrobiales bacterium
AGGTAGGGGATCCCGGTGATGTGGGGCCTCATGGCACGTCCATTACGGGTCGAGTTTACCGGAGCGGTTTATCAAGTAATGAGCCGCGGCAACGGCGGGCTGACATTTTTTTGGACGATGAGAACCGCCTCTAGTGGCTCGATACCCTTGGGCAGATAGTGAGGCGCTTCGGCTCGGAAGTCGACGCCTGGGTTTTGATGCGCAACCACTACCATCTCCTGGTTTGCAGAGGCGTTACCAAGCGCAGTTCGGAACCGAAAGGGGCCAGAGAAGGAGTAAGATCTTGAAATTGGTGGGATGGATTCAGGCGACAGCCTCGTGTCATGACGACGGTTACCAATGAATGACGGCGGCGGCCCAGGTCAGGCCGGCGCCGAAAGCGACGAGCAGGGCGGTGTCGCCTTTTTTCAGGACGCCCTGCCGGCTGGCTTCATCGAGGGCGATGGCGATGGCGGCGGCACTGGTATTTCCGTACTTATTGAGGTTGATGAAAGCGCGGTTGCGGGGGATTCCGAGACGGTCGGAGATGGCTTCGATGATGCGGAGGTTGGCCTGGTGCGGGATCACGAGCGAAACCTCGCTTGCGGTGAGGCCGGCAATCTCGAGGGCGCGTTCGCAGGCGCTGGTCATGGCCAGGACAGCCTGGCGGTAAACCTCGCGTCCCTCCATGCGAATGGTATTGAGACGAAGCGCGACATTATCGGGTGTGATCGGACAGGCCGACCCGCCGCCCGGGACGGCCAGAATGTCGCTGTGCCTGCCGTCGCTGCCCATGACACATGAAAGAACGCGCGGTTCATCGGTCGGTTCGTCGGTGCGGCGACGGAGGATCGCAGCGCCAGCCCCGTCACCGAAGAGTACGCAGGTATTGCGGTCCGACCAATTGACAATGCTCGAGAGTTTGTCTGCTCCAATCACAAGAACGGTCTTCCGATTTCCGGTATTGAGAAAGTGCCGGCCGATCTGGATGGCGTAAAGAAAGCCGGCGCAGGCCGCTGAAATGTCGAAGCAGACCGCATTCACCGCGCCGATCTTTGCCTGGACCCAGCAGGCCGTCGAGGGGAAAAACGTGTCCGGCGTCACCGTTGCCACCATAAGAAGATCGATTTCCTGAGCCGAGATGCCTGCTTTCTCGATGGCGTTCCTCGCCGCATGGGCGGCCATATCGCTGGTGGTTTCGGTGGCGGCTGCGATGCGTCTTTCCTTGATCCCGGTGCGGCTGGAAATCCAGTCGTCGGAGGTATCGACCATTGCCTCGAGTTCGCTGTTGGTGAGCACTCGCTCGGGCACATAACTGCCCGTGCCTGAGATGGTCATCGTGCACGGAAAGGGTGTGGGATCGCGGTTGGACATTCCAGGAAACTCTGCGGGCACTGGCCCTGCTGCGGGCTCAATACTCACCAAAAGAGGGCGCGGCGCCAATGTTAATCGCGCGCGTCTCATGGACCGGAAGTTTGGAAACCTCCGCTACAGTCGGAATGCGATAATTCGTGACGCAGAATACTGATGCCGAAGAGGGCGGCGGTTTCGACGCGCAAGGTCAGTGCTCCCAGCGTGAGAGCCCGCCAGCCACGATCTCGCGCGAATGCGTATTCATCCGCAGTCAGATCGCCTTCAGGGCCGACAACCAATGCCGCAGTGCGCGGCAGATGGCTTTGGGTGTCTCGAAAGGCGTCTACTATCTTGCGCAAAGGAGCGGCGCCACTCTCCAAACTCGCGATCAGCGGGAGGTCGAAGGCCGCCGTGCTGGTCAAAAGGAAAAAGTTCTCGCTCGTTGCCGGCTCGTGTACCTCAGGCAGCCAATTTTGGCCGCACTGCTTGCATGCCTCGATGGCCAGCCGCTGCCATTTTTGCTGCCGGTGGACCCGCTCGCCGGGACCAATTCGAACAATGGTTCGTTCGGTCAACAATGGAGTGATCTCACTGACGCCGAGTTCGACCGACTTTTCGATGATCCATTCCATCAGTTTGCCCTTCGGGATGGCGGTGGCGAGCATCAATAGGGGTGGCCGTGGTTCGATCGGCATCAAGCATTCGATCCGCAGTTCCAGGTCCGCCCGGCTGGCGGCGCCAGCAGGCCCTCGAACCTCGCTGGCTTTGCGAGTCTGGGTCTCTGGAATAGCGGCCTGTGCCTGGCAACCCCGGCCATCGAAGACGACGACTCGATGGCCGGCTTGACAGCGCATCACGGTCTGGCAATGGCGCGTCTCATGCGGGTCGAGAGCGACGCTGCCGCGCTCACAATCCCAGTTTTCGGGCGGAGCAAAAAACCGTGGTCCATTCGACATGGGAGACGGATCGTGCCGCGCAGAAAAAGGAGGTTCGTCCTGTGCTGCCGCGGCAGCGACGCTTACTTGAAGAACCGTTTGGCTTTCTCGAGAAAGCTTTCGCTTTGGGGTGAGTTCTCCCCGCGGAGCGAATCAGAGAACACCTTAAGTTTCTCGCGTTGCGTGCCATTGAGTTTCGTCGGCACTTCGACCTGGGCGCGCACGAGCAAATCGCCGCGCCGATGCGCATTCAATTCCGGCATCCCTTTTCCACGGAGTCGGAAAACCGTGCCGCTCTGGGTGCCGGCCGGAATTTTCACCGAAGCTTTGCCGTCGAGCGTGGGAACGAGGACTTCGCCCCCCAGCGCGGCCGTGCCGAAGCTGAGCGGAACGGTGCAATAGAGGTCGTCTTCATCACGCTCGAAAATATCGTGCTCCTTGATGTGGATGACAACGTACAGATCGCCAGGCGGGACGGCCCGCACCCCGGCTTCCCCATTGCCGCTGGATCGCAGGCGGGATCCTTCCTGAATGCCATGTGGAATACGCAGCTTGATCCGCGTGGTGCTTTGTTTGCGGCCCTGGCCACGGCAGCCGGGGCAGGGGTTTGCCACGATCTGGCCGGAGCCGCCGCAATCCGGACACGTCTGTTGGATTTGAAAAAAGCCGCGGGTAGAAACGACCTGGCCCTGGCCGTTGCATGTCGTGCACTTCTTGGTGCCGCCGTTTCCGCGAGAGCCGGTTCCCTTGCATTCGTCGCACGCATTGAGCTTTTCCAGTTCCAGTTCCTTTTCGGCGCCGAAGGCTGCTTCTTCGAGGGTGATTTGAAGGTCGTAGCGCAAGTCCGAGCCTCGCTGGCGGCCATCGCGCGAGCGCCGGGCGCCGCCGCCACCGCCGGCCCCACCGCCAAAAAACTCCTCGAAGATGCCACCCATGCCGCCGCCGCCGCCGCCGAAAACTTCGCGGAAAACTTCGAAGGGGTCATGGAACCCGCCACCCCCGAAGCCGCCCGGTCCACCGCCCACCCCGCCCGCGGCGAAGGCGGCGTGGCCGAAGCGATCGTAAGCCGCGCGTTTTTGTTCATCAGACAAAACTTCGTACGCCTCACCGATTTCCTTGAAGTTATCCTCTGCCGCCTTGTCCCCGGGATTGCGGTCAGGATGGTATTTCATGGCCAGCTTGCGGTAGGCCTTCTTGATGTCATCGGCCGACGCCGATTTTTCCACACCGAGGATTTGGTAGTAGTCGCGTTTGGTGGGCATGCGAACAGCAGTCTCGCGCCGGAACGTTAATGCCCGGCGCCGAACCTCAAGAGGACTCTATGATTTCATTGCCGCCTTCTCTTTCGGCGCGCCGGTACTGACGACTACGCTGGCTGGGCGCAGCAGCCGGTCGCGGAGACGAAAGCCGCGACGCACTTGTGAAATGATCGTTCCCTCGGCCACTTCGGAACTCGCTTCCTGCGCGACCGCTTCGTGAACGTTGGGATCAAACCGCTGACCCTCGGCCTTGATTTCCTCGACTCCGTGCTCGCGGAGAAAATTCTGCAGTTGCCCGGCAACCATGTTCAATCCCGTGAGCAGGTTTTGCGCTGCGGGCTCGCTTTGAGTGGCCTGCAAACCAAATTGAAAGTTGTCGAGAATAGGCAGAAGCGCTTCGAGAAGGCTCGCGTTGGCAAACTTTCGCATCTCGGCCGATTCTTGCGCCATACGTTTCCGGAAATTGTCGTGGTCCGCGCGAGCCCGGGTGGCGATGTCCTTCCATTGGGCGGCTTCGGCGAGCGCAACGGCTAATGGGTCAGGACTTTCTGGTCCTCTAACTGGCTGGTCCGCACGCGCCAAGTCGTTCTCGAAGACACCCTCGACGGGTTCCTCAACAGGCGGCACTGCGACAGGTGGTATGTTTTTCGATTTCCGTTTATCCATGAACGAGCCAATTTGGCGGATGCGCAATTTACGCGCTTTATTTCACAATCAAGGGGCGCGGTGAATCAGCGAGTCAGCGAGTCAGTGAGTCAGTGAATGATGGAGAGGGCCCGCCCTCGGGCGCACTAAGCGGATCGACGCCGTCTCCCAATGACCTCCAGGCAAGCGTTAGCGCCAGCTTCCCTCGCCACGCCCCCTGCCCTTTTAACGATCAACTCTCGACCAGGGCTGATTTTTTCATTGTCGCTGACGTCAACCGTCGTCAAGGGTTGCGGTTGATTTCTCCGGCCTCACAGAGGCCGGCTACAACGCTGTAGCCGGGGTCTGAGACCCCGGTCGGATGGGCAG
>JBPCQC010000101.1:0-80016 GCA_050998515.1 Verrucomicrobiales bacterium
GCTGGCAGGCAATTAGCGCCCCGGCTCGACGGAGTCCCGCCCCACCTTTTTGATGCGGACGAGCGAGGGGCGCCCCGGCTCGACGGAGTCTCGCCCCACCTTTTGGATGCGGACGAGCGAGGAGTGCCCCGGCTCGACGGAGTCTCGCCCCGCCTTTTGGATGCGGACGAGCGAGGAGCACCCCGGCTCGACGGAGTCTCGCCCCACCTTTTGGATGCGGCCAAGCGAGGGGCGCCCCGGCTCGACGGAGTCTCGCCCCACCTTTTGGATGCGGACGAGCGAGGGGCGAGCGCCGACAGCCTCAGTCTCGGCACGGGAGGTTATTGATGGAGCTCTGGGAGCTTTACGAGTTTTGTCCGCACTGCGGTGTGCGCGGAAAACGTCCTTTCTCGCCGCCCTTCAAGTGCGGAGGGTGTGGTTTTGTTCGGTACTTCAATCCCGCCTGTGCCGTGGCGGCGTTGGTTATCGACCCTGAGGGACGCGCACTGTTCATTCGGCGGGCGCGTGAACCGGCGAAAGGAAAGCTTGCTTTGCCGGGCGGGTTTATCGATGGCGGCGAATCGGCCGAAGAGGCATTGCGGCGCGAAATTCACGAGGAAGTGGGCCTCAGAGTCGGCCAACTCGAATACCTGGGATCGTGGCCCAACCGTTACCCCACGCCCAGCGGCGAGGTCGATGTTTGTGATCTTTTTTTTGAAGCCCGCACAGAAAACACCGAGACGAAAAATGGCGTCGAGGAAGTCGCGGAAATCATATGGATGGATCCAAAAGAGGTGCGACTGGATGATCTCGCTTTCGTCTCCATGTGCGCTGCCGTAACGACGTTTTTGAAAAGAGGAACCGCTAATGAACGCAAATGATTTCCAGGTTCGCGTAGATCGGAGTCCAATCCTGGTTTAATCCTCAGGATCAACCAGCGGCTCGACGCAGAGCGGAGAAGCCGGAATCGGGGGTGGGAAGCGGCAGTTGCCTGGTGACTTCCAAAAACCCCAGACTTTTTGCTTTCCTTAAATATCTTTTCTCCTAAGATAATTCCTGATGGTGCTTAAATCTCTTCAACTGCTCGGGTTCAAATCCTTTTCGGAGAAAACGGTGATCGATTTTCACCCTGGAGTTACGGGGATAGTTGGCCCGAATGGGTGTGGCAAGTCGAACGTAGTGGACGCGATCAAATGGGTGCTTGGGGAGACCTCGGCGAAAGCGTTGCGTGGGGCAGAGATGGCGGATGTTATTTTCAATGGTACCGATAAGCGGCAGCCGCACGGTCTGGCTGAAGTGACGCTGACGTTTTCGGCCTGCGAGGAGGCGCTTGGCGTTGATTACAACGAGGTTGCGATAACCCGGCGTGTCTATCGGGATGGCAAAGGCGAGTACGCGCTCAACGGCACGCAATGCCGGCTCCGGGACATTAATGAGCTGTTCATGGATACGGGGATCGGCCAGAGCGCCTATTCGATCATGGAACAGGGGAAAATCGACCAACTCTTGAGTTCGAAGCCGGAAGACCGGCGCGCGGTTTTCGAAGAGGCAGCAGGGATCACGAAATTCAAGACCCAGAAGCGCGAGGCACTGCGGAAGCTGGATTACACCGAGGCGAACCTGCTGCGCGTTACCGATATCATCGCAGAACTCAAACGCCAGATGGGGTCCATGCAGAGGCAGGCGCAGAAAGCGCGGCGCTACCAGGAGGTTCATCGCGATTTACGGGTGCTTGACACACACCTTGGCCACCGCCGGTTTCTCGAGTGGGCGGCGGAGAAGAGCGAGCTGGCCACGTCGATCGGCAGCCTGAGTTCCGCATCCAGCCGCCTGGCGGGGGAGATCTCCTCGAACGAGGAAGCGATTCAGAACCTGCGGCTGGCGCTCGAACGGACCGACGGGCAGCTCGCGCTGCTGCGCTCGCAGATCAACGAGCAGAACACGCGGATTCACGGTGCGGAGAACCGGATCGGGTTCAATGTCGAGCGGACGCGCGAACTGGAAGTACTGATTGCGCGGAACCATGACGAAATCTCGACCACTTCCAGCCGGTTGGCCGAGCAGGAGGAGGAAATCAGGAGCGCGGACGAAACACTTATCAGCGTGCAGGCGAACATTCAGCGCCAGCAATCGCAGATTGCCGACCATGCGGAACGGGCTCATCGGCACCGTGGAGAGCGCGAGCAAATTGAACGCGAATTGAGGGAAGTGCGCTCGCTGTCGCACCAATCCGAGTCGGCCATCATTTCGGCCAACGCACAGCTTTCCAACAATCAAGCGCAGCTCGACAGCGATGGGCGGCGCGATGAACAGCTTGGCGCCGAGATGTCCCGGCTGGCCGCCGAACGCGAAGAACGCATCGCCGAAGACCATCGTCTCGAAGCGGAGCTGGGCGCGCTCGGCCAGGAGCGCGCGGGGCGCGAGAACAGCATGCAGGACGCGCAGCATGAACTGCGTCAAACACAAGCGGACCTGGCCAGCGCTCAGCGCCAGCTCCGCGACGCGCATCGCGCCCTCGCGGAAAAAAAATCGCGACTCACCGTTCTCGAGCAGTTGATGGCAACGGGCCAGGGCCTCGAGAAGGGCACCCAGCAGGTGCTGACGGGCTTGAGCGATCCCCAATTTTATTCGAGCAGCATTCGCGGATTGCTTTCAACATACCTTGAAGTGGAACCCGAATACGTGCGAGCCATCGAGGCGGCGTTGGGCCAGCATTTGCAGACCGTGTTGGTGGCCGACCCAGCGATGGCCGAGGCGATGGTGGACGCTTTGACGCGTGATCGGCTTGGCGAGGCAGTCCTCTTGCCTGAGAGTTTCATTCCCCGCGAATTGCCGCGGCAGGTTTTGAGTCTTCCCTGTGGATCGTGCGCGTGGGCTTCGGACCATGTCAGAGTGAGAAGCCCAGCCGGGCCCGTGATCGACCATTTGCTCGGCAATGTGCTCATCGTCCCTGATCTGGGGACCGCATTGAAGCTGCGTCAGAGCCATCCGGAACTGGCTTTCGCGACTCTCAATGGGGAATTTGTTTCGGCGCAAGGCATCATCCGCGGAGGCCGCAGCACTGAAGAACCGACTTCGATGTTGCAGCGGCAAAATGACATCCGCCAATTGCATGCTGATGTCGAGACTGGCGAACAACAGCTCCAGGTGCTGGAAGCTGGCGCCGCTGCCATGGCCGGCATGGTTTCCGGGTTCCAGGAGCAACTCGCGGAGATCGCCGGCCTGCTTCAGCAGACCCAGCTAAACGAAAGTTCAGTCGAGGGGCAAATCCTGGCCATCAAAAAGGAAATCGCCTCCTCGGCCAACCGCATCGACAGTTTGAGATGGGAACATGATGAGGTGATCAAACGGCGCGGTGGAATCGAGCAGGCGTTGGGCGGGCTGCGCGCGAGGCTGGCTGAAGCGCAACTCGAGCTTGAAGCTCATGGCGCGCGGGCCAGCGAACTCGATCACCTGCTGGCCAACGCCGCGCGGCAGGAGGCCGATAGCGCGGACCTGCTCAATGAAATGAAAACGGCTCTGGCCATCGAACATCGCGCCGCGGAATCATTGCAGCATCAGCGCGACCCGATGCTGGGCCGCCTGCGGGAATTAAAAGCGCTCATCACCCGCCGGCAGGATGAGAGCAACGCGTATGCCGAACGCATTTCCGCGGCGGCCGATGAAAGCGAACGGCTTGAGAGTGAAATCTCCGAGTGTCAAAGTCAAGTCGAGCAACTCGAGGCGGCGCTGCGGGCCGAGCAATCGCAACGCGCCAGCCAGGCCGAAAATATTTCCCGCCTCGAGAACCAATTGAGCGCGGCGCGCCGTCAAAGTGCGATCATCGCCGAGCAGCGCGGGCGCGAAGAAGTCAAAGCGACGCAAATTACCCTTCGGCTGGAGAATCTGAGCGCTGCGATCAACGAACGCTATCACACCACGCTCGAAGCTTTCGAGGCTGACGTTCACACGCTGGTCTTGACCCTCGGGAACGTCCGAAATAAACGCGCCGCCGCCGAAAAGCGCCGCCAGACACTGGCCGGCCGCACCGACACCGAGTCCTCGGAGCAGCTCTCGCCGGCATTCTTTGCGCATCCCAATGACTTCGCGGAGGCCGCCGCTATTCAATCCGCCTTCGACAGTTCGGCGCACGACTCGGAGGCGCCGGTCGACCGGACTGAATTCATCGAGACTGATTCGGCCATCGACTGGAGCGAAGTGGAACTGTTCGTCAGCGAACTGAAGCAGCGGCTCGATGCCATGGGTGCGGTGAACCTGGATGCCATCCAGGAATTCGAAGAACTCGAAGAGCGGTTCAACTTCCTCGAGAAGGAGAACTCCGATCTCACGCGCTCGAAGGCCGAGCTCCTCAGCATCATTCAAAAAATCAACGTCGAGACGCGCCGGATGTTCGCGGAAACGTTCGAGGAAGTGCGGCAAAACTTTCAAAAGACATTCCGCGAACTGTTCGGCCATGGCGCTTACTCGAACCTCGTGCTCGTCAACGAGGAAGATCCGCTCGAGTCAGGCATCGACATCATCGCCAAACCTCCGGGCAAAAAGCCTCAGAGCATTTCGCTGCTGTCGGGCGGCGAGCGTTCGATGACCGCGGTTGCCTTGCTCTTTTCGATTTACATGGTCAAGCCAGCCCCCTTTTGCGTGCTCGATGAGCTCGATGCCCCGCTCGATGAAGCGAACATCGGGCGTTTCCTGCAGATGCTCGATAAGTTCATCGACAAGAGCCAGTTCGTCATCGTCACCCACAACAAGAAGACGATGCGCCGGGCCGACGTTCTCTACGGTATAACCATGGAGGAGTTCGGCATCAGCAAACCGGTGGGAATGAAGATGACGAGCGAGGAAAAGAGAGACGTGGCGCCGGTTGGCGATGCGGCGTGAGACTGGGTTGCCGCCGCGGACACTGAAATCGTCGTCACTCCGCGACTCGAATCGGTTGACCTGTTCAAGAATGGCCTCGCACCGAAAAATTGGTCAAGCGTCAAGATGGCAAAAATCTCACCTGGCTTGACGATGGGTCTTTGGTGCGGGTTCATGTCCTGTGCGAACCCATCATTGGAACTGGTTGTGTTTGGCGGCCATCCTGGCCGGGAAGGCGCGCGCCATTGAACTGCCAACGGGATTTTCCGCTCACAAACTTTGCGAAGGGCTGACTGGGGCAACCGGAATGGCGGTGGCGCCGGATGGCCGCATCTTTGTCTGCGAGCAAACGGGAGCCGTGCGGCTCGTCACTCAACGAGGCCTTCTGCCACAGCCGGTTCTCACACTTGCCGTCGACAGCGAATGGGAGCGAGGTCTCCTCGGCCTGGCGCTCGATCCACAGTTTCCGCGCACGCCATTTTTTTATGTTTTGTGGACAGCCGCAAAGCCGTGGCCACATCACCGCGTGAGTCGATTCACATTGACGGAGAACGTCGCGGACCCTTCGAGCGAGAAAATTTTGCTCGAGGGCGACAACCAGAGTGAAATGCCGGGGACGGTGAAGGCTGGCCACCAGGGCGGGGGATTTGCGTTTGGGCCGGATGGAAAACTTTACCTGGGTCTTGGCGAGCAGACCGCGAACACTCCGGCCCAAGACCTGAAGTCATTGTTAGGCAAAATCCTGCGGCTCAGCCCGGATGGCACGCCTCCGGCAGACAATCCATTCCTCGCCCGGACGAAAGACAAATATCGGACAATCTGGGCACTCGGGCTCCGCAATCCGTGGGTTCTCGCCTTTCAACCCGGAAGCGGCCGGCTATTTATCAACGACATCGGCGCCTCCGCCTACGAGGAAATCAACGAGGGATTCGCCGGCGAGAATTACGGCTGGCCGTTGTGCGAAGGTGAACAGCAACTGCCGGGTTATCGCGACCCGCTATTCGAATACAACCGATCCTCGGGCCAATCGCTCGGCGGCGGCTGCTTTTACCCGGGAAAGGAAGTGCGCGGTTTGGAGACAGCGCGCCCTCGCGCCGCATCGAGCGCAAACCCGGGGGTCCAAGGGCAGGCGGTCTCCCGCGAAATAACCGCGACTCCACGCAGCGCCTGGTTTCCCGATGAATTTGCGGGGAAGTACTTTTTCCAGGATTACATGGCGGGATGGATGAGTTGTTTCGATCCGGCGAATCCGCGCAAGACGGTAAAGACGTTTGCCAAAGGTCTGGCGAAACCGACGGCGGTGGCGGTGGCGCCCGACGGCTCGTTGCTCGTTTTGGAACGAAACGAATGGGTGAAGGATGAACGATTTCGGGAGCAGACCGGCTGGTTGACGCGAATCGCGCCGGAATCGAGTGGCGCCCCGTCGGGGACAACCGAACGAGCTGCCTTCCCCGAGCGTTTATCTCAAGTCGGCATGTTTTCGAGTCTGGCACCGTTGCGGCCCGCCCCTCAAGTCCATCTCTGCAGGATCCGCGTTCCCTATTGGGAGCCCGGCGCGCAAGTCAGCCATTGGCTCGAGCTGCCGACGGGAAAACGGCTGGGGGTTGATGCGGCGGGTGAGTTTATCTTTCCCGCTGGGGCCGTGCTCGTAAGGCATTTGAATTCAAAAACGACCGGCAAGGCGCTGCTGACAGCCTGTATTTGGGTCCAGGGAAGCGGCAAACATCACGCCGCTACATATCGATGGCGAGAGACGGAACCCGAGGCTGACATGATCAAAGAAGCCGGCGTGATCGAAACTGAAGGCCGAAAGTGGATGGTTGGCGGACCGATGACTGATCTGGCTTTCCCGGCCGTGGCTCCGGGTTATGTCAACGAACTTAGTGCGCCGAACCTGGCCGCGCCCGCCTTGAGCGCGTTGTGTGGGAGGACTCCTCCGGTGCCGGCATGGGCGCGATTGGAAGACCACGACAGCCAAGTAGCCGAGCGGGTCCGGGCCTGGTTAGATGTCAACTGTTCGGGTTGTCATCGACCGGGCAGTGTGGGACGCGCACTCTTCGATCTGAGATTCACGACGCCTCTCAACGAAACCGCACTAGTCAACGGCGCCCTCATTTCGGGAGAGCAGGGCGTTGCGGGTGCAAGGGTCATCGTCCCCGGGCGGCCGGAAAGATCGATGCTGCTTTTGCGACTGAAGCGGCCCGCGGGCGATCCCCTGCGCATGCCACCAGCATGCTTCCACCCTGAACCACCGCCGGTTTTGCCGCTACTCGAACAATGGATTCGCCGACTGCGCTAAAAAGGAGCGTTCGCGTTTGTCGCCGCGGTGCGCTAAGCCCGGACCGGCCTCAAAGAGGCCGGCTACAGGGGAAGGGACCGGCTGCAGCGGCCTCGAAGAAGCCGGCTGCAGCGGAAGGGACCGGCTACAATTGGTAACTCCATCATTCCTTGGGCGGCGATGGTTCCTCTTCAGGCGCAGGAGGAGACGAAGCTTCTCCGCTGCCAAGGTCGATCATCTTGCCATTGGCGGTGATAATCAACTTCGAGAGTCTCACTGGACTTCCGCTCGAATAGTTTCCTTCGGCCACGACTTGCCCCGAGCCTTTCGGACCTTCCACCTTGAAATTGATCACTGCGTGCGTCTGTCCGTTGTTCGTGTTGACCATCCCGAGGGGATTCCCAGTTTCCGAAATGGGCGCGCCTAACTCAGCCTGCACCGCGGGCGAATTTTGCACGCGCTGGAGAGCCTCCGCATAGGCAGGAGAATTCTTGATGATCCCGGAAAACTTTTGGAAAATCCCAAAGCCGCCGATGCTCAGGATAATTGCAATGATGATCGCCAGCACGAGGCATCCCCCGCATCCCCAGAAAATCCATTTTTTATTGCTGGGCGGAGGGGGAGGAAGGGGGGTATGAGGTGGTGGCGGCGGCGGAGGTGATGGTGGGCTCATAAGGATGTGAATTGGTTGACGCCGCGCAGCTTAGTCGCGGGCGCTTGAGCTTGTCCAGCAATCGATAGCGAAACTCGGAAAAGTTCAGCCCCTTGGACTGGAGCCGTTGGCCGGATGGGGGCCAATCCAGAGTTGACGGGTTTTCGGGGTGGGTCTATTAAACCCGCTCCCCGGGCCGGGAGCGCGCCCTCGTCCGCTCCGCGCCCAATACTTTCACTTTTCGGCTTACAACATGGCAATTCGAGTTGGCATCAATGGATTCGGTCGCATCGGCCGTCTGGTTTTTCGCGCTATTTGCGATCAGGGATCGTTAGGCAAGGAAATCGACGTCCTGGCCGTCAATGATCTGGTGCCGGCTGACAATCTCGCCTACCTCGTCAAATACGATTCCACCCAGGGTCGGGCCCGCGAGGCGGTCACTTCGAAGAAGTCCGCTCCTGAATTGGCCGAGGACAATACCCTCGTCGTAGACGGGCACGAGATCAAATGCCTGGCCATCAAAGCGGGGCCAACAGCATTGCCATGGAAGGAGTTGGGGGTCGATTTCGTGATCGAATCGACAGGTCTCTTCACCGATGCGGAAAAAGCAAAAGGACACCTTACCGCGGGTGCGAAGAAGGTCATTATTTCGGCTCCTGCCAAAGGCGAGGACATCACAGTGGTCATGGGGGTAAATCACGACAAATACGATCCCGCCAGCCACCACATCATTTCCAATGCTTCCTGCACGACGAACTGTCTCGCTCCTTTGGTGCACGTGCTGCTCAAGGAAGGTTTTGGGATCGAGGAAGGGCTGATGACGACGGTGCATAGTTACACCGCGACGCAGAAAACCGTAGATGGACCCAGTGCCAAGGATTGGAAAGGAGGACGCAGCGCTGCCATAAACATTATCCCAAGCACGACGGGGGCCGCGAGAGCGGTTGGACTCGCCATTCCTGAAGTCAAAGGCAAACTGACCGGGATGTCCTTTCGAGTGCCGACGCCAACGGTGTCAGTAGTCGACCTCACTGTGAAGACGGTAAAAGCAACCAGCTACAAGGAAATTTGTGCGGCCATGAAAAATGCCAGCCAGACTTACCTCAAAGGAATTCTGGCTTACACCGAGGACGAAGTCGTCTCGACCGACTTCATTCACGACGCAAACAGCTCGATTTTTGATGCCGGAAGTGGCATCGAGTTGAACAACCGCTTTTTCAAGCTTGTCAGTTGGTATGACAACGAATGGGGCTATAGCAATCGCGTGGTCGATCTGTTGAAATTCATGGCCCAAAAGGCTTAGAACTCTGATGGGAAGATTTGAGGGGTACTTGGGAATGCCTTCGGGGAACGGACTTAAACCTTTCCCGCTGGCGCAATAAGGCCTCTTCCGGTTTGATTTCGCCTGCCCGATGCATGGATTTTGCGCCTTCATGAACCGGCGCGGTAATTTCAGGTGGCTCAGCGTTTCGAGCGGAGCGTGGGCGGCCGCATTTTTCCTGCGCCTGAACGCCGCAGAACTTATCGCCCACCGAGGTGGTTACGAATTCGGCCCCGAGAATACCATCGTCAACGCCCGGCATTGCCTGAGGCATGGGGCAACCACAGTCGAAATCGACCTTCGGCGCACCTGGGATCGGGAAATCATCGTGATCCACGACGAAACCGTCGACCGCACGACGGATGGGACGGGGAGGGTGGGGGATTTGACGCTCGAAGAAATCAGAGATCTCGACGTCGGCAGCTGGTGGTCCCCACAGTTTGCAGGCGCCCAAGTGCCAACCCTTACGGAAATGCTGGTCGCGATCCGCGAGGAAAACGGCAAGGCCTGCCTGGATTTGAAGGAGGAGGGCATGGCCGAGGATATCAGATCGAAGGTCGACGACGTTGGCTTTGCCCAGGAATCAATATTCTTTCTTTGTTACACACTCACGCAGTCTGCCGATTGTGCCCGTTGGCTGCCTCGCGCTCATACTCTGGTGATACTGGGAGGGAAGCCAACAGATCTCGACGCGTCAGTGTATCAACGTTTTCGCGACAACGGCGCTTCCGGCCTCATGTTCTGGCACGGCGTCTTTTCGAAAGAGGAGATAGCTTATTCTCATGCCCACGGTTTCGAAGTCCATGCCATGGGCGGATCCAAGCAATACATTTGGGACCAGATCGACAGTGGCGTAGATGGCTTTGGCACCGACGGACCGGAGCTATGCAGCCGGCAATACCGAGCCGACGCCTGGCAACGATGGGTTCAAGACGCCGGGCTCAGTCAATTGCCCGAGGCATCGCGCGAAGCTATAGCCGACCCAGATGGCGACGGACTGGCCAACCTGCTCGAGTATGCACTCGGCTCCGCTCCCTCGGCTCCCACGAGTTTCAGCCCCCAGTGGCAGTCACTTCAAAGTGGTGCCAGCGGCTCAGTTGTGGCCAGGTATCGATTCGCGGAACCCGCCCTTCCCCACCTTCAAGTGGTGCCCTCTCGATCGTTCAATCTCGAAAATTGGGAGCGCCTGCCCGGCCTTCGGCTCTCCCCCGACCTCCATGAGTTTGAAATACCACTCAATTTCGAGAAGACCGAAGGATTTCTTCGACTCGAAGTGAAATTCTGGCCCTGAACGCAGGCATCGCCCGATGCTCACGTTTTGTGTTTCACGAGAAACGCAGCGAGGTCGCGGCCCAACGCGGCGACTTGGTTCCGCTTGCGCTCGTCCTTGAGCTGGCCGGAGTCGTCGAAGGCCTCGTTGGCTTTTGAAACCGCCACCTGGTCGGGAAGCACGATCACTCCGATGTTGCCCAGGATGGCGCGCAAATGGACGAGGCCCCGCAGCCCTCCGAGCACGCCGGGCGATGCGCTCATGAGCGTTGCCACTTTTCCCCGAAAGGCGGCGAGCGGAGGTTCATCGTCGGTCTCTTCGCGCGAAGCCCAATCGATCGCATTTTTCAGCACGCCGGTGACCGAGCTGTTGTATTCGGGAGCCGAGATCAGAAACCCATCGTGGTCGCGCATCAGCGCCTTGAGATTCTTCGCGCCGGCCGGCAGGCCTTGCGCGTCTTCAAAATCCTGATCAAAAAGCGGCAAGGCGAGATCGCGCAGATCGATGAGGGTAACCTGCGCTCCCGCAGCCCGCGCCCCTTCGACGGCGATCCTGATCAGCTTTTTGTTTAGCGATTTGGCGCGGCTGCTGCCCGCGAAAGCGAGAATTTTTGCTTGGCTCATGATCTGTGGGGGAGGTTTCCAGTGGTGGCACCGACGGCGCGCCCGTGAGTATCAGCGGCGGCTCGCCGCTGAACAGCCAGGCGCCAGCCGCGCCTGGACATCGATGAGCCCAACTGGTCGCCGATTTGACCGGATTTAAGGTGACGCGGGCGTCTCGCCTGCGCGTTTTTTAGGCATCTTGTCTGGAACAATGCGGCGCGAGGGTGACCGGCCAGGATGGCCGGGGTACGCACAGGCAAAATGCCTGCGTCACAAGCGCGAAGTCCGCCAGGCTGGGGCCGCCGATACCACCGAAGGCATCTACAACCGCTCACGATCATGCGACTGCGTGAGGTCCAGTGCCGGGCCGAGCGGAACGATCCGGGTCGGATTGATGTCATCGTGGGTGAAATAATAATGACGTTTAATGTGATCGAAGTTGACGGTTTCCGCGATGCCCGGCTGCTGGTAGAGGTCCATTAAATAGTTTTGGAGGTTCGGGTAATCGATGATCCGGCGCAGGTTGCATTTAAAGTGACTTTGGTAAACCGAATCGAACCGGATCAGCGTGCAAAAAAACCGCCAGTCCGCCTCGACGATTTGCTGGCCAAACAAATAGCGACGCGCCGCTAAACGTGCCTCGAGTTCATCGAGCGCAGCGAAGACAGTGCGGCAGCCTTTCTCGTAAGCCCTTTGCGTTGTCGCGAAACCGGCTTTGTAGACGCCGTTGTTCACATTCGCGTAAAGAAACGCTGTGAGTTTCGCGTGCTCGTCTTCGATGTCCTTGGGAAAGATATCGAGCCGGGATGTTCCCAGGCGAAAGGCATCATTGAACATTCGGCAGATGTCATCTTCGGAATTATTGACGATTCTGCGGCGTTCCTTGTCCCAAAGCACCGGCACCGTCACACGGCCAGAGAAATCAGGGTCGCTGGCCTTGTAGGCCTCGCTCAGAAAAGTGAAACCATTGACCGGATCGGTGTTGAAGCCTGGTCCGTCGCGGAATGCCCACCCGCGTTCGTCGCGGATTGGATCCACCACCGTCATGCCAATCGCGTCCTCGAGGCCTTTCAGTCGTCGCACGATGACCGTGCGGCTGGCCCAGGGGCACGCCAGCGAAACATAGAGATGATATCGCCCCGCGACCGCTGCAAACGGCGTCGATCCGTCAGCGGAAATCCAGTCACGAAAAGCGTCTTCCTGTCGTGCGAATTCGCCGTCCGCGGAGTGCTCATCAGGAAACTGGCCTTTGGAGCTCATTGATACAAAGGCGACGAGTCCAGACGCTCAAAATACGTTCCAACCATGAGACTGTATGATGGCGCGCACAATTTGGCGGGGTCGTTCGAAGGTGACCACGCCCTTCTGTTGGCTGAGTTCCTCTCGCGGCACGGCGAAGATGCAGTCTCATTTGCAAAACGTACCTACCCCCTCGGCCTCGCTTCGCAAAAGAATCGCTGGCCTTTTTGCACCACCAGATGTCCTTCAGCTTCGAGGAGTTCCTTTTGTTTTGCGATCCCACCGGGAAATTTTGGATTTAGCTGGCCGCCATTTTTCAACGTGCGCCACCAGGGTGTGATCTCTTTTTCTCCGGCGTCCCGCGCTTCCTCGGCGGCATGCGCGGCAATCCAGGCAAAAATTCCGGTGGTCAGCGGACACGCAATTCCGACCCCGTGCTTTCTGGCCAGTCGTGCCCGCAAGTCGTTGAGGGTCGCAGTCCTTCCAAGCGGTATTCTTTTCATCAGGGCATCGACTTCCGACGGTGCCGGAACCACCATGGTTCCCGTTCCCCAGCGAGTGGTCATTTTTCCTTCGATGGGGCCGGTCTTGGGCAAGCCTTTGCTGTCAGCGAGTTTTTGACGCCATGTTTTGCGTGGTTTGGGCATGCGGATCGGGGTGTTCGCGGGGAGCATAGGAAAATCGCTCATTGCGGTCAACTGTGTTGCTTGATCCGTTTTCCGTGGACAGCAGGGCGGGCCGGTACAAAGTTTGCGCCGCATGTCTGCGCCTGCTTCCGCCGGAGCCATCCCCATCCAGACGATCAAGCTGCCGCGCCCGGTGCCGGCTTCGACCACCCGCGTTCGTCAGCCCAAGAAGAACATACCTCAGACCAAGAAGGAGCGGGATTCGCTGCTGCAATTTATCCGGGCTTATGCCGAGAGGGAAAAGCCGGTGCCGCCAATGCCCCTCGATGAGTTGCGCGTGCACGCAGAGAAAATCATCGCCGAGACCGGATACGACAGCGCCTACCTCCACTACACCGCCGTCCTTTTAAATAACGAATTATGGCGCGAAACGCTGGCCACTATTCCGTTCGAGCGCAGGCTCTTGCTGATGCCGAAATGTCTGCGCGTCGAAAGCAAATGCCCCGCTCCCTTTGATGAGTTTGGGCTGCTTTGCAAGCAATGCGGTTTGTGCAGCATCCAGGATTTTCAAAACGAAGCCGAAGCGCTTGGCTATGCGGTGCTTGTGGCTGAGGGCAGCGCGATTGTGATGTCGCTCATTCAGACCGGCAAAGTCGAGGCGATTGTCGGCATGTCATGCCTTCCCGTGCTCGAACGGACATTTCCGTATGTCGAAGCAGCAGGCATCCCTGCCATTGCCGTTCCATTGCTTCAGGATGACTGCATCGATACCACCATTGACATCGATTGGGTGTGGGACGTCATCCACCTGACGAGCGACGACAAGACGCGCCGACTCAATCTCAACGCCCTGAAAGACGAAGTGGCGTCATGGTTCTCAGCGGCGGCGCTCGAGACGATTATGGGCGCTAGTGCAGGCCACGCGGAAGGGATCGCCCGCGATTGGCTCGCCCGCGCCGGGAAACGCTGGCGGCCGTTTCTCACCGTGGCCTCTTTTCAGGCGCTGCGCGAAAACCCCGGGGAGCCAATTCCGGAATCGGTCAAGAAACTGGCCGTTGCCGTCGAATGTTTTCACAAAGCCTCATTGATTCACGACGACATCGAGGACGAGGACGAGGAGCGCTACGGGGAAAAAACGCTGCCGGGCGAACATGGCGTGGCCGTTGCCCTCAATGCCGGTGATCTTCTTATTGGCGAGGGTTACCGTCTGATCGGCGAAGCGGATCTGCCAGCCGAGCGCCGCGTGCAAATGTTGCAAATCGCAGCGCAAGGACAGCGGGAACTTTGCCGCGGCCAGGGCGCCGAGCTCGCGTGGGCAAAGGAACCGTCACCTTTGGCGCCAAAGCAGGTGCTCGAAATCTTTCGCCTCAAAACCGCACCCGCTTTCGAAGTCGCCCTCAAGATCGGTGCCACGGCTGCTGGACAGCTCGACGACACCGCGGAAGCCCTTCACGCTTTCAGCGAGAACCTCGGGATCGCCTACCAGATCCGCGATGACATGGACGATCTCAGTGAGGATGCCGGAGCGAATTCGCTCGAGGCCTTTCGGCCAAGCATCCTGCTCGCGGAGGCGCTCGAGAAAGCGAAGGAATCCGATAAGGCGCTGCTCGATGCCCTGTGGCGGCGTCTTCAACCCGCCGACGCCACCGTGGCGCGCGTTCGCGAGATCGCTCATGCCGCCAAAGCCGACGACCGCTGCCTCTATCTCCTTGAGCAATACAAACAGGAAGCCATTCGCAGCCTGCAGGAAGTCGAAAACGCCAACTTGAAAGGGCTCCTCCGCCGGGTCATTGGAAAGATCTTCAACGATCTCGAGATCAAAGGCTGGTGCTCGGAGTTCGAGGCCAAGAATCTTTTGGCCTTCACAGCGCCTTAAGCGGGGGGATGGGCGCCACGAGTCCGGGGTTGCGCCCGGGAGGGCGAGCGTATTCGCGAGCAGCCATGAACCCCGCCAGCGCTGAATTGCGAGCAGCAAAATTCATCACGGCTCACCGGTAGGCTCGCCCTCCATTCGGGCCGCCCTCCCAATTTAGCGGCGCATTTTGCCGCCACCATGAACCAGGTCGGCTCACGAAAGGCTATCGCCGTCCCCGGGGACGTGAAATCATTGGCAGAAGAAGGTCAACCCGCTTTGATGGGATTGCTGCTGAGAAGCCACGGGCGGTCACAGACCGCCCCTACAGATACAAATGTAGGGGCGCTCGACGAACGCCCGTCGCTTTGAATCCCGCAGCTTGAGAACTTGAGCTTGCGATTGGAAATGCTGCAGGTGGCACGCCTGGCGCCCACGGTACTGGGGCCCGAGGCGACGGCTCTCGTTGAGAAATTTATTAGCGCCCGCCAGAACGAGGATGGCGGGTTTCAGGATCGCGCCGCCCGCAGCGATTTGTATTACACCGTGTTTGCCCTGGATGGCCTGGCGGCGCTGCAAAGGCCGTTGCCGCTCGAAAAGCTGCGTTTCTTTCTGCTGGGCTTCGCGGAGGGGGAAGCACTCGATTTTGTGCACACCTGTTGTCTGGCACGTCTATGGTCGTATTTTCCGGAGACGGAACGGCCTGAAAATCTGTTAGGCAAAATCGAAAATTGGCGGACCAGGGACGGGGGCTACAATCAGCGCGCGGGCGCTGCTCACACCTCGGCATATGGGGCGATGCTCGCCGGAGCGGGCTATCTCGATTGGAAGCGGAAGCCTCCGCGTTCGTGGCGGCTGGCGCTCAGTCTGCGCTGCCTGCGCACAGCCGATGGCGCGTGGGCCAACGAACCCGGGATGAAGGAAGGATCGACGCCAGCGACGGCTGCCGCAGTCACCTTTTACCGTCAGTTGCGCTTGACGCCGCCCGCTGAGTTGGGGGACTGGCTGCTCGCGCAAGCGCACCCGCAAGGCGGATTCAAGGCGTTTCCAGGCGCTCCGGTGCCCGATTTGCTTTCCACCGCCGTAGCCCTTCATGCGCTCGATGGGCTCCAGGTGGATTTTTCCCATCTCAAGGAATCGCTGCTCGACTTTGTGGATACCCTGTGGAGCGCGGAAGGTGGATTTCATGCCCATTGGGCCGACGAATCGCTTGATGTGGAGTACACGTATTACGGTCTGCTCGCGCTCGGACATTTGAGTTTGTGATGAAAGAAAGCAAGGCGGAGATGCTGAAGCAGGTCGAGGAAACCCTGAGCAAGGCACAAGAGCATTTACTCGCCCGACGCAACGCAGCCGGCCATTGGGAAGGAACGCTGTCGTCATCGGCCCTTTCGACCGCCACCGCCATCGTCGCCTTGCAACTCATCGATCCGCACCAGCATGGCAACGCTGTGCAGCGAGGCCTGCAATGGCTGCGGCTCCACCAGAACGAGGACGGGGGATTCGGCGATACCACGTCGAGCTTTTCAAATCTTTCGACTTCGATGTTGTGCTGGGCGGCATTTGGATTGTGCCGAACCAGCGAGTCACGCGAGAGTGAGCGCACCTCCAGATGGATCGAGAGACACTGCGGCAGCCTGCAGCCGGGCGTGCTTGCTGAAAAGGTAGCCGCGCTTTACGGACAGGACCGCACGTTTTCCGTGCCGATAGTGATGACGTGTGCCATCGGTGGTCGGTTGGGAACGCCGGCCGAAGCCTGGCGGCTGGTCATGCCGTTGCCGTTCGAACTGGCCGCATTGCCGCAAAAAACTTTCGCGAGATTGCGCTTGCCGGTGGTCAGTTACGCCCTCCCCGCGCTCATAGCGATAGGCCAGGCTCGGTTTCACCACGCTCCGCCTAAACCGCCGCTGCGATGGCTGCGCCACGCCGCCGTGGCGCGGACACGACGGCGGCTGAACAAAATTCAGCCCGCCTCCGGAGGTTACCTCGAAGCCACACCCTTGACCAGTTTCGTGGCCATGGCCCTGGCGTCTTGTGGCTGGAAAAACGATCCCACCGTTCGGACGGCGGAAAAATTCCTGGTATCCAGCCAGCGCCCGGATGGGAGCTGGCCCATCGACACGAATCTCGCGACCTGGGTGACAACGCTGTCTGTGAAAGCGTTGGGTGGGAGGTTTCCCGGGGCGGAAGTCGTCCGCGACTGGCTGCTCGGGCAGCAATACCAGGCCGTCCATCCCTACACCGACTCACCGCCCGGAGGCTGGGCCTGGACCAATTTGACTGGGGGCGTGCCCGACGCCGATGATACCGCCGGCGCCCTCGTGGCCCTGAAGCATCTCGCGCCCGGCGAGGTGAGCGCAGCCTCGCGAGCCGTCAAGTGGCTGCTCGACCTGCAAAACCGCGATGGCGGAATTCCCACGTTTTGCCGCGGCTGGGGGGCTTTGCCGTTTGATCGATCGGCCCCGGACCTCACCGCCCACGCGATTCGCGCCTGGGTTGGATGGATGTCATCGCTCGATGCCAAAACTCGGGGGCAAATCAACCATGCCCGTGATCGCGCGATGATTTATCTCAAAGCCCAGCAGCAACCGGATGGTGCCTGGCTCCCATTGTGGTTTGGCAATCAACATCGGCACGATGAAACAAACCCCACCTATGGCACGGCGATGGTTTGTCTGGCGCTGCCACCGCACGATCCCATGCGCTTGAGGGGCGTCGATTGGCTCCTGCGAAACCAACAGCCTGACGGCGGCTGGGGCGGGGGAATTTCCACACCGTCGTCGATCGAGGAAACCAGCCTGGCTCTATCCGCACTGGCCACGGAAGGTGACTGCCACGCCCTGCGCCGCGGAATTCGCTGGCTGATCGAGCATACTGAAAACGGCACTTTCTTTCCGCCCGCTCCCATCGGCTTCTATTTCGCCCGCCTTTGGTACTGCGAGGATCTTTATCCCGTAATATGGGCGGTCGGCGCATTGCAGGCTGCGCGAAAACAACTCGGACATCGGTGATTTGCTACGGCGCCAGCCGGGCGTCCCCTGGCTCAGGAAGTGGTGATTCGATCCCCAAGCACTGATTCGCCGTCTCACGAAGTAAAACCACCTTTCCGGCTCGAGGGCTGCACAAAACGCAATCGGGCGAGATCAAATATTGGCGCTAATCTTCAGACGGTGGCGTGAAATCATCTCGACGATCTTGCGCACAAATGGCAGAAGGCCACGTGCGGCCAGCCGTTGGGCCCACGTCCGGTATCTCTTGAGCGCCCAAAGACACATCAGCCAGGCGGCGCCGCCTTGCCAAATGCTTCCGTCATCGCTGACGACTATCATTTCGCGTTCAGGGCTCAGGGCTTCAAGACCGACAAAGCGAGGATCATACAATGCGGTCTGGAAGGGGATAAAAACAACAAGCACAAAAGCCGGTTCGTTGAGGAGCCAGGCGCGACATCGCTGGCAGAGATCACACTCGCCGTCGTAAAAAACGTAGAGGCGGGTCATGGTTGAGGTCGCTATTCGCCGCGCGCTGCGGGGATGGGATGCATCTTTGCCACGGGACGTAAAGGAGGCGGCGCCTCATGCAGGAGGGCTCGTTTGCGCATGCGGTTGAAGACATACAGGTTGAAGAAATGCATGACCCCGAGAATCAGCATCACGATTCCAACTTTGGTCGCGATGGCTTCAATGAGGGCATTCGCGTTTGTCGGAGGTTTTCCCCGTTTCAGATAGAGACAGACAAATCCAATGTTGATGAGATAAAAACCAACCACGAGCAGATGGTTCACCGGTCGCCCGTGCAAATTGTTTTTAACCGAATTCCGAGGCGGGATTCGGGAAAGCTTATGGTAAGGCGGCGGCGGTCAGCAGCAGCGAAGCGATCGCGTGCGTTCTTTCGGGCGATTACTATAATGGCGGCGCGTCACCGGCCCTCCCCAATGGTGCGGCACATAAAGACGTGCGGGAGGCCAATTTTGGTGAATGCGGTTCCTTCGACGACGTACCCGAGCTTTTCATAAAAGGGCTGAGCGGTTACGCGGGCATCGAGGACGAGCCGCCGAAATTCAAGTTTGCGCGCGAGTTCAGTTGCGGCGGCCATCAAGGCGGTGCCGGCGCCGCGACGCTGGTATTCGACCGCCACCGCAACCGAGCGCACACGCGCTTCATGGTGGCTGACAGGTGTCAACACGGCGCAGCCGGCAAGTTGATTGTTGATCCAGGCGGCGAGGTGACGTTGCGGCAATCCTTCAGCAGCGAGCTGTGCACGATCAAATTGGAGGCCCAAGGGTATGCGCAAAACCTCTTCCCGGAGTCGAGCACATCGCCAAAAATCCGCGCTTAGATGGCCGACTTCGATGACGGTAATATTTTCGCGCGAGCGGCTCACAGCGGAATCAATGGGGACTTTTCGCAGTTTTCAAAACGGAGAGGCACGCTAGGGTTTGCGCGAATGAATCTCAGCACCTTTCTCCCTGCAGTAGGTTTGGCTTTGTGGATCATGCCCGCCGGCGCGGCGCCTGATTGGATCTGGTCTTCAACGGCTGACGAGAGGGTCGACTTTCGCAAAATATTCGAAGCGCCCGCGGAGTTGCAGTCGGCCACCCTGACTGTGGCGTGTGACAATTACGCGATGGCATCCATCGAGCGTGATGCGGTGCTCGAGAATGGAGCGTGGGCTGAGCCGACGCGGATGAACGTCAAACGTTTTATCAAGCCGGGACGCAACGAGATTCGGATAAGCGCCCGCAACGAGGGCGGCCCCGCCGGTTTGCTCGTGCGCCTCGAATTCACCGAGAGGAACGGGGCCAGGAAAATCGTGGAAAGCGGAGGTGACTGGGAGGCAAGCGCGCCTGGGCAGGAGAAGTGGGGGCCGGTGATGGTTCTTGGAAAGCTGGGCGTGGCCCCTTGGGGCGACGTCTTTGCGGGACTGGCTGGTGCCGCCACGCAGCCCACAGTTGCCACCAAAGCCGACGATATTAAAACGCTGCCCGGTTTTCGGGTCGAACATCTCTATACGGTTCCCAAGTTGACCCAAGGTTCATGGGTAAGTCTCACGGTGGATCCGAAAGGGCGGCTGATTTGCGGCGATCAGAATGGCGGGCTTTATCGGCTCACGCCGCCTCCCACAGGAGCGTCCCCACCGGTGGAACCGCAGACCAAGGTCGAGAAGCTTGCGACCAAAGTTGGCGGAGCGCATGGCTTGCTCTTCGCTTTCGACAGCCTTTATCTGGTGTGCAACGAACGGGCTACGCCTGACTGCCAGCCCGGCTTGTGGCGGTTGCGCGACACCGATGGCGACGACCAGTTCGACGAAGAGAAGTTTTTGCGGCGCATGGAAGGCGGCGGCGAACATGGACCCCACGGCATTGCGCTGTCGCCGGACGGGAAGAGTCTTTATATATGCGGGGGCAATCACACGAAGTTGCCCGAGAAACTCGAAGCCAGTCGTGCGGCACGAGCCTGGTCTGAAGATCATTTGTTGCCACGCATGTGGGACGCCGGCGGCCATGCCGTGGATGTTTTGGCGCCGGGTGGTTACATCTGTAAAACCGATCCGGAGGGAAAGCGATTCGAGCTTTTCTGCTACGGTTTTCGGAATCATTACGACCTGGATTTCAACGCGGATGGCGAGCTTTTTACCTACGATAGTGACATGGAGTGGGACATGGGCGTCCCTTGGTACCGGCCCACCCGGGTGGTACATTGCGTCAGCGGGGCTGATTATGGGTGGCGTTCGGGATCAGGGGTCTGGCCGGACTATTGGCCGGATAATCTTCCCCCGACCGTTGACATGGGGCCGGGCAGCCCCACCGGCGCGACTTTTGGCAAGGGGGCGAAATTCCCGGCCAAATACCAGAGCGCTTTCTACGCCAACGATTGGACTTTTGGCACGATGTATGCCGTGCACCTGATCCCAAATGGCGCCAGCTATCGTGCCGAGGTCGAGGAATTTCTCTCGGCCAAGCCGCTTCCCCTGACCGACGTCGTGATCAGTCCGAAAGACGGCGCCATGTATTTTGCCATCGGCGGGCGCAAGACGCAGAGTGCGGTTTATCGCGTTACCCATCGAGATCAAGCGTTCACATCGCCAGAGAGCCGGGCGCTCACGTCCGAGCAGCGAACGCGGCGCGAGATCGAGGCAATGCACGAAGCGAAACCGGATTCGTCCCAGGTCGCCAAAGTGTGGTCGCATCTCGCAAGTGCGGATCGTTTCATTCGCTACGCGGCCCGGGTCGTCCTCGAAAAGTTGCCGGCGGCCGATTGGGTCGAACGGGTTTGGATCGAGCCAAACTCCTCGACGGTCATCGAAGGCGCGGTGGCACTAGCCCGGTCGACCGGCGCCGAGCCTTTTCGGGAGAAGCTGATCGACAAGCTGCGCGCGCAGGACTTCGGCGCGCTCGCGCTCGACCAGCGGCTGGCCTTGCTGCGCGCCTACCAACTGGTTTTCACTCGCCTGGGCCGCCCATCGCCCGAAGTTTGCGCGCAACTGGCGGCCGCACTCGACTCGCTTTATCCAGCCAAGGATGATTTTCTCGATCGCGAACTCTGCCAGTTGCTGGTGTATTTGGAGTCGCCGGCAGTTGTGGCGAAGACATTGCAGCTCATAGCCACGGCTCGCGAGCTCGAGGGCGGAGAAAAGGCGAGCAGTGAGTTGTTGGCCCGCAACGATGGCTACGCACGCAGTGTCGCCAACACCCAGCAGAGCCGCCCTAACCGCCAGCAGATCGCTCTCGCCTGGTCGCTTCGTTGCGCGAGGACCGGTTGGACGCCGGAGCTGCGCAGGCAGTACTTCACCTGGTTTTCCAATACCAGGAAATGGCGGGGGGGCAACAGTTTCGCCGGGTTTCTCAACACCGCGCGCAGAGAGGCGCTGGCCAATGTGACCGATGCCAACGAACGCGGCGAACTCGACGCCTTATCCACCAAAGAGCGGGATCTCGTGGTGGCATCGTTCAATCCGCCGAAGGGCCCGGGCCGCCCCTACACCGTCGACGAGGCGCTGAAGTTGTGCGAAGGCCGCATGAGTGGGCGCGACTTCGCTCGCGGGAAGAATCTCTTTGTGGCCACAGCCTGTCTCACCTGCCACCGCTTTGCCGGGGAGGGTGGCGGCCTCGGTCCGGACCTCACCGGCTCGGCCAATCGTTATTCGTTGCGCGATCTTTTGGAGAACATCATCGACCCTTCCAAGGCCATTTCCGACCAGTACGAAAGTACCATGATTGAGAAGACAGACGGATCAGTCCTGGTCGGACGAATTTTGCAGCAGGACGGCGGAAAAATTTCTGTGGCCATGAACCCGCTGGTGCCGGGTGAATCGGTCGAAGTCCGCGCGACCGATGTGAAAGAACGCAAGCCCTATCCCATCTCGATGATGCCTCCGGCGCTGCTTAATCAGCTTAACGAGGACGAAGTGCTGGACCTCGTGGCTTACATTCAGAGCGGCGGAAATCCAGGCGATAAAGCGTTTCAAAAGTAGCCACTGGCGGCTGTTGCCAGCGCAACTATTCTTTTTCTGATTTCATGGCCACGGCCCGCTCTCCAAAACCAAGCCCTCGCAAGCCTCGGCGGCAAATCCCCTTGCCCGAGGACATCGAGATGTTCGTTTTCCATAATGTGTCGTGGGAGACCTACCTCCAACTCGACCGCCTGCTCGAAGATACCGGGCGGCGCTTGAAATTTTGCGAAGGCAAACTCGAACTCATGACTCTCTCTTTTAATCACGAGAACGCGAAGAGTATAATCCGTTCTCTCCTCGAAACCTACTGCCTGGACGGGGGCATTTATTTCGTGGGAGTCGGCAGCACGACACAACGAGCGAAGCAGAAATACGGCGCCGAGCCCGACGAATCGTATTCTTTTATCCGCGGCCAAATCAAGCCGCAGCTTGCCATCGAAGTCGTCGTTTCGAGCCGCATGGGTGTCAATCGTTTCAAGCTTTACGCTGGTCTTGGTGTGTCAGAATTGTGGGTCTGGCAGCGCGGCAAACTGCTTGCGAAAGCCTTGCAGCGCGGCCGCTATGTGGACATTCGTCAGAGCCGCCATTTGCCGGGCCTTGACCTTAAATTGGTCGAGGAATTGAGCGGCTACCCAAGCGCCTTCGACGCCGTCGTCGAATTTCGCCGTCGCCGGAAAAAGTAAGCCGGCGACTTCATGCGCGAGATCAGAGCCAACCTCAGCGCGTTCTTTCGGTCCAACGGAAGGACGCTCATTCTCCCAATGGATCACGGCACGGCCATTCCTGTTCCGGGTTTGGAGAGGCCGCGGGAATTGATTGCGGCACTCAACCCGTTTTATGACGGCTACGTGGTCAATTATGGGCTGGCGCGCGCCGCGGAACCTGAGCTCATTTCCAAGGCAGTATGCCTGCGCACCGATGTCTACAAGCCGGCGTGTGCGGGACACGCGGACCGTGGCAGCTACCGGGTTTACGGGGCGGAAGACGCCAAACGGTTGGGTGCGCGGGCCGTGATGAACATGCTCTACGTTCACCACCCGGAGGAAGATCGCCTCTTCAGCGAATGCGCCCGCTTGATTTCGGATTGCCACAAAGTCGGACTGCCGGTCATTCTGGAAGCTCTTCCCTTTGGCATTGGGCGATCGGCGGATTACACCCCGGAAAACATTCGCTTCACGGTGCGCGCCGCTGCCGAGCTGGGCGCCGACCTCGTCAAGACAGCCTTCCCCGGGGACAAGGACGCATTCGCCGAGATAGTCCGGGAATGCCCTGTTCCTGTGATTGTGTTAGGCGGAGCGGCGATGGACAACGAGACATCCCTCTTCGAGATGGTGCGCAATGCGATGGACGGCGGAGCCTCAGGGATCGCCATTGGCCGCAATGTGTGGCAGCATCACAAACCTGAACGGATCGCGCGCGCGCTTCACGACCTTGTCCATACCGACGCAGAGGTGGCTCTCGCTCTGTCTATCGCGCAGTCTTGAAACCGAAACCGGCGGTTGCCGGTTTCAGTTATTGGTTACTTGTTAATCGCTGTTCGAGCAGGCTGCTCGCCGCCACTCAGTCCGCATACGAATAACCAATAACGAATAACAAATAGCCAACCGGGCATCCCTGTTGAGTTCCCCCATGAGCGCGACACTTCTAGGCACTTCAATAATTGGCTTTCAGCGCGGCCAAGGATCCGAGACGGCCGGGCACAGCATTAATGCCGCAACGAATGAACAGATGGAGCCGGAGTTCAAGGCGGCGCTGCCTCGAGAAATTGATCGTGCCTGCCGGCTGGCGGACCAGGCCTTTCCCGCCTTCGCAGCGCGGCCGGCGAAGGACCGGGCGGAGTTTTTGCGCAGCGTTGCCGTGAGCATTCAGGACATCGGAGTTGCACTGTTGGAACGAATGATCTTGGAGACTGGTCTGCCGATGGCGCGCGCCGAGGCCGAACGCGGGCGCACCTGCGCCCAGCTGAAGTTGTTCGCGGACGTGATTGAGGAAGGCTCATGGGTGGATGCCCGGATCGAAACCGCTCTGCCGGATCGTCAGCCGATGCCGAAGCCTGATCTGCGATCGATGCTGCGGCCCATCGGGCCCGTCGCTGTCTTTTGCCCCGCAAATTTTCCACTTGCGTATTCGGTGGCGGGCGGCGATACCGCGTCTGCCTTCGCCGCTGGTTGTCCGGTCGTGGTCAACGCCCACAGCGGCCATTTTGGGACGGCGGAGCTTGTCGGCGCCGCGATCATGCGGGCCGCCAGGGAAACCAACATGCCCGAGGGAACGTTTTCGCTGGTCTTTGGCCGGGGTCACGAGGCAGGCCAGACTTTGCTCAGGCATCCAGCTCTTTGCGGGGTGGGATTCACCGGTTCTCGACGAGGAGGGCGCGCCCTCATGGACCTTGCCGCCGCCCGGCCGGTGCCCATTCCGGTTTATGCCGAGATGAGCAGTGTCAATCCCATCTTCATTCTCCCGGGCGCCTTGCAGGAACGATGGGGAGTCATCGCCACCGGTCTCCATGCCTCAGTAACCACTGGGGTCGGCCAGTTCTGCACCAAGCCAGGTCTCGTCTTTATTCCGGCGGGAAAGGAGGCCGATCAATTTCTCGATAAGCTCGAGAGTTTATTTTCGACCACACAGGCCGCGCCGATGCTCAACGCCGGCATTGCGGAAAATTTCGAGCAGGGTCGGTCGCGCCTGGCCTCGCTGCCCGCGGTGAAAACCGTGTGCCAGGGCGCGGCTGGACAGGCCGCCCTATTCGAGACAACAGCTCAGACCTTCATCGAAAACGGCGTGCTTCACCAGGAAGTTTTCGGCCCTTCCACCCTCGTGATTCTCTGCCACGGTGAAGCTGATATGATCAAATGCACCGCTGCCATCGAGGGTCAACTCACCGCCACCGTGCATGCCGCCGACGCCGATTTTCCGACCTTTGAACGATTGTCTGGCATATTGCAGGGAAAGGCGGGACGTTTGATCTGGAACGGTTATCCCACCGGTCTCGAAGTCGGTCATGCTACTGTCCACGGCGGGCCCTATCCCGCCACTTCTGATGGCCGGACCACTTCCGTGGGCTCGGCGGCCATCGCGAGGTGGGTGCGGGCACTCGGCTTTCAGAATTACTTGCCCCGGTTACTCCCCCCCGAGCTGCAAGACGAGAATCCGCTCAACATTTGGCGCCTGGTTAACGGCCAGCGCACCAAGGCGGCCCTGACATAATTCAGGACTGCAAAATCCGAGCCAGGCAACTTACCAAGCCGACCAGAAGCATGACCAGGCCGCCCGAAAGCATGGCATGACGCCACTGGGCACGGGCGAGCGCCCGCCGCTCGAGTTTAGTCAGTCGCCGATCATTGCCCGCGGCGGTTTGCGGCCGACCGCTCCACCCTTTATCAGGCGGCGGCAGGGTAACGCGCCTGATTCGGCGCCGCCGATACTCGACTTCGGGCGCTTCACGCAGCAACCGCTCAATATCTTCGATGCGCGACCGAAGTTGACGCTCCTCGGCCGTCAGTGACTCGATGGGCGAACACGTCTGCAAGTGCAGCGTGTGCAGAGTCTTTGGTCCCGGAATGTTACGGGATCTGGCAGGCATTGAAGAGAATTAAAAAACAGTGCTGACCATTAGAGCTACCACTCCCAGCACAATCAGCGGCAGCGTGAAGGCAAAGCCGGCGCGCAACCAGTAGCGAAAGTTATGCACGACCACCGGCGCCGGCCGCGTCACGTCTGAACGAGCCGCTGGGCTGGCGGGCAAAAGTGGTTCCACATGTCTCATGGTCCGCTCGAAATCCAGTTGCGCGTCTTTGATCACAGCCAGCGCGTGATCCAATTGCTCATTTATCTCCGATCGTTCCCAATTATCCGATCGAAGGGCTGTGACAGCCCGGTGATGCCGCGTCAGGTCCTGCCGCGTTTGGGTAAAAACCTCAAACCGGCGTCGAGCTTCCGCCGTCTCCCGCTCCAGTGTCACCAGAGCCCGTCCCAACTTTTCCTGCATGTCGGTGCGCCCCTTGCTGAAGTCGCGCTCCTTGCGGTTGATTTCCTCGAGCTCCTCCTTGCGCCGTTCAACCAAGCGAGCCTGATGCTTGAGTTGCAGCAGCTCCTCCTGCGTCTCTTGAAGCCGAGCCTCAAAGTCCTCTTCCTCAACGACTTCCTGGGCCAGTCGAGACACCGGAGGCGGAAATACCTGGTCGTCAAATTCAATGCGAAATTCCTCGCCGGGAAGCGATGATCGACCATTGGAGAGGGAAACGGCGGCCATAGGATTTTTCTTAGTAGAATTGTTAACAAATATTAATAATCGATATGGCCTGATAACTCCAGCACTTTTTGCTGATCCCGGTAAAAATTTGCCCTAGGCGCGACGGTGCCGATCTCCGAGTTGGAGACTCTGGCGGCATAGACGCCGCGCCTTTTGTCCACAACGAGGCGGGCGCCGAAGGTTGCGCTCAAGAGCGGAGTGGTCAGACAGGCTGCCTTGCGCCCTTGGGCGAGCACGGCGCCGTTTCGAAGCAGCAGCACATGGCTAATGAGCGGGATGATTTCCTCTATATGATGAGTCACCAGAACCAGGACAGGGCAATTCGGCGAGCGCCCCAGTTTTCCCAGGAAAAGCAAAAAGCGCGCCCGCGCGACCGGGTCGAGACCGGCGCAAGGTTCGTCAAGGATGAGCAGCCTGGGTCGGGCCATCAAAGCCCTGGCGATGAGGATGCGCTGGCGCTCACCCTGGGAAAGCACGGCCCATTGCCGCGATGCCAAGGCGCCGCACCCGACTCGCTCAAGCCACTTTGCGGCATCCTTTCGGTCTCGGCGAGTAAGGCGTCCCCAGAAGTTGAGCATGGCGTAGCGACCGCTGGCGACTGTCTCCAGAGCGGTCTCAGGACCTTCGATTCGCTGCTGAAGATTCGAGGTCACTAAACCGATCTCGCGGCGCAGTTCGCGCCAATCCGAGGCACCATAAGTACGTCCGAGCACCGCAATTTCTCCCGAAGTGGGAGGCATATAACCGGCGAGCACGCACAGCAGGGAGGTTTTTCCGGAGCCGTTGGCCCCGAGCATTGCCCAAGGTTCGCCAGCGCGCACCTTCCATGTTACGTCGCGCAAAATCGGGCCATCCTCCCGATGAACCGTCAGGTTCCGCACATCGATAAGCAGGGGTCGGGAACGCATGAGAAGGGGATCGCAACACGCCGCTACCACGCCGCCATAAGTTCAAAGGTGTAACCCTTGAGATATTCGGTTTCCGGAATTGTGGCCAGGATGGGATGGTCTCCACGCTGCGTGTGCACGGCCACCTGGCGCAGGGATTTTTTTGCATCCACTGCCGCGTCTCGGATGACATGCAGGAATTCACCGCGGCCGACGTGGTGCGAGCAGGTGAAGGTCGAGAGATGGCCGCCTGGCCTGAGCAGCTTCAGAGCCCGCAAATTGATTTCCTTGTAGCCCCGCAAGGCGTCGGCCAAGGCGCCTTTGTTTCGTGTGAAGCTCGGTGGATCCAGGAGGATAAAGTCAAACTCGGCTTCCCTGGCGGGGGTTTCGGACAGCTCTCGTTCCTGCGCTTTGAGAAAATCGAAGACATTCCCCTCGATAAATCGAGCGCGATCCGACACCCCTGATGCGAGCGCGTTTTCTGCGGCCGCGGCGACGGCGGGGCCACTGGCATCCACACCCAGAACAGATTGAGCCCCTGCCTTCGCGCAAGCGAGCGCAAACGCCCCCTGGTTGCAGAAGCAGTCGAGGACTCGACGGCCGCGGGCGAAGCGCGCAACCTGCGCGCAGTTTTCGAGTTGGTCGAGATACAGCCCGGTTTTTTGCCCCCCCAGCAAATCCACCGATAACGATCCGAACGAAGTCTCAATACGAAAAGGCTGGGGCGCCGGACCATGCAGCACGCCCGAGACGCTCGGAAGCCCTTCGGCTGAGCGGATCGGTGCTTCATTCCGCTCGATAATCGTCGTGACCGGGAGCAGCGACGTGAGGGCTTCGACGATCAACTGCTTTCGCTGATCCATGGCCAGAGTAAGCGTTTGGAGGACCATCGAGTCCGCATAGCGGTCAATCACGACGCCCGGAAGCCCGTCGCTTTCCGACCAGACGAGCCGAAGCAAATCGGCAGCGCACTGGCCGCTTTCCACCAGGCGCTGTCGGTATTCGAACGCGCGGCCCAGCCGTCTCTGAAAGAATTCCGCGTCAAGGTCCTGCTTGCGCCAGGAAAACCGCCGAGCCACGATTTGCGAATGCGGATTGTAAATGGCCGAGCCGAGCGGACGGTCCTTGAAATCCTTCAGTGAAACCACACTCCCTGGCACAGGATCGCCAAACGTCTTTTGCACGTCGGAGGCATAAACCCAGTCGTGCCCATGGAAGAGGCGCGAGCGGGGTTTGATGATGAGACCGGGCACATCCAGCCGTTAGCGAAGGTTCCGTCGAGGCGCAAATTCTTTGCAGCGATGAGGCGCGCCACCCTCGAACGAGGCCCTCGACTGTTGAAAACGGGAAGCAGTACTTTCCGTTGTCACCGGACACTCAAACTGCACCACTGAAAGGTCGAAATAGGCGGTTTAAAGCGCACCACTTTTTGGGAGAGCAAAGAGTTTCCTTGGGGAGCGCAAAGGGCGGCTGCAGTGGAGCGTGTCCAACTGTCCAATAACCTGAAAGTGAGTTCCCAGTATCACGAGCCACGTTGAATCTTGGGAGGCGATTTTCATTGCGGCTCGCCAGTAGGCTCGCCCTCCCATCCGCTGCGATACGCTCCGGTCCCGCGAGGGATTGCCAAACGTCTTTTGCCAGTCGGAGGCGTAAACTCAGTCATGCCCGTGAAAGATACGGGCACGTGGCTTGATGATGAGGCGGGCACAGGCCACGAGTAGCGCGATGCTGCGGCGACGGCAATGCTGGCGGCAACAGGGCTCGCCGATGCGTTCCAGGCGCCGTCTGGCGCCTAGTCTTCAGCGGCGAGCCGCCGCTGAGACTCATCGCCGAGCCGGCGATGCCACCGTGAACCGTGACCCTCTCACCATCTCGCATTGCGCGTCCAGGTCAGTGATCCGGCTTCGACCAGGGCGGACTTTCGCACCGGTTCCGGGTATTCAAAAACACGGCCTTCGTAGTTGCGGATTACGGTGCGGAAGTGATTGCGCTGCAAAACATAGTCGGGATTGACCGGGACCTTGCCGCCGCCGCCGGGGGCATCGATGACGAATTGCGGCACGGCGTAACCGCTGGTGTGGCCGCGCAAGGCCTCGATTATCTCGATGCCTTTGCCTACGCTCGTTCGCAAATGCGAGCTGCCTTTGATGAGATCGCACTGGTAAAGGTAATACGGACGCACCCGGCACATCAGCAGCTTGTGCACCAGTGCCTTCATGATTTCGACATCATCGTTCACTCCCCGCAACAGCACGCTCTGATTTCCTAACGGAATTCCAGCATTCGCGAGACGATCGAGGGCTTCCTTCACCTCGATGGTCAGTTCCTTCGGGTGATTGACGTGAACGCTCATCCAGAGCGGGTGATATTTTTGCAGCATCGCGCAGAGGGCAGGGGTGATCCGCTGCGGCAGAAAAATCGGAACCCGGGTGCCGATGCGGAGAAACTCGAGGTGTGGAATCGCCCGCAGTCGACGCAGGATTTTCTCGAGCTTCGAGTCTGAAAAAAGCAGGGCGTCGCCGCCCGAGAGGAGGACATCGCGGATTTCCACGTGGCTTTCGAGATATTGGAAAGCAGCTTCAAATTCGGTGTGCAGTTCCTGCTCTCCCACGCCGCTGACAACCCGACTGCGCGTGCAATAACGGCAATAGCTGGCGCAGCGGTCGGTGACCAGAAAGAGCACCCGGTCGGGATAGCGATGCACCAGGCCTGGCACAGGCATGTGACCGTCTTCGCCGCAAGGATCGGAAAGCTCTTCGAGGTCTTCCCAGCTTTCCTCGATGCGTGGGATCACCTGCCGCCGGATCGGACAATCGGGATCGGTTGGATGGACGAGATTGAAAAAGTGCGGCGTGATCGCCATCGCCAATTTGTGCCCGCTCAACAGCACACCGGCACGTTCCTCATCAGTGAGAACAAGATGTTTCTCCAACTGATCGAGACGCGTGACACGATTCTTAAGCTGCCAAGTGTACTCGTTCCAATGCTCGACATTCTGCCCCTCCCAATAGCCGGGAGCAGCCGAAGTGAACTGTTTTTCAGGTGTGAAGAATCTTAGAGACATGGCAGCAGGGGACGAGGCAAGGGATCAAGAGCACGAAACCGATTTGGTGTCACCTCCCAACACGACAAAAAACGTGTCGAAAGTTTCTGGGGTTGATTATTGAGGGTGAATTCCATCCGATGCCCTGGCTTCGGATGCGGGGTTGACCTGTTGCAAGCGAGAACCGGCGCGCGAACGTAATCGGGATCCAGTTCTCACCGTTCCACCATCTCTCTCACCACTGTTTGAACTTAATCGTGTTTCGAACGCTTGTCTTTGTCTTTCCGATCACTTTTGGAATCGCGGTCGCCGCGGCTGCGTGGGCGGTCATCGCGGTCGCGACTGCGACTGATTTCCCGCCCGCGGGTCTCGCCACTGCGTTCCCGGAATGTGTTCCGAGAGGTGCTAATGCCGTGCTTTTTGTACCAATCCGCTGAATGGTAACCCTGCGGAAGCCGCCGACGGTCGCCCTCCCGATAACGAACCAGCCTCATTTTTTCGCCATCATCATCGTCATGATCGTGGCTGCGACGGTGCACGACGCGATGGCGATGACGGTCACGGTCGTTGTCCCGGTGGCGGCAGCGGCAGGGATGATGATGACAGACCTGGCACGCCTGGTAGTAGCGCCCGCTATGATAATAGCCGCGGCCGTGGCGGTAACTTGACCAAACTCCAGCGCTCCCATAATACTGCGGACCGTATCCGTAGTCATAATCGTCGTAATAGGACCCTCCGTCGTAGGGATATCCGTCGTAGACGCAGGAGGATAGCGGGCCGAAGGCCAGGCAGGCCATCAGTGCGCGAAGCAGGAAGCGAATTTTCATAGTTCTTAAGTCAATAACGATTTAAACCGCTGCGTTATTCAAGGCAACGCAAGAAATTAACTCGTTCCTGGGTGGCGCGCACTGGGAGCCACCACTATCGCGTGTTTCACCATTGCCTGAGGTGAAAAATGTGATTCGCCCGCCATCGCCCACGCCGATCGGCCCTCCAGACTCTCCAGCTTTGTGCTTTTTGTGTTCGTAATGTATTTAATAAGATGAGATTATGCATAATCATAGCCCGATTGGTGCTTTGGCGCTGCCAACCATCGAAAATACGCTTTCTTAGGCGGGATGTTGCTGGTGATCGACAACTACGATTCTTTTACGTACAACCTGGTTCAGTATTTTGGCGAGTTGGGGGCGCACCTCGAGGTTAGGCGCAACGACCAGATCAGCATTGCCGGAATCGAAAGCCTGCGACCAGACAAGCTCTGTCTTTCGCCAGGCCCCTGCACCCCGCGAGAGGCAGGAATCACCTGCGAAGTCATCCGGGTTTTTGGCTCGCGGATACCAACCTTGGGAGTTTGCCTCGGGCATCAGGCCATCGGCGATGTTTACGGCGGAGAAGTCGTGCGCGCAGACCGGCTCATGCACGGAAAAACGTCCTTTATCCATCACGTTGGCACCGGAGTATTTGCAGGCCTCCCGACTCCATTCGAGGCGACGCGTTATCATTCGTTGATAGTGCGCGCCGAGACGCTCCCGAACTCTCTCGAAGTCACCGCGCGCACCGATCGGGACGAAATCATGGGTCTCCGTCATAAAGAACATCCTGTGCACGGAGTGCAATTCCATCCGGAGTCCATCCTCACGACCGAAGGCAAAAAGCTGCTCCGGAATTTCCTCGAGATGTAGAAGATCAATGCCCACTCATTTGCTAAGTCGATGCCCAGCAAGCCGGTTGTTTTGATTATTCGCGACGGCTGGGGGATCAATCCCGAAGGGCGGGAGAAGGCTCGGGGAAACGGGGATGCGACGCTTCTCGCGCGCACGCCGTTTCATGACGAACTCTACGCGACTTATCCCATGAGCCGCGTTTCAGCGTCCGGCGAGGATGTGGGTTTGCCGGCCGGCCAGATGGGGAACAGCGAAGTCGGCCACCTCAATCTTGGCGCCGGCCGTGTCGTTTATCAAGATCTGACCCGCATCAACAAAGCGATCCGCGAAGGCCAATTGTGGAGGAATTCGACTTTGCAAGCGGCGTTCGAGCAGGCGCGCGGCCGCAGGCTCCACTTCATCGGGTTAATTTCCGACGGCGGCGTGCACAGCCACCAGGACCATTTGGTGGCGTTGGTGAACGCGGCTTATGCAGCAGGCTGCCGTGATCTTATGGTTCACGCCATCACCGATGGCCGCGATACCTCACCCACCGGTGGCGCGGGCTATCTCCGGGCGGTGCAAGCAGCCATCGAACCCGCCGGAGCGGTTATGGCCACGGTAATCGGCCGCTATTTTGCCATGGACCGCGACAACCGTTGGGAGAGAACGAAGACTGCGTGGGATGCCATCGTTTTCGGGCGCGGTCAGGCGCGGCTCGATTCTCCGAGCCAGGCGGTGGAAGCGGCATACGCCACGGAACCGCGGGGGGACGAATTCCTGCTCCCCATGGTGTTCAGCGCTCCGGGCGAGCAACGGGTGCGAGATGGCGATGTCGTGCTCTGGTTCAACTTTCGCGCTGACCGGGCTCGCCAACTTTCACAGCCGTTTCTCGACCCGGAGTTTAAAAGATTTCCCCGCGAGGTGGCCCCCAAGGTCGGCTACTACACGCTGACCGAATACGATTCCACCTATTACCCGCTTGGATGCCGGGTCATCTATCGTCCGGAAAGCCTTAAGAACATTCTCGGTGAGTTCATCGCAGGTGCCGGACTTAAACAACTTCGCGCGGCAGAAACGGAAAAATATCCGCACGTGACGTTTTTTTTCAATGGAGGGATCGAGACGCCCTTCGCGGGCGAGGACCGTTATCTTTCGGCCAGCCCAAAGGATGTGCCAACCTACGACAACAAACCGCAAATGAGCGCCCCAGAGCTGACCTTCGAGGTCTGGCGCAGACTGGAGGAATATGACTTGGTCATTTTGAACTACGCGAATCCGGACATGGTTGGGCATACCGGGGTGGTCAAGGCGGGAATTCATGCCTGCGAGACCACTGATCTGGCAGTTCGCATCATCGTGGAAAAAGTCCTCGCTCTTGGCGGGAAGTGTCTCGTCACCGCGGACCACGGCAACTGCGAGCAAATGCGCAACCCGGATGGATCACCCAACACCGCGCATTCGACCAATCTCGTCCATTGCCTCTATGTCGCCAACGATGCGGCTGATTACCAGATGCGCGATGGCATCCTCGCCGACATCGCGCCTACTTTGCTCGATATGCTCGGCCTTCCGAAACCAGTAGAAATGACCGGCCGCTCGCTCCTGGTCCGGCTGACAAACGCCACAGACCGCACAGTTGGTGGAGCGCGCCATTGAATCGAAGTCGGCCACAAAATCGGGCTTTGCGCTCGAGGTTGTCCACGATAGCATTCGAGAAGGCGCCATGAAGACAGTGAGCCTCAATATTATTGCCGCGGCTCTTGTGAGCGCGGTCGTTTCCCTCGCGGTAGTGCAGTTCTTGAGACAAAAAACAGCAGCGCCCACGCACGCTGCGGCGAAGGGCCATGAGCATGTCGCCGTGAAAGCGAAACCCACCGCTCCAGCGCCGATCCTCAGCGGCAACCCCGGAAAGCCTCCAAAGCCAGACCAAACGATCGAAACAGTCGCGGCGCGCCTCGAAGCTGTCGAACAAGCCCTCGCCCGGCTGCAAAAAATTGTCGATGTGCTTTCTCCTGACCAAGGCTCGCAGGACCGGACCGCGCTCTTTGCCGCGGAAGACGGCTACCTGAAGGCGGATGAATTCTTTGAAATCGAGAAGTTCGCCATCGCAGGCGAGGGTTACCTAACATTCTTACAGAACCATCCCCAGCATCCTGATGCGCATGACATTATGAAACGCGCGCGCGACTCCTTCCAGCGCGCTGGGTATATGGACAAGGCATTCTGGGTGCAGAACGAAATACTGAAGTCTTTTCCCCAGGAGCGCGCGAAGGATTTGTTTGACCTCGCGATGATGGAAAAGGAGGCGCGGCGCATGGATGATGCCATCAACCACGCCGCTGAATCCGCATCCCTCGCCTCGAATCCCGAGGACCGCCTGTGGCGGCTGCTTTACCGGGCCTGGTTCATTGAATTGCGCGATGGACCGGAAGCCAGTCTCGCCGCGTATCGTGACGTTGAAACCATGATCGACACCGCCGGACATCGCGAGAGACCGCTCGGCGAACGCGCGCGTAATCGCATCGCTGAACTCGAGCAGCGCATTGCAAAAGGACAAGGGAAACGCCGTCCCGTTTCGGCGCTGATACAGTGAATATCGACTGGGCGCCGCCGACCCGGCAGGATAGGGCGCCCGTGGTCAACTGAGAAAGGTGCAGCGCTCTCGCCGGTGTCACCTTTTTGAGCAAGGAATGTGACGGCCAAAACAAAGCCCGGCACCGCATGGATACGGGGCCGGGCGACTTGGCATCCACGATGCCGAATGAAGCGGACTAGGCGGGCTTCTTCTCTTTCTTTGCAGCGCAGACCTTGCACTCGACTTTGGTGCCCTCTTTCGCGAGGTCTTTCGCGGCCTTCTTGGCAGCGTCTTTGCAGCAGGCGTGATCCTCGCCGATGCACTTGGCACAGGCCTCACCCTTCTTGACTTTGGCCGTTGCCGCGTCGCAGCAGTCTTTGCCGAACACTGGAGTGGCAACGAGGAAGGCAACTGCCGCGGCAGCCGTGAATAAACGATGTAGTGGTTTCATGCTTAGTTGGTTGGTATGTTAATATGTTAAAGCACAAACGTTCACAAAGACTGAATAGATGCCATCAATTGTTTCGTTCAAGATGTTGCGCCTCCCAGCGGATGTTGCCGATCATTGAGCGGCAACGAAATACGTTTGTTTTGCAGCGCCGCGTGATAAACTGCCATGACCATTTCGATGGATTTCATGGCATTGGTTCCACTGCAGGCAGGCTCACGGTTTTTCGCGATCCCATCGATCCAGTCATCGACCAGACGACGATTCGCGACGGCGAAGCCGCGCTCTTCGGCGCTTACAGTGGCGCCGGGGTCGTTTTCCCACCGATGCCATTGATCGGTGCGGCCGGTCGGTGTCCAGGAACCGGCTTTGAGAAGATAGACTGCTGGATACACATCGGCGAGCAGACGCGCCTTGGTCTTGCTGCCGGTGAACTCGATGCCCCAATGTCCCACCAGGGATCGGAGGCGTTTGCGACTGGTGAAGGTGCCATGGATGCCATGTTCAAAACCGAATTGCGCCGAAATTTCGTCACCGGCCACGGGACCGATCCGCTCCTTCACCGGACGCGCGTCCTGCTTCGTGATGTCACGACCCTGGTGCAACACGCGCGCGGTGCACCACGACGCGGTGCCAGCGAAGAAGCGCATCAGATCAAATAGGTGAGTGCCCAGCACCAGCATGTCCTCCCCGCCCGCACGATCGTCTTGTTTGCCCCAGGCCCGCATTTCGAGAAAATCGCCAATCATGCCGTCGTCGATGGCCTTTTTTAACTGGATCACGCTCGGCGCCAGTCGCATCTGATGAGCGACAGCGATTTTGCGCCCGCTCTGTTCAGCCGCAGCCAGTAGTTCGTCCGCCTCAGCCAATGTCGTCGTGAACGGCTTTTCGGTAAACAGGTGCGCTCCGGCCTGTAGCGCGGCCTTGCCCATGGCATAGCGCTCATGGGTCCAGCGCGAGGCAAGACAAACCAACTGCGGCTTTTCCTTCTCGATCAGCTCGCGCCAATCCCCATACTGTCGTTGCGCCTTGCTGTGCTGGACCGCTTTTGCCCGGCCCTCTGCATCAGCATCTGCGACCGCGACTACCTCGACGTCGTCGCGGTCATTAAATATGAGATCAAGCCCATGCCCGTAATCGCCTTCGCCAGTATGTCCAATGATGGCCGCGCGGAGTTTGCCTGTGGACTTGCCCTGTTCCGCGGCGACGCCCATCGACGTTGCGGTCGCGGCGGCCAAAGTGTTAGTGGTGAAATACCGGCGTGTCATAGGAGGGCTTTGATTATTGATAGGTATCGGGCGCAAGGGAGGAAAAAACGGTGCCTCGCTCACTCGTCAAGTTCCACCCAGTAGAAGACGCGGGCCAAAGTAGTGGCGGTATGTCAGTCGAGCGGAAAAGCCCCGCGCAACACGCCAGCTGAAACTTTTTTCATCAACTCGACGGCTTTGCCAGTAAGGTATGCCGATTCGACCAGCACCGCCTCACACGTCCAAAGTGGCGGCATGAGCGTGGCGAAGATTTCAACCGCCCATTCGTGATGTTCGTCAGCCGGTGAAAGCAGCGCCACCAACGGTCCGCTATCCAAAATCACCATCGGACTTTCCCGCGACCGAGATTCTTAAGATACCTTTTGTTCGTCGAGAGATCGCGCGGGGCGTGCTTCACGATTCCCACGCAATCTCGCATCGCGTCCAGGGCGCTTGGCTTTGCCCTGCGCAGATTGGTGCGAATGAGTTCGCGCACGATCTCGCCCTTCGAGCGCCCGGTACGGGCAGCGGCTTCATCAAGTTCCCGCGCCGCTTCCTCATCAAGGCGACCAGTCAGTGTCGTCTCCATCACACACATGTAGTGCAAATCAGGCAGCATGCAAGACACTGAATTGCAATCACCCGCGACCCAGCACCAGGTAACTGCTAACTATCCCTCGGAATGCCACGGTGCAGCGACACTCTTGTGCGAGGCCGGTTTCTTCAACGGCTGCTTGCCGATCCCGGCCCGGGGACCTTCTGGAACTGGGTGGCCACGGGCGGCGAAACGGCAGCGGGAACCGGTTTTACAATTCATTCGCACGGTTGGTCTTGAACAGCTCAGCGAGCTTTTGACGCCTTGCCGAACCGCCAATAGAGCGCCGGCAGGAGGAGGAGGTTTAGCACGGTCGAGGTGACCAGGCCGCCCAAAATCACCAGCGCCATTGGGTATTCGATTTCGTGGCCTGGTTTGTCTCCGGCGATGACGAGCGGCACCAGCGCCAGTCCGGCGCAGAGGGCAGTCATCAGGATGGGCGCCAGTCTTTCCTCGGCCCCGCGCAGAACCAGGTCCAGACCGAACGGTTCATTTTCCACTTCCTCGATATGCTGATAGTGGCTGATGAGCATAATGCCATTGCGGGCGGCAATTCCTAACACTGTAACAAAACCCACCAGTGATCCGAGCGAGAGGATGCCGCCGCCTAGAAAGGCGGCGATGACTCCGCCGATGAGGGCGAAGGGCAGTGTCAGAAAAACCAGGGAGCTGAGCCGGAACGACCGGAAGTCGGCGTGCAACAGGAGGAAGATCCCAACTAGTGCGAGCGCTGAGAGAGCAAAGAGTCGTCGCTGCGACTGCTCGCGGGCGGCGTATTCGCCGAGAAATTCGGGGTGATATTCGCGCTCGAACGGCAGACGTTTTACTCTTTGCTCGACTTCGCGCGCAACGCTTCCCAAGTCACGCCCTCCGACGTTGCAGGTCACATCGATGCGCCGAGAAGCTCCTTCGCGTTTGATTTCGTTGGGCGTTGGTACGACCAGAACTTCCGCGACGTCCCCGAGTGGGACCTGTCCGCCGAGTGGAGTTTCGAGATGAAGCTCACGCAGCGCCTGCACGTCGCGCCGCACGGCTTCCTCGCCCCACACCATCACGTCGAAAACCTTTTGGTCGTGATAGACCTCGCCGACCTTGGTGCCCTTCACCAGAATGGTGGCGGCGCGCCGCACTTGACCAGCCGTCAGGCCAAAGCGTTCAGCGGCGTCAGGTCGGAAACGGACCTCTATTTGGGGCACCTCGACCTGCGGCTCGACCTTCAAATTGGTCACTCCCGGAACCCCTTCAATGGCGCTGCTGATCTCTTTCGCTTTCGTCCGCAAAACCGCGATGTCCGGGCCGTAAACCCGCACCACAATGCTTGCGCTGGCTCCCGTTAGGACCTCCTTGATCCGCTCTTTTAAGTACGTGAGCACATCGCGGTAAAGCCCCGGATAACCGTCCACCACGTCCTGGATCTTGTTCACCGTCGCCGTGTAATCGACATCCGGCTCGATGCTGATCCACAGCTCGGTGAAATTCGGACCGACTACTTCGTCAGCCACCTCGGCGCGTCCGATGTGGGCTCCGAAGTTGCGGACGCCGGGGATGGCGCGGAGTTCCTTGCTCGCGCGCACTGTAATGCGTTGCATCGCTTCCAACGATGTGCCGGGTTTCTCGACCCAATGCATCAGGAAATCGGTTTCTTTGAAGTTGGGGAGGAACTCTTCCCCGAGCCGCGACAGGGCGAGGCCGGTCGCCAAAAAGGCTGCCAGAAGAAAAGCAACCGCCCACAGCGGCCGGCGGACAAAGGCGGGCAGCATGCCGCGAAACGCGCGCTTGAGCACGCGCGCCAGTGGCGCCTCTTTTTGACGATGTTTCGCGCGGGGCAAAAGCATGAGCGCCATCGCCGGTGTAACCGTCAGGGCCACCAACATCGAAGCCAGAATCGCGAGCACATAGGAAAATGCCAGCGGGCGGAAGAACGATCCCGCAAGGCCATCGAGAAAAAACACGGGCACAAAAACCAGGGTCACGATCAGGCTGGCCACCACGACGGCGCTGCGAACTTCCAGCGAGGCATCGAGCACGACTTTAAATGGCGAAGCGGGGTTCTCTGCGGTGCGGTTCAGTCGCAGCCGCCGCGTGATATTCTCCACATCAATGATAGCGTCATCCACCACGACTCCGACGGCGATGACCAGGCCGGCGAGCACCATGGTGTTGATCGTGCCGCCCTGATAGTAGAGCACGATCCCCGCGGCAAAGAGCGAGAGTGGGATAGTGACCAGACTGATAAGCGCGGCACGCCATTCGAAAAAGAAGGCCACCAAAACGACCACCACCAAAACACAGCCCAGCAGCAAGGCCTGGCCGAGGTTATCAAGTGATCTTTCGATAAAGGTCGCCGGCCGAAAGATGGTGGAATCGATCTCAACGTCCCGCAATCCGGGGCGCAAAGCCTCGAGAGCGGCTTCGACCTGGCGCGAAACATCGAGAGTATTTCCCCAAGGCTGCTTTTCGACAATGAGGAGCAGACCTGGGCCGTCGTTGATCACGCCGTCGCCGATTGGGGCTGGAAAGCCGATCTGAGTCCGGGCGACATCGCCAAGCCGCAGCGCGGCCCCATTGCGGAAGTCAACCACTGTGCGCGCCAGGTCTTCAGGAGACGCGATCGCTGAAGTGTGGCGAACCGCGAGACGTTGATTTGGAGTGTCCACAAAGCCTCCTGCGCCCAAGGCGACAGCGTCCGTGGTGGCGCGAACGACCGCATCAAGTGTGAGATCATGAGCGCGCAAGCGTTGGGGATCGACGAGCACCTGGAATTGCTGGTCGCGCTGACCCCAGATGGCGACGTTTGCCACGCCGGGCACCGCCATGAGGCGCGGCCGGATGGTCCACTTGGCCAGCGTGGTCAGCTCCATTTGGGAAAGCGATTTCGAGGTGATGCCGATTTTCATCGCGCGGCTGGTCGACGAGAGTGGCGGGAGCATCACGGGTGGATGAGCCACGGCCGGCAGGCGGCCCGCCTCGACCGCGAGCCGCTCCTGCACCATCTGCCGTGCGCGCATCAGATCCGTGCCCTCTTCGAAAATCAGCACCACCGAAGAGAGTCCGAGCACGGATTTTGATCGAATCGTTTTGAGCCACGGCGCGCCGTTGAGCGAATTCTCGAGAGGCACCGTGACAAAACTTTCGACTTCCTCAGTCGACAGCCCTGGAGCCTCGGTCTGAATCTCGACCAGCGGAGGCGCGAACTCAGGAAAGACGTCAAACGGCGTTTTCTTTGCGGTTTGAATGCCCACGGCCACGAGCACCGCCGCGAGGGCCACTACGAGCACGCGCAGCCGCAACGAAGTCGATACAAGCCAGGACATCATACCGTGTCACTTTCCAAAGCCGACCTCAGTGCCGAAAAGCTCGGCTGCGCCGGCGGTGACAATCAATGCGCCAACCTTTGGTCCGCTGGCCAGCACCGCGAGTGATCCGGCCACATGCCGCACCTGGACACGGCGTCTCGAGAAAACGTTAGGCACGGTCTGCTCGTAAACCCAGTTTCCGCCGTGAATGTCGTGCAGCACGGCCGCCCACGGAACCACCAGCGATTCATCTTCGCCCTCCAAAGTGAGGGTGACACTCACTTTCTGGCCCGGACGAAGCAGGCCATCCTGGTTGTCGATTTCATAATACATATCCACGGTCGTGGACCCAGAACTTGCGGAAAGTGGCACGTCGATGGCCTTGGCCGATTGTGTTGCGGCCCCCGGTTTGTCAGCAAGGCCGCCGACCCTGGCCTCTGCGCCGCGTTTGATCTCCGCCAGGGTGCCGGCGTAGACGGGCACGCGGATCCACAATGAGTTTTGTTTCACGGCTGCGAACAACGACGCGCCCAGCAGCTCGCGGCGGGTCTGTGCGGAACGCAGCTGGGTCTCCGCCAGCGCTACTTGCGCCTTGGCCTCATCCAGACTGCGTGCGCTGCCAGCTTTGCTCGCCAGCAAAGTTTCGGCGCGCGAATGAGCCGTCTGCGCTGCTTCAAGCTGGACCTGCACGGCGGCGATCTGCCCGTCGGCTTCGGTCTGCATCTCGGCCACTCGAATCATCTCCGCAGGCGTGATCGCAGGCAGCAGGGAAAAAATGGAAGCCGAGACACCCTGCGCCGATGACGGGCTGGCAGCCGCCCGGCCCAGGGCAATCAATACGTCGCCTCCGAACGTGCGGGTTCGCACTACTTTTTTCTTCTCGACGGGCACGGTCACGATGCCCAGACGCTTCACCGCATCCGCCGTCAGCGTGATCGTGGCCATTTCGCTTTCCTTCGCGATTTGGGACACCGACGCTGGCGGTGGAGGTTTGGCGGATTGAGTTTTCGGCTGCGGTCCGCAGCAGGGCAGGGCAATAAGGAAGATGGCGGCCCGTGAGAACGGCAAACCACTCGCCAGCTTTAAAGAATGTTCAAATGGCCGCAGGCCTGACTCGCTTTGGCGGCGCATTTCCACTGGCTCCATCAATCGCATACGCATTGTCGTAATTAAGCTTGTGGTTGCTAAAGCCGATGCCCGATGCCGCGTTCGAGTTCCGCCGCGGCCCTCCGGGCGTCGGCACGAATTTCGGCTTCCCTCACTTTGGCCGCCAGCAATTGCCGCACGGTTTCATGGACCAGCAGCGCGGTAGTTTCGCCCGCCGCGAACGCTTTCTCCGCCTGCGCAACGTTTTGTTCGAGCGGCGGCAAAATTTTTTCCTGCCAGGCCGAGAGGTTCTGCTGCGCCTGCCGCAAGCGCAAATGCGCTTCCTGGACCTCGAGCCGGATACGATCTTTCACGGCCAGGTAATTCCACGCCGTCCGTTCAATTTCTGCTCGAGCCTTCGCGCGTGTCGCCTGACCTTGGTTGAAAATTGGAAGTTCCAACTGCAAACCAGGACCGATCTCGTGCCCCGACTTTCCTTCGGCATTGGCATCAACGGTGGCACTAACCTTGAAGACGTCCGCTTTTGCCAGACCGGCGCGCCTGGCGGCGGCCTCAATGGCAAGCTCGGCCGCCCTGAGATCAGGCCGAGACGCAAATGCCTCTTTGACCAGCGCGCTGGTTGCTCCGCCTGCTCCGGCCCTGAACGTTGTGTCGTTAAAAACCGCCCTTGTGCGCATCGCGCCGAGGCCGAGCAGGTTGCGCAGTCGTTCCTCGGCCACTGCCACCGAGTGGGTAGTCTGATTCGCCTCTTCTTGTGACTGCAAGGCGGCGACGCGGCTGGTGCTGGTTTCCAGCTCGCTGGCATCACCTGCCTTAAGCCGGGCTTCGGCCAGGCCAGCCATTCTGCCACGGGTATTTGCCGCTTCGCGCGCCAGCCGCGATCGGTCCTTCGTCAGCAGGACTTCCGCATAGGCGACTTTCACATCCCGCACCAGATCGAGTCCATTTTGAACCAAACTCTCGGCCACCCGGCGATGCTCGATCCCCGCGATCTCCTTTCGTTTAATCCGCAGCCAGAATGCTTCCACCGGAAGCATGGCTGTGTATTCGAGTTGCTTGGGGCCGATCGGAAAAAGCACCGAAAATGTTGGGTTGGACAACAGTCCTGCCTGGATGACATCGGCCCGCGAAAACCCCAGCCTCGTCAGCGTCTCGTGGAAGGCGGCATTATTCCAAAGCGCCAGCGCGACCGCTTCCTGCTGTGAAATTCCATTGCTCAGGTTTACTCTCGGCGGGATTCCGCCACGACCGGAAGCTGGCGTCACATTTACGCTGTGCCCTATGCGTTGTTCTAGACGGCCTCCAATATCAACATCTTCGGATCGCAGGACTACGCAACTGGCGAGCCCCCCAAAGCTAGCGGCCACTGCGACGTGCCATAATGCGCCGTCGAAGCGGCGCGCGCCGGACCAGGCCGCAGAGGTGCTCGTCATGGGCATGGCTTATAAAGGAGGCGAGCGGTGACAGCAATCAAATCAAGGCGGGAGTGCGGGTGGTCCGCTTCCACGTTGAACTCAGCGCCGCCGAAGCCAGGCCTCGGTCCCGTATTTTTCGCGAGAGAGTTGTTCTGCTGCGGTCGCCACGCATTTCGGCAACGCGGCACGTGATTCCATTCGACAGGCGAGACGCTGCGCGAAGCTCACATCGAAATCGCCGGGCACAGGCACTCCCTGAACGCTGCCTTGCAAAAGCAGCCCGATTGATGAATACCGCATTGCCGCGCCGGCCAGCTTTTGGCCGTTTCGCATGACGTCGCAGCTCACGGGCCTCTCGAAACAAGCTCCACCAAAGCCCGAGGCAGATTCCACTGCCAACTCGGCTGATATGCCGGCGTTGTTAAGCGCTGCCGCCAGCTCGCCATGAACTCGCCCATACCATTCCGATGGCGACCAATGGCTGGCCAGGCGGGTTTTCGGAACGATGAGGGAATACGTCCAATCCTCGCCATGTGCGACCATGCCCCCGCCCGTCCAGCGCCTGACGTAATCAAATCGATCGCCGAAATGACGCACAGCTTCATGGAAGCACATCGAATAACCGAAGGAGATTGCCGGCGCCGACCATTGGTAGACGCGCATGATTGGGCATTGGGCCGAGCGAAGGAGAGCCTCGTCAATACCCATGTTCAGCGCAGCCTGATGAGGCTGGTCGTCCGCAAAAAGCTTTAACTCGTCAAATAGCATGCTCATGCCCAAATTAAGTGTACCCGCGCACGCCGCAGCCAGAAAAGCACAACGGGACTGCGGTTCAGTCCTGCGGGGCGATCCCGAAGTGTCTCATTTCCAAAGGTCGCGGTATGACGATTTGCGAGCGGGCCGCTGCTGGCGTTTATTCGCGATATGCCCAATTTGTCTGCTCGCCTTCTCATGAAACTAACGCCCGCTTCAGGCATTTGTTTTTTGGGGATCATCTCCTCAGTTCTTTCGGCGCGTGAATGGACTTCGTCGGACGGAAAGAAACTCGAAGCCGACTTCGTTTCGAGTTCTGGCGACAGTGTCACGCTCAAGCGGGGTTCTGACGGCCGTGAGTTCACGCTGCCGCTGGCGCGGCTTTCGCCAGCGGATCGTGATTGGGTCAAGGAGCAGTCCAGTAGTGAAAAGGCGAAGGCAGCTCCCTCCGCTGGCTCGGCGCCGATCGACGGTACTTATGCAACGTTGTTGAATGGTGATTGGGCCACCTCGGTGCGCAAGGGACTGCCCTTTGTTCTCTACGGCGGCAAGAACCTCGAGAGCGTCAAAAAATATCCGCTCGTGCTCGCGTTGCACGGCAAGAGCAGCAACAACGAAAACGGCAAACAGGTCGGCGGCTGGATGAAATCGTTCGCCAAAGATGAACGCTACAAGAAAAATCCCTGCCTCATCGTCGCCCCGTTGTGTTACCAGCCGTATGGCGGCTCGGGCGGAGGTTGGAGCGACAAGCCCGGTGCCGAGGCCGTCGATTTGGTCAAAGACCTGATAAAAGAACTTCCGATCATCGACAAGGAGCGCATTTATGTCATCGGACACTCGATGGGCGGGTTCGGGGTATGCCACCTCATGGCACGCGAACCGCGCCTCTTCGCGGCGGGAATTCCCGTCTCCGGGTGTGGCTCGACCGGCGAGGCCGGGGAATTGAAGCGCAGGTCGCTCTGGCTTTTCCATGCCGCCAATGACGAAACGGTCAAAGTGGACGGCTCACGCAAGTTTGCCGAAGCGCTCGAGCGCTCGAAGGTTTTCAAATACACCGAATACCCCGACGGGGGTCATGGCATAGTTGGCCGCGTATTCGATGATGACGCAGTCCACGAATGGCTGTTCGCGGCCGGAAAAAAAGCGGGGGCGTAGAGACACGAATGCCGCCCGTGTTCGGGCCTCTTGACCCAGCTGCCTGCGGAATCATTTCCGCGGATTCTCAAAATCCGGGTTGAACAGAGAGCGGTAAGATCGCACTTTCGCTCGCATGGCCCAACAGCAGACACTCCCCAGGCGCCCGCGATTGATCGGGCCACGCAAGACTTTCGCCATTGTGGCGAGCATGTATAACGAGGAATACGTGCAAGGACTGATCGATGCCTGCAAGAACGAGATCATCGCCATCATGCCTAATTCCAGCATCCCGCTCTATCGTGTGCCCGGTGCCTTCGAGATTCCGGTCTGCGCAGAATATGTCATCACCCACACCGGGGCGGATGTGATCATCGCCCTCGGCGTGGTTATCAAAGGTGAAACCGAGCACGCCGACATCGTGGGCAGGACGGTGGCTCGGGAGCTGGCAGAGATGGCCGTGCGGCATCAGGTCCCGGTTATCAACGAAGTGCTTTTGCTCGAGGATGAAGCGCAGGCCCGCGCGCGGTGTTTTGGTGAAGACCTCAATCGGGGGATCGAGTCCGCCCGAGCCGCTTTGAGCATGGCCGAGCTGTTTCAGAAACTGCAAACCGCGTATCCGCACCTCAAGTCACGCAGTGAGAAAACAAAGGAGCCGGCGAGCTCATGAGCCCGCGACGCGAAGGACGAGAAGCAGCGATCCAGTTCCTCTACAGCCTCGATCAGAATCCTGAACCCAACGCTTCTGATCTCGAGCTTTTCTGGTCAATCCATCAAGCCAGCCCCAAAGCACGCGCGTTTGCGAAAACAATGGTCACGGGGCTGCTGCCGCATCTCCCCCAAATCGACGGGAAAATCCGAGGCGCTTTGCAGAATTGGGATTTCGGGCGCCTTGAGGTTGTGGATCGCAACGTGCTGCGGGTGGCCATTTATGAAATGTTCCATTGCCCCGAGACCCCTCCTATTGTAGCCATCAATGAAGCGATTGAATTGGCAAAGCGACTCGGGACACCGGACTCGGCGCGTTTCGTCAACGGGGTGCTCGACCAGTTGAAAACCGCCCTCACGCGTCCGCTCCGAACAGCAGCCGAAAGGCCGGGATCGCCGACCAAGAGCCAATCTTGACCGATGGGCTTTTTGTCCAAAATCGCGTCTGCTTTCTCGCGGCAGCCCGAGATCGATTGGGAGGATCTCGAAGCGATGCTCATTCAAGGCGACCTGGGAGTGCGTTTCACCAACGACCTGCTGGCGCGGCTGAAGGCCAGCGGTGCGGGGTTGCGGGCGAATGAAATCATGGAGGCCTGTCGAGAAGAAATTCTCAATGTCCTGCCTCGCGGACCATTGCCCTTGCGGCGTCCAGCGGGCGCGCCGGGAATAATCCTCGTCACGGGCGTCAACGGCACTGGCAAGACCACTTCCGTGGCGAAGTTGGCGCGGTTTTTGAAAGTGCGTGGCGAAAGTGTGATGGCGGTGGCAGCGGACACCTTCCGCGCCGCAGCCATCGAGCAACTCGAAGTCTGGGCCCAGAGGATCGAGATCCCGCTGGTCAAAGGGCCTTACAAAGCTGATCCCGCAGCTGTTTGTTTTGAAGCTTACGAGCGGGCTTCGGCCAGCGGAGTTGATTTTCTGCTTTGTGATACCGCGGGGCGGCTGCATACCCGCCACAATCTGATGGAGGAACTCGCAAAAATCCGCCGCGTCTTCGCCCGCAAAGACCCGGCGGCGCCGCATGAAACCCTCCTCGTAGTCGATGCCACCACTGGATCGAATGCCCTGACCCAGGCCCGCGAATTCCATCGGGCGCTCGGCGGTCTCTCTGGGCTCATCGTCACGAAACTCGATGGCAGCGGCCGCGGAGGCGTCATTGTTTCGATCCAAAAGGAACTGGACATTCCAGCGCGTTTCATCGGCACCGGCGAGAAAGCCGAAGATTTCGCACCCTTCGATGCTCACCATTTCGTGGAAGAAATTCTTTGAAATCAGGAACGCGGCTCCCAGGTTTTCCATTTCATGTCTGATTATCCGCACTCATGAACAGCCCCGCCATTTCATGCCTCGGGCTTTGCGCCGCCACAGCCCTGCTACTGGGTGCGTGCTCTGGCACCCGTCAATCCATGGACCTGGGTCCCAGCGATCTGTCGACGCCACCCCACACTTTGGCGCGCGCAGAGTACCCGTTCGATGCCGGCGGGCATTACGTTGATGCCTGGGCTGCGGCGGGAGCGGCCCGCTACCCGGCGAGCATGAACACCGATGAGGAAAGAGAGGATCGTCCAACGCCACGTGCCAAGCCTCCAAAGCCGCCCTTGAAAAAGATGGCATCGACCAAAGCGGCCCCCAGTCGGCCCAAATCCGCAGCCAAAAAGAAACCGGCCGCCATCACCGTCAAGTCCGGTGATACTCTTTACAGCCTGAGCCGAAAACATGGCGTATCCATCGACGCGATTAAGCGCGCCAACGGCCTGCCCTCAGACACCCTCCGCGACGGCCGAAAACTGGTCATTCCCAAATAGCCGATCAAGATCGCGTGATTCACCTGCCACACTTGGCGGCATGGCAATCTTTCCGGCATGGTTGTCTACCAATTCTTGATCCAGGACTTTTCGTTGGTGGGGTCGCCGCCGAAAGACCACAAGTCGTAGGTTTTCAGGTTGTGATATTTCGTCTTGTCCTTGTCGAAGTCATCCTGATTTTTCACGTCCAGGGGCGGCGGCACAAGATACTGCCATGGGGCGCCCCATGGATCGACCAGCATGTATTGCCCATTTTCGGAATGGACGATCCGCTGAGGGTTGGTTTTGGGATCGAGGTCCGGCCAATAGGCCTTCGCCGATGGCCCCATTGATTGCAGGATGCCCTGAGATTCGACGTTCCCGCCGTCCAGAGCGCTGTCGCCGTCGCCGGAGAGGGCTTGGTAGAGGGCAATGGCGCCGCCACTCGGATACGCGTAGCCTCCGACGCTGACGGTCTGGCCCCCGCCGCCTTCCTTGGGGCTTGGGTAGGTGCCGTAGTCTTTGGCGTAGGCATCCAGAAAACTGATAATCACTTGTTTGTGGGCCTTCGCCTTTTCACGCCGCGCGGTGGTATTGGCATGCTTCATCGCCAGCAACCCCAGCGCGCTGAGCAGACCAATGAGGGTGATCGTGATCATCAACTCCACAAGCGTGAAGCCTGACCGGGGACGGTGGACGGGTAACGTGGAAGTTTTCATAGGGGTGGGCGCTTTTTGATGGCCGGCTATTTTTGGAGGCCTTTGATAATTTCCACCAGCGGCAGGAAGAGCGCCAGCACAATCAATCCAACCACGAGGGCGAGAAAAACGATCATGATCGGCTCGAGCAGAGAGGTCAGCGCCGAAACCGAGTTGTCGACTTCATCGTCGTAAACGTCTGCGATTTTCAGCAGCATCTCGGGCAACTGGCCGGTTTCCTCGCCGACGTCCACCATGCTGATGACCATCGGGGGAAAAACCTTGCTTGCTTCGAGGGGGGCGACCATGGATTCGCCTTCGCGCACGGCATCGTGGACCTTGGTAATGGCGTCAGCGATGACGACGTTTCCTGCAGTATCGCGCGTGATGTTCAGCGCCTGCAAAATCGGCACGCCAGAGGTTACGAGCGTGCCCAGGGTGCGGCTGAAGCGCGAAATAGCGCTCTTGCGTTGGATATCGCCAAAGAGCGGCATGCGCAGTTTAGCGCGGTCGATCAAGCGCCGTCCGGCCTGCGTCGCGGCGATGCCTTTATAGGCCATGATGACGGCGATGAGGCCGATGATAATGAACAACCAATGGAAATCCCCGACCAGCCATCCGCTGAAGCCGGTGACAATGCGCGTAATGAGCGGCAATTCCGCGTCCGGGCCGAGCATGTCGGTGAAGATTTTCTGAAACTTCGGAACGATGAACAGCAGGAGGAAGAACATGATGCCCACCGCGATGAACATCACGATCACCGGGTAGACCATGGCGCCGACGATTTTGTTTTTGAGTTTCTGGGCCTTTTCCTGATACTCGGCCAGACGGTTGAGGACGACTTCGAGCACACCGCCCAACTCGCCGGCCTTCACCATGTTGATGTAAAGTTTGTTAAAAATCTTGGGGTGCTGGGCGAGGCTTTCGGAAAACGTCGAGCCGGTTTGGACGGAATCCGCCAGGGTATTGATCGTGCGCTGCAGAACGGGATTAGGTTCCTGCTTTCCGAGGACGGTCAGGCCGCGGAGGAGCGGCAGGCCCGAGTCGATGAGGGTGGCCAATTGGCGGGTAAAAATCATGAGCACCTTGCTCTTAACTTTGCCGCCGGTTCCCTTGCGCGTGCGCTTCTTGCTCGCCTTGGCGACCCCGGCCACCTTCTTTTTGGCTCCCGCGAGCTGGCCCTTTGGCGCGAGCTTGGTCGGAAAAAGGTTTTGGCCGCGCAGCAGGGTCGAAGCCTCACCTTCGTTGGTCGCTGTAATAGTGCCTGCGGTCTCCTGGCCCTGGGCGTTGAGAGCGATGTAATCGAAGTCTGGCATGGCGGGGTGGATTTGAGGAATATTTACACGACGGCGGCGGTCGCTGTCCACCGCACAATCGCGCACTTAGGTGTATTTGAGCACTTCTTCGATGGTTGTATAACCTTCGTAAATGTTGCGCAGGCCGTCCTCGCGGAGCGTGGTCAGCCCGAGCTCGATCGCCTTCTGTTTCAGCACGACGGTCGGGGTGCGCTCAGTGATCATGTCGCGAATCGGGTCCGTTATATTCAGGAGCTCGTAAAGTCCTTTACGACCGTGGTAGCCACTTTGTCCGCACTCTTCGCACCCCTCGCCAGTCAAAAAGTGTTTGTCTCCGATCTCGTGTGGCGAGATGCCGAGCTGGGTCAGGATCGCGTCGGTCGGCTCGTAGGAAACTTTGCACTCCTTGCAAATGGTGCGAATCAGCCGCTGGGCGAGCACACCTTCCAGTGAGGCAGAAACCAGAAACGGCTCGAGGCCCATATCGACCAGTCGCGTGACCGCGCCCGGCGCGTCGTTGGTGTGCAAAGTAGTCAGCACCAGGTGGCCTGTCAGCGAGGCCTGAATCGCAATCTGGCCGGTTTCGGCATCGCGAATCTCGCCGACCATGATGCGGTCGGGATCCTGCCTCAGGAACGCGCGCAAGACCTTGGCAAAAGTCACTCCGATATTCTCGTTGACCGGCACCTGGATAATCCCGTCGATGTCGTATTCAACTGGATCTTCCACCGTGAGCAACTTGGCATCGATGGTATTGATCCGCTTCAAACAGGCGTAGAGCGTGGTGGTTTTTCCCGATCCGGTGGGGCCGGTCACGATGAAAATGCCGTTCGGTCTGACGATGACCTGGTTGACGTAGTCGTAAATAAACTTCGGCATCCCGAGATTGCTCAAGTCGAGGTTGGACGATTGGCGGTCGAGAACGCGGAGCACGACCGACTCACCATGAATCGTTGGCAGGGTGGAAACGCGCATGTCGACCGGCCGGCCGGCCACCGTTTTCATGATGCGGCCGTCCTGCGGGAGACGGCGTTCGGCGATGTTCAGGTTCCCCATGACCTTGATGCGGGAAATCACGGTCGTCGAAAGTCGTGCCGGCGGGGGCGCGATCTCGAGCAACGCTCCGTCCACGCGGTAGCGAATCTTGAACTCCTTGTCGAAGGGTTCGAAGTGAATGTCGGAAGCACGCTCCTTGATCGCCTGATAAAGCACCAGGTCGACGTAGCGAACGATCGGGGCGGAGTTGGCCTCCGCCTCCAAATCCTTGGTATTGGCGGGGTCTGCCTCGCCGAACTCGGCCAGGATATCTCCCAAATCCTCGCCGCCCGCCCCGTAGCTCTCGTTGATCAGGTCTTCGATTTTGTCTGGACGCGCGATGACCAACTGCACGTCCTTGCCCACCGCGAAACGAAGATCCTCCAACGTTTGCGGGTTGAGGGGATCGACCAGCGCGACGTGCAGCCCCCGATCGTCAAAGTTGATCGGGAGGGCGCCATGCAGACGCGCCAGGTGCGGCGGAATCATCTCCAGCAGCGCCACAGGAGGCTTGAATCCCTTCAAATCCATGAACGAGGCTCCCAAATCCTCGGCCACGATCTGGTAGATCTGCGCATCGTCTTCGAAGAGCCCAAAATTTTTCAGAACATGAAAAATGGTATCTCCGGTATTCTTGACTTCGTCGAGGATGTCATCGGCCTGGGTATTGTCGATATGGCCCCGGTTCTTCAGGACATCGCAAATGTGTTCGGCATTCATGGGGTTTGGAAAATTAAGCGGGTCGGTGGTGGTTGCCACCGCCGTGCTGCGTCAACTAACTTCGTCCGGCCATAGAAAACTGCACTGAGCAAACCGGTTTGCTACTCATAATCCCCAACCGTGATCTCGATGACTTCCGCTGCGGTCGTCATGCCGGCGAGTGCTTTGCGGATTCCATCCTCCCGCAGGCTGCGCATTCCCATTTCACGCGCGCGCTTCTTGAGCTGGCTGGTGGTCAGGTTGTCGTTGATCATGTTTCGCGCTTCGTCGTCAACGGTGAATATTTCAATAATGGCCAACCGTCCGCGGAAGCCGCTGTTGCGGCAGGCGCCGCAGCCCTGGCCTTTCATGATCGTTGCTTCCGCCAGTTGATCCGGCCCCAAACCGAGCGCGCGAACCTCCATTTCATCGAGTTCACCCGGCACCTTGCATTCCCGGCAGAGCCGGCGAACCAGCCGCTGCGCCATGATCGCCCGCACGGCCGAGGCGGTCAGAAACGGCTTCACCCCAATATCGGTCAGCCGGGCCACCGCACTCGGCGCATCATTGGTGTGCAAAGTGGAAAAAACCAAATGACCGGTCAGCGAAGCATTGATGGCGATCGAAGCGGTCTCGAGGTCACGAATCTCGCCGATCATGATGATGTTCGGCGCCTGCCGAAGGATCGACCGCAGAGCCGCTGCGAACGTCATCCCGATGTCTTCTTTGACGTTGACCTGATTGATCCCGTTAAGCTGATACTCGACCGGGTCTTCGACGGTGATGATTTTGCGGTCCGGTTTATTGATGGCGTGCAGGCACGCGTAAAGCGTGGTCGTCTTTCCCGAACCGGTCGGCCCGGTGACCAGGATGATGCCGTCCGGCAAGCCCAAAAGCTCTTCGAAAACCTGTTGGTCATCGCTGAGGAACCCGAGGTCCGCGAGTCCCAGCGTAAGTCCTGACTTGTCAAGAATCCGCATGACGATGCTCTCGCCGTGATTGGTGGGCACGGTCGAGACACGCAAATCGAGATCCTTTCCCGATACCCGGGCCTGGATCCGTCCGTCTTGCGGAACGCGGCGCTCATCAATCGACATCTTGCCCGTCATGATCTTTAAGCGCGCCACGATGGGGGCATGCAGATGTTTTGGATGGTTGTCGATTTCCTGCATCACGCCGTCGATGCGATAGCGGACGCGCAACGACTTTTCGAGCGGTTCGAGATGGATGTCCGAGGAGCGGCTTTGGTAGGCTTCGACCAGGATTTTCGTCACCAGCTTGATGATCGGCGCGTCGGCCTCTGCCTTCGACTGCACGGTGCCCTCATCTTCGCCGCCATATACTTCAAGGGCCTGTTCGCCCGCCTCTTTCTGCACCCCGTAAAACTCCGTCAGGAATTGTTCGACCTGTGAGTGAGTGGCGCAGACAAATGAAAGCGAGATGCCATTGAGCAAATGCGGCAAGCTGTCCATCGCGTCAAAATTCAAGGGATCCTCGACGGCTAGAACGAGCTGTCCGTAATCCATGCCCACGGGCACCACTTTGTACCGCGCAGCCACGTCACGCGGTACGGCATCGAGCAATTCCGGCGTGGGAGTCACCGCCGCGAGGTCCACAAATTCCATCCCCGAGTTAACCGCCATCGTGCGAGCCAGATCATCCTCTTTGACGATGTATTCGTGGAGCAAATACTCGAGGATGGTCTGGCGCGGTCCCTTCGCAGCCCGCGCCGCTGCGAGGTCCGTTTCGTTTACCAGACCGGCCTCGCGCAGAAGCTGAACCAGATAATCTTCGTTCGAAAACACAGGGATTTTAAGTCGGGAAGCCAACATGCCGCCATCGGGCATTTACCTAGCGGCGAGACAGGCAATTAGTGACGTCCTCTGCTCTTGTCAACGCCGGTGCGAAGTTTTCCCACCCAGCGATGCCGACGAATGAGGGGAAGCGGCGCGCACGGCCGCGGGGCCGCTTCACCGGGCAAGCCAACCAAGCGAGGTGAGGCGCCCGTTAACGTCTCCTGTTTCCAGCGCTTCCGGTGGGCCGGGCGGACGGCTGAAAAGTCGACTCAGTCGCCGGGGGGAAGCTCGCGCCAATCGAGGGTTGGAAACCGCCCGTGGGTGACGAAGTAAATCCACCGCCGGGAACCGGTTGGTACCCGCCGCCGCTCGCTGGGCTGTAGCCGCCAGCCGACGAATTGAAGCTCCCGGCGGTGGATGACTGGTGACCGCCGCCGGTGGACGGCTGGAGCCCGCTACGCGACGAATTGAACCCGCCGGTGGCGAAGGTTTGGTTTCCGCTCCCGCCGGAGGATGTGAGCGTAGCATTGGTCGAGGTTTGCGAACCGGCTGTCGAAAGAGTCGGACTTCCTGCGGACCAGGCATTGTGTGCCCTGCCGCTGGTTGTATTATAACCACCCGCCGTGGAAGCCGCTGAGCCCGTGATCGAGGATGACGAGCTCTCTCCGCCGCTTCGCCCAGGGTCTGATTTCGAGGCGGCATAACCAGTGCGTGTGGTTCGGCCGGAATTCGTGTTTCCGCCGGAACTCGCATTGCCATCGCCTGAGTCGGATGGAGTGCTCGCGCATGAAACGGCGAACGCAGCCGAGGCCAGAACGAAAATCCTGAATTGAATGAGCATGACGGGACGAGATGAGTTGCCCACTATAAGGCCCCGCACTCGCTGAGCCACACGATTTTGATTTCTCGAATTCCGCCCGCTACTCCAACCTTACCCGGAGCCATTTGGCGTGCGACCGCCCTTTGCCCGAGGCGCGGGCAATATTGGCGCATACCCCTGACGACCGCCGCCCCCACGTCCGCAAATCGGCGTTCAAGCTTCGACCGCTCGTGCCGCGCGCAAAATCAGCGCTTCATCGAGCGGCTTTCCCATTAACTGGAAACCGACGGGCATGCCTTCGGACTGTCCACAGGGGACGCTGATGCCGCAGATTCCGGCGAGGTTGGCCGCGATGGTAAAAATGTCGGCGAGATACATTTTCAGCGGATCATTGGTCATTTCGCCGAGCTTCCAGGCGACGTCGGGCGTAACGGGTGAGGCGATGAGGTCAACATTTTCAAATGCCTGGGTGAAATCGCGCCGGATGAGGGTGCGAACTTTCTGTGCTTTGAGATAAAAGGCGTCGTAATAGCCGCTGCTCAACACATAAGTGCCGAGAATGATGCGGCGTTTTACTTCCGCTCCGAATCCTTCATTGCGTGTCCGCGCATAAAGATCGGTGAGATCAGCGGGATTCCGGGCGCGGTGGCCGTATCGGATGCCGTCGAAGCGAGCGAGATTCGACGACGCCTCGGCCGTGGCCGTAATGTAATATGTGGCCACCGCGAACTCGGTGTGCGGCAGGGAGATTTCCACCAACTCGGCACCCAACCCGGCGAGTTTTTCAATTGCAGCGTCAACGGCGGCTCGCACCCCGGGCGCGATGCCGTCGGTGAAATACTCGCGCGGCAGGCCGAAGCGCAGGCCCTTCACTCCGCGGTCGACATCCGAAAGATAATCCGGCACCGGGGCATCTATGCTCGTAGTGTCCAACGGGTCGACTCCCGCCATGTGTTGCAACAACATCGCCGCGTCCGGGACCGTTTTGGTCAGCGGCCCGATTCCCTCGAGTGACGAGGCGAACGCCACCAGACCGTAACGCGAAACGCGGCCATAACCTGGCTTGAGGCCGACGACGCCGCAAAACGAAGCCGGCTGCCGGATCGATCCTCCTGTGTCTGAACCCAATGCGGCAAACGCCGTGTCCGCCGCCACCGCCGCCGCTGAACCGCCGGATGATCCGCCCGGCGTTCGCGAGGGATCGCGTGGATTGCGCGTCACCTGGAAACCGGAGTTTTCCGTCGACGAACCCATCGCAAATTCATCCATATTCATTCGTCCGAGCGGGATGGCGCCGGCCGCGCGCAGCCTGGCGATGGCAGTCGCGTCGTAAGGCGAGACGTAGCCATGAAGGATTTTTGAGGCGCATGTGCATCGCTCGCCCGCGACGCAGATGGCGTCTTTGATGGCAATCGGCACGCCGCCCAGGGGTAGCGAAACGTCCGCGGTTTCCGCAGCCCTCAACGCTGCGTCGAGATCGATTGATAAGTAGGCGCCAATTTCCGGGTCCCTGGCGCGCGCGGCTTCAGCGACGGCCTGCACCGCCTCGACGGCGCTCACTTCGCGCGCCGCGAGTTTTTTCCTCAACTCGACGACTGAGAGCGCCGCGAGATTCATTCGACCACTCGTACGACACGAAAATGCCCGTCAGCCTTCGCCGGAGCATTGCCGAGTGCTTGTGCCGTTGTGAGACCGGCTCGAGTGGCATCGGGCCGCGTCACGTTTCCGCTCGCCTGCGCGTGCGCGGCTGGCTCGACGCCCGAAAGATCGAGCGCATCAAGCTTCACTATGTAACCCAAAACGTCACCGAGCTGAACCTGAAACTGCGCCGCCTCGGCGTCAGTCAGGGCCAGCCGGGCCAATCCCGCCACGTAATGGACATTGAAATCCGTCGTCGCCATGCGCTTCCTGATATGGCGAGGATGACGAGCGCGGCAAGTCGCGGTTTATGGTCTGGCAAAGGCCGCATTGAATTAACGGGAATGATCTCAAGTGCGTGCCCTTGTAAGCCACGCATTCTGCCGGCAGAATGCCTGGCTTACACGTCACTCAGCCGCGCCGTGGAATCGCCGAACCGCTCAAGACCGGTCACACCCATGCGGTCGGCGATGCTGAGGAAAAGGTTGCTCGTTGGTGTGGGGCTGTGCTTGATGTAACGGCCCGGCGTCAAAGTGCCTCCGCCGTTGCCCGCGAGGCAGAAGGGAAGGTTGTTATGATTGTGCCGATTGGGATCGGCATTGCCTCCGCCGTAAACTATCATCGAGTTGTGCAGCAGTGATTTGCCGTCCGCGTCCTGGATTCCGTCGAGCTTTTTCAGAAAGAGGGCAAACTGCTTTGCATACCAGAGGTCAATCTGCGCGACTTTCTCCATCACCTCCGGCTTGTTTTGGTGGTGTGAGATGTCGTGATGGCCTTCGGAAATGCCGAGGTCCGGGAATGAACGGGTGCTTCCGTCATGGGCAAGCATGAAAGAAGCGACGCGGGTGGAATCCGTTTGGAAGGCGGCGATGAGAAGGTCGCCCATCAACTGAATGTGATCGGCGTAGCTGTTAGGCACGCCGGCCGGCGTTTCGGTGCCGGGATCCTTCGCGGGCCCGAGCCGTTCGGCCCGTTCGATCCGCCTTTCGATGTCGCGGATGCCGGTGAGATACTGATCGAGCTTTTCGTGGTCGCGGGCATCGAGCCGTTGCTGCATGGCGCGGGCGTCTTCGAGGACAAAGTCCAATACTGAGCGCTGCTCGGCCTGACGGCGCTTCAAGTTTTCCGTCCGCTGACCGGCCGGCCCCACGCCGAAGAGCCGTTCAAAAAGTAGCCGCGGGTTGACCTCGGGCGTCATCGGTGTGGTGGGCGAGCTCCACGAGAGATTGAATTGGTAGGCACACGCGTAACCCGAGTCGCACGCGCCGGACTTGCGTACGGCATCGCAGCTCAGTTCGAGGGATGGGATGCGGGTCAAGTGGCCGACGGAACGAGCGATGAGCTGGTCAATCGATACGCCCGCTTGGATGTCGGTTGCGCTTTTTTTCAGCCTGACGCCAGTGAGAAAGGTGCCGACTCCGCGGGCGTGATCACCTGCGCCATCCGGTCCGCCTTCGCCATTCAGGTTTTCGAGACCGCCGAGGACTTGAAGGTGCTGCCGAATTTCTTCCAGCGGCTTGAGCGTTGGGCTGAGCGCGAAATCGTTCCCCGGGGACTCCGGCCACCAGTAGGAGGGGATTGAGCCGTTGGGGAAAAAGAAAAATGCCGTTCGCAAGGGTGCTCCCGCAGCCGTGGTGGCGAGCCGGGCCGCGTCTTCGGCAGCAAAAAGCTTTCCGCTGCTCATGGAGTCGAAAGCTGGCAAGGCGATACAGGTGCCAAGGCCGCGAAGAAAGCGGCGTCTGCTCAGAGATCGAGCTGGCGTGATCGAGGCCAGTTCCGGGAGGTTGGATTGACGAATCATAAGCGTGCGAAGGAATGGGTTAACGGCTGACGGTCTTTTCTTCATTCGGAGCGCGGCGCTTTAGAAAAGCATCCGACTCGACGATGCCAGTGAGGAGCGCTCGAGCGCGCCCCCCAGACTTTTCGATGCGTTCCAGGATTTGATCCACTGTTGTTTCATCCCGGTAGTCGAGTCCGCGACCGAGGGCGTAAGTGAGCATTTTTTCGGTCAGGCAGCGCAGGAAAGCGTCGCGATGATTGGTGGCGAGGATGCGTTTGAGTTCGCGGGCCGAGCTGAATTTCTCGCCGCTGACAAGCTGGCCGCCGGCATCCACCGGCTGGCCGCGCTCGAAATCGCGCCAGCGACCCATGGCGTTAAAGTTTTCCAAAGCGAGGCCGAGCGGATCCATGCGGTTGTGGCAGGAAGCGCACTGGGCATCTTCGCGATGACGGGCCAGGTTCTCGCGCAGGGTGCCTTGAAAACCGCGACCGCGGCTGGAATCTTCGAGCGGCGGAACGTTGGCGGGCGGAGGCGGGGGAGGGGAACCGAGAAAATTCTCGAGGATAAACAAGCCGCGCTTCACCGGTGAAGTTCGGGTCGGGTTCGAGGTGACGGCCAGGACCGTACCTTGAGTGAGGATGCCTCCGCGGGGGTTGTCGGCAGGCAGCACGACGCGTCTCAAATCGTCACCTTCCATGTCCGGCAAGCCATAGTGTTTCGCCAGGCGCTCATTGAGGAACGTGTAGTCGCTGTCGATAAGTTCGAGCAGGGGACGGTCCTCCCGAATCACGAATTCAAAATATTTTTCGGTTTCCCGGCGCATGTCACGGCGGATGGCGCCGCTGAACTCTGCATTCTTGAAGCGGTCGAAGTTACGGCGGAAAACCGACCGGCCTTTCTCGAGTTCCTCCTTTTCCTCGGGTGTGAGTTCCGCAGTGTCTTTGCGACGAAGCTCAAACATCCGCTGCCGCGCCTTTTCAAATTCCGGGTCCGGCTTCTCCTCCCGCCGCAGCACGAACCGGGCGTCGATGGGCACGCCCTCGATGTCGCGAGACTGCAGCCACTGGCCGGCGAAATTTCCAACGAATCCCTGCGAACGCTCGTCGTCGAAGAGCCGTTTGAATTGCGCGGCCAGATTTACGCGCAGCTTCTTTTCACCGGCCAGGCGCATCAATTCCTCGTCCGGCATGGTCGACCAAAGAAAATATGAAAGGCGCGAGGCCAGGGCGTATTCATCGACGAACGGATGGGATTGGCCGTCGGCCAGCGGCTCGGCGGGCTCCTCGCGGAAAAGAAATCGGGGCGATGCCAGCACCGCTTCCATCGATCGGGACACTCCGGCTTCGAAAGTTTGGCCGGCCTCCGAATAGATCCGCTCGGTCAGGTCCGCCAGCCGGGCAACTGTGGCGTCATCCACCGGCCGTCGAAATGCGCGGCTGCTGAATTGCGACAGCACGCCGCTCGCGTAAGCCCGGCGTCCAGCCGCATCGGCAGGAATCTCCTTCGCAAACCAACGCTCGTGATTGGGCGCTTTGCGCCATTTCGATTTGTCATCCGGGCCTCGCACCGTGACTGAATCGAGTCGCAACGCCAGCGAGCGGACCTGTTTTTCCTCTGGGGTCAACGGCTCGATTTCGACGCTCAATTGGTGTCGCCCTGCCAACCAGTCCCGGGAAAAATCGAAGGTAAAATGGCGGCCTGAGGCGGTCGAGAAGTCTTCCCGCTTCAGTTCTTCGCCGTCAGCTTTGAGGATGAGCCGGCATTTGTTTCGGTCGGCCTCGCCCTCGACGTACTTTTGCTGGCCGCTGAAATCAAAGACCACCGTGTAGCGGCCCGGGTGTTCCAGAGTCACATCAGCAGACACTGTGAGCGGATCATAGTAGCTCAACGTCGACATCGACTCCCGCCGTTCCTCTTCACCGTTTTTGACAGTTCTGAAAAACTGATCGCCGTTGATCCGCTGCTCTGGCATGACGAACGCTGCCGGCGGCACCGCACGTTGGACGATGCTTTTCGCGGCCGCGAGATACTTCTCGAGCAACATCGTCGGCAGGGTCAGCACTTCGCCGATGTTGTCGAATCCATGGCCGGTGTCGTCGGCCGGAAACTCCTCATCAGTCCGAAAATCCACCCCCGTGAGGTCGCGGACAGTATTACGATACTCGATGCGATTGAGCCGCCGCAAGACGACGCGTCCCGGATCTGGTCGGTTTGGGTCGAGTTGGAAAACCTCGGCCTTGATCCATCCGGCGAGTTGCTGCCGCTGCTCGGGGGTGGGCTGATCCTTTTTCGGGGGCGGCATGAGTCCGCCTCGGACATTTTTCAACACCCGAAACCAGAGTTCCTTGTCCGCGAGCAATTCGGAATCCGAGGCGAAGCCATCAAATGCCACACCGCCTTTCTTCGCGCCATCCCCATGACAATCAAAGCACCGGGTCTCGAGCAACGGACGGATGTGCGTGCGGAAAGATTGCTCAGAAGGCTGAATCGCCTGAGCCCGGCTCGCGAACGCGGACAACGCCGTCAGGACGCAGGCCCACATTGTTTTCGAACGAGCGGATGGCATCAAAAAATGAAACAACGGCGGCGGGCAAAAAATCATGAAAGAGGAAAAACCCGGAACGGCGGGGTAGACGGAAGTTTGCACCCTCGATGGTGCTTTTTCAAACGAGGCAGCCTAGGGCTTCCACCGATGTTGATATCTGTTCCCGCAGACTCCTCGGAAGGCATCCTGACTTCAACCCCATCGCCAGGAATTGGTTGCGATCCGGACCTGCCAAAACAGTAAAAACTTCCGTGGCCGTTAATTACGGCAGGGTCGAACCTTTGTAGCGGCGGGAAGCTTCGAGGCCTTGTGGGTGGTGGTATTGTTTAGGGGCGAACTCGCAGCTGCGCTCGAGGAGCGCTTTTGGCGGTGCAAAAGGGCTGGTGATTGGTATGCTGCGAATTTTCGAGGCGGCGGGACGAGGCGACAAATCATCTGCCGCCAGTGCATGAAAACGATTGTTCGCGTCTTCAAATGGGTGCGCCGGTATCCGCTGCTGGCGGGTGCGCAACTGGCGTGCGCGTGTCTCGGGGTGATGATGGGCATCGTTTTTCCGAAGGCGGTGGGCAATGTGCTCAACGAAGCGCTGCCGCAAATGAATCGGGAATTGCTCGCTTTCTGGGTGTTGGTGGCGCTCGGGTCATACTTTGGGCGGGACCTGCTGAACTCGGTGCGGATCATGCTCAACAACACGTTCGAGCAAAAAGTCATCTTCGACCTGCGCAGCGACCTCTATTTCCACCTGCAACGGCTGCCGTTGCCATGGTTCGATGGGCGGCCGACGGGCGATATCATGACGACAGTGGCCGAGGATGTGACCGCGGTTGAACGGGTCCTGATTGACGGTATCGAGCAGGGACTGGTGGCGGTGCTGCAAATTGTCGCGGTCGGGACCCTGCTTTTCCTCACCAATGCCAAGCTGGGGGCGATTGCCCTGCTGCCAATTCCCTTTCTTGCGTTGGGCGCGCTGTTTTACACCACGACATCGCGGGATCGCCACCGCCACGTGCGGAAAGCTGCCAGCGCGATGAATTCGCTGCTGATGGATAACATCGGCGGCATCCGTCAAATCAAGTCCTACACTCGCGAAGAGGCCGAACACTCACGATTCAACGAAGCGAGCGGCAGACTCCGCCAGGCCACCTTGCGAGTGATGCGAGCGTGGGCTGTTTACAATCCCGCGATGAGTTTTCTTGGCGCGTCGGGCAGCGTTCTGATCCTTTGGTTCGGCGGCCAGGCGGTGCTCAACGGGACCATGGCGCCCGGTCATCTCGTTTCATTCCTCATGTGGCTGGCCCTTTTTTACGAGCCTATTGGGCGGCTGCACCAGCTTAACCAAATCCTGCAGGCCGGCCGCGCGGCGGGGGAGCGTGTATTCGACATCCTCGACGCCGAAGAGGAAATGTCCCTCGACCAGCCCGACGGCGAACAGAATCCCTTCACTGTGCACGGGCATGTCGAGTACCGTAACGTTTCCTTCGCCTACAATGAGCGCATCGCGACCTTGAAAGATGTGAATATCGAGGCGGAAAGCGGTCAAACGGTGGCGCTGGTCGGACCGACGGGCGCCGGAAAAAGTACCGTCATCAACCTGCTGTGCCGCTTTTACGAGCTTCCCGAGGAAGGCGGCGGCGAAATTCTGCTTGATGGCCGTCCGATCAAGGAGATGCCCAAGGCCAGTCTCCGGGCGGCAATCGGCTACGTGACGCAGGAGAGCTTTCTCTTCAACGGAACGGTCCGTGACAATCTGCTGATTGCGCGGCACGACGCCACCGAGTTCGAGTTATGGAATGCCATTAAAGCCGCCAACGCGGCGGAATTCGTCCGGAGTCTCCCGCAACAGCTTCAAACTGAAGTCGGGGAACGAGGTGTGAGACTCAGTGTAGGCGAAAAGCAACGCATCAGCATAGCCCGCGCCCTGCTAAAGAATCCGCCAATCCTTTTGCTCGATGAAGCCACGGCAAGCGTGGATACGGAAACCGAGCGCCAGATTCAGGAGGCGCTCGATCGATTGATGCAGGGCCGGACCAGTTTTGTGATCGCCCATCGTCTCTCGACGGTGCGTCACGCTGACCGCATCTATGTGCTGGATCGCGGCCAGGTCGTCGAGCAGGGCACGCACGAGGAATTGCTCGCCAAAGACGGACTCTATGCGGAATTGTGCCGGAGCTCCTTGCTGATCGACCCGGCGGATGAGCCGATGCACAGGCCCTCCGATGCGGAACACCTCTCCGACCCGCGGTGGGCGGAGAGTGAAAAGGCCCGCCTCAAACTCCAGGAGGAATTCATGGCCGCGCGGATCCGAATTCAGGCGTTGGAAGCCGCACGCCTGGCAGCGAAAGGCGAGCGGCGGGCTCGCGAACAAGCGCTCGAAGCGGAGTTGGCCGCCCACCAGAAAAAACTTTCGGAAATTCAGATCGCCCTTGCAGAAGAGGCACAAATTCGCTCCAGCCTCGAAGAGCAGTTGGCGGGTGTGCGGCGCGAACGCGAGGCACTCGTGATTGGTCCTGACCCAGCGGATCCGGACGCCGGTTCCCCGCATCCGGAATTGCCGCTTCAGGCCCCCGCGGCTCGCCCGTTGGTTGTGTTCACTTCGCGCGGCGCATGAGGCCAGTCCGCGCGATCATTTTCGACCTGGACGGCACGCTCGTCGACACGCTCGATGACATCGCCGATTCCATGAATGAGGCGCTGCGTCGACTCGGCTTGCCGTCGCACCCGCGCGCCAGTTATCGAAGCTTTGTCGGCGATGGCGCGCAGTTGCTCGCCTGGCGGGCGTTGCCGGCGAATTATCGGACTGAACGAAAGGCGGAGGAAACTTACGCCGAGTATCTGCGATGTTACGAGAGGCGGTGGAATCTGAAATCGCGCCCGTATCCGGGTGTCGCGGAGTTGCTGGATGGCTGTGTTGAACGCGGAATGGCACTGGCCGTTCTCTCGAATAAAGTCGACCACTTCACGAACAAGGTCGTTCGAAAACTATTGCCGAAATGGCCTTGGGCAGCCGTTTGTGGACAGCATGCCGGGGTCGCCCGCAAACCAGCGCCCGATGGAGCGTTGGCCATCGCCGCTCAACTGGGTGTGCCAACAGCGAACTTCGTTTTTTTGGGCGACAGCGGGATCGATATCACCTGCGCCCGCGCTGCCGGGATGACGAGCGTAGGGGCGCTTTGGGGATTTCGCTCGAGAATTGAGCTGGAAGAGGCTGGTGCCCAGCATTTAGCGACCTATCCCGCCGATGTGTTACGACTCCTTGAGAAGGGGCGCCGGGCCATAGAATAGTTGATCTTTACATTCCGGGCCGCTTTGTGGTAAAAACGGCTAAATATTCAATTTATGAAACACATGTGTTTTACCAAACTGTGCGCGTTCTTACTCGGCGGGACCTTGCTTCTGAGAGCCGCTTCGGCGGGTGAACCGGCTCCCGGCCCCGGAAAGGCAACCCCCATCGAGCCCGCGGAGGATAGCGAGGGCCTGTTTGGCGGCATTGGTGTCGAATGGAGCGCTGGCTATGACACGCATTACGTGTTTCGAGGTGAATTGCTTCAGGAAAATACGGCCTGGACGCAGTTTTCGTGGGACATCGCCCTCACCGAATCGTTGAGCCTGAACGTCACACCCTGGTTTTTGCAGGACCTGGATTCTGATTACAGCGAGTTTGACCTTAACGCAGGCCTAACGCTCGAGTCGGGCGGCTTTGGCTATAGCCTTGGGTATGCCGGCTATTTCTATCCGCGGGGAGCATTGGGCGAGGGTGAGGGGATCGATGACGAACACGAAATGTGGCTATCGGTCACCCGGGAGTTTGGCCCTCTAAGCGCCACGGTTCTGGGCGCCTACAATTTCACGCGCGATGCGGCTTATTTTGAATTGGCAGCCGAATGGCCACTGAAAGTGACTGAATGGCTTACGCTCACTCCCGGCGTAATCCTGGGGGCGGACACCGATTACTTCGACGAAGGGACGGATTTCAATCACGTGGGAGTGCAACTTTCAGCTGCGTTCCAACTCACCCCCTGGTGCCATTTGGTGCCGTACATCGCCGCAAACTTCCCGTTCGGTCATCTGGACACGGGCGACAATTTATACGGTGGAGTCAAAGTGGCCATTGTCTTTTGAACGGCTGGCAAACGAGATGACCGCGTTGGAGAATCGCCGGCTAAAGGCCTTACCCTTTTAGAGCCTGTCATGCACTTTTGAACTAGAAACCGGACGGTGAATCTACGCCTCCGGGACAGCCCTCTCCGCCTTAAATTACAACATGAAGTGCATGACAGGCTTTAATCGGCCTGCAAAAGCAGGAGGCGTCAAGCGACGTGAGGCACGGGACGGCCAAGAGTGTTGGAAAGCGGCCGCGGTCTTAAGGTCAGCGGTGAAATACGCTCCAATGGGACATCCGTGTCGACGGGCTGACCGGAGCGGTCCATGATCTCGCGAATGATAAAACGCTGAACCACACCCAGGGAAAGATAGTGCGCCTGCAAAGATGGTTGAAGCTCGTGAAAATCGGTAATCACTCCACGGCATCCTCGTTCGCCACAATAACAATCCATCGTCCAAAACTGCTCACTCATGCAGGTTGAATAATCGAATCGGATCTCGTCGCCCGGTTCGATGTCCCGCAGCGCGATCATTTGGTGATCCTCACGCAGTCCCGCGTTTGGCGCACATGAATGATTGACGAAGCGCCCCTCGAGAGTCACGGGATACAGATAAAGGTCCCGATCCATCTGGAAGGCGTTGGCAGCAGCGTCGCCTTTGCGCAAGATTTCCTGCAACGACATCAATTCCCCTTCAAGGGCGAAGACTACCGATCCCGCCTCGAACCGCTGTCCGGCGAAGATGCCCCGGCCCACTGAGGCGGGCCCACAATAAACGCCCGAAAAGTTAGCGGTCCGGCTGCTCACGCTGAGTGGGTCAAAAGGACCAGTGAAGCTACGCCCAGCCCAATGCCGACAATTTCCTTTGGCTGCAGAGCCTCTTTGAAAAAAAGCACCCCAACGAGCGCGAGCAATAGCGCCGTGGATACCGAGTAAAACGCCCCGAGCACCGCCAGCTTCAAATGTTTCATCGCCAGGACCCAGAAAAATGCCGTGCTCGCATATATCAGCGCCCCTGCCGAAAAGTACCTATTGGCAAATGCCGCGGTTTGCTCGCTGGCCACCTTCAAGGCTGCGTCGGCGACCACACCGGCCGCGCTAAGGAGAAACACCAACGCCAAGGGTCCGAGAACCGCGGGTGTCTCTTTCTCGAACATGAGTCCCATTACCGGGAAATTTCTTATTTTTACGGCCCTAAGTCAAGTGCCTATCTTAAATATTTTCTTTTGCTGAATATACACTTTAGTTTTCCCATATTCACCAGGGCCTTCCGTAAGAATACTTCAATTTTCCCGCCTGGCCCGGGGCTTTCGACGTTGGCGCCGTCGGCGCTCGGACTGGATTTCGGTCCGGTTTTATTCGGAAACGCGCCGGATGAGCGATTTGGCGGGCCACACGGAGAATCATATTTCCGACTCGAAACACTTAATTATTGCTATTATGGAATACATAATGTCTAATGTCTCTCGTCACCTTTGAAAAGCCTATGAAATCTCCAATGTTCGGTTTGATCACTCTGAGCGTGCTCACTTTCGCTATCACGTTGGTGGGTTGTTCCCGTCCTCATAGCGAATCGGCCGCACCGTCACAACCGGGAACCCAGGACAGAAAACTCACCGTGTTTGCGTGGGCGGACTACTTTGCGCCCGACGCCTTGCAAAATTTCGCCGATGAGTCTGGGGTGTCGGTCCATTATGAAACCTTCGGGGAGGTTGAGGAAATCGAGGCGCGGCTTCGCTCTCAACCCGACTCGCTCGACGTGGTGGTCGTGGACAGTTACAATCTGAACAAACTCCGGAAGCTTCGTCTCCTGCACCCCTTGGATGGTGCCAAGCTGCCAAACCGCCGTCATTTGTCGGAGCGCTATTTGAACCGGAAGTCTGATCTGGGCAATCAGTTTTCGGTGCCTTACATGTGGGGCACGACGCTGGTGGCGTATCGCAAGGACAAGATCCCAGAGCCCGAACTATCGTGGCAGCTTCTGTGGAATGACAAATATCGCGGACGGATTATGATGCTGGATGACAGCTTTGATCCGCTGGCGACGGCGCTATTGATGTCTGGGAAGACGCCCGAGACCCGTGCTTCCGAGGATTACGCGGCGGCTGCGGCACGGTTGATCCAGCAGATCAGTGCGGTGGACGTGCGCTACGGGAGCGACAATGAAGTCAAGGACAAGCTGCTCAAAGGTGAGGCCTGGGCCGCGATGTGTTATAGCGGAGATGCGGCAGTGGTGGCTGGTGAAGATGAGAATGTGGACTACTTTATTCCGAAAGAAGGTGCTCCCCAGTGGTTGGACAGCTTTGCCATTGCACGAGATTCCAACGAGGTCGAGACGGCACACCTATTTATCAACTTCATGATGAGGCCCGAGATCGCGGCCAGGAACTCGAATGTGGTCCGCTATGCCACTCCCAACCTGGCGGCGGAGCCCCTTCTGGATGAAAGTTTGCGCAATGATCCTCGGATTTACCCGCCAGCAGAGGTTTTGTCCCGCTGCGCGCTCTTGCCCGAACTGGATGCCCAACGCGAAGCGCTGGTCAATCGCCACTGGCATTCTGTCAAGCGAGCTTACTCCGAAGCGCAGTCGTCGGTGCTGACGCTTTCGGCGCCGTCATCTCAGTGAGGCTGCCCCGAGGACAGCGCCGCTTCTCCACCATCCGCAGCCGGCTTATGGCTGCGCTCGTGGCTGCCGTCGTCCTTCCTTTGCTGGCGGGACTGATCGCGAACCACTTTGTCACGAAACGTTCGCTCAAAGAGGCGGCCATAGAGAAATATCGTGCGTTGTCCATCGAGGCGGCCCGCCAGGTTGAGACCGCCATGATTTACGCGGAAACGAATTTGCGCGCCTTGGCGGGCAATCCGCTGCTTGCCGACCCGGATGCCTTGAATGAAGACCGCCTTACAGAAATGGGCCGCATCAAGCAGGCCACCCAGATCTTCACTGACATTTCTCTCTATGATAGAAACGGTGTGCTGCTTAGATCCATCGCAGACGATTATAGCGACGCGGTTGATCGCACGGACTGGTTTCGCAGGGCCTGTGATGGAACTCCGACTCTTTCCCCGCCTCAGCCCACCCTCTCGCGTGAGGGGTTGGACATCAGCGTCTACTTTCCCGTCGATAGCAAGAGGGGCAGTGAGACCTCCGTGATAAAAGGACGGGTCCCCTTTGATCCCGTGTGGAACTTATTGGACAAGGTGCAGCTTGGGAAGGGCGGCCTGATGGTTTTGGTGGATGGCCGGCGCAACGTCATTTCGCATCCGGACAAAGCTTTCATCCTCAATAAATACGTGGGGCCTAACCCGGCGCTCATTGGCGCTGAAGAGCATGGAACTTATCGTGACGCGGGGAACCAAACTTGGTTTTGGGTGAGCCGGGTGCTGCCTCCCGATCGCACGCGTGTTGGGGAAGCCTGGACACTTGTGGCATTGGTGCCTGAAAGTGAGGCCCTCGCGGTGGCTTCCCAAAGTTCCCTCATCCAGCTCGCGGTGGCCTCGGCGACCCTGATCGGCGCGCTGGCGCTTGGGTTCTGGCTGGCGCATCGCCTCTCTTCGCCACTGGTTGCTGCTGCGGCAGCGGCCCACCGCGTTGCTCTCGGAGATCTGGCCTCACGGATCAATCACCAGTCAGGACCGCGCGAGATCACCGCCCTGGCGGGCGCTTTCAACCAGATGGTCGAAGAGGTGGCGCAGCACCGCCACCGCCTCGAACAACTGGTCAAGGCCCGCACCGGCAGCCTGCAGGAATCCCAGCAACGCGCCGAAGCTCTCTCGGCCCAGTTGCGGGCCGCGTTCGAATCCACGCGCGAAGCCATCCTCATCGTGCGGCCGGATGGAACCATCATGGCAGCCAACGGCCGTTTTGGGCAGTTCTTTGGTCTTCCAGCGCTCGATCTGGCCGGAGCCTCGTTCAACGTCATCGAGCAGGAGTTTTTTACGTGCTTTGCGGATGAAAGGGCCATTCGCCACAAGTGGGGGCAGACTATTGGCCCGGATGGCGTTGCGCTTGAAGACGAATGGGAAATTCGCTCGCCAGAGCGCCGCATTCTGGCTTCCTACACCGCGCCGGTCACATCCAGTGCGGGGGAAGTGCTCGGGCAGCTTTCGGCATTCAGCGACCTGACGCGGCAGCGAGAGCTGCAGGAAAGCCTGGAACAATCCCAGAAAATGGAAGCCATCGGTCGTCTCGCTGGCGGCGTGGCGCACGACTTCAACAACCTGCTTACAGCGATTCTGGGCAATCTTTCGCTGGCCGAAACCCAGCTCTCACGGCGCGAGACGGCTCACCGGTCCGCGTGTCGGAAGCACCTTTTGCAAGCTCGGGCTGCGGCTGATCGTGCCGCGCACCTGGTGAAGGGCCTGTTGGGCTTCTCCCGGCGCAGCCATTTGCATCTCACTCAATGCAACATCAACACTGTGGTGCGGGCTTTTTATCCGCTCATTCGCGGCATCATCGACCCCTGCATCGACATCGAGCTTGAACTCGCCCCAGAACTGTGGGGCGTTCGCGCCGATGCCACCAAAATCGAGCAGATTCTCATGAACCTTTGTGTCAACGCGAAGGACGCGATGAACGATCGCGGCAGAATCATCATCCGCACTGCGAAAGAAGACGTCCCCGCGTCTCTGGCGCGACGTTTCCAAGCCCAGCCCGGACAATACGTTTCCATCTCTGTCTCCGATAACGGTTCCGGCATTCCGGACGAAATCATGGGCCAGATCTTCGAGCCGTTCTTCACCACCAAGGAACGCGGCAAGGGGACCGGTCTCGGCCTCGCAACGTCCTACGGAATTGTCCAGCAACATGGCGGCTGGATCTGGTGCGAGTCGCGGCAGGGAGAAGGCACCACCTTCCGCCTTTACCTCCCCAGGAACGACAAACAAGAACTGCGCGTCGAAGCGCCGCCGCAGAGAAAACTGGCCACTCGCGGCACCGAAACATTGCTTTTGGTCGATGACGAAGAGGGGGTGAGATTGGTGGCCGAAACTTTGCTCAAGAGCCAGGGATACCGCATCATCATCGCCGCCGATGGCGCGGAAGCCGTGGCCAAATTTGAACAATACCGCGACGAAATCCGGATGGTATTGCTCGATATGTCGATGCCTCGGATGTCCGGCACCGAGGCCTACCGCCAGATCCGGGCGCTCGACCCAGCTGTGCCCGTGATCATTTGCAGCGGCTATCTTGTTGACCTCGAGGAATTCAAAATCGCCTCCGTCACCCGCCCGACCGGTTTCGTCCAGAAACCCTATGACTTTCAGGATTTGTTATGCACCGTCCGCTCAATTCTCGACGCCTACAATCTGCAACGGTCGGCTAACCGATCTCCGTTGGAAGTAGTCCCGGCTCTCGCAGGGTAAGAGCCCCGCGCTCGGGAAAACGTTGTTCTCAGACTATCTCCCGCGGTTGACCCCTGGCCGGCGCACCGCATGTTCAATGTGATGCTTCCATGGTTCGCGAACGGCCGTTTCCCGCTTTATCTCGCCCCCATGGCGGGCGTGACGGATGTCGTTTTCCGGCAACTCTGCAAAGAGTTGGGCGCCGACGTAATGGTGACGGAATTCGTTTCGGCGGAAGGGATTTTGCGACGCGATGAACGGACGCGTAAGTATACGGACTTTACCGATGAGCAGCGGCCGGTGGGGGTTCAGCTCTTCGGCGCTGATGGCGAACGCATGGGTGAAGCCGCGCGCAAGATCATTGAATGGAAAGCGCCCGATTTTATCGACATTAATTTTGGCTGTCCGGTCAACAAGGTGGTAAGCAAAAACGGCGGTTCGGCGCTCCTGAAGGATTGCCCGGCGCTGGCATGCGTCGCCAGCGAAGTCGTCAAAGCTGTGCAGCCGGCGGGCGTCCCTGTGACTGCAAAAATCCGCGTCGGATGGGATCAACTAAGCATCAACGCGCGCGCGGTGGTAAAAATCCTGGAAGAGAGCGGCGTGCAGGCCATCACCATCCATGGGCGCACTCGCGCGCAAGGCTACAGCGGAAATGCGGATTGGGCGGTCATCGGCGAATGCGCCGCCAGCGCACGCGTCCCGATCATCGGGAACGGCGACATCACTTCCGGGGCTGACGTTGAAAAACGCCGCACCGAAACCAAGGTGGCAGGCGTGATGATTGGTCGCGCGGCCATGGGCAATCCATGGATTTTTCAGGAAGCGAAACGTTATATCCACACGGGTGAGCAACCGCCGTCCGTTGCCTTGTCCACTCGCTGGGAGCTAATTCTTCGGCACGCGCGCCTCTCGGTGCTGTCCGGCCGTTACGGCAACGAGTCCCAAACGATGCATCATATGCGCGGGCGGCTCATGGCCTATGCGTCAGGTTTCGCCGGCGCGAAAAAATTGCGCCAGCGCTTCACTACCGTCACCTCGATCACGGAACTCGAAGATATGGCGGCGGCGTTTTTGGCAAACGCCGAGCGTGAAATGCCGGAGCTCGCGATTGCGCAGGTCCGGGCTTAGCTTGTAGCCGGGAGCTGTGATCCCGGGCCGGCGTCACAGAGCGCCCCGGGCCGGCGTCACAGACGCCGGCTACAGGTCAGCGGTCGCATTCGCCCATGACGAAATCGAGCGAACCCAAAATAGCCGGCACGTCGCTCATCATGTGGCCTGGCAGGAGATCGGAGAGAATGCTGAGGTTGCAGAAGCTCGGAGCCCGGATTTTCAGCCGGTACGGGACGCCGCCGCCTTTGCTGTTGATGTAAAAGCCGAGTTCGCCTTTGGGATTTTCAGCGCCGAAGTACACTTCACCAGGCGGAGCATCGATGCCTTGAGTGGCGATGATAAAATGATGAATCAACTCCTCCATGCTCATCAAGACCGATTCCTTTTCTGGCAGGACACCTTTGGTATTGGGTACACAGATCGGGCCATCGGGGAGTCTGGCGAGGACTTGCTCGACGATTCGGATCGACTGCCGAAGTTCTTCGATTCGCACCTGGTAGCGCGCATAGCTGTCGCCCTCCTCGGCGATGGGAATGTCGAAATCGTAGTTTTCGTATCCGAGATACGGATGCGCCTTGCGAAGATCATGCGGGACGCCGCAGGCGCGCAAGTTTGGGCCGCTCAATCCATAGCCGATCGCCTGCTCGCGTGAAATCACGCCGACATTAACCGTGCGGTCCATAAAGATTTTGTTTCGCGAGAGGAGTTTGTCGGTTTCATCAATGACAGCCGGCAAACCGGCGATGAACTTTCTGATCATGGCGATTCCTTTCGGGGAAAGATCGCGGATCATGCCTCCGATGCGGGTGTAACTGGTCGTAAACCGTGCGCCGGTGAGTTCTTCGCAAATGTTGTACACCGCCTCACGCTCATTGAACGTGTACAGAAAAACCGTCATCGCTCCGACATCCATGGCGAAGACACCGACTCCGAGAAGGTGTGATGAGATGCGTGCCAGTTCGCAGCAAAGAACGCGAACGGCCTGACCGCGCGGCGGCAAGGTCCAATTCAGCAGTTTCTCGACCGAGCACGCGTAAGCCACATTATTGGCCAAAGGCGCGATGTAATCGAGCCGGTCGGTGTACGGCACGAATTGGTTGTAATGCATGTTCTCAGCGATTTTTTCATCGCCGCGGTGCAGGAACCCGATGTCAGGATCCGCTTTGGTGATGATCTCGCCGTCCAGTTCGAGGACCAGTCGCAAAACCCCATGTGTGGCCGGGTGTGAAGGGCCGACATTCAACACCATTTTCTCACCGATCAAGTCCTCAGTGCGGTCCTGATACGCCTCGGTCGCTTCCGCAGCACGCGCCGCGGCGTCCCGAGTCTGCAAGGCAACAACAGTCTGCTCCATCGCCTGCAAGCTAGGGGGTGGGGACAATGCGGCAACCGCGATTTCCACGAAAGTCGCGCGGCGATTCGATCGTAGCAGCGACACTCCTGTCGCTGGACTCATTTATATCAGCGACAGGAGTGTCGCTGCTACGGCGGAACTCATTCACTTCCCAGACGGGGCAGCGGCGAAACAACTCTCCCGCTTGGGTCGATGATCGAGGCGCTGATGGCCGCAAAAATCCGCGGCCCTGAGGAATTATCAGTGAGCGAAAAAACGGCAGTCTGGCCAGGGGGAATGATCGCATCCACGTTGGCGATTTGGCTTTCGAGAATCGGTGGCTCGGGCCGCGACCCCACAGGCAACAGCGGCTGGGCGGTGCCGGGTGGCCGGCGCACTTCGACCGTGCCTCGAAGATGCAAAACTTCGCCTTCGAGCATCGGGTGCACCTTGAGGCGGGCACCCTGCCAGTCAGCGTCAGCCGAAGGGCTGGCGGGCACTTCGCGCATAACTTCGATGGTCGCTTGCTGATCGTTTCTCGTGGTTAATTGAGGAGTTGAGATGGAGGTCACATTGGGATTCGCGAGCTGCGCCTGCTTCCAACGCTGGAAGTCGTCTTTTTCGAGAAGCTGGTCATCGAGTGACGCGCCGCTGGTGAATTCCATCAGGTTCGTCACGACGCTTATCAATCGGCTGCCCTCCTCGCGGCTAAGGTGCTTCAGTCCATCTGCGATCGCAAAATTGCTTCCCACATTTGGAAGGGCGAGTTGGAAACCGTTCTCGATGCGAACGAGTGCCGATTCGTCTATTTCTTGAAATCCCCAGTCCCGCAGACCATCCAGAAGGCTGGGTTTATGCCTAACGACATACGTGTCCGAAGAAGCGAAAGGATCGATTGAGGCTGCGGCACCGAGTTTCCATGCCTCTGGGACAAAGACGGTTCGAACTTGTTCAACGCTTCCGCCTGGGGCGACGCCAGGAACAAGCGTGACCAAGCCGTCGCCGATCTCAATCGCGCGGCCAGTCTGCGCCGCCAGAACACCCAGAACTGTAAAAAGACTCATGCCTCGTTGCTTAAGCGTCACGCGGCTGCCGGCATCCCCGATGCCCTCGGGAGTTTGCAAGAGCAGGCGCAGGTTCGTCAGTTCCTGCCGATCGAGGTGATTCAATTCGGCGATCGCGCGCAATAGCGAGGCCAAGGCTTCTGCAACCGGGGTCGACTCGAAGTTGACCTCGGGCAGGTAGAAATTCTTGAGCAGGATGCGCAAACGCTGGATCGGATCGATCGAGGCTTCCGAGGCAGCCGCAGTTCGATCGATGGGGATTTCATCGACTATTTCTTTGGGTTCCGACGGTACTGCCGGCGGGGGCATTTTGACCGATCGAGTCAAGGCAACATGGACCGGCCGCGCTTCACGACCCGGCCAAAAGCTGTACGCGAGCATGCCTGACAAAAACACAAAACCCGCGATCACCAAACCCCAGCGCCACCGGCGGGTTAAACCAGCGAGCGTCGGCGATCCAGCGGCTCGAGAATTCATGAAAGTTCGCTCACTCGAATTCGACTTCGTAACGGGGCAGGCTGGGATCGACTTCGAGGCTGTATCGGTCGATGCCGCCGGCGAGCGCCTTGACGTGGGTGAAGCCGTGACCCGCGAAATAGGCCGCGGCATCCAGCGCGCGGCTGCCTGAATGATCGTAAAGGACGACCGGATCATTTTTGTTCCAGGTAGCGAAAGCGGACTGCATCATCTCCTGGGAAAAAAGCTGTGCGCCGGGAAGTGCCACCGCCTCGTATTCTTCGCGGGTGCGAAGGTCGACCAAATGCAGCGGAGTGTCTTCGTCGAGCGCCTCCGCAAGCAGGATCTCGAGTTGGCGAGGGGAAATCTCCAGCTTCAGATCGGCTTCATGGCTGGTTTGTAGATGATCGATGACCTCATCAACCGGCAGATTCTCATTGCGGGCGCAGACCTCCGCGAGCGTTTCCGTGGGCTGGAAGCCGCAACTTGAACACCCCCCGACGTGATAGCGGGCAAACAGAGCTCGCCGTGCACCGGGAAACGAGGTCAGTACCTCAGACATCGGCATTTCAGGTGAGAGAGACGGCGCGGGGGGTGACATCTAAGTTGTCCGTTGGACATTCCAGCATACACTTTGTCAGCGAAAGTGCATCACTTCAAACCGGGATGGCCGCGCACGTCCCCTCTGATTCATGGACGATCTCCCGAAAATCTACCTTTGGCCGAATCTCATGACGGCCGGAAATCTTTGCTGCGGGTTCTTCGCCACGCTGAGCATTTTCAGCGGGATGATGAACCCCACCCATGCTTCGAGTCATTTCTACCAGGCCATCCTGCTTATTCTTGGAGCCTGCGTTTTTGATGCGCTGGACGGCCGAATGGCCCGCCTCACGTCACAGGATTCCCCGTTCGGACGCGAATTCGATTCACTGGCGGACATCGTTTCATTCGGCATCGCTCCTTCGCTGCTCGTGCATGAAATTGTGCTCGCCGATCTGCCGGACCGCTGGGGCTGGGTGATCTCGTTTATCTATTTGCTGTGCGGTGCGATGCGGTTGGCCCGTTTCAACTGCCTGGCCGCTATGGATGTGAAAAACGCTTCGCGGGATTTTGTCGGCATCCCCATTCCGGCGGCGGCGGGGGTCATTGCGTCGTTGACCATGCTCTTGATGTGGCTTGAGGCAAAGGACCGGCCCATCGGGGCCTGGAAGTGGGTGCTGCCATTCCTCATGCTTCTCCTCGCGGGCATGATGATCAGCACCATTCGCTATCCCAGTTTCAAGGGGCTTAATGTGCGCACTCGCCGATCCATGGTTTGGGTGCTGGTCGCGGTGCTCGTTCTCGTGCTGACGGCGGTGTGGTGGCATGTCATGCCGGCGATTCTTTTCGTGGCTTATCTCTGTTACGGACCGGCGCGACCCTGGATTTCACGGCGCTGGCGGCGCGAACTCGAAGAGGAGGACGAGGAGCGCGAGCGGGAAGAAGCCGAGGAGGCCCGCACGCTTCAAGCCCCCGAGGATAACCCGCCCACGACAGCCGGCTCGCCGGATGGCGTCAGCTTGTAGCGCTTTGGGGTAGGGCGCGATGGCCCATCGCGCCGCGAGCTTTGAACGGGCGCGGTGAGGCGTCCTTTGTTCACAACCGTATCACAGGATCGATGGAAGCCGCCAAACCGTCGCGCAGCCGGTGGCAGACTTCTTCGACGTTGTGGCGGCTGTTGAAGGCGCTGATGCGGAAGTAACCTTCGCCGTTGGCCCCAAATCCAGCCCCTGGCGTCACGACCACATTGAGCCTCTCGAGCATGAGATCGAACAACTCCCAGCTTCCCATGCGATTGGGTGTGCGCACCCAAAGGTAAGGGGCGTTCGTGCCGCCAAAAGTCGCGAGGCCCGCCGCCCTGGCCGCTTCTCGAAGCAAATGGGCGTTGCCCATGTAATGTTGAATCAATAAATCAACTTCCTCCTGTCCGGCTTGCGAAAAGAGCGCCTCGGCGGCCCGTTGTACAATGTAGCTGACGCCATTAAATTTCGTGCTCATCCGGCGGGACCAGAGCGCGTGCAGGGGCAATCTTTCTCCGTTCCCAGCTCTGCCGGTTAATTCCTTTGGGATTACCGTGAAGGCACAACGCACCCCGGTGAAGCCGCCCTGCTTGGAAAAGGAACGGAATTCGATCGCACATTCACGCGCCTGGGGGATTTCATAGATCGAATGAGGCACTTTATCGTCGCTGATGAAGGCCTCGTAGGCGGCGTCGAATAGAATGAGGGCGTCATGCTCCCTTGCGTAAGCGACCCAGGCCTCGAGCTGGGGTCGCGTCGCAGCGGCGCCTGTCGGGTTGTTAGGCGAGCAAAAATAGATGAGGTCAAGCGGTTCATCCGGCACCGTTGGCATGAAACCATTTTCCTCGGTGCAAGGGAGGTACTGCAATCCCTCGTAGGAGCCGTCAGCGCGTGGCTCTCCGGTATTGCCCGCCATGACATTGGTATCGACATAAACCGGATAAACCGGGTCGGGAATGCCGATCCGATTGCCGGGGCCGAAGATGTCGAGGATGTTGCCAGTATCGCACTTCGAGCCATCGGAAATGAAGATCTCGTCATCCGCCACCTCGATGTCACGCTCGCGATAGAGATTTCTGGCGATGGCTTCGCGCAGGAAGGGATATCCCTGTTCGGGGCCATAGCCGCGAAAGGTTTCGCGATGCCCCAGTTCTTCGACAGCCTTGTGCATGGCCTCCCGAGCGGCCAGCGGAAGCGGTTCCGTGACGTCCCCGATGCCACATCGGATGATCCGCTTGCCCGTGCCCGGATGCGCATAAGTAAAGGCATTTACGCGGCGCGCGATCTCAGGGAAAAGATAGCCCGCGCGAAGTTTGCGGAAGTGCTCGTTGACGTTAGCCATCACGCTTCTTTAGGTGTCGCGACCCTCGTTGCAAGTGTCAGTTGCGCCGCGGAACCGGGGCCGGGCGTCGCCCGTGGCAATGGATGGCGAAGAATTCGAAATCACGGGCGAGACGCCGGGCGTCTCGTCTGTGGCGTTGAACCCAGCCCGAGTTCAGTTCGTTGAAGTGAGATCCGCTGGCCTGATTCAGCTCAGCGACAAGAGTGTCGCTGCCACGAAGGAAAGGGGCATGGGCGTCCCGCCTGGCGAGACGCCCGTCACCCTTTCGGGGTTTTGTATTTATCGATCTGCAGCAATGTAAAAGGGTAGAGAACGGTCGCATAAAGCGTCCCGTCTTGCGCGGCCAAGAGCGCCATATGGGCGTGCAGTGGCGTGAGCGTGCCGTCCGGGAGCCGGTGAAATCCGTGAGTATGAGGCTTTTGTTTTCCTTCGGAATCGGCGGACCAATCGAAGTAATCCGGGTTGCTCACTTGGAGAACTCCGAGGTCCTCATGTTTTCGGGTTACGGTAACGTATCGCACAAGATGATGCAAATAACCGCTCCCGAAGCCGGTCGTGTTATCGATGCGGACCAACGCGTAGATATTTCCGTCTCGGTGGACGGTCAATGCGCACCGGGAATCCGGGTTTTTGCCTTCGAGCATCTTTCCCCGGCGCTCGGCAGTGACATGCTCGCCCCGGCTTTCGAGGTCGATGCGCAGCAGCGTTGGATCATTCATCAGAATCAACCACGCGTGACGCCGGTCCGGATCCAGTTGCCAGGTTGGAATGGCACTCCCGTCCGCGCGGGTCCACCGCCGGCCTTCAATCAAAACTGGGCGAGTGGACACCTTTTCTGACGCTGGATCATATTGCGCGAGCTGAAAATCCTTGGTGATCGCGCTCGCCCTCCCGCGCGAATCCACCAGAGTTGTCGCGTAGGGTGTCAGCAGAGGACCGAGTTCGCGATACCGTCCGCCTGAAAGTCCTCCAATCATCCAATGTTGCTCTTCGCAGGTGACCACATAGAGAAGAGACCGCTGTTCGTCGGCCACGACATCGATGACGCCCTGGCCGCCCATGGGCATGCCGAGGTTTTCGGCGCGGCCTGAACCCGGGTCGTAGACCATGACATAACCGCCGGGATATTCCGAAATGTCGCCTTCCTTTCGGTAGCCCTGCTTGGAACCCACATAGACTTTGCCGCTCGGTCCCACAAAATTGCGCGTATGCAGCTTCGCCTGGGCGGCATAACCAGTGGCTTTCAAACCGCAGACCTGGTGAGTGTCGAGAACTACACGTTGCCGGCTGGTGCGAGGATCAAACTCAACCAGAAATGAATTCTCGCCGTACTTCGCCGTGCCGACGTGGATCAGACGCCGCGATTCAGACAAAGAGAAATAGCCGGACTCCTCGCTCGTGGTCTCAGGCAGGATGCGGTGCGCGGTGGCGGGCACATAATGCGGCGGGTCGGCGGCGATGACGACACCCACCGACCAGACCACGAACCCCGAGAAGGCCCCCACCAGCCGTCGACCGGCATCGTATGGCAACAAGCATCGCTTCATAGAGATTTGCCTAACAATCGGAGTCATAACTCTTTGATTATAAGTGGAGCGCCCGAGAGGATTTGAACCCCTAACCCCCAGATCCGCAGTTCTGTACTGGCGTGTTTCGTCCCGTTATGTCACGTTACGGTATGAAGACGCTAATCTCCTCACCCTCATGCAGTCAAGTCGGCGCTGAGGATAACACGACGCAACAGGAGGCCACAAAGCCGAGCCGAAAAAGTGTCCAAGAAGTGTCCAAGCAAAAGCAACGGGCCAAAAAATCTAAATGGCCGAAGACGGATTCGTCACGAAACATCTCCCACTCGTCGGTGTGAGGCCGCCCGCGAACCGTGAGGCAACCGGAGGATGAAGGATAACTCAAGCTGTGCCCTGGGTGTATGTTGTCCATCGGCTTTGTCGGATCCCAATAGTCTTGGGTTCCGTAAATCCCGTCGTTCTGCGTGCGCAACACCGTGGCGGGTCCGGCATCCTCCGACGTTGGACCATTGCCCAAACGAAGCACACCGCGAACTGTAACGCTCCCTGAATGAGTGCCGACACAGTATTCATAGCATCCCGTCGGCAAGGCATTGGCCATGAACTGGCCGCTATGAACTGACTCGAAAAATGAAAATCGTGATCGCTTTCGAACTTGTCCGGGTATTCTGGTTCGAGCTGCCATCTGGCTGGGTCCGCCCCACGTAACCCGGAAGTTCCTTTTGCCAACTGCTGATCGCGGAACGGCTCGTCGAGGCGGCGCATGGTTTCCGCGGACCAGAACGGGAGGCCAAGTGCCCTCCCAGTTCGTTCGTCGACCTCGCCGTTCACTGGAAGCCCCTCACGCGATTGAAACGCAGCCACCGCGTTCTCGGTATTCGGTCCAAACTTCCCATCGACTCCACTGGAAGCCATTCCCAACCGATACTGGATCATGGCGACACGGGGCGAAAACACGATCGGAACGACATAGCGGAACACTAGGCTCATGGGCGCATTTTAGGTCGAACGCCGTTGGGGCGTCCATCGGAAACTACCACGTGCGTTACCGGTGAGCGCGTTCATCCGCAATCACCGCACCCCCTCCAACCCCGGTCGCCCGGCCGCGAGGGAACGGTCCGTTTGAAAAAGCAAATTCCTAGCAGTAAAAAAAAGACCGGAACCTCGCAGGCTCCGGCCCGTTCCTGACCGCTTCGGGAACTAGATCGTTTGCACCTTTCGGCGCCGACGTGCCCTCGCTACAAGAGCCGCGATACCACTTCCGACCAGGAGAATCGATGTCGGTTCGGGTACTGCTGCCACCCGGAGATCATCTATCGCGAACGCATCGTTGGAAACGCTGCTATCGAAGCTCACTCGCGTGATGTCCGCGCTGCCGCGGACGAAGCCCACGTAGTTTTCTTTGGTGGCGATGTACGACTCAAGGAGCACATTACCAGCGCCAAACGCGTTAATGGTGTAGGTGCCCAAGGGGGGGCCCACGTCTGACAGGAACCACTCGACAGTGGACACGGGCGTCAGGAAATTTATGACCAGCCCCGCCACGGTCGGCAACTGCGCTCCGCCGGTCTGGCTGCCTGTGAGCACTCCATTTCCGGACACTGCGTGATAGCCGAAGAGGAACGGAAAGTTGTCGATCATCGGCGTGCCGCCGTCATCCTGCGAAAACGTGACGCCAGGATATTGACCGGAGATCAGCGTTCCTTCGGCGAAGCCTTCGAAATTGGCCAAAGGCGCTCCGCCCACCGTCGTGACTGCGGAAAGGATGGAAGCCGCACTGGCGGTTCCGACATGGGCGAACACGAGCAGGAATGCGAGGCAAAGGTGACTGAGCGACTTACAGTATCGGCGCATCTGGGGGCTCCTTGCGACTGATGATTCAGTGCGGTTCACGCGCATTGCACGTATTCTGCCAAATCTTGGTGCACTCGGGCCGACCTGGATTCGCACCCCCCCAACCCCGGTCGCCCGGCCGCGAGGGAACGGTCCGTTTGAAAAAGCAAATTCCTAGCAGTAATGTGGCATTCCGCAGCCCGTTTGCTGCTCCAGCCGAACTTGGCGGCGATTTCGCGCGGGGTCGGGGCCGGGTCGCCACTCGCGATCTTGTCGCGCACGAACTCAAACACCCGGCGCTGGATTCGGGTCAATTCATTCATATCTAGCCAATTGGCTAGTATAGCCACCTCAGTTTGTCAACCCGGCTATTGTGGGTGAGTTGGCCGGATGGGTCACTCCCTTGATCCGAATCTAAGAATCAGCACGGTCAGTTGGGAGAATTATTGCGAAATGATTTGCCGTAACCATTTTGAATCCGCTTGCCGCAAAGCCTGAGAAACAGTTCAATGCGGTCGTGCGGACGCTGAAACGTAATTGTGTCGCTCGTGCTCGTAGTCCCCGGCTGCCCGCGGCGGCACACGCTTTCGCGGGCGCTAGTTAAGGTTCCCACGAAACAACAACTGAACCACGCCGAACATGGCAACCATCGCTAAATTCAAGGGGGCAAGCCGGCCGTTGGTCGGCTGGGGTCACGTTGGTCGGCTGGGGTCAGGTTGAGGATTTTGGTGTTGCGACGACGGCAGTCACGGCATTGGGGTCACAGTCACGGCATTGGTCACGGCATTGGGGTCACGGCATTGGGGTCAGGTTGAGGATCTTGGTGTTTTAGTCTGCTTCAATGCGAGGAGTTTTTTCCGTGGTTGGGAAATTGGGGTCAGTGTGCAAAAATCGTCATTTCCAGTTTCTGTCCGGGAGGCGGCGCCGTTCATCGAGCTGCATCGATAAAGGAATTGAGCTTTTTGGGCAACCGTCTGCGATGCGTCGCAGATCAATGCGCCCCCGCGCCGCGCTTCAGGCTCGCCTACG
>JBPCQC010000131.1:0-29291 GCA_050998515.1 Verrucomicrobiales bacterium
GGGACTTTGGTCTTCCCCCCGGAGCACAAACAAGGAGGGGCGGGGAAAGGTCCTGGGGGCACAAACAGCAAGGCTGCCTCCTCCACTTCAGGCGAGTACCAGCCCTTCACTCTCGATGAAATTCACAAGCTGACATCTGTCGATCCGTGGTTCCTGGCGCAGATGCAGCAGATCGTGGACCAGGAAGATTTAAGCCACTGCGGCAGCCTCGGCGAAGACTTCTCGGCTCTCGACGATATCCGTGAAGGGCGAACGGAGCGGCTCGAGCATCCTGCATTCGATGTTGGTGTGGCTCCTTCTCACAGCCTCACTGCGTTTACTGCAAAACTGCGAAGGCTGAAGCGGTTCGGGTTTTCCGACCGGCAATTGGCATATATATCCGGCTATGCGGAGGATGCCATTCGAGTCGCCCGCAAATCCCTCGGCATCACTCCCACCTACCGCCTCGTCGACACCTGTGCCGCCGAGTTCGAGGCTTATACGCCTTACTACTACTCGACCTACGGCGATGAAAACGAAGCGCGCGAGGGCACCAGGAAAAAGATCATGATCCTGGGCGGCGGGCCGAACAGGATCGGGCAGGGCATCGAGTTCGATTACTGCTGCGTTCATGCTTCCTTCGCGCTGAAGGAACTCGGTTACGAGACGATCATGGTCAATTCAAACCCGGAAACTGTCTCGACCGATTACGACACCTCGGACAAGCTGTATTTCGAGCCGCTGACGTTTGAAGACGTGCTTAACATTTGCGAACAGGAGAAACCAGAGGGCGTCATCGTTCAGTTCGGCGGCCAAACGCCGCTCAATCTTGCCGGGCCGCTCGAGAAAGCCGGCGTTCCTATCATCGGGACATCACCTCGAAACATCGAGCTGGCCGAAGACAGAAAGTTTTTCGCGAGACTGCTCGATGACCTCGGCCTCAACCAGGCGCCCAGCGGTACGGCCACCGACGAATCCGAAGCGCTGGCCATCGCGCAGCGCATCGGCTACCCGGTGCTGGTGCGACCGAGCTTCGTACTTGGGGGACGGGCCATGCGGATCGTCTACGAGGACGCCGAACTCACCCAATATATGCGGACCGCCGTCGAAGCCTCGCCGGACCGGCCTGTGCTCGTCGACCGATTCCTTGATGACGCGACCGAGGTGGACGTCGACTTGATTTCCGACGGAGAGACCGCGGTGATCGGCGCCATCATGGAGCATATCGAGCAGGCCGGTGTGCACTCCGGTGATTCGGCATGTGTCATTCCCGCTTTCGGATTGAGCGAGGGCATGATGGACGAAATTCGCCGCGCCTCGAGAGCGCTGGCAAAATCACTCAGTGTGATTGGCCTCATGAATATCCAATTCGCGGTCAAGGACGAGACGCTTTATGTCCTCGAAGTGAATCCGCGTGCCAGCCGCACCGCACCGTTTGTTTCCAAAGCCATCGGAGTCCCTCTGCCCAAGCTCGCCGCCAAGATCATGGTCGGCCGCAAGCTAACCGATCTCGGGTTCACCGAGGAAATCACGCCTTCGCATTACAGCGTCAAAGAGGCTGTTTTCCCATTCGTGAAATTCCCTGGCATCGACATCATCCTCGGACCGGAGATGAAAAGCACCGGCGAGGTCATGGGCATCGATCCCGATCTTGGCCTCGCCTATGCCAAGAGCCAAATGGCGGCCGGAGGCGCGCTGCCCACCAGCGGAAATGTTTTTATTAGTGTGCAGGATCGCCACAAGCCTGGCATTGGCGCCATCGCCAGAGATTTCCACGAACTCGGGTTCAAAATCCACGCCACGAATGGAACCGCCCGTGTCATCGAAGAGGCGGGTGTGCCAGTGACTGTTCTTTTCAAGCTGGCGGACGGCCGGCGCCCCAACGTGCTCGACCTCATCAAAAACGGGCAGATCGATTTTATCATCAACACGCCGTCGGAAAGTGAATCGCGCGCCGATGAAGCGAAGATTCGCAGCGCCGCGGTCGCCGGCAAAATCGCCATCACGACCACACTTAGCGGAGCCCGGGCCAGCGCTCTGGCCATCCGCTCGTTACAAACCAGGCCGATCGAAGTCCGGGCTTTGCAGGAATATCACCGGGTGTAAGGCTGCGTTCACCGCTCGATGCGGTTGTGGGTGACAATGCCATTTGTTGCTTGCCCGTTGTTCCCGAGGCTACAATTGCGGGATGTGGAAGCAGGCGTTGTGGAGTGTGGCGCGCATTGTCGGTGGCCTTTCGGCCGGACTGGCAATCCTGATCCTCGGATGCCAGGAGCGGTTGATTTATTTTCCACGAGCTTACGCTCCCAATACTATTCGCTCGTTTCTTAAAACCGGCGGACGCCAAATTGATTTCAAGACCTCTTGTGGCGGTCAAACCGCCTTTTACCTGCCCCCTCGCCGCCCGGCAACAGAGAAGGCACTTCCCGATCACGTCTGGCTCGTATTCGGAGGAAACGCCACGCTTGCACTCGACCTTATCGACCTCGCCGAGCAGTGGAATCCGAGACATGGATGGCTGTTCATTGATTATCCGAGCTACGGCGGCTGTGAAGGCAAACCGAGCCCCGAATCCATCCGCGAAAACGCGTTGGCCGCGGTCGCGGCTCTCGAGCGAGAGTTGGATGTAAGCCGTGAAGAGCTCGCGCCCCGCCTCGGGGCCTTCGGCCACTCATTGGGCAGCGCCGCAGCATTGCTGGCCGCCGAAGCGCTGGGCATCCGCCGGATCGTGCTCGTTTCCGCATTCACAAGCATGGATGACCTTGGGCGCCACCTATACAAGGTCCCACTTTCCTGGATCAACCGCCACCGCTTCGACAACGTTGCCCGCTTGAAAAGCGTTCGGCAACGAGGCGCGCGATTGCATATCTTTCACGGCACTGACGACGAAATCGTCCCCTTTAGAATGGGCCGCCAACTTGCAGCCACCGCCCCGGAAATAGCCACTTTCCATGCCGTGCGCGGCGCTGACCACAATGGGATTCTGATGACCGCGTCGGCCGAAATTGGCGCCGCTATCAACGCGCTTTCAGGCCAGTGATGAAGGATCCCCATCTCCGGCCACACGAGCCGGCCGTTGCCCCTGGCGCGCGCCATCATGCCGCGACGGCCTGGAGCTCGCCGACGAAGGCCGTCATTCGCTCCAACGCGGTCTCGAGTTTCGGCAGTGCCGTGGCATAACAGCAGCGAACGAAGCCTTCGCCTGATGGTCCGAAGGCGCTGCCGGGAACGACGGCGACATTTTGCTCGTTGACGAGACGGACCGCGAACTCTTTGCTCGAAAGTCCCGTCCCCCGGATATCGGGAAAGACATAGAACGCTCCCCCGGGACGAAAAGTCGGCAGCCCCATGGCATTGAGACGGCCGAGAACCAGGTTCCTGCGCAGTTCATAACTTTCCCGCATGTGGGCAACACTGTCCGCGCCGTTCTCGAGTGCTTCAACCGCAGCGCGCTGGCTCATGATCGGAGCGCAGAGCATCGCATACTGATGAATCTTCATCATCGCCTCGATCAATTCACCCGGAGCGCACGCGTAGCCAAGGCGCCAGCCGGTCATGGCATAAGCTTTCGAGAATCCGTGCAGCAACACGGTGCGTTCCCTCATGCCCGGAAAGCGCAACAGGCTGGTGTGGGTATGCCCATCATAAAGCAACTCGCTGTATATTTCATCGGTGAGCACGATGAGATCATGCTGAACCGCCAGGGCCGCGATCGACTCGAGCTCGGCCTCCGGCTCGAACGCGCCGGTCGGATTGGTGGGAAAATTGAGCATCAGCGCCTTGGTGCGCGGCGTGATCACTCTTTCCACATCAGCCGCCCGAAGGATGAAATCGTCTTCCGGGCGGGTTGGCACTGCCACCGGAACACCGCCAGCCATATAGATGCCGGGATTGTAACTTACATAACAAGGCTCATGATAGATAACTTCGTCACCCGGATTCAGCAGCGCGCGAAAGGCGAGATCGAGCGCCTCACTTACGCCCACAGTCACAATGATTTCCCGGAGCGGATCATACGAGACCCCGCAGTGGCGAGCGATGTAATTCGAAATCCGGCGGCGCAACAGCAGAAGCCCAAGGTTTGAGGTGTAACAGGTCTCGCCGCGCTCGAGAGCAAAAATGGCAGCCTCGCGAATATGCCATGGCGTGGCGAAATCAGGCTCGCCCACACCCAGCGAGATCACATCATTGCGGCCCTGGACCAGCTCGAAAAAATCGCGTATGCCGGAACGAGGAATTTGGCGGATTCGGTCCGCGATTTTCGAGGATGCCGGTGGCAACATGGAAAAGTGACACGGTTTGCTCAAGGTGTGACACTGAGCATCTCGCCCTGCGGGTCTTGCTTCGCCAGCAGGCCGTTTTGTTTATAAATCTTGAGCTGGAAACGGGTCGCGCTGCTAAGCACCCCCTCGAGTGTGCTTAGCTTCTCGGCCACAAAACGCGCCACCTCCCGCAGCGTGTCGCCCTGCACGATGACAGCCAGGTCATAGCCGCCACTCATCAGGTAACAGTCGGTGACCTGGTCAAACCTCGATATTCGCTCGGCCAAATGATCAAATCCTCCGCCGCGTTCAGGCCGAATTCTGACTTCAATGAGAGCGGTCACGCCGTCATGACCGGTTTTCTCCGCATCGACGATGGCCTGATAGCCCAGGATAATTCCCTCCGACTCCCAAAGCTTGATGCGCCGGGCAACCTCGTCGGCATCCATTGATAAAAGGCCTGCGATCTCGGTCGCCGAGAGCTTGGCGTTACCCTGCAGAAGTTTAAGAATGGGGTCCACGGAGTGCGTAATTTCTGGATTCGTTGCTTATTATTCTGATGCAGAAAAGGGAACGTCATCATGGATTTCCGAAGCAGATTCCGATGGCTCGCGCCGACGCGACGACTTCGCTGTCTGGATCGACAGTCCGGAGTTTGGCTACGGCCTGTTCGATGGGCACCGAACCAACGAGATAGCTTTGATAACTGACCATGTGGCCAAAAAGTCCGTCTTTTACGAGGTTCACGGCCTTCACGCCGAAACGAATGCCCAGTATGCGGTCGAGGGCGGTGGGTGCCCCGCCGCGCTGCAGGTGGCCGAGGATACAAGAACGCGTTTCCTTGCCTGTTATCGTCTCTACTTCCAAGGCGACGAAATCACTGATTCCTTTAAGCCTGATCTGGCCGCTTTCGCCCATATCTTTACCCACCAGGTTTCCTCCGACCGGGCAGGCGCCTTCCGCCACTACCACCAGCGTGCTGTGATAACCGCGGCGTTCTCGATCCATGACGCTGGCCGCCACTCGGTCATAGGTGAAGGGAATTTCCGGAATCAAGATGACGTCAGCCCCGCCGGCCATGCCGCCATGCAGCGCAATCCAGCCGGCGTGGCGGCCCATCACCTCGAGAACCATCACGCGTTTGTGGCTGTCAGCGGTGGTATTGAGACGATCAAGCGCGTCCACCACCGCGGTGACTGCGGAGTCAAACCCGAAGGTCATGGCGGTGGCATCAAGATCATTGTCGATGGTTTTGGGAACCCCGACGACCGGGATTCCTTCCTTGTGCAACTGCAAGGCCGTGGTCAGCGAGCCGTCGCCGCCGACCACGATCAACGCGCGGACGCCAAGTCGTTCGAGCGTGGCTCGGGCCTTTTCGATGATTTCGTGAGGCACTTCCTGAACGTCACCGTGGCCAATGACGCTGATAAAGTGACCTTTGTTCACTGTCCCGAGGATGGTGCCGCCTAATTTCATGATGCCGGCCGTGCGCACAGGATCGAGATGCATGTGATTGCCAGGCGGGAGGAGGCCCTCGAAGCCATCGCGGAAGCCCACGACTCCCCAGCCCAGTTGATCCGCCGCGCCCGTTACGCCGTGAATGACTGCGTTGAGGCCGGGACAATCGCCCCCGCTGTTAAGAATGCCGATTCGAATTTTGTCGCTCATGCAATTGCTGAGGAAGAGGCGGTAAATCTGTGCCTTTTCAAGCCCTGACTTCCACGGCAGGCAATGCCATCAGGCACCGGCTGGGTCGAGTAATTCGCCCTGGTCATTGATCGGACGGCCAGCCGCGGCCCACTGGTCGTAGCGAGCCCATCCCTGGTCAAGCAGCCAGGCGCCCTGGCCAAAACGGTCCTGAGACGCCAGAAGCACAACCACCAGGCGGCGCGGAAAAACTTCGTGATTCTCGGGTCCAATTTTAACGACAACCGGCTTGCGCGAAGCACTCAAAATCAAACACTGCCCGGCGCGCGCGGTGGTGCCCGTCTTCACGCCGTCTATGCCGTTGCGGCCCACCAGCTCATTGGTGTTTTTCAAAAGGAATGCCAGCTTTTGATCGGCGCGCAGAAAGCCAACGCGCCGCTCTCGCTGCGAAGTGTAAAAGGCGAAGGTCGGTTTTTTCAAGGCGTAAAGCGTGATTCGCGCCATGTCCGCAGCCGTGGAATGTGGCACGGTCCCTGCATTATCCAACCCATGTGGATTGAGGAACTCGGTGTTCTCCATGCCCAGGGTTCCCGCCAGCGCGTTCATTTGTTTGATGAAAACAGAAAACGGATCGCGACCTTTGCCCGAGCGATGCAAGAGGTCGGCGCCGACGTGCCACGCCAGGGTCTCCGCTGCGATATTATCGCTGCCCATCATGGCGCAGCACATCGCATCGCGCAGAGAAATAGCGTCACCCGGCCGGAAACCGAAGGGATTGGGCTGCAGGACGGCCGCCGAGGGCGGCACTCGAGCCATCTGGCTGAGGTCCGTGCCGGTAGCGTCCGCCCAATCAAGAACAACCGACGCCGTGGCGATCTTGGTTAGACTCGCGACGGGGCGGCGCCGGGTCGGCTCTGAGGCTATCAGCACTTTTTTTGAGATCGCGTCGAGCACCATATAGGCCCCTCCGCTGCCCCGCCTCCCTTGGGCGAACACTGAATTCGAAGCGCCCAAGCTCCCCGCGCCGAGAAGGCTCATCCCAAGGAGGCGTCGGCGCGAAACCTTTAATCCATTGTTTTCTGCCGAAATGCGCACGGGGCCGACGTTATCGGACCGTTTTGCGTTCGCAACCCTGCTTTGACCGATTCTGAGCCCGGCGCGGCATCAGGAAGTTTCGTGGTTTTCGCCGCTCGAAGAACGTTTGTGACACCTTGACGCGGAATCTGTTCTTGCCCTGTCGCCTCGGGCACCCTATGATACCCTGTGGACACACCGGGAAGGAGTGCGGCGGTCCTGGGGGAAAGGCCCGCCAGAATCCCTTGGGCTGCGATAGTTCTCGATGGGGAACGCAGGCTGGCCAGATTCTTGGCCAGTCGGACTAGGCGGCTCAGCGGTACCCAGGCTTGCCAGGTTTCCATCGGGTTTTCCCGAGCGCCTAACTTCACGTCAGCGACTTCCCGAGTGTCCCGAAACTGCGGCCTTGAACACCATCTGCGTCCGCTGTCGCGGATCCTTCCGATGATTGCCGCCAAACGCAAACCTACCCGGGAGCGCGCCCACGGCGGCTTCCTTAACAACATGAGCTATAATACTAGAGAAGAATCCCGCCACCGTCGCGGGCGTCACCGTCCTCGAAGCGGCCAGTCACAATCCAGGGATCCTATAAGGACCCCACGAGCTATCGAGAAAGAGCCTGCCAGGCCATCCTTCCTGCAGAAGCTGCTGGCCTTTTTTGGATTGGGTTCGCCAATCTGGAATGGTCAGCGCAACCCGAACGCGTCGAAGCCAGCAAAGCCGGCGGGACCATCCAAGGCCCGCGAAGCGAAACCACCGAGGCAGCCTCGACCGCCGGTGACGCACGAAGTAACCAGCCCCCGGCTGTATGTCGGCAATCTGTCATTCGAAGCGAGTGAGAGCGATCTATTCGGTCTCTTCAGCGGAGTTGGCCGCGTCCACATGACAGAAGTCGTCTGTCACCGCCACAACCAACGCTCGAAAGGCTTCGCGTTCGTTGAAATGGCCAGCTTGGAAGAAGCAAAACGGGCCGTTGAAGAATTGAACGAGAAAGAGTTTATGGGTCGAAAGCTGCTCGTCAGTGGGGCGCGTCCCGGCGGCCGCTTGTCCGAATCCAACCCTCAGGCTGGGTCTCACGAGTCCTCCTCGCGGAGAGAACAGCCAGCGCCGGACCGGACTTCGGGCAAGCCATCGCCCGTCGAGGATACAGCAAGCGCTCCAAGTCAGGAAGAGCCGCCGCCAGTCACGCAGGCGGCGCTCTAGCATCGCGCCCCCTCATCACCCGCAGGCCCGCCGGCCACGCCGGCGGGCCTCGAGGGCGAAATCCCTCGTCCGTAGCGCTCGATGTTCTACTCTCCAGCCCTACGTTCCTCGTCCTGGTGCCTATTGAATCGAGCCTCGATTCATTTGCGGCATCTTCAGCGCCTGTGGTAGCGTGATTGACTTTGAAAACATTCGGCTTGTTCATCCTGCTCACCGCCGCTCTCTCGGGCGCCGAACTGGCGGTCTCCCCCTGGCCGCAATTCCGCGGACGCCTTGGCAATGGCCACCTGGATGCTGCCGATTCATCAGCGGTGCCAGGGCATCCTATCGAATGGGCTGAAAACAAAAATGTGGCCTGGAAGACGGCGATTCCGCACAAGGGCTGGTCGACGCCAGTCTTGATCCACGGAATGCTCTGGCTGACAACCGCGACACCTGAAGGTCGCGAATTTTTCGCGCTCTGTCTCGACCAGAAAAGTGGGCGGATTCTGGTGGAAAAGAAACTTTTCCACAGCGACTCGCCCGAACCACTGGGCAACCCGGTCAATGGTTATGCGTCGCCCTCGCCGCTGGCAGATGGCGCCATGGTCTTTGTGCACTTCGGCAGCTACGGCACCGCGGCACTCGACGCAAAATCCGGCAACGAAATCTGGCGCCGCACCGATCTGCCTTGCCGTCATTATCGCGGACCGGGATCGTCGCTCGCTCAATTCCGCGACACGCTCATCGTCACCATGGATGGAGTGGATTTTCAATATCTCGTGGCCCTTGATAAACAAACCGGAAAAACGCGCTGGAAAGTCGATCGAACAACGGATTTTGGCGATCTGGGTCCGGACGGCAAACCGACGCTCGAAGGGGATTTGCGCAAAGCCTACACAACCCCATTAGTCGTCGAGCCAGCGGGCGCTCGACCGTGGTTTATCAGCATAGGCGCCAAGGCCAGTTACGGTTATGACGCCGCAACAGGAGCCGAGCTTTGGAAAGTGACTTATCCCGGTTTTTCCAATGCTTCCTCGCCACTTTACAGCCATGGCCTCGCGTTCATTAATACCGGCTATGGAAAGGCGAATTTGCTCGCCTATAAAGTGGATGGCGCAACACGAGGGGATGTCACCAAGTCAGGTCTCGAATGGGACTGCCTGAAGCGAGTCCCACAGAGAGCCTCACCCATCATCGTCGGTGATTTTCTCTACATGGTGGATGATGGCGGCTTTTGCTCATGCCTTGAAGTAAAGACCGGAGCGATTAAATGGTCCGAGCGCCTCGATGGCAACTACTCGGGCTCCCCGGTTTTCGCTTCCGGGCACCTCTATTTCTGCTCGGAGCAGGGCGACAGTTACGTCCTCAAGCCCGATCCTTCAAAACTCGCTGTCGCGGCGCATAATCGACTTGATTCCGGGATGCTCGCAAGTCCGGCCGCCGATTCGCGTGCCTTGTTTCTGCGAACCAAGAGCCACTTGTATCGCATCGAATCGAAATAATGCCGCCATTGCATGCCTGACACCGAACGCCTGGTTCTTGGCCCGGGGCCGGCGACGCGCAAACTCCTGCGCGCCGAATCGGCGCTGCAACAGCGCGTCGAATTCGAGTCACTGGTGTACCGTATTCAAAATCACTTCGTCAATCTGCGCACCAGCGAATTGGATTGGGGAATCGAGGAAGCTTTGGCGGCCCTTGCGGAATACATCCGCGTCGAGCAAGGCCACTGTTTCCGGGTCTACAACCACGGCCAGAAAGTGGACCATACCCATGAGTGGACGGGCGCTGGCCAGGCGACCGGTTTCGCAGGCATGAAGGATGTGACGCTCGACGAAGTGTTTCCCTGGGCGGCGCAACGCCTGCGCCGCGGGGACGGTCTGGCCATTTATTCGGTGGCGGCCCTTTCCGAGGCCGCAGAAATTGAAAAATCAATTTTGCAACAGCAAGGGATTCTTTCGCTTTTGCTGGTGCCCATGATTATTCGGGGCGAATTGGTCGGCTTTCTCGGTCTGGCGTCGACGACGCGGGAAATCCAGTGGGATACCGATGCCGTATCACTGTTGAAACTGGCGGGCGGAAATATCGCTGATGTCTTCGAGCGTCAGCGCGCGGAGACCGCGCAGGCACAGGTCGTCAGCATCCTCGAGGCCACTTCGGATCTCGTGGCCATCGCCGAAAAAGATTCCCGCCGGTTGGTTTATCTCAACCAGGCCGGACGGCGCATGATTGGCCTCGATCCCGACGAGGACATCAGTACTCTGCGTATCAATGACATCGTGCCGCCCTGGGCCGCCGACATCAAACAACACGTCTGTTTTCCCACCGTCGACGCCATTGGGTACTGGACGGGCGAATCGGCCGTGCTTACCCGCGCGGGGCACGAGATTACGGTATCGGAATCGATCACGCGGCTGCACAGCCGCGGGGCCAACGGCGGCGACGCCTACGCTTTCATCATTCGCGATATCACCGAGCAAAAGCGCATGGAAAAAGAAGTGCTCGATATCGCGGAGCGCGAACAAAGCCGCTTTGGGCATGATCTGCATGACGGCCTCGGGCAGCACCTGACGGGGGTGCAGTTCATGGCGCAGGTTTTGCAGCAGAAACTCGAAGCAGAAACGCACGCGCAGTCAGCCGAGGCAGCGGAAATCGCCACCTTGATCAAGCAGGCAGTCACGCAGACGCGCGACCTGGCGCGCGGTCTCTCGCCGGTCGTCTTGCAAAGCAAAAGCCTGCAGGACGCGTTGCGCGATCTGGCTGCCGGCATCACCCGCCGCGGACAGGCCGAGTGCGAAACCAATCTCGATGACGACATCGCGATCACCAACAGCGAGGCCGCCATCCAGCTTTACCGCATTGCCCAGGAAGCGGTGAACAATGCCTTGAAACATGGCCAGGCCAGCACGGTCACCATTTCACTTGTGCATGATGAAGCGGGCCGCATCGAACTGTGCGTGCGCGATAACGGAATTGGATTTCCGGAAGATTTTCAGGCAGGTCTCGGCATGGGTCTTCGAGTGATGAACTACCGCGCCGGACTCATTGGTGGTTCGCTCGAAATTCTTCAGCGGGAAGGACATACCACAGTGACGTGTTCCGTCGAAGAGGAGCAGCTCAATCGGCAGAACGCCGCCGCCACTCCCGCGCCCGTGATCCGCCGCGGATAATTGGCCCCTTCGAGACGGAGAGGCACGTCCGTGCCGGACTATCGCCATCGCAACGCTGGAAGCTTGCGCCACTCTGCTCCGGATCGACTGAGTCTCGCCAACCACGATTTGCTTGTCTCGACTCAAAGGAGCCGAACCGGGGTCAGAGCAACGTTCTGGCTGCGCGCCAGAGCTTGAAATAAAGCATGTTGTTTCCGCCACGGCTGAGCCGTTCGGTAACCAGGCGCGCGCAATCATTCGAAAGGGCCGGCATAACCTGTTCAAGCGTCACCGCCCCGGCCTCGATGCGTGAATGAACAAACTGTCCGCCTTCCTCCCTCCGGAGAATGACGCGAGCGCCGGCGCTGGAAAGTTCGAGCCGCGAAAGCGGCGCACCAGGTTCTTCACGCAGGGAAACGTCGAGACGCGAAAGCGGCCATCCCGCCTTGCAGGCGACCCAGGCGGCCATCAAACAAGCAGCAACGCGATGGCCCGGCGCGAAGGCGATTTCGAGCCGGTTTATGGCGTCGAGGTGGGCACGCGCCATGGCTTCGTCGAAAGCCCCCGCCAGTGCGAGACGAAACGAAAATACGCGCAGCCACACCAGGTCCAGGACAACGAAATGGGAGACGCTGTCCTTCCAGGCCGCGCGTAATTTTCCGAGTTGGGTCGTAGCATCACTCCATTCCCCGCTGTCAATGACGAGCCGGTCGATATGCCGGTAAAGATGCGGCTCCCAGCGTTCGCTGAAGTCGCCCTGCCAGAAAAAGACCAGGGGTAAATCGCTTTCGAGGTGCGCGAATACCAGGTTGCGCAGCAAATTGCGGATGTGCCCGCGCAAAAGAAAGGTAATCTGTTCGGAGCAGACCGACTTGCCTCCGCTGCCGCTGAGCTGGCAGTGCGCCGTGATCCAGGCGCGAACACTGGTCTCACCTTTCGCAGGTTCCGCCGCAATAAGAATCGCGCGGCAGGCATGCTCGCGCGTCACCTCCGCGATCAACCGAGTGTTTTCATCCAGACTGGCTGCGTTTTCATTGTAGATGGCGAAATTGATCAATGAAGCCTTGGTCACCGCGTCGCTCGACGCCCAAAGCTGCCTCAGCGCTTCGTCGATCTCCGGAACATCCACTTCCTGGCCGAGGAACGCGTTGTCGACATCGGCGGACGCAGTCACGGCCTCACCTCCTTTTTCATTAGATTCGCCGCCAGGTTCGTCCGTCCCGTTCCAGCAATTGATCCGCTTCGCTCGGCCCCCACGATCCTGCGGGGTATTCGGCGACAGGCGGCGGCGCGCCTGACTCGTGCCAGGCTTCTTCGATCACGTCGATGAAGCGCCAGGCGCTTTCGACCTCATCCCGGCGGGCGAAAAGGGTGGCGTCGCCGGCCATGGCGTCGAGCAGCAATCGCTCGTAGGCGAGCGGACTCGGTTTTCCGAAACTCGTCGAGTAGCGGAAGTCCATTTTCACCGGCTCCATGCGCACGGCCAGGCCTGGGACTTTGCTCAACATACGGAGACTGACGCCCTCATCAGGCTGGATGCGAAACACGAGAACGTTGCTTCGTCCGCGCGCCGGAAGGGTTTGAAAAAGCACGTGTGGCGCGCGGCGGAAATGAACGGAAATCTCGGTCGCCTTTTTGGGCAATTGTTTGCCGACGCGAATGTAAAAGGGCACCCCCTGCCACCGCCACGTGTCGATAAAAACACGCAGCGCGACGTAAGTCTCGGTTTTGGAATTTGGATCAACCCGCTCCTCCTCCCGGTAGCCCACAGTCGGCTTTCCATCGACGGCACCAGCTTCGTATTGCGCGCGCACCACGTTTTGGGCGACTTCGGCCGGGGTTTTGAAATGCCTCAGCGCCCGCAGGACCTTGACCTTTTCATCGCGCACCGAGTCGGCGCGCAAATCGGTGGGCGGCTCCATCGCGATGAGACTGACGAGCTGCAGAAGGTGATTCTGCACCATGTCGCGCAAGGCACCGGCTTTGTCGTAATAGGCGCCGCGGCCTCCGGTCATCCCGAAGTTCTCGGCGCACGTCACTTGAACGTGGTCGATATAGCTGCGGTTCCAGAGCGGTTCGAATATCGAATTGCCGAAGCGCGTGACGATGATGTTCTGCGCGGTCTCCTTTCCCAGGTAATGGTCGATGCGATAGGTGTCCTCTTCGTCAAAGACATTCGCGACCACAGTATTCAGGTGCTGCGCCGACTCGAGGTCCTTGCCGATGGGTTTCTCGACGATGACACGCGACCAGCCGCCGTTGCGCGGAACATTGAGCGCGGCTTCACGGAGGTGATTCAGGATTACCTCGAAGTCGTCCGGCGCCGAAGCCAGATAGAAGAGCCGGTTGCCCGGACCACCCCGATCGCGGTCAACCTGCTCCAAAAGCTCGCGCAATGAGCCATAGCCATTGGCGTCACCGAATTCGGCGCGGTGATAGACGATGCGCTGGCTGAATCGCTCCCAGAATTCGTCATTATGGCCCTGGCGTGAATGTTTTCGATTCGTCTCCGCATACTCGGCGCGGATTTCCTCGCTGCCTTTGGGCCGCCGGGCAAATGCGATGACCTTGAGGGTGGGGGGCAACTCACCATCCAGCGCCAGATTGTAAAGCGCCGGAATGAGCAGCTTGTGGGTCAAGTCACCCGTCGCTCCAAAGATGACCAGCGTGCACGGCTCGGGGTGCTGCCGCGTCAGAAGTTCGTCTCGAAATGGGTTCTCCACGACAAAAAAACTCTCTCAGGGCAGTGGAAACTTTCGGTTCAATTCGCGCACTTCGTCCCGAATCTGCGCGAGGGCGGTCTTGTCGGAAGGACTGGCCAGGGCACGAGCGATAAAACCTGCGATAACAACCATCTCAGCTTCCTTCATCCCACGGGTGGTGACAGCGGGCGTGCCGATGCGAATGCCGCTGGGCTTGATCGGCGGCGCCGCATCGAAGGGAATGCTGTTTTTATTCACCGTGATCCCAGCCTCATCGAGCGCCTCCTGCGCGACTTTGCCGTTTAGGTTCTTTGGCCGCAGGTCCACCATCATGAGGTGGTTGTCGGTGCCGCCGGAGACGATTCGGAATCCCTGTCGTGCGAGCTCTTCGGCCAGCGTCCTGGCATTTTTCACCACTTGTTGTTGGTATTCCTTGAAGCCTGGCTCGAGCGCCTCATGAAAACAGACTGCCTTGGCGGCGATCACGTGCATAAGCGGCCCACCCTGGACGCCCGGAAAAACCATGGCGTCGATCTTCTTCGCGAATTCCTCCTGGCAGAGAATCACCCCGCCGCGAGGCCCGCGCAGTGATTTGTGCGTGGTCGAAGTCACAAATTCAGCATGCGGAATCGGCGAGGGATGCACACCCGCTGCGACGAGCCCGGCGATATGCGCCATGTCGATGAAAAGCCAGGCTCGCACACTCTTCGCGATTTGGGCGAGGCGTTCAAAATCGATCACGCGGGAATAGGCGCTTGCGCCGGCGGTGATCATCTTCGGGTTGGATTCATTGGCGAGGCGCTGCAGAGCATCATAGTCGATACGCTCATCCGATTCACTGACGCCGTAATGGACGACATCGTAGAACTTCCCGGAAAAATTTGCTGGATGCCCATGAGTAAGATGGCCCCCGTGGGCCAGATTCATGGTCATGATGCGGTCACCGGGGCGCAGCATGGCAAAATAAACAGCCGCATTCGCCTGTGAACCGGAATGCGGCTGAACGTTGGCATGGTCCGCACCAAAAAGTTTCTTCAATCGGTCAATCGCGAGCTTTTCTACAATATCGACGTTCTCGCAGCCGCCATACCAACGTCTCCCCGGATAACCTTCAGCGTATTTGTTGGTCAGACACGAACCTTGCGCCGCCATCACGGCGGCTGAGGTAAAATTCTCCGAGGCTATTAATTCGATGTTCGCCGATTGCCGTTCCTCCTCGGCCAAAATAGCGTTTGCTACTTCCGGATCGCAGCGGCCCACGATATCGGCGAGCACTCTGATGCGGCGATTTAATTTCCCAACCCGGCGCTCGTGGCGTCCGCCTTCAAATGGGGAGGTCAAAAACGCATCGACTATCGCTTCCGCCTCGCTCGGCTTGGTCGCCGACCCGGAAAGGCAGAGCACATTCGCATTGTTGTGCCGGCGCGCGATTCTCGCCGTCTCGACATCATGCACCAGGGCCGCCTGCACTCCGGGATGACGATTCGCAGCAATGCTGATGCCAACCCCCGTGGTGCACAGCAAAATGCCACGGTTGGTTTCATCGGCGAGCACGCCATCGACCACCCCTTGGACGAAATCCGGATAATCCACCGATTCCTTGCCGTGCGTTCCCAGGTCGTGAACGCGGTGCCCGGCCTTCTTTAAGTAGTTTACCACTTCATCCTTCATCACGACGCCGCCGTGATCAGCCGCGAGAAAGATTTCGCCGACGGCGAGTTCGGCGGCGGGAGTGGTCGAGGCCGTGTCACTAATCGCTGGCGTCATGGTGCTTTTTTTTTATCGAATGTCTGCTCGATGAATGCAAACACACTGGAAAGGGCCTTTTTGAAAATCGCCAGGGTCTCAGCGTAGGCCTCGCGGCCGAGGCCGATGGGGTCCGGCACGTCGCGGCCGAGCAGGCATGGATCGGGACAGAATTCACAGAGAAGGTAGGTCTTGTCCGCCGCGGCGGGGAACTGCGCCTCGATGGCGTCGCGATGCCCCGCCGTCATCACGAAAATGTGCGTGGCGTCGCTGACCAGGCGTTCAGTAAGCGGTTGGCTGCGAAAATAGGAAATGTCAATTCCCTCCTCGCGCAACAGCGAGAGAGTGTGCGGGCTGGCGGCCTGGCCCGGATAAGCGGCGATCCCTGCTGACTGGACCTCATAGTCGCTGCCAGCCACGATTTGCCGAAAAAGCCCCTCCGCCATCGGACTGCGGCAGACATTTCCAGTGCAAACAAAGAGAACATTCTTCTTCACAAGAACAACAGCGTTGGTGGCAGCCCCGCCGGCGATGGCCCGGCGGAGGAACACACAAGACCGGGAAAAATCGTGCGCTAGTTGTTTTTCTGCGAGGTTTTCCACGTCTCTTCAAGCCGCTGCATGACAGCGGGATCGAGCACGCGGGCATCGCGAAAATCGCGCGCCACTCCAAGCGCGGTTTGATCGAGCCGGTCAAGCTGAAGCGCCCAGACCGTGGCGGGCAAAAGTTTCAGGTTGGCCGGGTGGTTAATCAGCTCGATGGCCGCCAGCGGAGTCACCAGATAGCCGATGCGAAGCCGCTCACCGGCGAATGGACCTTGGATCGCAACAGGCGCTTCCCCGCTCTCGAGGGCGGCTGCATTGACTTCATCGGCGAACACTCCCGCCGCTTCGCAGTCCTCGATCGCCTCCTGAAGTGAGAGCGAAATCAGGCGCTTTTCAACGTCACCGTAACCTTTGGCGGCCAGCGCTTCTTCGAGATACCATGCTGGTTCCTTGGCAGACGCGCGGGCGAAAAGCCGCGAGACCTCCGGTTTGCGAAATTCATTGAGCAGCCAAAGCGCCCGATAAAAACTGTGGTGCACCATTTCCTGTGGCGCTTTAACGTCAAAATCTCCCCGGTCAAACAAGGCGGCCATTTGTTGCACCCGCGCCTTGCGGATCTTTTGCGCCGACCGTTGTTCAAAAGCCACATAGATCGCAATTAAAATCGCGACCGCGCACACTGCCTTCCAAAATCTGTCCATGGAGTTGGCACCGTAACTGAGCGGATTCGCGCTGCAAGAAGCCAATGCGATTGCCCTGACCGCAGGCTTTTGAGGCTTCCGTGCCGCAGACCTTGGCTCTGCAACGACGCCCCAGCGGCTGCTCCTCGCTGGTGGCGACAAGCCAGCAAACGGTGGACGGGCCGGACATGTCACTGCGATTTGGGAATTTTTGTGCCATTGGTTTATCGCTCCCCTTTGGGACTACGGTCAGATCCCCGAAGTTAGCCAGGTTGTGGACACCACCAGCGGCCTCAGCCGCGCCGCGGCATCCGCGGCACCAGACTCGCCGTCGGGATCAAACAGTTCTGACTTTGGAATCAAACTCATCCACCTTCGCATCACCAAAGAGACGCCATGCCGGAGAGCGGCCCGTGCCGTGCCTGGCTTGTCAGCGGTTTCGCTTGTAAGCCGGAAGACCATCAATGCTTTTCTGGTTCTTCGCGCCACGATAGGCTTCGAGTTTCTCGGGGCCCTGTTTGGCCGCCCAGCAATCCAGCGTGTCGCGAGGCCCTCGGAAATCGAATAGCGGCACGCCTTGGCCGCAGGAAACCGAAACGCGAGTGACCGAGACATGGATGAACGCGCGAGTGCCTGGATTAAAAGCGAAATGTGAAGCCATCTCGTCAAACCGCGGATCTTCGGGAGTTATAACGGTGCCGCGTCCATGAAGACGGACGATCTTCGGGGCACTCTCGAAGGCGCAAAACATGACGATAATTCGGCCATTCTCGCGGAGGTGAGCCGCGGTTTCCGCGCCGCTCCCGGTCAGGTCCTGATAGACAACTTCCAATGGCCCCAGAACTCGAATAGCGTCACCGCCCTTGGGAGAGTTGTTGATATGCCCGTCCGCAGAAAGGGGGGCCGTCGCCACAAAGAAAACGCGTTGCTGAGCAATCCAGCCCGCCAGTTCAAGGTCGATCTTATCGTATTGCTTGCTCATGGCGCGGACCGCAACTTTTGGCCGCACGGCCTGGCGATCCGAGCCGGGGGCCCGGCAGATTGTACGAGGCGGCATCCATTACTTGGTCTCATGAACGTGGGCGTGGGTCGCGTTTCCAGGGGAAATCGAGAACTTCTTCTGCGTCCATGGTTGCGCTGCGCTCGCTCCTTCGCGCACTTTGTAAAAGCGGTCCATCGGGATGCCTTTGAGGACCTGTTTTTGCCCGGTGGCGGGCCACAGAATTTCGATGCGATGGATCGCGGTGGCCTGACCTAACCCAATTTCCTGCCGCAATGGTGAAGCGCCAAAACTCCCGCCGGTGCCAACCGTTTTGTAAATCGAGCGGTCGCCTTGCGGGGTGGCAACAACCAGGTGAAGCCGGGCGCCGATCGCCGCCCGATTCGATCGGACGCCTTCGAGTTTGAGCGTGATCCAATGGTTTTCGTGACCTGGATTGAGAAAGAAAGCGTTGTGAGCGAAGTCACCCGAAAAGGCGCCTCCCATCACGGCGTGGATGTCCTGATCGCCGTCGTTATCGAGATCGGCGAAGGACACGCCGTGACCTTTTTGCAGGTGGCCAAAACCGCCGGAGGTAGTGACTTCCTGAAATCCGCGGCCGTCATCATTTCGGAACATGCGATTGGGAATGATCGTGCTGAGATCGGGATCGCCGGTGCCGACGTAGAAGTCGAGCCAGCCATCGTTGTCGAGGTCGCCAAAATTCGAACCCATGGCGTGCAGGATCTTGTAAAGGCCTGCGGATTTTGTCACGTCGGCGAAAGTCCCGTCCTTGTTGTTTCGGTAAAGCCTCGCTCGTTCACCGGAGTGAGGAAGACCGAGGTAATCTGCCGTGATGGCGCCGAGGTCAGGTATCGAGTAACCCGCCACGAAGATGTCCTGCCAGCCGTCGTTGTCGAAATCCCAGAACCAGGTGGGAAAACTGTGAACTGGTTCACTTACGCCCGCCTGAGCTGTGGTATCGGTAAACCTCCATTTCGATTTCGGAGAGCCGTTGGTTTCTGCGGGACCATCATTGCGAAAAAGAATATTGGGTCCGAGCCGGTTGGAAAGATAGAGGTCCGGCCGGCCATCGTTGTTATAATCGCCGCTGGTCACACCTTTGATGAATTGCACGACCGCGACGCCCGCCTCGGAGGCACATTCGGTGAAGGTGCCGTCGCCATTGTTGCGGAACAGCTCGCAGGCATGCATTTCCTGCCCGATGGACTCGTTGCCGATAAAGAGATCCAACCAACCATCAGCGTTGAAGTCAAACCAGGTGGCGGTCTGAGTGGGATGAAAGCTCATGAGACCGGCCTCCTCGGTTACGTCCGAGAAGGTGCCGTCCCGGTTGTTGCGCAAGAGTGAATTGGGATGGCGCCCGCCCGCGGCCTTCCACGCCCCGCGCAGAATGAAGACATCGGCAAATCCGTCATTGTTGTAATCGGTCTGCATAATATTCAAGCCGCTGACCAGGCCGGTGAGTGCCGCTTCCGCGGTGCGTTCGCGGAAGGTGCCGTCACCCTTGTTTTGGAAGAGCCTTAATTGTCCGTCGAGGTTCCAGCGCGAAAACATTACGTCCAGCAGGCCGTCGCCGTCGAAGTCCTCGACAATGCTCCCGCCGGCAAGGCCGTCGGCATCGAGCCCGACGGCCCCCGCCACATTTGGGAATCTTTTTATGTCATATTCTGATGCGAAGAGCTGTGGCGCAAGCAGCCAGGCGGCGGGAACTTTCTCCGGGTATTCACCGAGGGTCATGAACGCAATATTCAGAAGCCAGCGCGCGGAGAGATCCTCGGGAAACTTTTCCAAATGCGGCAGCAGGACGCCAATCGCTCCGCGCGCTCCGCGGGGGAGTTTATGAACGCCCGACCCGCGAATGGGAAAGAGGCACGATTCGCTCGAGTGATTGGCGAGGCAGTTTTCCTGCTCGCCGATCCGCAAATGGCAGAGCGCGCGGGAAATCGTCACGCCCCCAAGATCCTGCGCCGAGAGCCGAGCACCCAACCGGCGGGCAGTCTCTTCATAAAGATCAAATTCCGCGAGGGCGGCTTCGCTTTCTCCGGCTTGCAGCAACTGAAGCGCCAGTTTTGGGCGCAATTCCAGGCGCTGCTGATTGGTGGCTGCCTGGGCGATCTTCTCGCGAAAGAATGCCGCCAGCAACGGACTTAAAGAATAATCCCTGGTTGGATGGATTTTCGATTCCGCCTGAATGCGCACAAGACGTTCGATCATCCGCTGAGTTCCCTTCGACTGGCCTTCGGTCCCCTTTTTCGAAGTCGCCGAGGATGCCTGAGCCTTACGGTGGGTGCGCGCAACATCCGGAGCGGCCTCGAGCGGTTCAGCCCCGGCAGAAAACAGAACAACGGCGGCCACGACCAACCCAGGCAGTTTCTGACGGCCTTGATGGCTGGAACGCGCGGAAGTTGAGCACAAAGGCGGCATGCGGCTGGGGGGTTCCGAGAGGCACTTCACAGCAACGATCTTAACGTCGAGTGATCGCCACCGAGCCGCCCGCCAGATCGGGCGATCGCAGCGTCTGGACCGTTCCGTCTGGCCATCGAACGTCGATGCGAGCCACGGCCGGTGACGCGCCCAACCCAAAGAAAAGCATTGGCGGATTCTGGCTTAGGTAGCCAGATCCCGCGTAAATTTCCTGCGTTTGCAATTTGCCATCCGCCGAGGTCACCGTCACCCGCGATCCCACCGCGGCGAGGTTTCCTTTCCCGCCTTCGAGACGCACCCCAACTGAATTGCCGTCGCGGCATTGATTGAGAAAACCCCGCACCGGCCCGTTGTTTTGCGCCACGATAATATCGGGTCGGCGATCTCCATCGAAATCGGCCGCGCAGACAGCTGTCACCGCGCCGGGCAGCAGCAGACCGCTCTCAAGAGGCCAGACCTCATCGAAAGTTCCATCACCCCGGCCCCGCAGCAACACACCAAGACCCCCATCGTAATTGCCGGTTTCGATTTGCGGCCCGAAAAAGTTTTGTCCGATGGCAATATCGACATGGCCGTCGGCGTCGAAGTCGGCACAGCCGCTTCCGAAGCCGGGCGAAATCTGGGCGAGTTGAGGGAGTTGGCGAAAGCTGAATGTCGCCCGGCCGTCATTTATGAGCACGCCGGAATCGAGGGTCGTCGCGGACCATTTCTCAGCTTTTTGCAAGGCACTCGGGGTGTAAATTTCCTGAACGCTAGCCGCCGCAAAAGCCCGGAAGGATTTGAACTTCTCTCCCAGCGCGGGCATGGCGCGCGAGGAACACGACCGTCCACGCACTGGAAAGAGGGTATCCTTTTCAAATTCCGCCTCGACGAGCTGCTTCTCACCCTGTCCAAAATAGTCGCCGTAGAATATGTGCACCGGATGCGCGGCGCTGGCGTGGTATTTCGAATTGTGCCCCTGGTTAAGGATGACGTAGTCGATATCACCGTCGTGGTCGAAATCTCCGCCGCTGATCGAATTCCACCAGCCTGAAAGGCCATCGAGTCGCGCGGCAGCGGTCTGGTCTTCGAGGTGCCCGGACTGGTTGCGAAAGAATTTTACCGGCCCCCATTCCAGAGTGACGAACAAATCGACCCAGCCATCGCCATCCGCGTCCGACCAGAGGGCGCCGGTGACCAGGCCTGCTTTCTGCAAGCCGGCTGCTGCTGAGATCTCGACGAATTTGCCGGCATCGTTTCGCAGCAGTCGCGAATCGGGTGCGACCGGGTATTGACCGGGAATTACCCGCGAGCCGACGAAAAGATCGAGGTCTCCGTCGCGGTCGAAGTCAGCCGCTGCCACACAGGAACCGGCATCACGCAAATCCGGCAGGACGCCGCCATCCGCATGGCTGAAGTTTCCCTTGCCGTCGTTGAGGTAGAGACGGTCGCGCTGCCGCTCGTCGTTCACCGGAAATTCGTAGCTGCCGCTAACCACAAAGAGATCGAGATCGCCGTCAGAGTCCGAGTCGAAAAAGAGCGCGCCCATGTCTTCGCGAGCCTTGTCGTCACGGAACGCATCGACCCACTGGGCAGTGAATTTTCCGCCGCCCTCATTCATCCGCAATTCACCGGGCTGGCCGGCGCCGCCGCCAAGATAAAGGTCGTCACCACCGTCGCAGTCCACATCGCCCCACGCCATGCCCGGACCGTATTGGGACAATTTGTGCGGCAGAAGCGGTTGCAGACTGAAATCGTCAAAGCCGACTTCCTCGTGCGGCCTGAAACTGAATGGCGCCGGCATGAAAAGCGGCGTTCGAGCCGCTCTTTCCCCGGTCGGGCGAGCCGCGGCATTCTCCGCCGGCTGTGACGGCGGCTCGGTCGCCGTGTAAAAAACGCCCGCGGGAAGCTCCTCGAATGTCTGCTCGACACCCGACGGCCACCGAATCTGCAAGCGGTCGACTTTTTCCGCTGCTCCCAAGGCAAAGTGCAGAACGGGCTCGTTGCTCGATAAGTAACCGGTTTGCAAAACCAGTTGCCGCACGTGAGGGCGCCCGGCGATTTCCGCGCGCACCAGCGCGCCCACTCCGAAACGGTTGCTGCGGGTGCCAATCAAGCGAAGCAGCACCCGGCGGCCTTCTGAGCTGTTGTTGCGGTAAACCGCGATCGGCTCTTCGATGTTCATCACCGCCAGGTCTAGGTCGCCGTCCTGGTCGAAATCCGCATGCGCCGCTCCGTAACTGGCGCCCACCAACCCCAGCCCCCAGGCATCACTCACATCCTCAAAGTGCAACTGAGTCGGTTTCGAGCCAGTGGGCCCGCCAGCGTTGCGAAAAACCAGGTTTTTTTCCGCTCGAATCGGCAGGTCTTTGAGAAAATCCCATTCCGGGGCGTTGCGGAGCTGGTCGGCCGAGATCGCAAAGTCGCTGTCGTTGACGTCTCGCGACATTCCATTGGTGAAGAAAACATCAAGGCGGCCGTCGCAGTCCAGGTCGGCGATTTTCACCGCCCACGTCCAGTCGGATGATTCGAGGTTGGCCAGAAATCCGGCTTCGAGAAACCGCGGCGTGCCGGTGTTGATATAAACTGCATTGCGCATGTACTGGGGCGGCTGCGCTTCAACGGCGCGACGCAAAATCAGGCCGCCCATGCCACCCATGTTCACTTTTTGCTTGAAATGATTTGTCGCACTCATGTCCGCGACGATGAAATCGAATCGGCCATCGCCGTTGAGGTCGCCAAAGTCACTGCCCATCGACGCCCATGAGGTGTGTGGGACTGCATCGGCGATGATGTCCTTGAAGGTTCCGTCGCGCTCGTTGTGCAGGAGCAGGTCGGCCGCGGTGAAATCGTTGGCCACATAAAGGTCGATCCAGCCATCGCCATCGTAATCCCACCACGTCGCGGAAAGTCCGTCTCCCCGCAGGTCTTTGATTCCGGCTTTGGCCGAAGCATCGACGAACCTGCCCCCGTCGTTGCGCAGCAGCAAATCGGCCTGCCCCACCGGCCGCAAATACCACGCTTTCTCATCAGTGTGGAAATAAGGCTCATAATATCGTTCGGTGTCCGCGTCCAGGATCGCCCGCCCGTTGCGCACCTCCTGGATTTCCATTTTTCGTTTCGCTCCCTGCGGATCAACGAAGCGATTGGTGAGAAGATAAAGATCGAGATCGCCGTCGTTGTCGTAATCCGCGAAGGCGGCGGTGTGCGAGGCGGTGCGAAAATCGAGACGATATTTTGCCGCCTCTTCAGTGAAGTGACCGCGACCGTCGTTGATGAAGAGCTGGTTTCGGGTGTCGTAATTGCAGACGTAAACATCGAGGTCCCCGTCGTTGTCGATGTCGGCCATCGACGCGCCCATTCCCCATGAGGTTCCGCCATCCAGGTCACCGCCGGCCTGGGCGGTGACGTCGGTAAAATGGAGCGCCCCGTCCGCAGTTGTTGTTTGTTGGTAGAGGTTGTTCGGCCCCGTGGTTCCCACGCAGAATATATCGGCCCGGCCGTCGCCGGTGACATCGCCTGCGGCGATTCCACCACAGGCCATGGGGACGAGATAGAGCCTCGCCTCGGGATGCGTCTTGTCGATCTGCGCCGTGAAATCGATGCCGCAAGCTTTTGGGTCGAGTCTTTCAAAAAGCGTTTTTGTGGCCTGCGTGGACTTTACTGCCGCGAGAGGCACAGCGCGCAAGCCGTCCGGCAATTTGCCAGCAATGCCAGAGCTGACCTGGGCTGGTGGAGCAGCCAGCTTGGGTTGCGAACCCAACTCTCGCTCGCAGCTGCTCGCCAGGCAGCCCGCGACGCTGGTGGCAACGGCGTAAAAGAGCGTCAGTCCTCGCGACGTCATGTTTCGTAGAAATCACCGCTGAGCGATCTTCACTGATCCGCTGGTGACGTCAGGCGTGTCCAGTGTCTGCACCGCGCCACCCGGCCAGCGCACTTCAATTTTTTGCGCGGTCTCGTGACTGCCGAGACCAAAGAAAAGTGTGGGAGAATTCTGGCTGAGGTAACCGCCGCCGGCGTAGATCTCCTGAGTTTGTGACTTTCCGTCAGACAAACGGACCGTCACCACCGCACCCGCCGCCGTCGGGTTGCCTGCGCCGCCTCTCAACCGCACTGCCAACGGCTTGTTGCCGCGACATTGATTGTAAAAGCCGAGCACCGGCCCGTTGTTTTGAGAGGCGAGGAGGTCTGGACGTTGATCGTCGTTCAAATCGCCCACGCACAGGGCCTTGCCGTCACCCGGCACCAGAAAGCCGCTTCGCTTCGGCCACACTTCCTCGAAGGTCCCGTCGCCTTTGCCTCGAAGAACCCAACCCATCCCCCCGTCGTAGCGGCCGGTTTCCGACTGCGGCCCAAAGAAATTATTCACGAGCACAAGATCCGGCCGGGTATCCGCATCCACGTCGACGAGGGCGCAGCCAAAGCCCGGGCTGATTTGCCCCAGATGCGGTAGCGGTTTGAATGCGAAGGCTCCCTTCCCGTCGTTTATCATCACCCCTGAATCGAGTGTCGTGACCGTCCAGCGATCGGCTTTCTGCAGCGCTTCTTGCGAATATATTTGCTCGACGGTCGCTGCCGCAAACGCGCGATAGCTCTTGAATTTATCCTTGATCGCAGGCATCGCGCGCGAGCTGCATGAACGTCCGCGCACCGGAAAAAGCGTGTCCTTCTCAAATTCCGCTTCGACGAGCTGCTTCTCGCCCTGACCAAAGTAATCGCCGTAGTAAATGTGGATTGGGTGTTGCGAGTCGGCGTGGTATTTCGAATTGTGCCCCTGGTTCATCACCGCGTAGTCGATGTCTCCGTCGCCATCGACGTCCCCGCCGGTAATTGCGTTCCACCAGCCGCTGAGGACCTCGAGGCCAGACTCGGCGGTCTTGTCCTCGAGCCGGCCACGGGCATTGCGGAAAAATTTAACCGGTCCCCATTCGATGGTAACCAGGAGGTCGGTCCATCCGTCGCCATCGGCATCCGACCAGAGGCCCCCTGTCACGAGCCCCGATTTTTTCAGGCCCGGGGCCAATTCGTCGGTGACTTCGACAAAGGTTCCGCGGTCGTTGCGCAGCAGCCGGCTTTCCGGTGTGCGGGGATATTCGCCTGGCACCACTCGCGAACCCACAAAAAGATCGAGGTCGCCATCGTGGTCGAAGTCAGAGGCGCTGGCGCAGGAGCCGGCGTCTGTCAGGTCGGGCAAGGCGTCGGCAGCGGCACGGGAAAAATCTCCCTTTCCGTCGTTAATGTACAGGCGGTCCTTTTGTCTGGGGTCACCGGGGGCGAATTCGTAGCTGCCGCTGACGACGAAAAGATCGAGGTCGCCGTCGCTGTCGGCGTCAAAAAAAACGGCGCCCATGTCCTCGCATTCCTTGTCCGCGCGCAGGGAATCGACCCATTGGGCGGTGAATTGTCCGCGTTCGGCGAGGCGGAGTTCGCCGGTCTGCCCGCCACTCGCGCCGCCGGCCCCTCCGAGATAAACGTCGTCCGCGCCGTCACCATTGACATCTCCAAAGGCCAGGCCCGGACCGTATTGTGAAAGCTGATTCGGCAGCAGTGGCTGAAGCTGAAAATCGTCAAAGGGCTGCTCTTTGTGAGGCGTGAATTGAATACCCTCCGCCCTGACAAACATTGGGGCGGGCTCAGGTGCCGGCGGCTGCGGAGAAAGCGCCGAGGGTTCCTCGGTCACGGTGTAAAACATGTCCGCCTTCAAATTCTCGAAGCGCTGCTCGAGACCACTCGGCCACTTCACGATCAACGTTTTGATCGTGTCGTCCTGGCCCAGCCCAAAGTGGGCCGCCGGGTCGTTGCCAGAGAGATAACCAGAAATCGCCGTCACCTGGCGAATCTGAATCCCGGAAGCAGTCTCGATTCTCAAATGCGCCCCAATCCCCTGCTTGTTCGACTTCGTTCCTTTGAGAGCAAATACCGCGGCATGGCCGCCAGTTCCGCGATTGCGGAAAAGTGAAACCGGGTCGTCGATATTCATGACCACCAGGTCGAGGTCGCCATCATGATCGAAGTCGGCGTGCGCCGCTCCATAGCTCACCCCCACGATCCCCAGACCCCAGGCATCGCTCACATCCTCGAATTCAAAATGGCCGTGATTTTTGTAGGCCAGGTCTTTTTCTTTTCGCGCTGGACGATCCTTCACGTACTCCCACTCGGGCTTTTCCGCGAGCTGTTCTTTGGTCAGCGTGGCATCGCTATCGTTCATCTCGCGCGGCGTCCCATTGGTGAAAAATACGTCCTGCCAGCCGTCACAATCGAGGTCGGCAATTTTCACCGTCCAGGTCCAATCGGAACTTTCCAGGTCGGCGAGGAAGCCGGCTTCCATGAAGCGGCCAAGCCCTGTATTCACGAGCAGGGCGTTGCGCATGTATTGCGGCGGCAGCGAGGTGACCGCCCGCTTGAAACTCTGGCCGCCCATCGCGCCCATCGTCACTTTCTGTTTGAAATGATTGGTGGCGCTCATGTCCGCAGTCAGGATGTCGGGAAGGCCGTCGTTGTTGAGATCACCGGTGTCTGCGCCCATCGAAAACCACGAGATATGCGGCGCGACCTCGTGGGCGATGTCTTTAAAGGTGCCGTCCCCATTGTTGCGCAGGAATTGGTCGGGCGAGATGAAATCGTTCGACACCCACAAATCGATATGGCCATCGAGATCATAGTCACACCAGTTTGCCGCCAGACCGTCGCCGCGGCCCTTGATCCCCGCCTGCTTCGAAACGTCCACGAATTTTCCACCCTCGTTGCGAAAAAGAAAATCTTCCTGGCCGTTGGGCTGCACTCCCCAATGATCGAAGTCCTGGAACCAGAATTCGTAATATTTTTCCCAACCCGGCTTGAGCGACGGCCTGCCCTCTTTGAACTCGACGATGGCCGCCTCACGGAGACCCTTCGGGTCCTCGAAACGATTGGTGCATATGTACAAGTCGAGGTCGCCGTCATTGTCCACATCCGCAAATGTGGGAGTGTGAGTGGCATTGTTGACATCGACTCCCCAATCCCGCGCGGCCTCTTTGAAAACAGGCACGCCGTCGGCACCGTTGCCCTGGTTGATAAAAAGCTGATTGGGCGCTTCGTAATTGCCAACGTAAATATCGAGCCTCCCGTCATTGTTCACATCCGCCAAAGCCAGGCCGGTTCCCCAGAGAGCGCCGCCATCGAGTTGATCCGCCCCTTCCCGGCCCCCGCTCGCTCTTTGGGTGATGTCCTCGAACCGGAAATCTATGCCGCCGGTCGGGAGCTGGCGAAACAATCGGTTTTTCCCCGATCCGCTCACGCACATCACATCCACCCAGCCATCGCCATCGACGTCCCCCGCGGCAATGGCGCCAGACGCCATCCCCGAACGATAAAGCCGCGCCAGCGGATTGTCCTTTTCGACTTTGGCCAGGAAATCGAGTCCGCTGCGTTGCGGATCAATCATTTCATAGAGCGTTGGGACTGGGACTGGCGCGGAAGCTCTCGAATTGAGGGGGACTCCGGTCAGACAAGGTTGCTCGAATGTGGCTTTCGGAGGCCACGGCTGATTGGGCGCGGCCTCCGCCGATGCACCCGCCAGCTCCGCGCCCGCCTGCGGCGTCTTCTTTTTGCCATCGCAGGCTGAAAACAGTGCAGCGACAGCCCCCATGGCAACAGGCACCATGGAACATTGAAAACACTTCGGCATCACACAGCAGCGGTTAGGGGATTTCAAGCGATTCACCAAACGGAGCCAGCGCAATATTGACCCCACTCGGAAGGAGCGATATTAGAAACTCCGGCAACGTCGTCAATACTGACCTTGAAACCCCATCCCCAACATAGGCTCGTTTCCCGCCTTTGCCGCCCGCTCATGGTTATCGCCATGTGCGGCTGCACGCACGATTTCGCCGGGCTCGCTCAGTCACCGCGCGAATCGAAGCCAGAACCGGCGCCGGGTGGATCCGCCACCGGAAATAGCAGCCTCTCGCTCGATCAAGAAAGCCGGCCGCAGTTATGGACAAATACTATCGGCATGAAATTCCTGCCCGTGACCTGCGGCGCCAGGGCGCTTCACTTCTCGATCTGGGAAACTCGTGTCCGCGACTTCAAAGCTTACGTCGACGCTTCGAAATCGTCGGTCAGCAGTCCAGTCCATATCCTGACTCCCGCCGGATGGAAAAACACCACCGGAGCGACGTGGGATAAACCAGGCCACGACCAAACCCCCGATCACGCTGTGTGCGGAGTAAGCTTCGATCAGGCGGTCGACTTCTGCCGCTGGCTTAGCCAACATGAAAAACGCCGCTACAGACTGCCCAGCGATCATGAGTGGAGCTGCGCCGTCGGGATCGGCCATCAGGAAGATCCCGCCGCCACTCCCAAAAACAAAAGCAACAAGATCGAAGGCGTCTACCCGTGGGAAAGCGACTGGCCTCCCCCATCGAGCGCCGGCAATTACGCCGGCGAGGAAAGCAGAACGAACACGCCAGCGGATTGGCGCACACTCGCTGACGGCTGGAGAGATTTGTTCCCTCGCACCTCGCCGGTCGGAAGCTTCCCACCCAACAAGCTCGGATTGCACGATTTGGGAGGGAACGTCTTCGAATGGTGTGACACCGCATTCTCAGCTACCGACGCCAGCCGCACCCTGCGCGGCGCCTGTTGGGCAACCTGCGAAAAGCTTTACCTCAACTCGTCCTACCGCGTCCGGGGACCCCGTCACCTGTGCACCCAACAATACGGCTTCCGCGTGGTTCTCGAACCGGAAAAATGACGGGAGCCCTGTAGCCCGGGTCTCCTGTAGCCGGGGTCTCAGACCCCGGCCCGGCCTTGCTGTAGCCGGGGTCTGAGACCCCGGCCCGGCCTAATAGAGGCCGGCTACAATAAAGCCCAGGCGCGGCCCGCCGGCCCGGCTTCGCTGTAGCCGGGGTCTCAGACACCAGCCAGCTAAACCAGCAC
>JBPCQC010000136.1:0-7584 GCA_050998515.1 Verrucomicrobiales bacterium
TGCGACGCATCGCAGACGGTTGCCCAAAAAGCTCAATTCCTTTATCGATGCAGCTCGATGAACGGCGCCGCCTCCCGGCCAGAAACTGGAAATGACGCTTTTTGCACACTGACCCCCATTTCCTTCAGCAAACGTCCGTCACTTCTCGCGTCGAACCGCATTGCACGCTCCCGCAATCCGGGCGGCGGGGGTAAGTTCGTCAACTGCCGGATTGAGCGCGCCCGCCGTGGACTGCTGCGCGGAATGTGCCAGCTCCCATTATTCCGTATGCAGGCGAGTGCCGAGAGTTGGCCGCGAAGAAAGACAACGGCTCCGGGATCTTGATTGTAATTTTCTGTCCGATGAATCGAACCGAACCAACCGCTCGCCGTGCTTCAGCGCGTCGCGGTCGGTTCGGTTCATATACACATCTGCCGTGTTTTTTTCGCCAGATTTACTCGATGGGTTCGAAGCCTTTGAACACGATGTTGTAGGCGTCCGCGTCCTCGTCGTAATGCACCACGCATTCGGTAGGATAGCTGGTTGCCCGGCCCAACGTGGCGGGCATGGGCACTGGCAGCGTGAAGTTCTTCCGAAGCAGCAGGAATTCCTGGGTGATCATCGGCTCAATGAAATGCATATAGCTGGCATCGGGCAGAAAACCAGCGAACATCGTCAGGAGCCAGTGGTCAGTGGCGGCAGCTTCGTCAAGGGTCCTGGCGTGGCGGCCCATCTGCGGAACGGAGAAAGGCTCGGGCTGGACGTAACCTTCCGGCAGGCGATCCGCCGGGGCATCCACGAAGAACAAGCCGCCCGGTATCGTCCGCACGTTCGCCACCGGAATGCCGTAGAAGTGGAAGTCGAAATGCGGCGTCCTATAACGATGCGGATCGGCTCCCGAGTTGGCATGCCCGGCTTGCTGCGAGTGAATCTCGGCGTGATTGAAGTACGTCGTCGCCTGTACCACCGGTGGAAAATTCAGCACGGCAACTGCACCCGCCGGGCCTGAGCCGCGCGGCGGCATGTTCTCCGCCATCGAGAGCGGGATCGTCAGTCCGACCCAGATGACCTTGCCTTCCCCGTTCACGCGCGCCCAGGTGGCCACGGTGCCGTCGGCGACCACCGTCGTCTCGCCGATGATGATCTTGTCTCCGCTGCCCGGTGCGGCACGGCACACGTTGGTACAAGCCAACGCGGCGATGATTACGAAACACGCGCCGAGCGCGGGGATGGCCCCGACAACGGCCTGAGACCGCCGGAGCAGATGATTGGTGATGCTGTTTGTTTTCATATCGTCTGTTTTTTGTTTGTTTTTTGTTTCGAGGTCCGACGAAGCCAGCCAAGGCCACGTCCGATCCGCGTTGGTGAAGGGCAACGTCCCTTCCATCATTCATGCGCCGCCAGCGGGAGAATCGTATCATCGAATTGAAGATTTGTTGATCTGCCCTGCCAAAGCAGTGCGCCACGCTCTTGTGAAACTAGAGGATCTCAACCGGAAGAAGCCGAGCTCGCAGTTGCTGATAAACTCGATTTAGGCGTCAGCGTTTCATTGAGGCGTCTGGCTTCAGCTTCGTGCTACCAGAAGGCTGCACAAATTACTTCATCGCTTGCGGGCAAGAGGAGAGAACAAATCCTTGTCCGCCTGTGCGTTCGGCCACCGCCTGGCAGAGGCGCTGCGTTAGGTACGGATGGCTATTCGAGCAAATCCTTGTCCGCCTGCCGTTCGACGTACGATGGCGCGTCGTGCCGCAGCGTGCCGCCGGTGACGTAGAAGGCCGGTTGGTGACTATTCATTTGAGCTCGGCCGCTTTGTGGTTTCAATTCCCGCAGTGGGGGCCGTGCGCCAGCACCAAAGCTTTGCGGATTCACTCAGTCCGACGAGCGTGTTTCCGTCAGGAAGAAATCCGACAGCATCAATTCCGGTACCGTCCGTCGTCAGCCGTGCGACCTCGTTTGCTGATGCGAGGTCAAACAACTGCACCGTGCCATCGGCTCCTCCAAGAATAAGACGCCGGCCATCTTGAGAAATCGCGGCCGAATAATAGCCCAGAAGCTGTCCCCCCAATGTCGCTTTCTCGCGATCGGACTCCAAGTCCCATAATTTCGCTGTCGCGTCCACGCTGGCTGTGAGCAGAGTTTTGCCATCTGGGGTTACGGCGACCGCGCGCACCGATTCCTTGTGGCCGGCCACCAGGATAACCCTGCGTCGGAGTGTCAAACTCCATGCCTCAGCCACGCCGTCGTCATAACCGGCGGCAAGAATCGTCCCGTCCGGACTAAACGCCAAACTCGAGATTCGCTGCGCCCTCGTCTGGAACGCGGCGATTTTCTCCACTTCGGGAATCCTCCAAACGGAGAGAGAGCGCATGGGCTCGTAGGCGGCCAGCAATTTACTATCCTTGGAAAATAATAGTCTGCGCGGCACAACCCTTGGAATTTTTGCTACGGTGCGTCGCTCGGCTGAATTCCAGATCGCGATGCCTCCCTCGCGGCTGCCGATGGCCATGAGCCGGCCGCCGCTGGAGATGACGGCGTCGTGCAGATTAGTCAAAGGCGCGGGGGCAACCACAGATTCGTCAAATGTGGCCGTATCGACGAGGCTGAACTCACCGTTGGGATGAGAGCGTAGGATGGTCGTGGCGTCGGGGGACATTTCGAGTCTCGCCCACGCCGATCCCAAAGTCTTGAAGCGGACAGGTGGTTCAGGCGGCCGCACGCTCCATACCTTCAGCGTGCCGTCCTTACCGCAGGTGACAAGGCGCTGGCCGTCCGGCAGGAAAGCAACATCCCAGACCTCATTCAAATGCCCTTTGAGCGTTCCCAGCAATTGCCATCCCTCTGTTTGCCACAATTTGACGGTGCGATCCTTGCTGGCGGTGGCTAGCGTGGTACCATCCGGAGAAAACGACAACGCCGTCAGCCATGAAGCATGCGCCACAAAGCTCGTCACGCTGTTTGCAGGCCGCACCTCCCAAATCTGAACAACTTTGTCCCGGTGTCCTGAAGCCAGCAACCGCCCGTCCGGCGAAAATGTCAAGGCATCGGTGGTGGAAATTGTCAATGCATCGGTGGTGTTATGGCCTGATGGCAACACGGCCGTTTGGGAACCCGTGTCGAGATCGTAGAGCAAAATTGTCCCTCCCCGCGTTCCAACGGCCAGTGTTCGTTCGTCGGGCGAGAATGCCACTCCTAAACTTGCATCGAGTCGAATCTCCAGTATTGGCTTGCTGAACTCTGTTTTCCACACCCTCAGGGAGCCACCGCCCGCCGCCGCCAGATATTTTCCAGTTGGAGAGAATTTGCCGTTGCCCGGGAATGACCTGCCCGCACTAAGTTTACGGTCGATCAATTGGACAACAGATGCGTGGGATGTCGTTATTTGCCAAGTAATTGTCTCACCGCCGCTCGCTGCCAGCAAGTGGGAACCATCCGACGAAAATGCGACCGCGTTCACCTCGCCCTTCATTGGGAAGTTGGTGATCTGTTCTCGCCGCGTGAGGTTCCAAATGCGCAGCGACTGGTGTCGGTCACCCGAGGCCACGGTTTGGCCGTCCGGCGAGACAGCCAGCACCGTGACGCAGTTGGAGTGGCCAGCGAGTGTGAAGAGTTCGTCGCCGCGGCACAGCTCATTAAAATAGCGCCATTCCCAGCCCCGCAAATCTTCCACATCTCTGCCCTTGGGATGTTGCCTTTCGAGTAATTCCACGACACGGCCGAGATCATTTTCCTCCAGTGCTCGTTGAGCCAGCAGCATATCGGATGCATACGAGCTCTGTCGGGCTTTCAGCTCTCCGGCCTGCGCGCGCACTGCCTGCCAAGTACTCACCACGACGCCAAGAATCAGCGCGCACAGCACTGCGGCTGCCGCCGTGAACGCGAGCTTGTTCCTGCGCCACGCCTTCTGAAGTTTGTCGGCCGCACTCGGTGGCCGGGCGATGACCGGTTCGTTGTTCAGATGCCGCTTGAGGTCCGCCGCCAGACCATTGGCCGTGTCGTAACGGCGGGAGCGGTCCTTTTCCAGACACTTCATTACGATCCAATCCAGGTCGCCGCGGATTTGCCCAAGCAACTTGACGCCGTCCACTTGCCGATGCTGCGCCACCGTCATCCGCGCATCGGCCGCCATCGTGCTCACGAACGTCGAAGGCTTCGGCGGTTCCTGTTCGCGGATGGCGCGCCGCATTTCATCCAGACCCTGCCGCATCAGCTTCTCCGGATCGAAGGGCGTTCGCCCCGTCAGCAGTTCGTAGAGGAGCACGCCCAGCGAATAGATGTCGCTGCGCGTGTCGATATCCAGGCCGCTCATCTCGGCCTGTTCGGGCGACATGTAGAGCGGGGTCCCAATCATCTGCTCGAACCGGGTGAAGAAGGTTAGGTCCGTGAGCCGCTGGGACTGGATTGCTTTGGCCACGCCAAAGTCGATGACCTTCGGCACCGGCACGCCGTCGTGAAGCGTGACGAGGATGTTCGAGGGCTTGATGTCGCGGTGGATGATGCCCTTTTGATGCGCGTGCTGAATGGCGTTGCAGACGGCGATGAAAAGGTCGAGCCGCTTGGCGGTGGGCAGATTATTCTGATCGCAGAAGTCCGTGATGCGAATTCCTCGCACCAACTCCATGACGAAGAACGGCCGCCCCAGTGGGGTAACACCAGCATCCAGCACCTTGGCGATGTTCGGGTGATCCATCAACGCCAGCGCCTGCCGCTCCTGCTCGAAGCGCACGATGACTTCCTTCGTATCCATGCCGGGCTTGATGATCTTCAGCGCCACGCGCCTCCTCACGGGCCGCTCCTGTTCGGCCATCCAGACGGTGCCGAAGCCGCCCTCGCCGATGTGCTGGAGGAGCTTGTAATGGCCGATTCGATCCGCGCTTTCCTCCGGCTTGAAGCGCGCGAACTCCGCGTCCATCTCCGCCGAAACCGTGCGATCCGCCGATCTCTGCATGAAGCCGTCGTCGTCGTGTGCCGCGAGCAACCGCTCGACGCTCGCACGCAGGGCCGGCTTGTTTTCACAGGCAGCATCAAGGTAACCCGCACGCTCGCCGGCGGGGAGCGCGGCGGAGACCTGGAAGATTTCCTCTTCGTTGATCGGCGGTGGAGAGTCGGGGGATGGCATCGTTGCCCTTATATGCGCTTTCGGCGGAGAGAACGTATCACGATTTACGCGAAAGGTCGTTTCCGCCGATCTCCCGCCGCAGCCAGGCCCGCGCATACGCCCACTCCCGTTTTGCCGTCGGCACCGAGATGCCGAGCGCATCCCCAACTTCCTCGAAAGAAAAGCCGACGAAGTAACGCAGCTTCACAATCTCCGCTTTGCGCGCATCCTGCGCCGCGAGCTGGTCGAGCGCCTCGTTCACCGCCAGCGCTTCCTCCTCGTTGCCGAGCGGCACCGCGATTTCCACATCATCCACATCCACGTGCTCCGCACCGCCGCCGCGCTTCTCGCGATGCTTCCGCCGCGCCCGCTCGATGAGGATGCGCCGCATCGCTTCCGCTGCAGCGGAGAAAAAGTGCGCGCGACTTTCGAAGAGCGGCCGGCCGCCGGCATCGACGATCCGCAGCCACGCCTCATGCACGAGGGCCGTGGCTTGAAGAGTCTGGCCAGGTCGTTCCCCCGCCATTTTCATCGACGCTATCCGCCGCAATTCCGCGTAGACCAACGGCACCAGTGCTTCGCCGGCCTGCGTTTCGCCGCGGCGCACCGCGTCCAGCAACTGAGTCACACCTTCCACGACGGGCGCCATACCACGGATTCGGCTGTGCGAAAGCGCTATATGAAATCACGTGGTCCGGCGAGGTAAGGCAGGAAGTACGAGGACCAAGGAGAGATTCCTGAATTCGACCCCGGGGAAAAACTATCCTACAGCCATTGTCCGCCTGAAGAGATCGGGCAGCGTAAACGGGCCTTCCCCGCAACCCGCTGGGGTTAGCCTCTATTCTCTCCGTTGCCTGCTGTACCAACTCGTCTCCCGATTCCCTGTTCAGTGCCTGGAGAAGCCCGGGAAGTTCACTCCAGCGTGATTCCGATCAGGAACGGCGCGGCTTTGGCTTTGGCGGAGATGAAGCCGATGGTTTTGATCATTTTGTCAGGATGCGGGTTTTCCCAGACGAGTTCGGAGATTTCGTGGAGATTCCCGCGCCAGCCGACCTTGCCGGCGTCAACCGGATCGCCGGTGGCCGGAACCTGGTCGGCGACGTCGTCCACGAACTTCACCGGCATGGTTTCTGTGCTGCCGTCATCGTAGTGCATGACGAAGCGGGCCACTTCCGCACCTCTGGTCTCGCGGCCCCAACTGGTGGAAGTCAGGAAATGAATGGCCTGCGACTTTTGGCCGACTTTGATCCCTTTTTGCTCCAGCGGGTGCTTGCCACTGTATTTCTCATTGAAGGTCTTGCCATCCGGCAGGGTGCCGCTTTCCAACTGGACGTAGCCGCGCAGATCAAAGCTGACTCCTTTTAGTGGTACGAACGACAGGGCGAGTTGGTACAGTTCAGATGAACGGAAAAGGTCCCCGCTGTAGCAGCCGGTCAGGTCAATGAGTTTGGGGCTCAGGCCAGGGTCTCTTGGCGGCACAGCACTGAGTTCGGAGCCAAGCGCATCGGCCGCCTCTTTGTTTCCCAGCGCGCGGAGGCCTTTCTCTTTCCGTTCCAGCCACTCCTACTGACGAATTTCGACGGCCGGTGCGCCGGCTTTGGGTTTTGGAAGGGAGGCGAGAACGGATTCCGCGATGGTTAGGGCGTCCTGGTGACGTTTGAGTCCATCGGAGAGAGCGAACCAGATTTGAGCGAGTGCTCCGGGATCTTTTCCGGCTTTTGCCTTTGCCCAATTCAGCATGAGATTCAGTTCGAGTTCGGTCCGGGTCGGCGAGGCGAACCGGCGGAAAACGCAGGCGAGATCGGCGGGCGTTTGCCCCAGCACGAGGCCGGCTTCGCGCAACGCGGCCGGCAGTTGCGCGGCGTAGATTGTTTTTCCGGCCGCGGCCTGCTGCACCATGGCGTCCATCGCGGCGTCATAAAGGCGGCCGGCCTCTTCGGTTTTGGCACCCGTTGCGGCGACGAGCGCGCGGAGCCGGAGTCTTCGGGGATCGCTTTTATCCCCTGCATCATGGGCCTCCGCCTGCTGCAGAGCCTCCGTCGCCCTGGCCGCGTCACCGCTCGTGAAGAACTGTTCGGTGCGGAAGTTCCAGAACTCGCTCTGAATCACGTCAGGAATGCCGAAGGCTTTGAACTTCTCCGCAAAGGTCGCGGCGGGAATCCCCGCGCCGGTGACCGCTTTTGGTGTCGTGATGCCCGCGATTTCCAGGTCGAACGAGAGGTCGGTACTTTTGGCCTGATTTTGGTGGACCTCGACTGCAACAAGGTTCGCGCCTTTGTTGAGTGAGACTTCGTCCACCGTGTGGTCGAAGAAACGCATCTCGTCTTTGTCAAGCACTGAGTCCACGGCGAGAGTTTCACTGGTAACATCTCGGGGGTCATAACATCTCGGGGGTCAGGTTGAGGATTTTAGCATTTTTCCGAGGCGGTGAAGTTTATGCTGGGCGGCTTTGATTCTGCGGTCGTGACTGTTGACCAGCTGGTTGGTTGCGCGAGAGATGTTGCTGACGT
>JBPCQC010000116.1:0-49512 GCA_050998515.1 Verrucomicrobiales bacterium
CCATTCAGAAACTCAAGGCCACGGCTCGCGGTTTTCGCAACTTCGCCAACTTCCGAACCCGCATCCTTTTTTTCCTCGGCAAGCTCGACCTCTATCCAGCAACACACTAATCCGTGAAGACCGATTATTTTGGGCTGGTCTTTACAGAGGAGGGCCAGCTTTTTGGCACTCATGGAAATGCAGATACAGATATCTACAGTGTTAATAAATCCAACGGGACGCACGCGTTTTCTGCCGCCACCCGGCCCACTCGCACTTTCTGGGACATGGGCGGGCATGAAGTGTCTGCTCCCTGGGGCAAAAGCGATTCGCTCTGGGCCATCGTCGAGGACAGCACTGCTCCCGCGGCCGTTAATAGCCTGAAGGCGCGGTTGATTGAATTTAAGAACTATCGGACTCCCTTGATCGTGAAGCAGGATTGGGGGCAGATTTCACTGCCTGCCGGCTTGAGCTTAAGTCCCTTTGCCGGCTCCAGTGAGATCGCCTCGTTGGCTATTACCGGAGCGGGCACCGGATATTTCGTGCGCAACGGCCCGACGGTAATCGATGGCGTTACTTATCATCATCCTCTGTTTAAAATTGAAGTTGGCAGTCAAGCGGTCGGACAGTCGGCCTTGGCCAGTTTCGTCGGCGACCTCACCGGCGCGCTGACCTCTCTCGGCGCGGGAAGCGGGGACTCCGTCACGGGATTGGCGGCGGGGACAGCCGGTGATCTCTTTGGAGTGGTGCAAATTGGTGACGGAACAGTACCGGACCGGCTCTTCACCATCGCCAATTTGCTGCGGGACAGCAATGGCCAGCTCATCAATATCTTTTCACCCGGCCTAATCCAGGGCGCAGGCGCCGCTGCGACTTTATCCGGGGATCTGAGCTTTTCGTCCAACGGAATCCTTTACGTCACAGACAACGCCGACAACGATGTCTACAGAGTGGATTCCACCACGGCAGCCATTGTCGAGCGATTCAGCACCGAAATTGCCGGTGCGTACAGCGGCTTTTCCGTAAACCCAGCTGACAATGACCTGACCGCATCCGATACTTCTGCCAACAAAATCGTACGCGTACTGGGAGGCAGTGGAAATGACACTGCCTACTTCGATTACGCCGCGCGATTTGGCCTGTCTAATATCAGGGCTATCGCCTTTTTCAACGGAGCCTTCGTCCCGACGGAATCCGCGCCACCCTACTTTGCGGTTGATCGCACACAGCGAATTTATGCGGTGGATCCCGCGACGGGCACAACGACCCTTGTAACCGCGACCGCTCCATTCCCGCTCGACGCCCTGGCATATGATCGCAACGGAGGATTTCTTTACTACGTTGAAAACACCGACGCGAATTTCCGGCTGGGTCGCTATACCCTGTCGACCAACAGCCACAGCATTTTGGGCAATCTTGCCAGTGGGGCCAATACCTACAATCCGAGTGGGCATCCCCAACACCTGATTTTTTACAGCGGAGACCTCTATTACCTGAACGGCAATTCTGATGACCTGGTGAGAGTTAGGGTGTCATCAGAGGCGATAATTGATCAGGAAAAAGTGTCGGACGTCAACCGTGATAACAGCCTGGGAATCGTCCAGAGTGCGGCGCTGAACGACGCTGGAATTCTTTACTTCACAAACGAAAATGTACTGATGAAGTATAACATGCGCACCCTGTCTGGCTACACGGCCATTGCGCCTGGCTTTGGATCCTATGAGAGTTTGCTATGGAATTCGAGCGGCGGAACGCTTCACGGTGCTGCCTCGGCTGCTGTGACGCGTATAGATACGATTGGAACGGCTACGGGCCACGTAAGCGGCGGTCCGTTGACGGCGCCTCCCGTGTTGTTATACGACATGAGCGGTCCCAACAGTGCGGTGCCATCGTCTGCGTTCGACACCATCATTTTTGCTGTGACCGGTGGCAATAAGTCGATTTATGCAGTGAATCCTGTTACCGGACAGAATTCCCTTCTCGATAGCAGTGCTCCCTTCAACGTGAGCGCGATTGCTCTCGATGGCGATAATGCGCTTTTGTACTACCTTGAGGACACCGCCGACCAAAATACCTGGCGTCTTGGCCGGCTTTCGGTCAATGCCGGAGTTCACGTTGCCATCGGAAATATCAAGTCCAATTCCCTGGCATACCGGCCGGCAGAGCGGCCGCGAAATTTGGCCTTTTTCAATGGGGACTTATACTACATCCCTGGCAATTCGGATGACCTGGTCAAGGTATCGATTGTAGGCAGTACCATCTTGCAACAAGTGAAGGTCGCGGATTTGCGGAAAAATACCGCCTTCGTAAACGTTGGCGACCTCGCTGTAACTCCGGGCGGGATTCTGTTTTTTACCGACAACATTGGAAGCCGCCCGGTTTTCCGATACGATCTTGCCACCTTGTCCGGGTTGCACCAATTCGGCACGGCCAGCCGATATTTTGAAGCTTTGGCATGGTATGGCAGCAAGCTTTATGCGGCTGGAGGCTCCACCTCGCTGGACGCGTTGAATTACCATGTTGGGTTGGCGACGCTTGGCTCCGTGAACACCGCGCCCGCCCGGGCATTTGTGGACTTTGCCAGTGCAGTGTCCGGCTCCGTCAACGGCCGTAGCAGTTCGGTTTGGGCGATTGCGGAACGCGGCCTTACCGGTAATCTTGTGGATTTTAGAAACTATCGCAGCGCACAACTCGTCGACTCGCTGGATTACGGCGAGATTTTTTACATGGACGGGTCGACGCAAGTAAGCTTGACCGCGAGCGGGCCCAAGATTCGTGCCATGGTTGTTACCAACACCGGCCGCCTCTTTTTCGTGAACGATGAGCGGGTCACACTTGCCAGCCAGGTTTTCAAGCGGGCGTTGTTTTACATCGACTTGGGCGGTATTGAGCTGGGCCGGCCAGTTTTGGCGACCTTCGTTGGGGATCTGGAACAAGGACTGCCCGGCATTGGGTCCAACGACCGTGTTACGAGCCTTGGCATTGGACCGGATGGCGCCTTGTACGGAAGTTATCGAACTGATTCCACCACGGCGGAGGACTTTTTGTTTCGGATGACGTCGCTGCGAGTCAACGGCAGCAAAGCATTAACTGATGTTGCGGTTATTAATCGATTTTCCGGCGAGGGCCACAGTGTAACTGTTGTAGAGGATCTCGCCTTCGGTCCTGACGGTACGCTTTACGTTTCAGACGCGTTCTCGAGTGAAATTATGACGGTGAATCCATCCAACGCCGTAATCAACGGTCTGTTTAGTTCTCAGCGCGGCGTTTCTTATCTGGCGCTTTCGATGGATCCAGCGGACAATACAATGATTGGCTCCTATGTAAGCGGCACCGGGCAAAGCGGGGAAAAAGTGATACAGCTCGTGACTCCCGGAGCCGCCCTGGACCAAAAACTGTTTGACTACGGAAACAAGTTTAACTATGGCAACATAGAATCGATGTCCTTCTACACCCGTCCCTTTGTGGCCGGTGAAGGTGCGCTCTATGCCATCGGCAGCGGCGAAAAGAAGATATACACGGTCAATGCGGCCACCGGCTCCACCGGACTGATCGATGCGGACAGCCCAACGCCGAGCGGGGCCATTCAAACCCTGGCCTACAGCCCAGTCACCCACACTCTTTACTATTCCGACGCGCCGGATGCTGGCGGCCATTTCCGCCTGTACGCCTATAGCCTGGTCAACGACTCCCACACGCTGCTCGGGCAGCTTGACACCGGGTTATACGCCTATTCCATCACGCAGAGGCCGTCGAACTTGACCGCGATCAATGGCGATCTCTTCTTTGTGCACAAGGATACCGACGACCTGGTGCGGATTCGCTTTAGCGGCAGCGCCATTACGGCTATCGATAAGATGGCTGACCTAAGCGGCGATTTATTGGTTCTTGGTGACGTCGGCGACCTGACCGTCCGCGACGACGGCATGCTGTACCTGGCGACCAATGCCTTGCTTTATCGCTACAATTTGGAGACCTTGAGCGGATTTCAGCAAGTGGCGCCAGCGCCGGCGAGTTGGAAGGCTATTTCGTTTTCAAATGGCAATCTGGTGGGCAATCGAACGAGCATCCCGACTTTCCTGTATTTGATCAATCCGAACGATGCCACGGATGTGCTGGCCTCAGCAACCAGCCCTGCCCTGGATATCGCAGACTTCGCCAGCGCGGAGCCGGGAGTCAATCTACCCACAGCGCCTGCCTCACCATATTTTGGAGTTAATGGGGCCAAGACGATATTTACGGTAAATCCAGAAACGGCCGCTACGACGGTGTTTACCACCGGTGCGCTGTTCGACGCGGGGGCACTGGCATATGATAAAGCGAATGCAGTTTTATACTATGTCGAGAAAAGCGATGTTGATTTCAGGCTGGGGCGTTTTGACATCACCAGCGGACAGCATACCAATCTGGGCAGCATGGAGGTCGCCACGTTCAATTACACGCCGGCGCATCACCCGCATCATCTGGCGTTTTACAATGATGATTTGTATTACATCAACAAAGACAGCGATGATTTGGTGAGAGTGTCAATCTCCGGAGCGACGATTCTTTCGCAAGACAAGGTGGCGGATCTGAACTCTGACTTAAGCTTGAATGTAGTTGGGGCGGCGACCGTCAATGACGCCGGACTCTTGTATTTCAGCAACGCTACGTCCCTCTTCAAGTATGACTTGCGGGGCGGTGGCGGCGCGCTGGTGGTGAATTCTTCCTTTCCCGGTTATTCAGGATTGATGTGGAATTCCGCCGGAGCCAAATTTGCGGGGACGGCCTCGATCACTCCGTCCCAGATTGACGAGATTGGGATTACAGGGACGGTGAGTTCCGGACCTCTGACAGTACCTTCCGTTTCGTTTATTGACCTGGCGGGAGGAAATGCGGCGACTGCACCGCCGCCAAGCCGGTTTTACGGCGTCAATCGGACCACGGGAATTTATCAGGTGGATCCCCTTACGGGAACGACAGCTCAGCTGCCGACCCTGGCGGCCTATGATCTCGACTCGATCGCGTATGACGCCCAAGGCAAAAAGCTGTATGTGGTTGAAAGCACGAACACAGACACACGTTTGGGAAGGTATGATATCGCGACTAACACGTTCACGAGCCTCGGCAATTTGAGGGCGCCGACGTGGAGTTTTGTACCGACGGAGCGGCCACAGCATCTGTTCTTCTACGACGGCTCCCTTTATTACATAAATTACGATGCATCCACCACTGCCAAACGGGACGATTTGGTTAAAGTGAAGGTCTCAGACGCGGCGATCGTGTCACAGATGAAGATCGCGGATGTGGCGGCTGATTCGGGACTCAGTCGCGTAACCGCGGCTGCGGTCGACGATTCTGGATGGCTTTATTTTAATGCAGGGTCGACGTTGAAGAAGTTCGATCTGCGGAATCTGAGCGGTCTGGCGACAGTAAATCCGAGCACTGCGATTTATTCAGGGCTTCTCTGGTATGAGGCGGATAACTTTCTTTATGGGGCGAACTCAAATTCGAACAAAACTCGCAATGAACTCACTCGTCTTTCTGTTGTTAATGGGGGCGCTACGTTTCAGGCGAGCACGAACCCGAGTGTTCCCAGCGGGTTTTATGACCTTGCAGGCGGAAACAATGCGCAGCCGCCGCCGAGTCTTGATGTGCCCAAGGCATATATCGGGGGAGATTTTTCCGACGCGAGCGGCAACTTTCATAACCTAGCGCGGCTCAACAATGATGGCACGCTGGATACCGCATTTAATACTGGCATTGGCGCGGACGGACCTGTGCGCGCCATTTGCAGGCTGAGTACTGGGCAGATTCTGGTTGGGGGTGAGTTTGGAACCTATCAGGGTGTCACCCGTCCCGGGCTGGCAAGGGTGAATTCAGATGGTTCGATAGATAGCAGCTTTAATCCGACGATTTTTTCGTCGGGCATAACCACCGAGGTTGCGCTGGACTGGGCTAACTGGACTTCGTTTGTGCAGAACATGGCACTAAGCGGAGCGGATCCGTGGTTTGGGACGCGCAATGCCTATTACGGCCTCGCGAGTGCGACCGGTGGTGTAGCTGGCTTTGGATCGCAAACCTGGAACAATGTCAGCGGGAGCGGAGTCAACATGACACTTTATGTTTCACAGAACATGACAGAGAGCAACGACCAGCTCCAAGGCCCGGACCTGCATGGCGACATCCCTGCTTACACGGGAGGCGTGAACCCGGATCGGCGCGTCCCTGGCCACACTGCGCTTCGATTTACCAGCGATCAACACGGGTCGACGATTGCGCCCGCCACCATCGTGGCATCGTTTTCCGAGCCCGTGTATATCAATCAGGCAATATGGGGAAGCCTGTCGAGCTTGGGTGGCTCCAACAGCCCCACGGCCGAAAATTTGGTCAGGAATGGAAGCTTCGAGACCGGGCCGGGATGGAACAATGGTCCGAACTGGTTTCCTAACTCGACCCATCCCAACAAGCGGGCTGCCCGTGCTGATATCGTGAACGCTGGAGTCATTGATAACTGGGGCAGCGAGAATATGACATGGGTGGAGGATGGCACCCGCGCCGCCGAGGGGAACTTTTTCGTTTATCTTCACCCGTCCGCCCAAGGCTCGAATCACCGCGTCACTCAGAATCTAATTGTGGGTGATTTGCCCGGTGCCGGGATTAATTTGGTTTCGGGGAGATCCTATCGCGTGACGTTTAACTGCGCGGCATTCCATCCTTATCTGGCCAGTGGTCATCCTGATTACACCGTCATGCCGCAATTCGAATTCCAGTATCAAAATCCAGGCAATCAGACCGTTATTGGACAAATGCCGTTGATTGACTCGGCGACGTCCGTGACGGTATCGCCTTCCGCGGCTCAGAATTGGGATGACCTGCAATGGAGGACGGTGACAGGCACCTTTACGGCGCCCGCAGTTAGCTCTTCCAGTGCCAATTTAGGCTTGTGGGTTTCGCTGATCAAGGGATCGACGAACAGCATTACCAGCGGCACCAATTACATGTCCAATTACAACGTGATATGCTTTGAAGATTTAAGCTCTACCGCTGATGTGGACGGCAAGACGTGGGTCGGAGGGAATATAACCAGTCCTGCGTGGTTTCAAATGGGCGACCTGTATACGGCAGCACCTAACGACAATGTAGTGGTGGTTTGTGGCACCGTGGGCGGCGCAAGCAGCGGCCCTGGAATTAATTTTGCGGGCGGCTCGAACGCCAAACTGGTGGTGAAAGACTCCTCGAGCCGGGGTGCCCGCCCGATCAACTGGCTTGGCGGCGGCTCACAATCGACGCGGCTCAAAATAGAGTCGTCGATTGTAGCGACCAATGCCGTCATGCGAGCTGACCTTGAACAGCGTGCGCTCGCTTACCGCGAGCTGGCATCCAACAGCAGCGTCATAACCCCGGCAGGCCAGCCAGACGCACGGATTTTCCGCTGCTCACCCCAGACGGTGAACGGGCAGGCCGGCATCGCGGTATTTAATGTAGACGCCACCGACCTTTTTGGGAACGGCTCTCTTGCGCAGGTTGACATCGATTCTTCGAGCGGGAATTCAAACGACGTGAAAGGTGTCGTCATCAATGTGTCAGGGGCGAATGTGAACTGGACAAGCAACTTCAGTTTTGGTGGGAACTTCACGACGAACCCCTGGCGGCAAAAGGTTCTTTGGAATTTTCACCAGGCGACGACATTTGCGGCGGGTTCGCACCCGATGAATGGCGCCGTTCTGGCTTCCTATGCGGCCGTGACCTCGTCGAGCAACTTCGATGGGTCGCTGGTCTGCAAATCGCTGACGACGACGGGCGAATGTCACCGGGTGGTGTTTCTTCCCAACGAGGCAATCAATATGGTGGGGACGCCGGGCGGTCTTTTGATCGACAATGTGCAGGTCACGGAGGCGCCGACATACGTTGGGAGCCGCTTTGAAAATGCTTATTTCCGGGCGTTCAGGACCCCGGATGCCACAGGCGCGCCGCTGCCGGCTACCAGCTACGCCAACATCAGCGACCGGACGACTCCTTTGCTCGGGACGGCCGCCGATCCAGTGACTACGGTCGATTTCAACAACGTTCGCATGGATTACGATACCAGCGATGCTGTTTATCATACCATCGGTGCCGGTGCCGAGGAGGATGGACGCTATGGCCGGATTTCGATCTCCTACACCAGTCAACCGGTCCGCAGCCTGGCGTTCAGTTTCTGGACGACGGCCACGACGGAGCCCGTGGGTGCCATGAATCTTCCCTCCTTCAACGCGCCGCTGACGGCCGGCGATAGTGCGTCGACTTTCACGCTGTTTGGATTCACGCGCGCCACTCCGCCGCTGGGCAAAATTTACGCGATCCTCGAGCAGCCGGATGGGAAGATCCTGATTGGCGGGGACTTTGGACAGATCAATGGAGCGTCGTCCAAGAATGTCGCCCGTCTGAATTCGAACGGGTCGCTGGACACGACATTCAACCCGGGATCCGGGCCGAACGGGCCAATTTATGCCATGGCATTGCGCTCTGACGGTTCTTTGGTGGTGGGCGGCTCCTTCAGCACGTGGAATGGTCAGCCGAGCGGCAACAGACTCGTCCTCTTGTCGTCAGTGGGCGCGCGCGACACCGCTTTCAACGCCGGGATTTCCAATGGTCCAGGTGACCTGGTCAACTGGCTTGATCTCGAATCGTCAGGCAAGATTATCGTGGGGGGCAAATTCTCTGCTCCTCGGAACGGTATTGCGAGATTGAACAGCAATGGAACCAATGATACGGCGTTTGACCCCGGCAGTGGGGTGGGAACATCGGCGGTAAATGACGGCGTTTTGTTGCCCGGTGGTGGATTGCTTCTTGGTGGTGATTTTACAACGGTGAATGGAACGACGCGCAATCGTATTGCGAAGCTCACCGCGGGGGGCGCAGTGGATACAGCCTGGACCCCTGGCACAGGCTTTGACAACGTCGTCCAATCAGTGGCTCTGCTTTCCGGCTCAGCATTTGCGCATGCAGCCGGTTCCTTCACCCACTTTCAAGGCAATCCTCGCAACAATGCCGGTGTGATAAAATTGAGCGATGCCAGCCCGGGTGTGACGCCCTGGGGCCCATCCGCGTTGACCTTCAATCGGGTGTGGACCATCCAATGAAATTGGACTGTCTTCATCCAGAACGCCGGATGCCTGCACGGATGAAAAGGCAGGACGACACCACCATTCACTTTCGGTGTCCTGGGTGCGCCGTATTGTTAGGGGTTTCGGAACGTCTGGCCAAAGCCGGCGTTCAAGGACCTTGCCCCGGATGTGGAACCACGATGCCCGAGGCGATGACGCAACTAATTGCAGCTGAGGCTCTCGCCAGCAGGAGCGTGACCGGCAGACGCGAACGGAATTATCGTTGGTCATTTGGGATCTTGAGCGCGGCCACTGGGTTGGGAATTTTGTTTTTGTTGTTTGCGGTGCTCACGGCGAGGCGCTGGCCATTGGACGTTCGTTGGACGCCGAGGATGCCGGCTCCGGCCGGGGCTACGGCTTCGAACTCCACCCGAGCCGGTGAACCGCTGGCGAAGTTCGCTGAATTTCTCAGCACCGCCGACTGGGCGCAGAAAAAGGGTTTGGTTTTGGAACCGGAGCGCATCGGACCAGCGGGCGCTGCATACTATACAGGGCGCGAACCGGATGAGATTCGAGCCAGTGATTTCCAGAGGTGCGAACTGCCCTCACTGGCGGGGCGAAGCGACATTGCCGCTTTTGAGGCACGCCGCGACCATCGCCGGCCGGTCCTCGCTCTCTTCCTTAAAGTCCAGGGCGAATGGAAGCTCGATTGGGAATCGTTCTGCCAGTCCTACGATGAAACCTTCCCCGAATTCATTCGCAACCCTAGCTTTGAACAGAAGGTTTTTCGTTTGAGGATCCAGCGGGGATTTCAATCCGCCGGGCCCGTGGAAAGCTATCGGGTAGTTCTTTGCGACGAAATTGACCCCAGTCAGCAAGTCGAGATCGATTTGACCAATGGTTCATTGCTTCGCGATAAAGTGGCTACTGGCCTATTATCAAGGCCGGACCGAATCGCGACGGTACAAATGTCCTGGTTTCGCTCCTCCGATGACGGCACCTGGCATCCCGCCCTGCAGAACTTGATATGCTGGGGCCGGCAAGGGATCACCGAGGAGGCGGCGCTCCCCAAAATTCGCCCTTCCGGGTCACCCACAGATGTTCCTCTGGCCAAGGCAGGCCAGTGAGAGGCGCTTCTAGGCTTCCGGTTCGCTTTACTCCGCTCGCAGTAATCGGTCCCCCTTGTTCATTCACGCTCAAGGCGATCACTTGTCACGCTTCGATTTCTTTTTCATACCAGGTGTGTCCGCAGGCTGGACAAAGACATGCTTTCGGGGTTCGGGCAAGCGCACCCCACTTCGGACACAGATTCATAAAAACCTCAATAGTATGATCTCGAAATTATTTTAGGCCGGGGCTTGCCTGATTCAGGCGCCATGCGGAATGCAGCAGTCGGGCGGCCATTGCCACTCTCCCCGCCGTAGTTTGCAGGTTTTTTTTGACGGGACTCTTCTTTCCCTCCGCAAATTCAACGACTGAGAGGTTGGAAACCTGCGCCACGCCAGAGGCGCTGCAATCGAAGGTGACAGCGGGGAAATTTTCACTACACGTGCGGCTTGTGATGACTTTTGAGGAAACGACGGAGAACCTGAATGCGCATTTGCGCGAAATCATCGAGTGGCATTTTCATCGGGACACTGGATGTCCGTTTTGGATCGAATGGATGGAGAAGGCGGGATGGGATCCGAAAGAGGAGATCAAGACTTTCGAGGATATCCGGCGGTTTCCGAATTTTGAGGACGAATGGCTGCGCGATGAAAGGAACGAACGGTGGGTGCCGAAGGCTTACGAGGGACGGCCCTTCAATGTGTTCGAGACGGGAGGGACCACGGGTCTGCCAAAGCAGAGAATTGGCTGGGAGGATTACAAGCACGACTACGAGCAGTTTTCGCATCAACTCGAGGAAGAGTTTTTTCCCTGCGGTGCCAATTGGCTGATGCTTGGGCCGACGGGCCCGCGACGGCTGCGGCTGTCAATCGAGCATCTGGCGGCCTTTCGAGGCGGGAGCACGTATTTTGTCGATCTCGATCCTCGCTGGGTAAAAAAACTGATCAAGCGCGGCCAGATCGACGAAGTCGAGCGTTATCAAAAGCACGTGATCGACCAGGGGGTGGAGTTGCTTAAGCATCGAAACATCAACTGCCTTTTTACGACGCCGAAGCTGTTGGAAAGCCTCGGCGAGCGGGTGTCGATTCCGGGAGTGGGGATCAAGGGGGTGTTTTGCGGGGGCACGACGATGACACCGCAGACGGTGCGCTTTTTGATTGAAGAAGTCTGCGAAAACAAAACGCGTTTCGTGCCGACGTATGGCAACACTTTGATGGGGCTCGCGGTAAGCCTGCCGTGGGAATTGGCGGAGAAGAATTACTCAGTCACTTATTACGCACCCCAGCCTCGCGCGGTATTGCGGATCGTAGATGCCAAGAATACCGAGCGGACGGTCGACTACGGCGAATACGGCCGGGTCGAACTGAGCACTTTAACCCGCGAGTTTTTCATGCCTCGATTCCTCGAGCGTGACGAAGCGATTCGCCGGGAGCCTTGTGAGCGTTATGCATGGGATGGCGTGGGCGATGTGCGCCCGTTTGGTGCCCTGAAAAAGAAAGTGATCGAGGGGGTGTATTAATTAGTTTTCGCAATGCAGCCACCAAATCTGCCTCACATTCCTGTTTTTCGCGCCGGCTTGAGTTACGCGAGCCTGGATGTAGCTGAGATCACCGCGGTCGGAACCAACGAGCCGGTGGTCAGAATCTCGCAGGCCAATTCAGGGCTGATCCGGAGAGACTTGCGGGCGATGGGGCGCGCTCGCACCGCGCTGGGTCGCGTGCGGGCAAAGGAACGCGTGGCGATCACCAAAAGGGCCGGTGAGCTGTTTTTGCAGGCGACGCTTCCGCTCGGTGACGGGGGCCACACCCAGTCACCGGATGATTACTTGTTCCAGCTCGCTTCAACCAGCGGCCTGCCGCACACGCTGATCCGGCGAAACATGAGCCGGCTGGCGCAGGTTTTTGCTGAGATCGACGTCATCCTCAACGGTCTCACCCGAGGCCTGGACCTTGATGTCCTCGACCGGGGTTTTGGTGAACAGCATGGATCTCCGGTGAGCTACAGCCTGGCCGCAGATTCGCTGGGAGTCATTCTTCCCAGCAATTCGCCCGCTGTGAATGCCCTGTGGATTCCGTGCATTGCGTTGGGGGTCCCGGTGGTGCTGAAGCCGGGTCGGGAGGAGCCTTGGACGCCGTGGCGGGTGATCCAGGCGTTCATCGCCGCAGGTTGCCCGGCCGAGGCGTTTGGTTTTTTTCCGACCAGCCATGAGGGGTCGTCCGCCATCATTCGCTCCGCCGGCCGCGTCATGCTTTTTGGCGATGATAAAACGGTGGGCCAATACTCGAATGATCCGCGGGTTGAAGTTCACGGCAGCGGCCGAAGCAAAGTGCTCATCGGCGAGGACAAGATTGAACAGTGGCGGGATTTCCTACCGCTCCTCGTCGAGTCCGTGGCGGCCAATAGTGGTCGCTCCTGCATCAACGCGAGCGCGATCATCGTGCCATCGCATGGCGATGAAATTGCGGAGGCCGTGGCGAAGGAATTGCTGGGCATGGTGCCCCGCGCTCCCGATGACAAAGAAGCCAATCTCTCCGGTTTCGCCAATGCCGCCATGGCTGAGATGATCGATGCGGCGATCGAAGATGGTTTGACGGAATCGGGCGCTTGTGATGTCTCCCGCAAATTGCGCGAGGGGATGGGCGGGCCTTTCGAGCGCCGCGCCAGCCGTGATGGCATGAATTATCTGCTGCCGACGGTGGTACGCTGCGACTCCTTCGGGCACGGGCTTGCCAACCGTGAGTTTCTCTTTCCGTATTGCAGCGTCGTCGAGGTCCCGCAGGCGGAGATGATCGACGCGATTGGCCCCTCGCTGGTCGTCACGGTTCTGACCGACGACCCGGCCTGGATCACCCAGTTGCTGTCCGCACCTCACATCGACCGCCTTAATATCGGTGATGTCCCAACCTCGAAGATTGACTGGAGCCAGCCCCACGAGGGAAATCTTTTCGAATTCCTGTATAAGCGCCGTTCCGTCAGCGTCGCGCCAGCATTGGCTTGATGAGCGGCTCATTATCGATCGACGGGCTGCTGGCTGCGGCAGGGGCCGATGACGCGTCTCAATTTGTCGCTCGATTCGCGCATGCGCCCGGCACCCAGGTGCATTTCGGACTTGGCGCCATCGGCAAAATCGGCAGCCTGGCGCGACAGAGCGGCTGTTCGAAAGCGCTCGTCGTCACCGATCCCGGCATCGAGGACGCCGGCCACCTCGATAAAGTGTTAGGCAGCTTGCGCGACTTGGGGGTAGCGCCGGTTCTTTTTGATCAAGTGATTGAAAACCCAACCACTGAGACGGTTGATGCCTGTTTGGCAGTGGCGCAGGCTGGAAAGATCGACGGCATCATTGGCGTCGGGGGCGGCAGCAGCATGGACACCGCGAAGGGCTGCAATTTTTTGATCAGCAATGGCGGTCGAATGCAGGACTACTGGGGGATTGGAAAGGCGAAAAAGTCCATGCTTCCGCTGTTGGTCATTCCCACCACGGCTGGAACCGGGAGCGAGTGCCAGTCATTTGCTTTGATCAGTGACGCCAGGACCCATCAGAAAATGGCGTGCGGGGACAAAAAAGCGGCTGCCATGCATGCTATTCTCGACCCGGAACTTACCCTTACGCAGCCACCGCGGGTTGCGGCCGTCACTGGCATCGACGCACTGGCCCACGCGGTGGAATCAGCGGTATCGAGCAAGCGGAGCGAAGTTTCCTATGCTTATTCGAAAACCGCGTTTCGGCTCCTCTCGCGCGGATTTCCCCGGATCATAAAGACGCCGGGCGATATTACGGCGCGAGGGATGATGCAACTGGGCGCGGCCTTTGCTGGGGTGGCCATCGAGAACTCGATGCTTGGGGCCGCGCATGCCGCCGCGAATCCGCTGACCGCACATTTCGATGTGGTGCATGGCATTGCCGTGGGAGTCATGCTGCCGGAAGTCATCCGGCATAATAAAAGCGACGAAGATTCAGCGGGATGGTATTGCGACCTTTACCCGGGCGATCTCGCATCGCTGGTCCGTGGATTCCTTGTCGAGGCGGAGTTGCCCGCCCGGCTCAGCCAATGCCAGGTGGATCCGTCGGACTTTCCGATGCTCGCAAGAGAGGCGGCACAACAATGGACGGCACGGTTTAATCCCGTGGCCGTTTCCGAGAGGGCGTTCCTGGGGTTGTACGAAGCGGCCTGGGGCGGATGATTGCTCAGGCGCCGAGTCAGTCAATGCGCCGCCGCTCAGTCTTACTGCGTTTCTCCGGCTTTCCAGCCCCATCCTCCTCCACGCCAGGCTCTTTAAGTGATGGCTGGTCGCCGGATTTTTTCGGCGGTTTTTCGGCTTCTGCAAGCATAGCCTTGAGTTCGGCGGGTTGGGAAGCCTTTGCCTTGGCGACGTCCCCTTTGTAGTCAAAAGCAGCCGCGCCGGGCTTCATGACGACCCTCGGAGCCGCTTCGCCAAACAAAGCTGAAAACCCCGCTTCAGGTCCGCCGGCACCAGCGGTCGGACTTTTACCTTCGCGGATCAGTTTCTTCGCATTCTCATCATCCTGCAGGATTTGATCGATCATCTTGATCATGTCCTTGCCCTCAAACTGAAACGAGGCCTTCGAGTCGCTGTCTTTTTTGAATACAGTCGTGCCGACAATAGTGCCACCCCCCTCAAGTGAAAAACGCGCTTTCATTCCGTCGAAAATGGCGCCCATAAAGCTTTTCATGGCCGCCCATTGCTGGCGCTCCTGAAGAAGTTTGGTTTCCACGTCCTCGTCGGACAACTGAGCGGCCTCTTCCGACTTCGATTCGTCCTGCTTCTCGATCGAATCGCCGCTCTTGTCTTTTTGTTCATCCTGGTCGCCGGACTTTTGAGTGCTTTCGGGCACTGGCGACATCTCGAACACCCAGTTTCCTTCACCATCTTTTTTGATGACGAGGTTTTGCTTCTGTTGATCGTCACCCATCTGACTATTGATTTTGACCTTGGTAACATCGGGAAAGTAACCAATCGCGCTCGCGCGAGATTTGCCGTCTTTGCCGATCTCATATTTAACATCGCTCCAAGCCTCGATGCCGTCGGAGCGGAGCATACTCACGGCGAGATCACGGGCGGCCTTCTTAGGGTCTGCCTTGAGGGAGGGATCAACGCCGCCTGCCAGGGCTCCAAAATCTGGAATCGCAATGGCCGAGGCCATCTGCACTTTTCCCGAGCCGTCGGGATTGAGCACGATGTGTTGTTCGATTTCGATGCAACCGCTCAGGCCGAGCGCGGCGCAGACGTTGGCGAATAGCCAGGACGAGGACCGACGTTTCATATTTGGAGGACGGGCGGGCGCCAACCGGCGCCACGTTGTGTCATTCGATTTTCTTGGTGTTGGGAACCGCGGGAGGGACGGGCTTGCCCTTTGGCGCTCCACCTGGAGGAGTTCCGGCAGGAGGCCGAATGACGGAACCGCCGGGTTTTTTCGCCTCTTCAATGAGCGCTTTAACCTCAGGACCTTGCTTCGATTTTGCCGCTTCGACCTCGGCCTTGTAATCGAAGACTGGTGAGCCCACGGTGGCGACCAGTCGCGGCATGCCCTGACCATCCGTCAGTGACTCCATGATCACCTTTTGCATGCGCTTCTGATCGCGCAAACTCGACATGAGGTCGCCTCCTTTCGCTGCTGCCTCTTCGGCAACCGTCGGATCCATAACCATGTTGTCGATGGCATCGATGATCTTCGTGCCATTGAACTGCATGAGCGCGGTATTCTCACTTTCTTTGGAGAATCCGGTCGAACTTTTGATGGTGCCGCCAAGCACCACCGCCGTTCGTAATTTTGCGTCCTGGACCATGGGCGCCATGAAACCTTTGGTTGCCTGCCATTGTTGCTGGGCTTGCTGCACGACGGCCTTGATCTGTTCGGGCGATTTCTTGCTGGCTGGAGCAACCTGCTTTTCCGCTGAGGGCGCAAGATCCGGCGCGGCCACTTCGATAATCCAGTCGTCGCCTTCCTTTTTCGAAACCAGGGTTGAGGCCTGATTGCTCCCGCTGCGCCCTCCACCGGCAGACATCTTAAATTTATTAATGTCTGGAAAATACCCCGTGGCCGAGATCTTCGTTTTGCCGTCTGCGGTTTGCTCGTGGCTCACATCGCTCCATACTTCGACTCCCTCCGTGCCCCGTAGAATCTGGACGAGCAATTCCTTGCCTGGATCTTTACCCGGCGTGGTGCCGAAGGCCGCGAGTTGTTGGGGATTGACGGTCATGACCATTTTGGTCACAAATTTTCCCGAACCGTCCGGATTGAGAAAAAACTTCTGATCCTGATCGACGCAAGCGGCGAGAGGAGCGGCCAGGAGGACGGGGACGAGCCGCAATAAAGTCAAATATTTCATAGTGTTGTCGGAAGAGGGCCCAAGCTACCATCCTGCCGGCGCGGGTCGCAACGCGAATCTCCTGAATTCTCAGCTCTGGCTTGGTCATGCTAACCGAATTGCCGAATCATTCTCCGACCCCAAAAAACTCGCGCAAAACCGCAGCGTAGACCGGTCGTTTGAATTCCGGGAGCCAGCTCAGTTGGAAATCTTCAGGCGCAATCCATTTAAAGCTTACAAACTCGGGCTTGTGTTTATCCAGCCGAATATCGGCATCCGAACCGAGCATTTTGCAGAGAAAATAGGTTTGCTCCTGGCCCAGGTAGGTGCGTAAGGCCTTGGATCCGTTGGGAAAATTGTAGCTAAAGCCCCCGCGTTGCCGCAAAATCTGATAATGACGCGGCTCGAGTCCGAGTTCCTCGTCGAGCTCGCGATTAAGAGCCCCGACCAGCGATTCATTTCGATCGACGCCACCTTGCGGAAATTGCCACGAGTTTTTGAAATCTTTGCGCTCGCAAATCAGCACCTGCCCATCGGCATTGACCAGCAAACCCGCGACGTTCGGGCGGTAGCGTCCTTGCATAGCGAACTATCGCCCGACGTGGCTGACGCGAACAACTAAAATGTCCGTTGAATGTGGCGCTTCCTTTTAACGTTCATTCGCCGCTATTGGCGGTGGCTGGTCGCCGCAGAGCTTCTGGGGATTGCCGTTTGGTTTTTGGGGCAGGGACTCACAATGGAATCGCAGGTAGAAAAGCGGAAGGAGCGTTTCCGCGCGGCGTTGCAAGACCAGGACGTCGACAAAGCGCTGGCTATGGTGTCAGACACCTATCAGGACCAGTGGGGCTTTACGAAGGATGATCTGCGCCTCATTTTGAAGGACGTGACAAGCCAATTCGTGATTGTGAATCTCACCTTTGCCGAGGAGAAACTAAGCCGTCAAAATGGAGACCTCCTCTACAGCGTCCGCATTCAATTAGGAGGCCGTCCCCAGACGCCGGCTGGCACGGTGATGGCAGACTTCTCTGCACAACACCGGCAACCGTTTCTACTAACCTGGAGGAAAGAAGGGTGGTGGCCCTGGACCTGGCGGCTGGTAAGGGTTGAGAACCCTGAGTTGGAACTCCCAACCGGATACCAGCCCGGGATGTTCAGCGAGGAAACTTTTCAAGAGCTCCTCGAACGAGCCACTGCTGGCCCGGAGGCCCAGTAGGGTCCCATTACCAACGGATCTTGGTGTGAGGTCCATACTCTTGCTTGCGTTGTTTATGAAACTTTTATAAACTTTTCACTGATATGAACAAAGTTTGCCTGACCCTTGGGGGATCACGGGTGGCGCTGTTGAGTTTTGCCCTCTTGGGCGGCGTGACGGCGGAAAATTTTCCAACTCCCCGGCGTGGTTCCGGCGAGGCCGGCGCCAATCAGGTCGGGTGGAAGTTGGAGGACCATGAGCGACGCATTGGCCACCTCGAGCAGGTGTCGGACGGGCCACGAGTCGCTGTTAAGACCGACCACCGCGTAAAGAAATTGCCGGCCCGAGCGATTGCGGGAACGCCGCAATCCTATCGGATAGAGCCTGGCGACACGCTTTACCGGATTGCGCGCCGATTCGGCGTCTCCGTCGAGAACCTTCAGAAACTGAATCGTTTATCTTCGACGAGTTTATTGCAAACCGGCCGCCTTCTTCGCCTCCCGACAGCTACCTCTTCCCCGTCATCTCGCGCAACTGCGCCCGTCCTGCCCAGAGGCAAAACCGCGAAACAGGGGCAGCCGATTCCAACTATGGCCCGGCGGCATACGGTAAAAAGCGGCGAAACTCTGCTTTCAATCGGCCGGCGGTATGGAGTCTCGACTCAGGAACTGGTGGCCCTAAACAAGTTGCGCGACAGGTCGCGGTTGAGAGCGGGGGCGCTGATTCGGGTTCCAGCAAGCGCAGTTGAACAGCGGTTGGTGGCATCGAAGAAAGCGCCGGCCTCGGAAATCAAAGGTGGGAGGCTTCCGCTGTCGCCCAAAACGGCGGTTGTCGAGGAGGACGAGCTGCTGCCAGCCGGTTGGAAGTGGCACACGGTCCGCCAAGGTGAATCCCTCAGCCGGGTGGCTGCTCAGCACGGCATCGAGAGACGCGCTGTCCAGCGCGCGAACAGCCTGTCTGATTCAGCGACTCTGATGGCCGGAAAGAAACTCAAAATTCCGCCGCGCCAGGATCCGACCAATTTGGCGCGCGCAAAGCCGGCTCAAAGGGAATCGGCAACTCCGGGCGACGACCGTGACGTGCTTGGGTACTTTGTGTTGAAAGACGACTCGGTCGAGTCCCTGGCAGAAGATTTTGACACCACACCGGAAACCCTTCGCCAGCTCAACCAAATGGGTAGGAATGAAGTTCTTGTGCCCGGAAAACGCATTGTTGTGCCCAACAAAGGCCTCTTTGATTGAGTATCATCCGCGAAATCAGCAACGGACCACCTATCCCGAGGCCTTGGCTTGGGCGATGAATTCTCGGACCTTCCGCAGATCTTTCACGCCCGGCATGGCTTCAACCCCGGTCGCGACGTCGACACCCCAGGGCTGAATGGTTTCGACAGCCCGACGCACGTTTTCCGGCGTCAGCCCACCGGCCAGGAGAACGTGGTGTGAGGGATTCGCGCAAACCGCCAGACGCGCATAATCCCAGTTGCAAACCTCGCCGCTCCCAGGGGCGGGGGAATCCAATAGAATGATCTCGCTGTCGTATTGCCCGATACTCTCAACGCTGGATTTGTCATGGATGCGCAGCGCCTTGAAAAACGGGACGCCGAGCGCCTGGCAAAACTCCGGCGTTTCACTGCCATGCAATTGCGCCTGGTCGATAAGACCGCTTCTGAGTATGCTTTGAATATCCTCGGCCGGAGCATCGACAAAGACGCCAACGCGAAGGCAATGCGAGGGCAGCCGTCCGAGCCACTCGGCGGCTCGTTCGAAAGTAATAAAACGTTTCGACTTCAGGTAAAAAATGAAACCGACCATGTCGGCGCCGGCTTCCGCACTGGCGAGCGCGTCCTCGTAGTTGGTGTGACCACAGATTTTGACTTTTACGCTCATGCCCGCGCTGAATTAAATGCCTGAAATCCGAAATCCGAAATGCAAATTCCGTGCTAGCCTCCTGCGGTGATGATTCTACGGTCCTGGCGAAAAAATTTGTTGGCGGCAGGATGGCTTCTGTCGCTGGCTTGCGGTTCTGTGGGCGAGTCAGCGGAGCATCCCAGAATCGAGATTTTCAGCCGCGGCGGACCGGAAGGGGGGCTTTTTATCAAACGCGACGCTTTGCTGAAGATCAAGTTCCCTCAGCCGGTGAAGATTAACGAGCGCGTCGCCGTTACCCATGGTGCTGTTGGATACATGGAAAAGGACTCCAAAAACGGCGGGTATCTTTTTGTGCCAGCGAACGAAGTGCCGCTGAAGACCGGGACGCAATTTGGATGGTTGCTTATGATCGATAGCAAGCTGGATGAGATCGAAGTAGTCGAGGAATTCAGCTTGCCGCGGAAAAACCAAACCTGGAATGTCGACGCAGATCAGACAAAAATCTCCCAGGATGGCCTCACGGCAACCACGACTGACAATCGCTGGTTCTGGAACTTTCTCTGGCGGGTGTGGACGCTGGAAGAGGGAGACCCGGATGGAATGCATAAATTCAAGATCAGACTTGCCGGGAAGGTGGCAGGCGAATTTGCTTTCGAGATAAAAAAAACTTCCAAATGAAAGTCGTAAAAGCAATGAGCGCTCACAGAGCGCCCCTGGATTTTTTTGAAGGAAGGGCGGTCTGCGACCGCCCGTAGCGTTCGCAACCCATGTGCAATAATCCGGCTGGGTGGATCCGAATCACGGGGGCGCGCCAGCACAACCTGAAGAACATCTCGGTCGTCATCCCCAAGAACAGGCTGGTGGTTATTACCGGGGTGAGTGGTTCAGGAAAATCGTCCCTCGCTTTCGATACTCTTTACGCGGAGGGCCAGCGGCGTTACGTCGAGAGCCTTTCGGCTTACGCGCGCCAATTTCTTGAACGCCTCGAGAAGCCCGACGTGGATTCCATCGAAGGACTCTCGCCGGCGATCGCCATCGAACAACGAACAAGTGCCCCGAATCCGCGTTCCACCGTCGCGACCGCCACTGAGATTTACGATTATCTGCGAGTTCTCTACGCGGCGGTTGGGCAGCCTCATGACCCAACGACCGGCGAACCGGTTTTCCGCAAAACTCTTCCGCAAATTGCTGGGGAACTTGCCGCGTTGCCTGAAGGAACCAGACTTGTTTTGCTGGCGCCGCTCCCCAAGCGCCAATGGACGGAGCGCGCCGCGTTGAAAACGCTGCTCTCACGGCTGAAGAAACAGGGTTTTGTTCGGGTGCGGCTGGGAGGAGAAATCCATGATCTCGAGGCCGTCGATGACGAAACAATCGCACCGGGGGCGAAGCCTCGCAAAAGGGCCTCGATCGGGGGCGGCGCCGAAACATTTTCGGTCGAGATTGTGATCGATCGTCTTGTGGTGCGGCCCGGCATTCAGGAGCGATTGATGGACTCACTCCGCACAGCGCTGCGCTGGACTGAGCATGAAGTCTGGGCACTCATTGCCAGCGCGGAAGACGAATGGCGCGAAGAACGGTTCAGTACCGCATTTCTGAACCCGAAGACTGGTTTTCGGTTGCCTGAATTGACGCCGCGGCATTTTTCCTTCAACAACCAACAGGGTGCTTGCTCCGGCTGCCAGGGTCTCGGGACCATTATGGAATGCGACCCAGACCTGCTGGTTCCGGAGCCCAAGCTGTCGCTCGCAGAGGGTGCAGTGAAATCGTGGTGGAGTCGTAATCCCAAACTGTTCGCCGTGCACAAGCGCCAAATCGAAGCCTTGGTCGGACATTTCGGCATTGATGTGAATTCGCCATTCGATCGGCTGCCGCAAGATTTTCAGCACGCGTTGTTTTTTGGAACCGGGCAGACACCGATCAAGACCGGGTGGAAGACGAGTGGCACGATACGGAGTGTGGCAAAAGCCTTCGAAGGCCTGTGCGTGCAGGCTCGGCGATTGCACGACACGAGCGAAAGCGAGTTTGTGCGCAAAAATGTGGCTCGCTTCATGAATCCCAAATCCTGTGTTCACTGCGGCGGCAGGCGCCTGCGGCCTGAGATCCTCGCGGTCACTCTCCGCAGCCGTGGCGGGGCTGTCCCGGCTATCGATGGGCCGGCGGCCCACGCTGCCGTGGAGCAGGCCATCGATCGCCTCTGCGCTCTGCCCATCTCGGCTGCGCGGCGATGGATCGAGAGCATTCTGCTGACGGAGCAGCAACTTTTCATCGCGGCTGAGCCCCTTAAGGAGATTTGCAGCCGGCTGGGCTTTCTCGAAAATGTCGGCCTCGAATACCTCAGCCTCGACCGACAGATCGGGACCTTGTCTGGAGGCGAAGCGCAACGCATCCGTCTGGCCACTCAAATCGGCTCCGGATTAAGTGGCGTGCTCTATGTGCTGGACGAGCCTTCCATTGGGCTTCATCAACGCGACAACGGGCGGCTCATCGAAACGCTGCGGCATCTGCGTGACCTCGGCAACACCGTCATCGTTGTGGAACACGATGAGGAAACCATCCGTGCGGCCGATTATCTGGTCGATCTTGGCCCAGGGGCCGGGCCGCATGGCGGCGAAGTGCTGGCGGCTGGAAGCCCGCTCGAAGTCATGAGCAAGGAGCGCTCTCTCACCGGCTCCTATCTTTCGGGCCGGCAACGCGTCGAGGGAGGTAAACGGCGCGACCTGGGTTTGGCGATGGGAAAACTGACCGTTCACGCTGCCAGCGAGCATAACCTTAAAAACATAACCGTAAGCTTTCCGGTCGGCCTCCTGACGTGCGTGACCGGGGTCTCCGGCAGTGGGAAATCCACACTGGTGGATGACATCCTGCGCAAGGCGCTGGCGCGCTATTTTTATCATGCCAAAGAGTCACCAGGCCGCCATCGGGAAATCACCGGCCTCGATCTCATTGACAAACTGGTCGTCGTTGATCAAGGCGCAATTGGAAGGAGCCCCCGTTCGAATCCGGTCACGTACTTGAGCGCTTTCACGGCAATCCGGCAATTATTTGCCGAACTGCCGGTGTCTCGAGTGCGTGGCTTTACGCCAGGAACGTTTTCATTCAATACCGTCGGCGGACGCTGCGAAACCTGCGAAGGGGACGGACAGATCCGCATCGACATGCATTTTCTCAGCGATGTCTATGTGCGATGCGAGGCCTGCTCCGGTCAGCGTTACCAGCAGGACGTGCTGGATGTGACTTATAAGGGTAAAACCATTGCTGACGTCCTCGAGATGTCGTTCGAGGAGGCTGCGACTTTCTTTCGCGCGGTGCCGCAGGTGGCGGAAAAATTGCGCACGGTTTGCGCGACCGGCCTCGGATACTTAAAACTCGGTCAAGCAGCCAACACCCTGAGTGGAGGCGAAGCCCAGCGAATTAAAATCGCTGCTGAGTTGAGCAAACGTGCCACCGGCCGCACCTTGTTCCTGCTGGACGAGCCGACCACCGGACTGCACTTCGAGGACATCGGCGTTTTGTTAGGTGTCCTGTTTCGCCTGCGCGACGCCGGCAACACTTTGGTGGTCATCGAACATAATCTGGATGTCATTCGCTGCTCCGATTGGGTGGTCGACCTGGGTCCGGGTGGCGGTGACGCGGGTGGAAGATTGATGGTTGAAGGGACGCCAGAAGCTGTGGCGGAATGTGATGAAAGCGTGACGGGGTACCATCTGAAGAGGTGGTTCTCTCACCCATCCGCCCAGCCGTGAAACGCCCCACGGGCTGCGGCACGTAACTTGACATTCGCAGCGGCGGGAGAACGTTCCCTCTTAAACATGGCTCCGAAGAAGACCGCCACACGCAAAGCGGCTGCGGAGAAATCCGCGGCTGTCGGAAGAAAAGAAGGGGCCAAAAGGGCATCGCGAAAGTCGGCCACGATTGCCTCTGAAGCGGAATACCTTGCCATCACCGCCGCGCGCATTGCCGACGAAACGAAGGCCGAAAACATCGTAGTGCTCGATGTCAGCGCTGTTTCATCGATCACCGATTTCTTTGTTCTTTGCACTGGCAGCTCGTTGCCGCACCTCAAGGCGATCGTGCGGGATGTTCGGCACAAGGTTTTTGAACTGCTGGGCGTGAAACCGCGATCGAGCGAAGGCCAGGCCGAAAGTCAGTGGCTGGTGCTCGATTTCGGGACGGTGATGGTTCACGCTTTCCACCAATCCAAGCGCGAGCTCTATGCGTTGGAGGACCTCTGGAGCGACGCGCGTCCTATCGATTGGATGGCGTGAGGGGCGGGCCGAACGGAACGGTCATGCGAATTGAGGTCATCAACACGGGCACTGAATTGTTGCTCGGCCAGACGCTAAACACGCATGTCCATTGGCTTGGCGGGGAATTATTGAAGCTCGGGCTTTTCATCCAGCGGCAGGTCTGCGTGCCGGACGGTCCCGAAATCCGCCGAGTCCTGGTCGAGGCGTTTTCCCGAAGCGATGTCGTGCTGGTCACCGGAGGACTGGGGCCAACCAGCGACGATGTCACGCGTGAAATCACCGCGGAATTGCTGGCCCTGCCCCTTGAAGAGAGTGCCGCCGCGCTGACCGCCATAACTACCTACCTGGCCCGCCGGCATCGTGAAATGAATGCTCACTCGCGCCGTCAAGCCATGGTGCCTCGAGGTGCCCGGGCCCTGGTCAACGCATGTGGCACGGCACCTGGGCTCTATTTTCCTCCGCTGGCGAACGCGGTCCAAGGCATCGCCATGACGCCACATCTGTTTTTATTGCCAGGGCCGCCGCGTGAGCTGCATCCGATGTTCAATGCAGAGGTGGCGCCGCGCCTTGCCAAATGGCATCGACAGCCAGTCCCAAAACTTAAGAATTTTGCACTTTGTGGCGTCGGCGAGGCGGAGGTGAGTGCCGCGGTTGAACCGTCGCTGCGGCAAGCCGGTCTCGCAGAATTCGGTTATTGCGTGAGGCCGGGCGAGGTAATTGTGCGCTGTGTCGGCGACGAGCAAGCGCTCGAGCAGTGTGGCGAGATCATTCGAACCGCTTTTCCGGTACAGTTCTTCAGTGATGGTCACGAACCCATGGAGGTTGTCGTGGTGCGACTGCTGGGCGAGCGAAACGAAATGGTGGCCACCGCTGAAAGTTGCACTGGAGGATTGCTGGCACATCGCCTGACCAATGTTCCCGGCGCCTCAGCAGTTTTCGCAACTGGCTTTGTTACCTATGCGAACAGTGCCAAGGAAAATATGTTGGGAGTTCCAACGGCGTTGCTGCGATCACGTGGAGCGGTCAGCAAGGAAGTCGCTCAGGCCATGGCGGAGGGCGCGCTCGCACGGTCCGGCGCCCCCCATGCCCTCGCGGTGACCGGCATCGCCGGGCCCACGGGCGGGAGCGTCAAAAAACCCGTCGGAACGGTGTTTGTGGCGCTGGCCTCTGCGACTCGCAGCACCATCGCAGTGCATGAAAGATTTCCCTTCGAACGCGAAGTCTTCAAGTCCCTGGCAACCCAGACGGCTCTCGATGTGCTGCGTCGGCGATTGCTGGGGTTTCTCTAAAATCGAGCGCTCAACTCGATATCTCGACTTTTACACCGAGGGCCAGACGGTCGGAAAGGAGCAAGGCGATTTTTTCCGGGACGATGACAGCGCCATTGGTGGTGGCTGCGCCTGTGGCTTCACCGGCAAAAAGCAAGGGGCCGCCTTCGCTCAGTTGGAAGGCGCACTTTGGGACGATCGAGTTGAACGACGCACCCGCCGGCAACGCATCGTATTTGGCGAAAACACCGCGCATGAGAATCGTGCCATCTGGTGCGATGATGTTGCCGTAGTCCAGGCCTTTGGGTGCCGTGATTTTGGCGGCGAGTGTAAATACCCCTTCGGGCGTCGCCGAGCTTGGCCGACCCGTGCTCACCGGACAGTCCAAAGCCAGTTCTTCCCCGGCAAAAACTCGCAACCGGCGCTCGGAAAGAGAAATCTTTATCGTCGTCGAGCCTGCCTCGAGGCGGTCAACGACGGCGTGAATCTGGGGCTCGAGCGGTGGATGAAGGGACTTCAACAAAGTTGCCAGCCTGGCATCGAGCGGAGGTGGACTTTCCTGGGTCTTCGGTCGCAGCGAATCGATGTCCTGCGCTGGCAGAACTGGCGCCAGGAGACCGCACCCGGCCGCGACCGTGACACAGCCCGCCATTTTGACCTTTTTCAGATAGCGCATAGTCTGGTCGGTGATCGATCGCCGTATCCTGTGGTCAATGGATGGGTCTCGCAAGTTGGCACTTGTCGGGCACGCCATGTTGTTCATCGGCGGCTTCGCAGCCCAGGGGCTGGTTTCGATCGCACATGCCGATATCCAGGGTCCGCCTCAGCGCAAATCCTCCGATCTGAAGCCTGGGGACTCCGCGAAGGAGCGGATCAAGCGGGCGATTGCCATTCCCACGCCCAAGGACGTTTCGGTGAAGGTTTTCCGTGGCAATGCCACCCAGATTGTGCTCGAAGCGACCAATGCGTCGCGCCAGCCGACTGAATTCCGTCTTGGCGATCAACCCAAACACGGCACTCTGACTACGCCCGGGCCATCCGATAATTCCAAGGACCAGGCGTTCGTCACCTACACCGCTGCCGCAGACAGCACCGCTGAGCACGACCAGTTTACCTTTCGAGTGAAATGCCGGGATACCCCGACCTCGGGCTCGGCATTGGTAAAGATCGAAATCGTCGATCAAAAGCCTGTGCTGAAGGTGGAATCTCGAATTGATTTTGGCGAAGTGCCAGTGGGGGAGACCGCCGTGCGCACGGTCGAGTTTAAGAACGTGGGCACCGGACCACTCACCGCCCCGATGGTTGTGCCATTGCCGTGGCGCCTCCTCGATGAAAAAACCATGATCGAGCTCGAGCAGGGTGGCCAGGATGCAGCCAGAGTCAGCTACATGCCTGCGGGCCCGGGCGAGCATAAACACGACATTGTCTTTGACGGAATTGAAGGTGGAAAAATGACCCTGGTTGGCAAGGCGGTCCCGCCTTTCGAGGTGCGGCCGAGTTGGGTGAAGCTTGAGTGGATGCCTGAGGACAAATCCCGACGCGGCAGCTTTGCGGTGGTCAACCGTTCGTTGACAAACCTCTCCTTCACCGTCGAGTCGCCGGCCAGACTCAAAATGAATCCCGCAACCGCCGAAGTCGCACCCGATCAGTCGATCGACCTTCAAGTCACGATTCCGGCGGAGGACGGGGAGGAATTTCATGCGCCACTTTCGGTGTTGTCGCGCGCGTGCCGCATCGCGGTTCCCGTCAGTGCCGATGCGAGTCCGGCCTGGTTGCGGGTCGAGGAAATCAAAGGCAACAAAGCGCCCGATGGTGCCGTGTTGGTGCCGGCCGACGGCGATCCCTTGACCGTTCTGGTGAAAAATGCCGGCGGCACGGCGGCTCCCCTTTTCATCAATCCCCCCGCCGGCTTCGAGTTGCTTGGTTTTAATCCCGGACGCGATCTTAAGCCGGGCGAGGTGGTGGCGTTCGCTGTTCGAGCCCCTCCCGCCCGCGGCAGCCCGCCGGAAGGCGAGGCCTCGCTCGAACTTGGCGACGCCAAACTTCCGCTCTTCTTCCGAGCGAAAAAAAACATCGTGTCGACAATTGCCGGCACCAACACATCCGACACCCTGCTCAATGCGCCCCCAAGCAATAGCCGCACCGTTTCCGCAGACAAAACTGCCTCGATCGACCCCTCGGCGGGCACCATGTCCGAGAAGGAAGCTCAGTTGCGCCTCATGACAGACGTGGTTGGCGTTTTCCCCTCGACTGTCGAGTTCGATCGGACCCTGCCTGAAGTTGACGCGGTTCGAGTCAAAGCGATGTCTCCGACAACTTTTACCCTCGCGTGGAAACCGGTCGGTCCGGAGTACGATTACGTCCTCTTCCGCCAGGAATACAAACCACTGCCCGGCGACACCATGCCCACCCGCCGCTGGCTGCCGTGGGACGGTCTCAAAGTGAAAAAATCCGCCTCAGAAGTCGAGACTACCTTGAAAAAACTCCGGCCGGGCCACCGCTACAGCCTGCGTTTGGCCGTCAAGGCCCCGGACGGAAAGCTCGGCCAGGCCAGTCCCCCGTTCGTCGCCATCACACCCTCGAGCCGTCCAGGACTGTGGTGGAAGGTTTCCTTGGTAGCCCTCCTCGTCGCCTCCGCCGGCTGGTTCGCCTGGCGCAAATGGCAGCAGAGATATGAGGAGGATTGAAATTGGCGCGGGTTTTGCAATGAAATGATCACGCACCAATCGACAGCGGTGAACTTCCCCCTCTAACACAGCCCCCCCGAGTGACGGGTTCTGTGCCAGTTGAGATCGGGATGGCTGCGAAAGTGGTAAAGAAAACAATTAAGTATAGGCGCGAAAAGGGCACCAATGGCAATGGCGAGCCGATCCCGGACCTAACTCCTCCATGGGAGGATGGATGAACGCGTAGTGGTCAATCCGCCAGCCGAACCATGGCACACAATAGCGCCACATGCTCGTGCGATTGGCACACCACAGGAAGGGAAGTTATTTGAAATCCTGCAAACAGAACCTAATCGCTTGGGAACCGGAAGCGTTCAGCAAATTCTCTCTGTAATTGGCCACAAGAATCCCAGCCAGATCAAAGACATCGTCCCGAAGCTTGCGGCTGAGCGAAATGATCCTTCGATTGCTCAGACGTTCGTCGAGAGCTGGGTGCGCGTCGATTCCCGAGCCGCCACGAGCTGGATGGGGACTTTGCCTGTAGGCGTTGCTCGAGACGAAGCAATCACTTGTCAGGGAGGGCGAGCGTATTCGCGAGCCGCAATGAATTCTGCCTGTGCTGAATTCGGCGTAGCGACCTTCAGTGCGGCTCGCCGGTAGGACTCGCCCTCCCTGCGTGGCGCTCCATTTGTCACCGGGCTCTTCACTGCCCATCCGGTAGCACCTCTGCGGCGAGGCGATCGATGCCTTCTTTGGCGAAGCGGCTTTGGGGATAGATCTTGCGGGCTTTGAGAAACCAGGCGAGCCCCGAGCCGGTTTGTTTTTGCTGTTCGTGCTGCTCGGCTCTGGAGAGGGCGGAGGCGAGTTCGCTCACCTGCGCTGAGAACGCGGCGCGGCGGCTGCTGATCTCAGGATCGCCGGGAAATTCCTTGCGCATCAGCTCGACGGCTTCCCAGGCGCCGAAGCGGTCTCCTGTTTCCGCGAGCTTCTCGCTCTGCACGAGCACCATTTGCACCTTGTTCATTTGCTCGAGCACTGGCTTGAGCTTCGCCTCGTAGTCCGGCCTGCCGGCAACGGCCGCGATGAATTTCGCCTGATCCAAAAAGATCTGGCGGTAATTCTTTTGGCCGATCAGGGTGTCGAGGTCATTGAGGGCCTGCGCTTGCGCGTCTCCGCGATTGAAGATCATCGCCGATACTGATTTCAGTTCGGGATTGTTCGGCCAGATTTCCGTGGCCTTTCGGAGTTCTTCGCTCACGATGGCGGCGTCGCTTTGGGTGGCGGCCACGCGCGCCCGGTTGATGTGCATCCCGGATACCGTGCGCGCGGTCTCGATTCCGGCGGTGGGCTTCGAGGAATCGAAATCGCGCGCGGTCTCGCGCAGTTTCCTGACCAATTGTTCTGCGAGGGTGTAGTCCTTCACCTCGATCGCCGAAATCAGTTGGTTCGAGTCGCGCACGAAATCCAAAACCTTCTCTTTTTTGCTGCGGGGCAAAGTGCGCATCCTGGGAAGGTATTCACCAATCATGAAGGCTTCGCTCAGGCGTTTGCTCGCGGTTTCGAGGTCGCCGCGTCCAGCGAGATAATCGAAGGCCTGGAGGGCTTCATCCACGTCGCGGATCGCTTCATTCGCCATGGCATCGAGGTTTCCGAGGGTGGGGTTAAAACCCAACCCCTGGTTCAGTGCCTTTTCGAGTTGCGAGCCCTCCTGGGTTTTGATCACGGTATCGCCGTCACCAAAGAGCACGCGGTAGATGCGCGTCGACATCACCACGTGTTCGAAGCGCCGCTGGAGCAGAAACTGAAGCATCAGAGCCTGGTACTGAACTTTGCTCTCGAGGTCGGAGACTTCTTTTTTGGCCAGGTTGGCCGCGCGACGGGCCTCGAGTTCAGCCATTCGGCGGGCGTAGCCAGCCAGCTTGCCAAATTTGTTGGCAAATAAGTCGGCGGCGTTCGCGCCGCCGTTCGAAAGATTTTTTGGATCGGCCGCGTCGCTCTTGCTGCCGGAGCCCGGCCCGGTCTGTCCGCCTGGCACTGGATTGCCGCCCGGGCCGATGTTGATGTTAACATTTTGGCCCGTCGGTTGGCTTTTATTTTGCTGAGAGGACGGTTGCTGCCTGGGTTTGACGCCGCCACCGGGACGCACTTTATCGTGCAAATCGGATCTGGTTGTGGCGACGTCCCAATTCCCGCGCAGGCGGTCGACTTCCTTTTCAATTTCGCGGTTGGTGGCGTCGAGAGCGCCGTTGTTTTTGCGCGCCAGCCAGACGCTATAGATAACTTCGGCAAGCGCGTCGCACATTTTGGCGTCGATCGGGAATTGCGAGGCGCGCGGGAGCAGGGCAACGGCTTTGGGCAAATCGGGACGCCCGCCGGTTTTGGCGGGATGAATCGCGTCATTGATCTCCTGCAGGATCTGACGATACGCCGCGTCTTCGGCGGCGGGCGATTCCGGAGCGGCGAGGTATTTCTCGAAACGGGCGCGGAAAATCCGGTTGTTGGTGATATTCCACATTTTGCCGTTCCAGGTCACGGTTTCGCTGCCTGGATCAAAACTGGGCAAAGGAATTTGTGAGTTAGGCGCGTTGTTGGGCGCACCTGTCGCGGGCGCGGCGCCTGCAGTTTGTCCGGCGGAAGAAGCGGGGGCGGTCGGGTTTGCGGGCCCAGACGAAGCGGGCTGTGGTGACGCGCCTCCAGCTCCGGCTTCAACCGGTTTGACCGCCGGCGCCGTTATGCTCGGCGAAGTAACCGCGGGTGGCGTCACACTCGGCGGCGTCACATCGATCAACTGCGCGTTTGCTGCCGCCACCATGAGGAGGAAAAGCAAGGATCGTCTCATAACTTTCGTGGATAATACGAGGCGCAGGCCACTTACCCATACAGCGACCAGGCCAGAATAGCATCAATTCTTGCGGATTTTCTCGGCTACGAGCACGCCGCCGTCGCCCACTGAAACTTTAAAAACAAAACTCTGACCCGTCTGGATGTTTTCGGTGATTTGTGGAGGAACGCGAATGGGCAGGGGATCAGCCGGCGTTCCGTCGGAGTTCTGGGCGATCACGCTGATCAAGCGTCCTTTGCCAGCCACCCACCGAAGGCTGTCTTCGACTGTGCCGCGAACTTGATAGGTATTTCCGCGAAGGCTGTTGGCGTTTTCGAAGTAGTCACGAATTTTCAACTCGGGCACTCCGCCAAATTGTTCGGTGCGTCCTGCGAACGTTTTCCAGGCAATGATGGCTGCGACCGCCACGGGCACGGCAATCAACAGGGCGGTCGCGAATGGAAAACGCTGGGGACGACGGCGGCGCATGGGCAGGCTGTTATTCGTTATCCGTTATTGGTTATTCGGGGCTTACTCCCAACCGACGCGCCGGGAGCCGATCCAGGCAATCCACATTCCGACAGCGGCGTGGGCGCCGAGCACCAAAGCACAGGTCGACCAACCCGCCACCAATTCGGAAGGAATCGCAGCCTGGATGCCAATGAAAAAATCGGAGGGTTTCATGGTGTCGAGCTGGCCGGCCCACGACCAATAAGCGGAAATGAACGGACGAACAAACGGCTCGGCGCTTTGCGGTAACCGCAGAACGGCACCGGAAAGGGGTAGCTGGAAACCGGCGAGATAAATGCCTAACAATGACGCCTGTTCCGGTGATTTCACGATTGATGACAGTCCGAGACAGAGCGCAGTCAGCGCGGCATTAACGAGGCCGAGCAGGGCCAGTTGCCCGAGAAAATCTCCTGGCAGCCGGCAAAAAAAGTGAACAAACAATCCCATCCACACGGATTGAACGACAACCAGCACACCCAGAAATGCGGCCTTGCTCATGACATAGCTGCCCGGCCTCAAGCCGCCCAGTTTTTCCTTTTCGAAGATTTGCCGTTCGCCGGCGATTTCGCGAGCCGCGTTATTCGTGGCCATCAATGCCAGGAGCACAACCTGCATGAGAACGAGGCTCGAGATCAGAGTACCGGTTTTGACCTGCTCTTCGACGAGACGGTTCTGCAACAAAAAGTCACTCGAGGTGCGAATCTGGGAAAACTGCAGCCGGGTCGGCATCTGACCAACACCTTCGCTGGCAAAGATGACCACCAGGAAGGGAAAGCCAATCAGCAGCGACAGATGAAGTAGCAGATGAACCCGGTCCCGAAAAAAAAGACGCCATCGCCGTGTCAGAAGAGTGAAAAACTGTGATGCCGGGCCGGGCAATTTCGAGGCATCGGCTCGGGCAGAGCCTCGCCCTACCGCCGACTGTTCGGAGACCGTGAGATCAGCTGTATCCCCGGCAGCTTGCTGACCCTCATCGAGTGCGGGCAGTCCGAGTTTCGCGTAATAGGCCCGGTGGTGTTTTCGCCACGAAGCATGCCATTGCTCCGCTGGCGACGAGAGCAGATTCAGATAGATGTCTTCGGGGGTTTCCGCGCTGAACCAGTGGCTTAATTTGTTAGGCGGCCCATGGAATGCGATGCGGCCCGCGGCCATGGCGAGCACGGAATCGTAGATTCCAATGTGGTTCAGGCTGTGGGTCACATTGATGACGATGCGTCCATGATCGCGCGACAGGGAATGCAGCAGCCGGACAATCTCGAGCTCGGCCTGCGGGTCGAGTCCGGTGGTCACTTCATCGCAGAGCAGCAGGACCGGGTCGCTGACCAATTCGATGGCGAGGCCCAGGCGACGCCTTTGTCCGCCCGAAAGGGTGCTTACGCGTTGCTGCCGGTGCGCGATCAACCCCGTTTGAGCCAGCACGCGTTCAAGCAATTCGCCGCGCTCGAAGCCAGAACGGCTGCGCACCCGCAAACGAGCGGCCGCATTGATGTTTTCAGCGACGGTCAGATGCTCATAAGCGACGCTGAATTGCGGGACGTAACCGAGATCGGTCGGTTCCAGTTCCGTTTCGTCCATCAGGTTATTGCCACGCCAGCGGATCTCGCCTGAACTCTCGATGAGTATTCCAGCCAGGATTTTCAGCAGCGTCGTTTTGCCGCAACCTGACGGCCCGACCACGGCCAGAAAATGCCCTTCAGGAACGCGGAATGACACGTCGCGTAGCAAAGTATCGCTCGCCTCGACAGCGTTCGGCAGGTGGTAGGTGATGTCTTTTAGTTCGAGCAAGGCTTCGTTATTGGTTATCCGTTATTGGTTAATCGGCACGACGTGTTGAAGCTGGCGTTCGAGTTGTAAACAGGCATGAATGGCGTGACAATGGATGGCAGGAGCCAAATCACGAATAACAATTCACGAGTGACGATTGTCCCACGCCGCCAGCGCAGAGGGCCGCGATGTTTTTGATCCATGTCCCCAGGAGTGTCCATTAAGATGCGTGACCAAACATCGCGCGGAGGGCGGCGGGTGTGGTTGCGGTTGCTGACGGTGGGGTTCGTAATTTTGTTAAGTGGGGGAGTTGCGTTGGTCATTGGCATTCGCCGCTATTTGCATTCAGACGGCTTCCGTGTCTTCGTCGGCGAGCAGGCATCCCGGGCCTTGCATGCCAGCTCGGAGTTTTCCCCCATCGTCTGGCAGGATGACTCGGCGTCGGCGGAGCGATTCACAGCCCGAGGCGGCGAGGGTTCGCCATTCACCTCGCTCGACGCGAGCGGTTTGCGCGCCCGCGTGGATTTCCAGGCGTTGTGGAACAAAACCTGGCGGATTCCGCAAATCGACGTGGATGGGCTCGAGATTGTTGTGAGCGAACCGCTGGCGACTTCCGCTGCCGCCGCGGCAGCCGACCCGTCGGTCTCAAACGACGCTCAAATGCCAGCCTGGCTGTCGGCATGGATTCCGCACCGCGTCCGCGTCGATGAAATCGCCGTTCAGGAGGCCTCATTTCGTTACGCGCGTGGCGGGCAAAACTTTCTCGTGGACGACGTAGCGATGACTCTCCGGCCGGGCGCGGACGGCTTGGAGGTGCGTGGCCAGGGCGGGAGAGTCCAACTTTCTTCCGGACGCAAATTCGTGCTCGAGAACATCCTGGCGCGGGTGGCGGGCGGCAGGGTGTTCCTGACCGAAGTACGGGGCCATTCGAGCGAGGGAGGCACTGTCGCCGTGGTGAGCGGCGATGTTAGTGATGAACGTTTGGCGTTGCGGGTTCAGTTCACCAACCTGGGCGCCGCGGAGCTGCTGGCCGAGGATTGGAAACAGCGGTTGCGCGGCCGCCTCGAAGGTGAAGCGATCATCAACGGACCGACAGACGACCCCGCCGCGATCGTCACCGAAGGACGCCTGGCGATGAAAGAAAGCCGGGTCGAGTTTCTTCCACTGCTCGAGAAGCTGGCCCGCCACACTCGTCACGACGGTTTCCGGAGTCTTCTCATCAGCAATGCTCAGGCCCGTTTTCGCCGGCAGCGAGCAAGACTCGAAGTCCGCGAATTTGCGATGGAAAGCCCAGGCCTTTTGCGGGTCGAAGGGCATTGTGATGTCATTGCGGGACGCATCGATGGAGTTTTTCAGGTTGGCGTTGCCCCCGGAACTTTGCGCTGGATGCCAGGGGCTGAAAATCGCGTCTTCACGCGCGCCGAGGATGGTTTCTTGTGGACCAGCCTGCGACTGGTCGGCCCGGTCGACGCCCCGCATGAGGATCTGAGCGGTCGGCTTGTGGACGCTGCCGTCGCCCAAACCGTCGAGGACGTGCCACGAAACGCTCTCAAAGCCGCAGAGAAAGCGGCCCAGACCGCGACTGACATCGGCGGCCAACTTATCGACAAGGGCAGCGCCCTCCTCGAGCAAGGGAGCGAAATTCTCAAAGGATTTGCTCCGTTGCTTAAATAGCGGAGTCAGAAACTTGAAGAGGTGCGGTCCTTTCGGCTCGCGGCGAGGGGCGGCGGCAAAATAAAAATCCTTCAGACTCTCAGCTGCGGACAATCCAAAGGATCCGTTGCTCAACGGAACTTGAATGTTAAGAAAAACTCGATTGAATGCAATGATGCGTGCTCTTCATCCGATTTGCTGGTCAGTGTGGGCGGTTCTGGCGATGTCCTGTGCTCAATTTCGAAAACAGAAGGCTGAACCGGGAGCGGGCGAAGTTCCTGATGCAGCGCGCGCCGAGGACATTGCCAAGGCCGATGAGTTTTTTCAAAAGGGAGGAAAGAATGGCTTCCACCCCGCCGGCGAGAAAACCCCAAAGCTGACGGCCGGGAATTGCGGCTACGTCGTCGAGTTGGACCAACAGCGAGTTTATCTTTACCACGGTTCGGATTTGATCGCGATGTCCCGGTTGTCGAGCGGCCGCAAAAGCTACCGAACCGAAACCGGGACTTTCAAAATCGGGCAGAAGGATTTAAACCACCGCTCAAATCTGTACGGCAATTTTGTGGCCACTTCGGGATCGCTGATCGTCAGCGACGTCACCGCGGGCTTTGATCCGGTGCCGCCGGAGGGGCGATTTCAGGGATCGCTGATGAAATATTTTCAGCGGTTTGACCGGCCCGGCGGCGGTTCGACGGCGATGGGATTCCATGCCGGAGTCGTGCCCACCCATCCAGCTTCCCATGGATGCGTTCGGCTCCCCTCGGCGATGGCGAAATGGTTTTACCAAAACGTATCCAAGGGTACTCCGATAGTGGTGCGCGGGACAAAATATGGAGTGCCTTACGGGTCGAAGCAAAGCCGTCCGAAGCGCAAACCGAAAGTGCATCCATCACTGCAAAAGGTGGAGACCGAAGTTCCGCAGACGCCTCCGGCGGGAGCGGAAGGCGCGGCGCCACCGAGTGAAACGAGTTCGCCATCTGTGACAACCCCAAGTCTGTCGGAACCTCCAACTCCTGCTGTCCCCGAACCCGCGCGTCCGGCTTCGCCAGAAGCTCCTCCGGGTGGGGAAGGGTCTTCGGGGTAATTGCAAACCACGCCTCAATAGGGCCGAGGGATTGCACCAGACGCGCTACTTAACGCTACGTGAGGGCATATGGGGCATTGCTCTCGGTTCTTTTGTCAGGCCGTCCAGAGCGTCCGCCATTTTTCCGGAGAAACGTGCATCGAAAAATCGGTTTCGCGCGGATAAGCGGAAAGATTTTGACGAATTCGTTACAGTGCGTCGAAGATGGTGGATATTGCCGTCTGTCGCGTTGTCGAGTCCGCCTTTTTCAGAAGAACCCCCATGAGCAGTCCTGTTTTGATCGATGCCCCCGCATCTTCTCAGATGACGCCCCCTACCGCTGCTCCCTTGCCCGCGCCGGAGCGCCTTGGTCCTAGCGGACAGGGTCCCAGCCGCAAGGGCGCCAAGGATCTGGTCATCGAACGTTTCGAGCAAAAGTTTGTCATCCACCCGAGGTTGGTAGCTCCCATCCGCGAATTTATCAGGCCTTTTTGCATTCCCGATCCGAACGGGCGGGGCGACATTCCCGAATACATCGTGACCACGTTGCAACTCGACACCCCGAGCATGGATCTGGCACTGATGAAGGAGAAGAAATTCTTTGCCCGCTTCAAATTGCGGGTGCGCACCTATGGGCTGGACGCGCCGCCCAAAGCGCCGATTTTTCTCGAGGTCAAACGCAAAATCGGAAGCGTCATAGTCAAAAGCCGCGCCAAAATGAACCGCGCGACCTATCATGAGAAGTGTGTCACGCATCCCGAAACAGCGCCCCTGCTCAAAACAGCCAAGGACAATGCGGTTTTCCTCGAATTCTGCCGCATCTCGAATGAAATCTCGGCGCGGCCGAAAATGCTCATCCGTTACATCCGCGAGAGCTATTTTGGCGCCAACGACGATTACGCGCGGGTGACCTTTGATCGCCGGATATCCTATCGGCCGACGCGCGACTGGATTTTGCCCGGTGAAGAAGTGGCGGATTGGCGTTTCTGGCGCCCGATGGACACGCCGGTGGGGTTCCGCCGTCCGTACGCGGGTTACATTTTCGAGCTAAAATCAATGCGCGACACGCCGACCTGGATGCTCGAAACGATCGAGCGGTTCAACCTTACCAATACCGGCTTTTGCAAGTATGCGACCGCCTGGCGGCTCGAAACTCTCTACCGCGGATTTGAATATGCCGCTGATGGCGCCAACACGACCTATTGACATTCGGAATGTTTTTGCTTCATAAGCGGTTCTATCTCCGCTGTTTTTTTGTTGTTGGTCGTTTCGCGGAGCCTTCTTTTTCTGCTCCATGCCCCCGCAATTTACTGATCCTCTCTTCAGCCTTGGCTCTTCGCGGATGCTGGAGCCGATCGAGATATTTTATTCCCTGTGCATGAGTTTTATCCTGGGGATGGTGCTGGCCACCGTCTATCGCTGGACGCACCAGGGCTTTTCCTACGCGCGGACATTCCTGCACACTCTGGTACTCGCTTGCATCACGATTGCCATCATGATCATGGCCATCGGCAATAACATGGCGAGAGGTCTGGGAATCCTTGGTGCCATGGCCTTTGTCCGTTTCCGCACCCCTATCCGCGACCCGCGAGACATCATTTTTCTGTTCGCCGCCCTCGCCGTCGGCATTTCCTGCGGGGCCCAGGTTTTCATGATCGGCATCATGGGCATGCTCTTTTTTTGCGCGACGGCCATGTTCCTGTCCTGGTCGCCCTTTGCTTCGCGCCGCGAGTTCGAAGGACTTTTGCGTTTCATGCTTCCCTCCGAAGGGCGCGGCATCGAGAAACTGAATGAAATCGCGAGCCAGTATTGTGTTTCAGTCGAGATGGTGGCCATGCGCGAGGCCATTCAGGGCGAAGTGCTCGAATATTCCTACCAGGTTCGCCTCATCGATCCTTCGTACAAGGTCGATTTGGTTGACGCGGTGGCGAAAATTCCCAACATTTCAGAGGTCAGTCTTATTATGCAACGGACGACGGTGGAGATTTAGGATAACTTTTGCAGCGACATCATTCCACAAGGCATGAGCGAATTTCATCCCAATAAAACGCGCCGGCGCCGGCCTCGGGTTACCTGGAGGCGCCTCCTGGCCTTCTGGCCGCTGCTGGTTTGGATTGGTATCGTCGCCATCGCTCTCGGCGCCTATTTGCAGGGGGTCGCTTTCAAGCGCGTCAACGGAATCGTCGATGTCATACAAGAGGCGGTGACGGCGGACGCTGACGGCCGTATCAAGAAGATTCTGGTCAATACCGGTCAGCACGTGAAAGAAGGCGAACCGATCGTCGAGATGGATACTTCGGTGCTCGATCAACAGATCAGCCGCATCGAGATTGCCGTCCGCACCGATCTCGCGGACAGAGCTCAGGGTTATCAAAATGATTTGAATCGCCTGAGAGGGGAGTTTCGGGATCTCGAACGTGATCAGGCGGGGGACCAAGGTGAATTGGCGACTTTGCAGCAATCCATCAACGAGATTGATGCGGCCATAAAAGCAAACATCCCGGGGACGGTCGGACTGTTGCGACAGGCTCGGGGCCGTCTTGCTGGCGATCACGCGCGGCTGACGGCCACCACGAAAATCTACCCGCGGCAAATCGAGGCAGTGACCAAGGAGATCGAGAGGATGGAGAAGGAAATCATTGCGTTGACGGACATTTCAGATCCGGAGAAAGCCGCGAGGGCCAACGGAGACCTGGCGCGCTTGCAGGAACTGAAAGTGCTGCGTGATCGCGCCACCATCAGGACCAACCACACCGGGATCGTAGATGACATTGACAAGGACGACGGCGAATACGTTGCCCGCGGAGTGCCGATTGTGCGGGTCGTGGCTTTTCCGAAGCTTATTCGTGCTTTCCTGCCCGAGGATCAACTCAACGAGATCAGTTTGAACAAGACGGTTTGGGTTTCACCCCAAAATGATCGGACCAAGGCTTTCCCGGTCGCCGTGAAAGGGATCTCTCCCCGGATCAACAACGTACCCGACACCGCCAGTCCGCTGCCCAACCAGGTTGTTCATGGTCAGGAAGTGGTCATCGGCTATCCGGAAAAGTCAGGGCTGATCCCTGGACAACGGGTGGTGGTTCATCTTGATGAACCGGGAAAAGTTGAGCTTTTTGCCAAACTTTTTAACTGGGGCACTTAACGGCGGGACCGAAGCAAAATCCCGTCTTCAACCGCCATGATTATTCGCTGCCGCCATTTTGTCAACTTTGTCCGAGTCTCCTGCCTTGTGTTCGCGGGTTGTGGCAGCGTTGTGGCGGCCCCCAAGAAAAAAGGGCCGCCCGCGGCGGCAGCGGCAACACAAGGTGCAGAGTCCGCGCAGCCTCTGGCCGCGACTCCCTCGGTTTTGGCTCCGGCGCCCTTGCCAGATCTCTACGCCGAGATCGATGAGAGCGGGATCCTCGGCCGGAGTGAATTGATCCTGATGGCGCTCAGAGCCAACCCGCGGGTTTGGCGATTCCGCTCGGAGATGGCGTTTTTCGCCGCTGCGGAACACGCGGCCTATGACTGGAGGGACCCGGAATTGCGCATTGGTTACAGCCGGGAATTCGAGCCGGATGTGCAGCGTCCCTATACTGAGCGCAGAAGCATAGCTGGCTCGGAGCGTGCGCTCGAAACCCGCAGTTCGGCCGGGACACGCACCGAAACCGATCCGCCCGGGGAACTCAGTGGCAGCGTCACCGGCGGCATCAGTGAGTCGCGGCGCATCGTCACCAGCGGCAGCAATCGGCAGGAGATCGTGCGTCGCGTCCAGCCTGGCAAATACCGAGATATCATCGACGAAACCGTTTACGAAATCGAACGCGAGCGGAATCGGGAAAGCCGCAATCAGAGGAATATTGACGGCTCTTCGGAATCCGAGCGCTTTTCCGAGAACCGCCGCCGCCGCGTGATCAGCCGCAGTCGCGAAGTTCGCGAGCATCCGAATGATCTTTATCCCGATGAAGCCTTTCAGGTGCAGCTTCAAATCCCCATTCCTCATCCATGGGAAATGAAGGCACTGGCGGCCAAGGCGCGCGCCGAACGCACTCTCGCGGAAGCCCAAATGCGTGCCGAGATCCGCGAAGTCGCCATGGATGTCAACGAACGCTTCGATGAACTGCAGTTCTGGCATCTCTGGAAAAATCAGAACGAACGCCTTGTCGATTTGCAGGAACGGAACCTCACCACCACCGAGAAACTGATGAAGGAACTCGGCGCCGTGCAGATTCCTGGCATAGGCAACCTGGTGGACATTGGGGAGGTATCGCGCGCGCGTCTCGAGATCAGCCAAGCTGAGGAAGAAGTGTTCGATTCCTTGCGGCGACTCAATGAGGTGCGCGCCGAACTGGCCTACCTGGCTGGCGTTCGTGACGCCAGCCGCATCGCGGTGAGCAATCGAGCGGTGCTGCGGCGTGTCGACGCCACCTCGCTGGATCTCGCGACACTGGTCGAGCTGGCCAGGGCAAACCGTCCGGAGTTTGCGGAACTTCGGGCGCGCTCGGACCTGGCGCGTGCCGAGCTTCGCCAGGTTAAGGCGCGAAGACTGCCATGGTTCAACGACATCCGTCTCGGTTGGGGACGACAGATTCTCGAAGGTTACCGCGAGCAGGACGAGTTCACCGCCCTGCTCATGCTCAACCTTCCGCTTTTTTCATGGTGGCAAAACAAAGATCACCGCATGCACGAAGAAACCATTAAAAGTCTCGCAGAGGCGCAGGCCGGCATGCTGCGAGGGATCGATGGCCAAGTCGCTTATGCCTTGAATTCCGTGCGGGAGACTTCCAGGCAACTCGATCGCCACGACAGCCATCGCAAACGACTTCGCGAGTTTGCCAAACAAAACGAGGCGGATGCTGTCGCGGCCGAAGCTGCCGCGGCCGGCGACAAGGCGGCCAGGATTCGCGCCGCCACCCAGGAGGAATTGATTAAGACCGACCGAGGGCGCCTTCAATGGGTGCATTCCTACCATCAGGCGCTCAATCAACTTGAAGCCGCATTGGGCATGCCGCTCGAAGAAGTTTTCTCCCAAGCCAGACCTTCAAAGTAGCGTCGCCCGGCTGGAGTGCGGCGCCGCCTCAGCAAATCAACCCTCGCATGAAGAGAGACTTTTTCCACGGTTCCTGGCGATCGTTCTTGTCATTCTTCGCGGGCGGGGAGAGACGCCAAAGCAGATCATGCGCGCTTCACTCACTAACCTGCGCCACCTTCTCGATTCATTACCCGCTGCCGGGAATCACGATAGTCGCAAACAATGCAAAAACTCCTCACTGAATTTATAGGGGCATTTTTTCTCGTGCTTACCATTGGTTGCACCGGCATCCCGGCCGCTCCGGGCGTGATCGCCCCATTAGCCATCGGCGCAGCGTTGATGGTCATGATTTATGCCGGCGGCCACGTCTCGGGTGGGCATTATAACCCGGCCGTCACGCTGGGCGTGTGGATTCGCGGCCGTTGCACCGCCCGTGACGCCGTCACTTACATGGCGGCTCAGATCCTGGGGGCGCTCACGGCGGCATTTGTCGTCGGCTTCATCTACCGCTGGGGGGAACCTCTCACGGTGAAATCGGCTTCTGCGGCGCTGGTCGCCGAGTTCCTATTCACGTTCGCCCTCGTCTATGTCGTGCTCAACAGCGCCACCACCAAGGCGAATGCGGGTAATTCCTTTTACGGTTTGGCCATCGGCATGACAGTTATGGTCGGGGCCTTCGCCGTCGGCCCCGTTTCCGGTGGCGCCTTCAACCCCGCTGTCGCCATCGGCATCGCCGTCATGCGCCTGATCAACCCCGCCGATATCTGGATTCACCTCGTCGCCGACTTCATCGGCGGCGCCACCGCCGCCTACGTTTTCAAATTTATCAATCCGCAGGATCCGTGAACCCGCAGAGACCACCGGTCTTACAGCCTCTGTAGCCGGCCTCTGTAGCCGGCCTCTGAGAGGCCGGGGTCTCTGTAGCCGGCCTCTGAGAGGCCGGGGTCTCTGTAGCCGGCCTCTGAGAGGCCGGGGTCTCTGTAGCCGGCCTCTGAGAGGCCGGGGCCGGCGTCACAGACGCCGGCTACAGTCTTCAGCAGGCTACGTTCTACCGCTTTTCCCGAAACAAATTCATGTTACGGTGAGGCTGGAGTAACTTGCTTGTCGCGCCCACATTCCTCTCGAACGAACCACCACATGGGAAAAACGCTTTTTGAAAAAGTCTGGGACGCACATGCGGTGCGGACGCTTCCCAATGGCCAGACGCAACTTCTCATCGGCACACACCTCATCCACGAGGTGACCAGTCCTCAGGCGTTCGGCATGCTGCGGGACCTCGGTCTGAAGGTGAAATTCCCGGAGCGCACTTTCGCCACTGTGGACCACATCGTGCCTACGGATGATCAGCAGGAACCTTTTGCGGATCGTCAGGCCGCGGAAATGATCGCGGCCTTGCGGAAAAACGTTCAAGACTTTGGCATTACGTATTTCGATCTGTCATCCGGCAGACAAGGTATCGTGCACGTAGTGGGGCCGGAGCAGGGGATTACGCAGCCGGGCACGACTATCGCCTGCGGGGATTCGCACACGGCCACCCACGGCGCCTTCGGCGCCATCGCTTTTGGCATCGGCACGACACAAGTCCGTGACGTGCTCGCCACCCAAACTCTGGCACTCAGCAAATTGAAAGTGCGGCGCATCAATGTAGATGGTGAACTCGGCCCGGGCGTCTATGCCAAAGACGTCATTCTTCACATTATCGCGCAGCTTGGCGCCAAGGGCGGCCTTGGCTACGCCTACGAATACGGCGGTGAAGTCATCGACCGATTTTCGATCGAAGAACGCATGACGGTGTGCAATATGAGCATCGAGGGCGGGGCGCGATGCGGTTACATAAACCCTGATGAAAAGACGTTCACTTATTTGAAAGGTCGGCCGTATTGTCCGCAAGCGGATGAATGGGACCAGGCTGTCGAGAGATGGCGTGGCTCCGCCTCGGATCCCGATGCCGTTTACGACGACGTCGTCAACATTCGTGCCGACGCTATTGCGCCGAGCGTCACCTGGGGCATTTCCCCCGATCAGGGATGCCCGGTCACAGGCCATGTGCCAAATTTCGAGGATATGGAAACCGAGGCGCAGAAAGCAACATTGCGAGAGGCGCTCGATTACATGAAGCTCGAGCCAGGCCAGCCGGTCCGTGGCATCAAAATCGATGTGGCTTTCCTGGGATCATGCACCAACGGCCGCATGAGCGACTTCCGGGAAGTGGCGCGCTACCTCAAAGGCCGCAAAGTGGCCCGCGGCATTAAAGCGATTGCCGTTCCCGGCAGCCAGATCGTCGCTCAGATGGCCGAAAAGGAAGGTCTCGCAGATGTCTTTCGTGAGGCAGGCTTTGAATGGCGCGGCGCGGGTTGTTCAATGTGTCTCGCGATGAATCCCGACAAGCTCATCGGCGATCAAGTCTGCGCCAGCTCGAGCAACCGCAACTTCAAAGGCCGCCAGGGCAGCCCCACCGGCCGCACCGTCTTGATGAGTCCTGTGATGGTCGCCGCTGCCGCTGTCACAGGCGAAGTTTCTGACGCGCGCGAGATTTTTGGTTTGGCTCCAAGTCCCGTCGCGGCGTGACATGGCCGGGGTAGGAGAGGCGCTTCTGCGCGTCCGTAACTTTGGCGGAAAGAGGGGCGCAGAGATCGCCTTACTTCGGCCGCGCAACGTGGCGTGGGCGGGCCCACCCATCGATGGGCCCGAGGCCCACGTCAGGTCCATGGGCCCGACGCCCGCGCTACGACCGCTAACGTTGCTCCGAAATCCGCGCCACCGCGTTATCGGTAACGGTGTTTCCAATCGCGCCGCGGTTTTTTACTTCGAGATCTGACCACTGGATGGGGATCTCAAGTTTGCGCAGCCGGAGAGCGGGCCTGAGATGGACCACCACGGCGGTTCGGTCTGCAACTTCGCGCGAGGGGTGGATGGCAAAATAGAGGACCTTGCTGTCTTTCGTGCCTTTGGTGAGATCGTAAACCTTGTCTCGGGTGACACCTTCGATCTGAAATCGTTTGGCGTAGACACGGCCGCGCGGGCCATCACGATAAATCATGTGATAGACGTTCGTTTCCTCACCGCGCTTGAAAAGTGCCACGCGCACCGGATCGGCCCCGACAAAGATTTTGTCTGCCACCTTCATGACACTGCAGGTGCCGTCACGGCGAAAAACGATGAATTCATCCAGTCGCGAGCATCTTGAAATAATTTCGCTCCCGCGTTTGAGTGAATAACCGACGAAGCCTCCCTCGCGATCCACCATGAGGTTTTCGGTGGCCACGGCGGCTTGTTTGGCTTCCACGCGCTCGAAACTGGTCAATTCGGTTCGGCGCTCCCGTCCGGCGCCGTACTTTTTCTTCAATTCGGTAAAATACTTCACCGTATGGCGGGTGAGCTGGCCAAGGCACTTTTGCGCCTCTGCCATTTCACCCTGCAATCCGGCAATCTCTTCATCCGCTTCCAGGCTGTTGAACTTCGAGATGCGCTTGATTCTGATTTCGGTCAGCCGCGCCACGTCTTCGTTGGTCACTGGACGCTTGAGCTTGTCGAGAAATGGTTTCAGCCCCTTCCAAATCGCGGCCATCACCGCTTCCCACGTAGTGCATTCCTCGATGTCCCGATAGATGCGCTTTTCGATAAAAATTTTCTCGAGGCTGGCAAAGTGCCACTTTTCCCCGAGCTCGGCGAGCCGGATTTCCAGCTCCCGCTTGAGCAGTTGCCGGGTTTGCACCGCCGAATGCCGGAGCATGTCATTAACCGACATGAAATGCGGCCGGTCATCCATGATCACGCAGGCATTCGGCGAAATCGCAATCTCACAATCCGTGAAAGCATAGAGAGCGAACTTGATTTGCTCAGCCTCCGAGCCCGGGGTCAGATGGACGACGATCTCGACCGAGTCGCTGGTCAGGTCCTCGACTTTCTGAATCTTGAGCTTTCCCTTTTCGTTGGCGGCTACAATCGATTCCGCGACGCTGCCGGCCGTGGTTCCGAATGGGATTTCGGTAATGCGAAGAAGGTATTTTTTTCGCGCGTCCTCCTCGATGCGCGCGCGCAGGCGCAGTCGTCCGCCGCGCACGCCTTGATTGTATTCGCTGGCATCAAGCAGCCCGCCGGTTGGAAAGTCCGGAAAAACGTCAGGCTGGTTGCCGCGCAGCGCTTCGATGCAGCCGTCGATCAATTCATTGAAGTTGTGCGGCAGGATTTTGCAGGCCAGGCCTACCGCGATGCCCTCGGCGCCCTGCGCCAGCAAAAGGGGGAATTTCATCGGCAGCGTTACCGGTTCCTTGTTCCGGCCGTCGTAACTCGTGGTCCAGGCGGTGGTTTTTGGGTTGAAAGCGACTTCGAGGGCGAACTTGGTCAGCCTCGCTTCGATGTATCGGCTGGCGGCGGCATTATCACCGGTGTGAACATTGCCCCAGTTGCCCTGGGTATCGATGAGCAGTTCTTTTTGGCCAAGTTGAACCAGCGCCTCTTCGATGGCTGTGTTGCCATGAGGATGGTATTTCATCGTGTCGCCCACGATGTTGGCGACTTTGTTGTAGCGGCCGTCCTCGAGTTGATACATGGCATGCAAAATCCGCCGCTGTACCGGCTTGAGGCCGTCCGCGATGTGAGGCACCGCGCGCTCGAGGATCACGTAGCTCGAGTAATCGAGAAACCATTCGCGAAACTGTCCCGCGACTCCCGGCGCGTTTGGATCGTCCGGACGAATGGCCTGCGGGCTGGGCGCTTCCATCGGTGCCGGCGCATCTCCGTTTCCCACAGCGGCTTCCTTTGGTTGAAGCTCCTCGAAAAATAGCTCGGGCTCCGATGGTTGGTCAGGTGTTTTTCTTTTACCGGGCATGAATCTCCTAACCTATCTTAAGGATCATCCTCAGGTAAGCGGGCCGCTCAAGCAAAAGAAACGGAGAGCTGGGAGACGGACGGCCCCCGGGCCGCGGCGGCGCGAGGGCGCGCGGTCTCGCCGATCGAGCTCATTTGAAGAACAGGGGCAGGATGAGGATGGCGACGATGTTGACCACTTTGATCATGGGATTGATTGCTGGGCCAGCGGTGTCCTTGTAAGGATCGCCAACCGTGTCCCCGGTCACCGCAGCCTGGTGCGCGGGGCTTCCCTTTCCGCCGTAATTGCCTTCCTCGATAAATTTTTTCGCGTTGTCCCAGGCGCCCCCGGCACTCGTCATGCTGATCGCGACAAACAGCCCTGTGACGATAGTGCCGAGAAGCACGCCGCCCAGCGCCTCTTTTCCCAGGAAGGCCACTCCGACGACCAATCCAACAGGTAATAAAGCTGGCAGAATCATTTCACGCAGCGCAGCTTTGGTCACGATATCAACGCAGCGGGCGTAATCGGGCAAATCGGCGCCTTTAAGAATCCCCGGTCGCTCGGAAAGCTGTCGCCGCACTTCGCGCACCACCGCGCCTGCGGTTTTGCCGACGGCATCCATCGACACGGCGGTGAAAAGGAACGGCAAGAGCCCTCCTGCGAACAAACCGACGACGATGGCGGGATCACTCAGATCGAACCGAATGTCGGAGACATGAAGGCGCGCCTTTAACTCTTCCACAAAGGACCCAAAGAGCACCATGGCGGCGAGGCCGGCGCTGGCGATGGCATAGCCTTTGGTGACTGCCTTCATGGTGTTTCCGACCGCATCAAGCTCATCGGTGATTTTGCGCACTCCGTCAGGCAGTCCGCTCATGACTGCGATCCCGCCCGCGTTGTCGGTTATGGGACCGAAAGCATCGAGGGCCACGATGATGCCGCTCAGGCTGAGCATGGCCACGACCGCGATGGCCACACCATACAATCCGGCCAGGCTGAAGCAGGTCCAAATGCCGCCCACGATACAGAGCACTGGAAATAGGGTCGCGTGGTTTCCAACACTTAGGCCGGTGATAATATTCGTGGCATGCCCGGTTTCCGAGGCTCTCGCGATGCGGCGAACCGGACTGTAAGAGGTTGATGTGTAATAGTTTGTTATAACCACGACCAGGAACGTGAGTCCCACGCCGACGAGGCTGGCCAGCCCCAAATTGTTTGCCGTGACCAATTTGCCATTGGCCAGCGCGAGACCTGCGGGAAATAGGCTCGCCGCAGCCCACCAAAATAAAAGCGCGCACAAACCGCCCGCGACGCCTACCCCGCCGACGAGTGCGGGACCTGGCCGCCACTTTACCAGGTTTACAAAGAGAATCCCGGCCAGCGAGGCGACGATTGCCAGTCCGCTGAGAAGAAACGGCAGCGCCAGCGCCGCCGGGTCTTTCAAGGTCAAAAAGCCCGCAAGCAACGCCCCGATCAGGCTCACCGCATAGGTTTCGAAAACATCTGCCGCCATTCCAGCGCAATCACCCACATTATCACCCACGTTATCGGCAATGGTCGCCGGGTTGCGAGGGTCATCTTCGTGCAGGCCAAGTTCGTTTTTGCCCACCAGGTCGGCGCCGACATCGGCGGCCTTGGTATAGATTCCGCCACCCAGCCGCGCGAAAACCGAGATCAGTGACGCGCCCAAAGCGAGTCCAATGAGGGAGTCGAGCGCGATTTTGACTCCGCTCGTTTTTTGCACCAGCCAGAAAAAGGCGCCAGGCGCCAGCAAACCGAGGCCGACCACGAGAAGCCCGGTGACAGCGCCGCCGTTGAAAGCCGCGCGAAATGCCGGCGTGAGTCCGGCCATCGCCGCCTGTGTCGTGCGGACATTGGCACGCACCGCAATCGTCATGCCGAGATATCCCGCGGCCAGTGAACAGGCAGCTCCCAAAACAAATCCCGCGCCCGCACCGAGGCCCTTGGCCCACCATACAAAGGGAAGCAGTACAAGGGCAATGACTACGATAGTCCGCACCTGCCGGTGCAAATAAGCCTTGGCGCCATCCTGAATGGCACCAGCCACCTGCCGCATCCGATCGTTCCCATCCGCCTGCCGAAGAACCCGTCGAATCAGCAAAATTGCGGCTGCCAGGGCGATCAGGCTGCAAACAAGCGAAAAGGGCAGGCTGTTCGCGGTGGAAAAAATGGTGTTCATGAAGATTGACGGAATCGTCGGCGCGAAGACCTAGAGCGGATGCAATCTTTTTCAAGGACAGCCTGCCACATTTGAAAAAAGAAGCCCGTCCGCAGATTATGACCGAGTCGCACCGCTGGAGCCAAAATCACTGCGGGCACGTTAATTCCCCGCGAGCGGGTCCACCTCTCCAGAGATGGGCAAGAGACAGCCGGCGGCTGCCGCCCATTAGATCTCACGCGGCCTGCCGCGGACCAAAGGCGAAGGCATCGCGAACCCCGCCTTGCCATTCAACCGTCACTTCGCACGGCTCACCGTTCGACATGCGGCACGCATGTTTTAATGCCTCGTCGACCTCGGAAAATGGAACGCGATGCGGCAAGAGTTGGGGACCGTCTGTCTGCTCGAGCCAGATCACAGGATACCACCAGCGCAAGCCGCGAAAAACCCGGAAATGATGGATACGGGGCGAGGGAGCGTGGGGGTTCATGACGCGTCGAGTATGGGAAATCCCGTCGGGCGCGCAATAAGGCGAACGCCGTAGGCATACTGCGTTCTTTGCTGCACTCTGTAAGTGCCGGCCCAGCATTTCGAGTCCATCCGCTCTCGCTCATTTTTGAATCGATCAAAGGTCCACGCTACCGGTCACGCTCGGTGTAATCCGCCCCGCGCTGGTTTCGGCTGGCGCGGGGATTCAACAAGAAAAAATTGACGGGCTTCCCCTCCCTGAGCGACACTGAGCGACGGAACCAGATGATAACGGACCCAAAGGAACTGTTGCGGATTCGCTTGAATCAGCCATCTCTGTCGCGCGAGGAGACGCGCCAGCAATTCGCACGCAATCGAGCGATGCAATCGCAACCGGATCAAGCGCGCAGTGGGAACGGCTCTTTCAAAACGCGAGATCAACAGGGCGGGTCTACCAAGCGGGCGCGTTCGGACGGCCCTTAGATGCCGGTTCTGAGCACGAGGTTTTCCACCATCCGCACGACCACAGGCGGGTTTTAAAGGTGACGTGTATCCCGACCGGGCCGGGAACACGGAGGGAATGGCAAGCGGAACGCCGCTACACTATTTAACGAGGTGGCTGCTCCACAATCGGGCTTTTGGCGACGCCGCAGAATATGAAGGCATGATGGAGTTTGCCGATGGGCGATTGGCTCTCGTTGTGTCGCAGCCGAAAATCATCGGCGAAATCCCGTCATCTGAGGAAGTAGCGCGCTAATTAACGGAGTCCGGCTTTCGTCAAATCGACGACTGCAAGTGGCGGCGAGACAACGACCGGCTGATTGTGGACGATGCCCATAAGGGCAATTTTCTCAAAACAGCGGATGGCGCCATCATGCCAATTGATTTGCACGCTTGGAACGAAAACTCACGGATTGGTGTTCTCACCGCCTCCGCATTCCGAATCCAGGCTGCTGACGCTGGATGCGGCAAAAGGCACCCTCCCGGCAACTTCAATGCGCCACCCGGATGGATTGGCCCGCGTCATCGAGGAACTGAGCATGGCTGCTGTGGCGACGTAGGGGAAGGCCCTCCGCTAGTTTTCCGCTAGTCCCGCTTCATTTTGGTGCCTTTTGGTTCCGTTTGCTTCCGCTGGGTTCCCTTGTCACTAAAAGCGTAACTTGCTGATATTCAGTGCTCGAATCGAGAGCCGGCTGTCGGATTTGAACCGACGACCGACGGTTTACAAAACCGTTGCAAGAACGCCGTGAGTTTTGTCCGAAAACACCATACAAACCAATGTTTTCAATGGTTACATGCATGTTCGCTTTCCAAGCTTCGCGGCACGGTGCGCACGATTCCGACACGAAATGTGTAGGCAAGTGTCGGCAAATCCGCGACGGTTTTTGCTCACCGTTGGAAAAACCGTTGCCAGGTCTCGGTAAAACTTTGGGTTGTCGGCAACTGTCGGCAGCATATGGCAACCGGAATTCTCCTTGCTTCTTCCCGACGCAGTCCCATAGTCCC
>JBPCQC010000016.1:0-39374 GCA_050998515.1 Verrucomicrobiales bacterium
TCTCCCTGCACCCAGTGCCTCGCGCACACAGATCAACACCGTATCGAAGGCCGAACAGCGCAATTCCGCCGAACGCGACGTGCTGTGGGAAAAAGCCTCTTTTTGCACACTGACCCCCATTGCTCCCGATGACATCGCTGCCCTTCCCCCACCGGCGGATGTGCAGGCACCCCGAATCAAGATCATCCAACCCCACATAAACCTCCTCCGCCGCATCCGCCGGCTCCACCCGCACATTCACGCTCTCCGCAAACGCCCCAAACGGCACCCGCGTCCACCCTTCCCGCCGACAGAGCGGCAGCGCCGCCCAATCGGGATTGGGCTTCGACTCACGCACCGCGCTCCGCTCCTTCGTCATCACGCGCTGGGGGAAGCCTTCGCGGGGGTGAATAGTTTCCGCGCGCCGGAGAGCTTCGCGAGATCATCGTCCAGCGTGTAGAGAGGCAGGGATTGCCGGGCGTGGCTGTCGAGGAGGATCATGCGATCAATGAGTCCCGCGCCCTTTCCCCCGCTGCCGAGCGCCTCCAGAGCCGGCGGGCCATCGAGCGGCTCGATCAAGCCGCTACCCAGCACATGGAGCAGCGCCTGGCGCGACTCTTCCGGGCTCATCCCGTAGAACTTCACAAGGGTGATGTAGGCTTCGCCGATAACGATATTGTGAGCAACAATGCGGAGACCAGGATGCTGGTCGAGCAAGGTATTGAGTGTCTCCACGGTCTGCTGAAACAGCGGCGCGGGATCGCCCGAAGCCAGCCGCATCAGGACGTTCGTATCAACGGCGCAAATCTGCATACTCAGCCGCTGTGATCGAGTCGCGGATGGATTCCAAGTCCGGGATGGCGCCTCGATTGCGCCGGATGAAGGCAGCGCCGGTGCCGAGCCGGTCGTAGCGGATGCGCCGGCGGGCCGGGGAGGTGGTGATGGCGTCGATGTGGTCGGTGAGGAAGAGCTTGAGCGTCACATGACGATCCGGGCGCAGCCGCTTTTCCTTTTGCAGCCGGCCTACGACGCTGGCCGGATGGAGTTTCAGCCCCTCGGCAAAGGCGCGGATCGCCGTCGCCGAGTAGGAAGTGGTGGAGGCGATGAATCGCTGCCAGTCGCGGTCGGGAATGAGGAGCCGCCCAGCCCAGTTGTTCGCCTCCACTTCGCGCGGGCTGGCGGAGCCGTCGTATTCAAGAAACTCGTGGGAACGACCGTGGAGCAGGATGTGGGCGCTCTCGTGGAAGAGGTCGAACCAGAAGAGGTCATTCGTCTTGTGGCGCAGGCCGTGGACGATGACGGCGGTGTTTTGCCCCTTGTTCCAGCGGGTGAAGGCATGGACGCCCATGCCGGGCAGGGTATCGATGAACACGAGCGCGACGCCGGCTTCCCGGTAAAGGTCTTCGAGCTGCCGGGCCACGGCGAGCGGCGGCTCCGTGGCGAGCGCGCGGGCCTTCTCGACGGCTTCCTTGAAACGAGCGGCATCGTATTTCACCGGCGCGAGTCCGCGCGCGATGGTCATGCCGCGCTGAATCCAGGCCGTGGTTTCGGGTCGATGTTCCTTCACCGCGGCGGCACGGCGGTAGGCCCCCTGGTTGAGCGTGCTCAGGTGCGTGGCTTCCCACTCGGCCACGCCCGCGACGCCGAAGAAGGCGAGCAGGTGCTCGATCTTTTCGTCGATCTTTCGCGTCGCCGTGACCCAGCCGAGCGACGCCATGCGCGGATAGTCGAACTGCTGCACCCACGCGACGACCTTCGAGTCCGGCGCGACGACCTCGGCTTTCTGGAGTTGCTGGCGGTATTGGGATTCGAGGTTGTTCCAAAAAGCCGCCGCCGTGCCGGTGACGCGTTCGAGCTTCACCGCGGTTTCGGAGGTAATGGGCTGCTCGCCTTTGAAGATGCGGTTGAGCGACTGCACGGTGAGGCCGAGACGGCGCGCAAAGTCGCGCTGGGTGAGGCCGAGGGCCTCCATCGTCTCCTCCAGCGTTGCCCCGGGCGCGACGGCGTAATCTGGCTGAAATGAGAATTTGCGGAGGGCTTTCATCGGGATGGGTCAGTGGGTATCGGCAATCTGCACGACTTCGATCTCGGTCACGTTTTCCCAATCCAGTCCACCATCGGGCTTCCGTGGGACGGGATCATTGGCCGGGATCAGGATCAGGCGGTAAGGATGGTCGAGATCGACGCTGAGCTGGCCGGCGCGGTCGCCGGTCAGTTCGTGGCACCGCGGTGGCGGTGTTCGTGGGATTTGGTTCAGATTTTCAGCGGCGGACAGTTCCATGAGGCGCTGTTGCAGCTTGCGGGTGCGGGCGGGTCCAAATTCGCGGAGCATCTCCTTTTGGGAGGAGCACTGCTTTTGGAGCTTCTTGGTGCGGAAGAATACGACCATCGAACGATTCGTCAAAAAGATTCACACACCATGTTCACCTTTTATTCACCGGCGCCTACCTGAAAGGGAAATGTTCTTTGGCGGCGCGCGGGCTAGGCGCTACTCCATTCCTTGGGCAGACCTCAGTGCATTTGCCGGGGCCGAACGTAATTTAGTCTCTTCGATAAAATCGAAGAATCGCCGTCGGAACAGCCGACAAACCTGGACCCAGACATCTGCGAACATCGACAGAAATAACAGAACGAGTTCTGAATTTCGTTCTGAAAGTCCGCGTTATTCTGGGGCCGACATTCGTAAGCCCCTCAGAACGAGGAGCGAAGCGGGTGAAGGGAATCGAACCCTCGTATCAAGCTTGGGAAGCTCGTGTTCTACCATTGAACTACACCCGCGGAGTGAGAATGGAGCGCATCATATCGTGGAGGTGTGGTTGCGCGAGGAATTTCTACTGGAAGGCAGTGTTCGGTTGGCGGCTCAGAGCGGCTCGTTAATTGCTGGTGGGGTGTAGTCAGTCCAGGGAAGTTGGACGAGTGGGTGGTTCAGCCAGACCCGGGGCCCCCGCGCGATGAAGAATTGGCTGACGAAGATTTCAAAAACAAATACGGACCAGGCAAGGAATACGACAACACCCAGAATGGTCCGGCCGGGGACCGACTTTGACCATGCGATAAGGCGTTCCCATTTCGTCCAGTCGGCACGGGTCTCCGGAGCGTTAACCAGCTCGGGGGGAAATGCCAGGCGTTCCGCGGAGGTCAGTTGAGACGGGCTGATTTCGCCTGTGCCTAACATTCTTCCGACTGCCGAGGCGTAGATGCGGGCCGCCGCCCAGCGCAGCCCAAAATAAAGCGGGAAAATAACGAACGTCGCGCCCAAAAAATAGCCCCTCATCGTTTGCAGCGTCTTGTCGTGAGCCAGGGTATTGAGCCACTCCTGCCACTTGACGTTGAGCGGCACGATGCTGATCAGGATCATCACAATAAAACCGGCGACTGCGTAAGCCGCGGCGAGGACGGCGCAGACAAACCAACGACGCCGAATGACGCGACGCACGAAACGAAAATCATAAAACGCCCGCCAGTTTCCTGACACCGCCTGGCGCGCTTGTGCCATCGGCACATAGAACATGGCGACGCCAAAAACGATGCTGCCCGCAAGGCCCAACAACGCGCCATTCTGGAAATATTCATAGGCCTTGTTGAAGGAAACCTGCCAGCCGGCATACCAGGCGAAACTCCACATGAGGCACGGGACCGCCAGAATCACGCTGGTGTTGAACATCATTTGGACGCCGAGTTTCAGATTGATCCAGAGGCCGGCGAACAATTTATGCACTCGCCCGCGGCGAAGATCTTCAGCGATGTTCTGACTGACGATCCAGTTTGGCCACGACGCCTGCTCGATCCATCCGGGGGTGGTGGCGGCGACGTCTCGAAACCGCAATAGCTTTTTGTAGGGCCGGTGACTCTGCTTCCACCAGGCTTTGAATGCCATGCGCTGCATCAATCGAGACGTCCAGCCCACGACGAGGATGCTGGCAAAGGGGATCATGCACAAGAGAATCCCCACGGCATATTTCCAAACCCCAAACGCCACTCGCCGCAGCCACCGAGCGGCCATGCGGGACCGCGGCCGCGCCTGCGCCTCGAGCGCATCGTAGGTGATCGAGTTCATGCGGGGACCGGGATCAGGCGAACACGTCTTCGAGAATGGGACCTTCAGTAAACCTGGTCTGAAAGCCCATCATCTTCCCCACGGTCGCGGCGATTTGGCTCTGGTCGGCAAGCTTGTCCACGACGGCTCCTTTGGCGATGCCGGGACCGAGGAGGAGGGCCCAGATTTCATGGCTCGACTTGCTATTCATGTGATGCTGGCACGGCACGGGAGAGAATGGATTACTATCGCGTCCACAATCGGGCACGATAACGAATATGGTATTGTCCTGGTATTCGGGGTCGGCTTCGACCGCTGCGACAAGTTGTTTCACCCCGTCATCGATCACCGCGATGCCGGTGGTGTAATGCTGCAGATATCCCCAGTGGACATAATCGGGATCGTTGAAATTGACCATGAGCAGCCTGGGGCGAAGCTCTTTGAGTGCTCTGAGCGTCAATTCAGTGAGAAGGCGATCTCCGCGCGGGTTGCGGAACCCGGTGTCGCCATAGTGGTGCCGCCAGCGCTGCCAAAAGTCATCGAGCTCGCGTGACTGACGATCCTGTCGCAAACGGCGATCTTTCTGTTCGAGTTCCGCGAGCTGTTTTTGTTTGGTGGCGAGTTCCTTGCCGGCGAGATGGCCGCTCGAGATCTGTTGGCGCAGGAGATAAACCTTGAAGCGGTAGAGGCTGAGGACATCGGAGCGAAATTCCGCTCCGAAGAGATGATGATTGGAAAACGAGTAAAATTCCTCGTCGGTACGGTCCTCGCCATTTATGATGAGCGCCTGATGTTCGGGCACATTGAAAGCGCCCCGCAGGTACTCGAATAGGGTCGGGACTTTTGACTCGAAGCGGCCGCCAAGAAAGCGCCCGGTGATATCGCGGTATTTTTCGTATTTTCCGGTGAGGATGTAGAGAGTTCCTTCGCCGTGGCTGGTGTTGATATTGGCGAACTGGGAGATTTCCATGCGTTTGTAGAGCGTGCCGCGCCGGGCCAGTTCCTTGCACACAAACGGGGCATAGGTGTGGGCAGGATCGATGGTCTCGCGGCGCCGTACGCCGCCGCCGAAGCGGACAATAATCACGTTAGGTCCTTTATAGTCGGGCCGCGGGGTGGCGTCTTCTTCCCCGCTCAGCACTGGGACGGCGATAGTCGAGGCAGCGAGACTCTTTAGAAAGTCGCGACGAATGATCATGTGGGATTAATACGCAGCCAGGCGGCCATTTCTTTCAATTACTGCGGGAGGGCGGGAATAAACAGGGAGCAGATGCCGATCCATGCGGCTCGGACGCGTCCCACCAGGTGGATTCGCCGCAATTATGGAGGAAGAAGCGGAGGAGTGGGAAGCCTTCCTTTTTTCCCCTTTGCCTGGAGGGTGGCATGGTGTTTAAGTCTGACCGTTTGCCGTGTGAGGCAAACTTCTCCCTTCTTTTATCTATGCCGCGGCCGGATGTTCGGAAATTTAAACGTGTGGTGCTGAAACTCAGCGGAGAAGCCCTCCGCGAGAACGGCAGCCGGGAAAACATTTGTCCTGAGATCGTTGAAGAGATCGCGTTGCAGATCCGCGATGCCTATCAGACCGGCTTGCAGATCGCACTGGTGGTGGGCGGCGGCAATTTTTGGCGGGGGGTGACGGCTCAAAACAGAGGCATGGATCGGGCGACGGCCGATTACATGGGGATGCTGGCCACGGTCATGAACTCGCTGGCGATTCAGTCGATGCTCGAGGCGCACGACGTTCCGACTCGGGTGCAAAGCGCTATCCGGATGGACGGGGTGGCGGAGCCGTTCATTCGTCGAAAAGCGGTGCGTCATCTCGAACTCGGTCGCGTGGTCATTTTCGCAGCCGGGACCGGGAATCCGTTTTTCTCGACGGACACGACATCCGCATTGCGCGCCAATGAGATTGGCGCGGAAGCCATCCTTAAGGCCACGAAGGTGGATGGGATTTACGACGCCGACCCGAAGAGTAACCCCAATGCGACGAAGTTCGACGAGATTTCATTTCACGATTGCCTGATGCGGCAGTTAAAGGTGATGGACGCCACGGCGTTCAGCCTGTGTATGCAATACGACAAACCGATCATTGTTTTCGACATGAGTCCGCCCGGCAATGTGCGGCGGGCGCTGCTCGGTGAACCGATTGGCACACTGGTCACCGCCAACGTTGCGGCCGCCGCTTAAATCCCGTTCTTCAATCCCACGCATCATGGACAGCAAGACAATTCTCAGCACCGCGAAGGACCACATGCACAAGGCGGCCGAGTTCGTCATTCACGAATTTGCGGGCGTGCGCACAGGGAAGGCAAGCCCGCAACTCGTGGAAGGCATCAACATCAACGTGACGATTTACGGGGGCACGAGCATGAAGCTGAAACAACTGGCGAGCATTTCGACGCCAGATGCGCGGACGATTTATGTTCAGCCGCATGATCCCAGCACATTGCAGGACCTGGAACGCGGTATCCGCGAGACCAACATGGGACTCAACCCGGTAGCCGATGGAAAACGCCTGCGCATACCGATTCCGGAGCTGTCCGAGGAACGGCGGCGCGAAATGGTCAAGCTGGTCAAGACGATGGCTGAGGAGGGCAAAGTGCGCGTGCGCACGGCACGCAGGGAAGCCAACGAATCGGCGAAAAAATCTCAAAAGGATGGCCAGCTCACCGAAGATGATTTGAAACGGCTGGAAAAGGAAATTCAGGCGGCCACCGACGCGGCGACCAAGGACATTGACGAACACGCAGCAAAGAAAGAAAAGGAACTGCTGACGGTGTGAGAATGGCGCTGAATCCCGCCGACGTATTCACTGCCACGGGCGAGACGCCCGTGCCCCTTTGCCGCGGCGCGAGGGCGCGCCGTCTCGAGGGGGCAGTTCGCCGCTGGGACATCCGAAAGGGGCACGGGCGTCTCGCCCGTGGCGCTGAATCCCGCCGACATATTCACTGCCAGGGGCGATTCAGTGGCGGGTCGCCGCTGGAGCAGTCATCGACGGGCCTTCAACGCCGCCTTTCCAGAGCGAGGGTGGTGGCCCTGGCCCCTGCACGATTTAGGTTCATGTGGCGTAAACACAGGTTATTCTTTTGAACTCAAGCGCCGACTTCACTGCCGCTGCCTATCTGGATCTGTCAAGAACCAGCCATGGTACGCTTTTTGAGGGGCATGCGCCAGTCTGGGAGGCGCTGGCACGGATCAAGGATTATCTCGCGCGATCGTTGAGACCCATTGTGCACGGCACGGTCATGCCGGGAGCTCACATTGGAGAGAAAGTTTACATCGGCACGGGAACGCGAGTGATGCCGGGTGCCGTAATTCTGGGGCCGACGTGGATCGGTGACAATTGCTTTGTGGCGCCGGGTTGTTACATCCGCGAGAACGTGATTATCGATCATTCGTGCATCGTGGCGAACTCGTCCGAATTCAAGAACTGCATTCTGTTCGAGTCGTGCGAGGTTCCGCACTTCAATTACGTAGGCGACTCCATTCTCGGCTACAAAGCGCATTTGGGAGCGGGCGCGATTTTGTCCAACTGGCGGCTCGATCATCGGCCGATTGCGATCCCGCTTCCGGAGGGCGGAAAGATCGAGACTGGACTGGACAAGTTTGGCGCGGTGGTCGGCGACCACGTCGATGTTGGCTGCAATACCACGATCAGCCCTGGGAGTTTGTTAGGCAGAAATTCGGTGATCTATCCCAACTGCCATTGGCGGGGGATTCTCGAGGCCAATCGGGTGGTCAAGCTGCGGCAGACCTTCCAAATTGTCGAACGGCGATGAGAAGGATTCAGGCGAGCGCAGAAGGATGCTTTTACGGAAGAGTTTTGCTGCCGGTATTTCCGGAAAGGCGTTTTTCCCAGTCTCGTTTCTCGAACTCCTGGCGAAATAATTCGAGCAAGGGCAAATCGAGGCGATCCCTGATGCGGCCGCTGGCTTTCTTGCTGGCGATGATATCCTGAAGGTTGGCCACGGGAAAGATGTCTTCCTGAACCGCCCGCCTGCGCGGTTGCCCTTCCGCGGAAGCGGCGGTCCCGGGCGGCGTTCAGAGATTCCTGCAACGATTCGCGCGCGCAAAAAAATCTCTCCTCGCGCCAGTCGCACTTTCTGGCAAGATTCCGGTTCGTTTTCCTCCTTCATGTGCGGCATTTACGGATTCGCCGGATTCTCCGAAGATAGACTTCTCGAGAAAATGGGAAGTGTCTTGCGGCATCGCGGGCCGGACGGTGAAGGACATTTTACGGCCGAGGGCGCAGATCGCGCCTTTTCGATGGGGATGCGACGGCTGTCGATTATCGATCTCGAAGGTGGGTGGCAGCCGATCTACAATGAGACGCGGAGCGTGGCCGTGATCCAGAATGGTGAGATCTACAATTACGTGGAACTGCGCGCGCAATTGCAGGGTCGGGGGCACGCTTTCACCACGCAGTCCGACACCGAAGTGCTGGTGCACGGGTACGAGGAATGGGGCATAGAAGGGTTGTTGCGCCGGGTGAACGGGATGTTCGCCTTCTGCATTTACGACGCCGCGAAAAGGGAGTTTATCCTGGCGCGAGACCGCTGCGGCCAAAAGCCGCTTTATTACTGGAATCAAGGTGGACGATTTGTTTTTGCCAGCGAAGCGAAGGCAATTCTTGAGAGTGTTCACGTCGAGGCGCGGGTGGACGCGCGGGCCATCGATGCCTACTTGACGTTGCGCAACGTCCCTGAGCCCCAAACAATGTTTGCGGGCATCCAGAAGTTGCCCGTGAGTCATTTTCTTGTGCACCGGCCAAACGGCGCTGTGGAAATCCGGCGCTATTGGGAAATTGAGCTGCTGCCAGGGAAGGATGCGGGCTTCAAACGCGACGAGGAGTACCTCGAGGAATTTGAAGCGCTTTTTTACGATTCGGTGAGGTTCTGCATGCGCAGCGACGTGCCGGTGGGCGCTTATTTGAGCGCCGGCGTCGATTCCTCACTCACGGTGGCGGCGATGAGGAAGTTTTCCTCGAATATTAATACCTATGCGATTGGATTTGGAGCACCCACCGATGAGACCCCGGCCGCTGCCGAGACGGCGAAATTTCTTGGGACCAATCACCACGAGATCATTTGCTCGGCTGACGATTTCGAGCTGCTCCCGGAAATTGTCTGGCATATGGACCGGCCGGTGGGGGATGCCCTCATCATTGCGTTTTACAAACTCGCACAAGGCGCGGCGAAAGACCTGAAAGTAGTGCTCGGGGGGGAAGGAGCAGACGAAGCGTTTGCCGGCTATTCGTTTCAGAAGTTAATTTGCCTGGTCGAGAAGTATCAGAGCCGCGTGCCTGACTGGGTGCATCGAGGCCTCATGTTGCCCGGGTTGAACGCAACGCCATGGAAGCTGCTCGATGCGCTCTTTTCCTTCCCGGCGGACCTCGGAACAAAAGGCAAACAGCGCCTGGTGGATTTTCTGACTCATTACAAACGCCGCGACCTCAACCAAAACTACAACGCTTTGCGCACCCTGTGGGCCCTCGACGAACGACGGCAGCTCTACACTGACGAATTCAAATCTCTGGCCACCGACGCGTGGATGAACAAGGAGCGCGACCGAGACAAAAACGCGCCGTTTTTGGATCGATTGCTCAAACTCCAATATGACGAGTGGCTCCAGGATTGGGCGCTCATCCGGCAGGACAAAAATACGATGGCGCACTCGCTCGAGTATCGCCTGCCATTTCTTGATCATCGATTGATCGAATTCGCCTTCAGGTTGCCGTCACATCTCAAGATCAATCGCTGGACTGACAAGGTGATCGAGCGGCGCATGGCGGACAAAATCTTCCCTGTCCACATTGCGCGGCGAACCAAGATGCCGTTTTATTTGCCGGTCGAGTTTTTCTTCGAGCACCCGCAGTTCAAAGTGCTGCTCGAGGATACCTTGAACGAGCGCCAGTTAAAAAAGCGGGGCTATTTCGAACCGAAACGAGTGTCTGACTTGATCGGCCTCATGAATCGAACACGTGAATTTGTTTACTGTAAACAAGTTATGTCGTTGATAATCCTCGAGCTTTGGCACCGTGTATTCATTGACAAAGCGTATGCGTTCGCTTCACCCAGGGACCATCTGGCGGTTCACAATTAGCGGGGGCGTGCGGGCTGGCAGGGCAGGCAGAACCTCACGCCTTCCCTCAACCAGCACTCGCAAATCCCATCCTCACGTGGTCAACGCGGCGCAGGTAATTCACTTCGCGCTGCCGGCGGATCTCCGCAGCCGCGTCGGCAACCGCCGCTTCGCTGCGGCCTTTCGGCTGCGCCGAAGCGGCCAATTCACCGGCCAAGTCGGCCGCCGCTTTTGCGGCCAGCAAGGGATTTGGTCTCCGCGGATTCGTGTGAGGCGGGCATGAGTACCACAGACCCTAGGGAAGTTGGGAAAGCCGTGCACGCTCGCCATCGCGAAGGCGGTTGATTTCAGCCAGGGCTGCGGGATCGCCTGGTTTGCTTCGCAGGCGGTCATAGGCTGGACCGAAATTCAGCAAAATGTCCCGGGTCTCGACGAGTTGCCGGCCGATTTCAAAATCGCGTTTCTGTGGATCCACAAAATCCGGATTGAATGTTTTCAGGCCCTCGATGGTGCCGGTGAGGTGTGCCAGGGCGGCCGCAGAGCCTTTGGTTTCGGCCAAAGCGAGCGCATAGAAGTGTTCACTGCACATCGCACAGCGGAACGCCATGCTGAGCTCGTAAGTGCGTCCGGCCGGGGAGCGTTGATTGAATTGTTCGATACTTGCCATAGCGGCGCGGCATTCGCGAGCGCGGCGCATGACCGAGAGCCAGCGTCCTTCCTCGAGGTCATACTTTTGCAACTGCGTACGGGCACGCAGATTCATCGGGTATTTGCGGATGGTGTCTTGAGCGAATGAATAGCGGTCACCCCAGAGCATCGAGCGGCGCGCGGAAACTATCGTGCAAGTGATCACGATCGCCACCACCGCAGCTCGCACGGGCCACTCCTTCCAGGAATGAAGTCGTGACAACCCCCAGCCAGCCAGCAGCGCAGCCCACGGCATTGCTGAATAGGCGCGGTATTCGACAAAAAACTCTTTGTTGACGAAGAGAAACCTCATCAGAAGCGGCAGCAATCCCAATAGCGCGAGAACACAGGCCAGGCGCGTTCTGCGAAAAAACGCACCGCACACGATGCCAATCACCAGGAGCAGCACTGCCGCCGTTTTGATCAAAGCCTCCCAGTCCCCCCACGTCCCGGAAAACGGCAGGTGATGATCGGCGCAGAGATTCGCCGGCCAGAAGAACCCGGCCACGTAATTCCAAAATAGCCGTCCTTGCGTCAGAAAGTGTCGAAACCAGAAGGGCCCCTTGACGATCGCGGCCACAAAGGGGCTCCAAAAGGCAACCAATTTCAATGCCACCGCCACGCCCGCGACTGCGACAAGGGCGCAGGTGATGCGCGAGCGGCGATTGCCTGCGAAGGCTTTGGCCAGCGGAGCGGGCTTTCCAAAGGCCGCGAGCACCAGAAGTGCACTCAGGCCGGCGTGAAACATCCCGACCTCCTTCGAGGCGGAGGCGAGCACGACAAATACACACACCCAGGCAAGCGCCGATTTCTCGCCCGCACATACAAATCGCCACGTGGCTCCCACGCCCAGGATGGTGAACAAGGCCACGAGTTGGAGGCTAGCGTTTTGAGCGTAGTTGACTCCCTCGGATAAGAACGGATGACACGCAAAGATCAACGCTGCGAAAAAAGCCCCCAGATCGGGATCATCCCTGTGCGCCTCCCTGGAGCGATTGCTCAGAAGGCGGCGACCGACGCAAAAAATGGCAATCGTGATCGCGAGATGCAGTCCCAACGTCCAGAGATGGAAGGCAAAGGGAGATGGTCCGAAAAGCGCATGCAGGCTGCAAAAGAAAATGTAGGAGAATTGACGGAAGGGAACACTCCACCAGTCGCCGTTTTGAACTGCGGCGTTGTCAACAATATGAAGGTAATCGTCCATGAAGAACTCCGCCCGCAGGCAGAGCCCGTGCGCAAGAAACGCCACCACAGCTAAGAGGAAATAAGCCCACCAGCCCTCAGAAAGCGTTCCGCGATCCAAAAATGCCGCTATTTGGCATTTGGATCGACGTGAGAACCCAGAGACCGCTCGGAAAACGTGACTCACGGCGAAAAGAATATTTCATGTGTTGATAATTTCAATGTTTTTAATGTTTTTTGTTTTTATAGCGCTGACAGGGGGCGACGGTGGAGGGGCACGGTATCCATTCGCACTTGTCTCAGAAAGAGGGAGGGGGGCCTCCGCGAGGCCGGGATGTTGCGGCTCTTTGCCAATGATATCGCTTATTTTCTGGACCGGTGCGGGTCTTGCCGCAGCACGGTCTGCGCTTCGTTTTTCAGTGGGCCCTTCACGAGTCTTATTCTTATCGCATGAGAACGGGAAGAACGGGCACGGTTTGCGCTTCGTTCTTCAGTGGGCCCTTCACCGCTCCGCCATGCATCGTGCGCTCTGCTTTGGAGGCGCATGGCGCACCGAATGGTCATGATGACGATCAGAATTCTAAACAAGGCCCACGCTTGACTTGGCTTGGCCCTTACGTAGCTTCCACTGAGTTCCGGAAGAGTTCCGTATATGCGCAAAGGTTCGACCGCTCTTAGGAAAAAGTCCGCTGGATCTGAGGGTCATATTGCGTGGCCGGACATTCACGTCGTCGACATCAGCCTGCGCGGAATGGTTTTTCGATCGCATCAGGCCTTTGATCTTGGCGATTCCTTATCTCTGGGGCTCCATATTTGCGTTTCGTCTCAAAAACCGCCAGCTCTGCGGCCATGCGGCGATTTCTTAAAAATTGAAGGGGTGGTGGTGGACTGCCGCGTCATCTCGTGGGGTGGCATCGATCGGGTGTTTGAGATTACGGTTTCATTCCCGTTGTTGGCCGAAGAACAGGGGGCCTGGCTGGTGGCTGCCAGCCGCGAGAGGCACGCCAAGGTAAAGGAAAACCAAGCCACTGCCGGGCTGCGGTCTGAAGCGGAATTTGAATTCGAGAGCGTTGTGGGCCTGAATTGACACGTCGCTAAAGGCCAAACGAGTTCGGGTCAAGCCAGTCTGCATGGGTCAGGAGCCTGGCGAACCACTCCAAGTCCCCCATTCGAGCGCAGGCGCCTGCCGCAGATGGCTGGCCGGCACCCCTGGGAAACTTCGGGTCGAAGCGGTTTCGCGTTGTTTTTTCAAACCATGACCTGTAAAAAAGTCGCGAACCAAGGCCGGAAATGAAAGAATTTGCTTACATCCATGAAGAAGGAAAGCTGCCTGACCTCTTGGTGAACGTTCCCTTTTTCGAGTCGTTTACTGATGGCCAACTGAATGACATCCTCTATTCCAGCTATTTTATTCAGTGTGATCCGGGCGATCGAATCATCGAGCAAGGGCAGAAAGATGCCCGTATTTTCATCCTGCTCACTGGCGAAATCGAAGTAGTCAGGGACGGTGAACCGCTGGTCACGATCAATCAAAACGGAGAGATTTTTGGGGAAATGGCGGTGGTGAGCGGCGAGAAACGCGTGGCGTCGGTGATCGCGAAGACGCCGACTTTGTGTCTGGCGATCGATCAGCAATTTCTCAATGAATTGAAGCCGGAAAAAACGAATGCCAGCTATTATGCGGCCCTCTACGGTTTTTTGAGCCGGGTTTTGGCCCAGCGGCTGAAGTGGTCAGTGGACCGGCTGGTTGAAGTGGAACGGGAGCTCGAGGAAGCCAGGGCAGCAGAAAAGTCAGTGAGTCAGTGAGTGATGAATCCGAGAGTCTGTGGTCCGGCCTTTGCAGCTTGGCGGAGCCACGGCGCTCACTACGGCACCTCGACTCACTCACTGACGGAGAGGTGGTCCTCACTCTCTAAGTCACTCACTCTCTGACTCTCTGATTTTCCCAATGCGCCTGGCACTTATGTTGACGCCGCTCAGCGATCACCATCTGCGTCTTGCCGCTCAGGTGGGGACGGCGGAAATCGTGGCGCCCTATCCGGGCCTTGACCTCGGCGAATTGCTTAGGCTGCGCGACCGCATTGAATCGTTTGGGCTGCGCCTGTCGGTGATTGAACGCGGAGTGCCTCACGATCAATTGGTCCACAACGGACCGCGGTGCCGGGAACAGATCGAGGGATTCAAGACCCTCGTTACGAATATGGGCAGAGCAGGCGTTCGGACGCTCTGCTACAACTGGATGCCCGACGACGACTGGTCTCGGACCGCGCTGGCCGTGCCGGAGCGTGGCGGAGCACTGGTCACTGCATTCAACCTCACAGATGCCCAAAGGGAAGACGCATCGCGGCTGCCCTCGGGCGAAGCTCGCGGCGCTTCGCTCCCTGCCAGCTCGAGCACCGCTTTGTGGAGGAATATCGAGTCGTTTTTGCGGGAAATCGTCCCTGTGGCCGAAGATGCCGGCGTGGCCCTGGCTTTGCATCCGGATGACCCGCCGCTATCGCCTTTTCGCGGCCAGGATCGCATCGTTACCGGTATCGGGGAGTGCGAACGCGCGGCCGAACTTGTGCCCAGCCCTGCCAATGGGATCTGCTTTTGCCAGGGCACTTTCGCTTCGGCCGGAGAAGATATTATCGCCGGCATCAGACGCCTGGCCCCGCACATACGATTTGTTCATTTTCGAGATGTGGTGGGCAGGGTGCCGAATTTTCGAGAATCATTTCACGACAACGGCCAGACTGACATGGCCGCGGCCATGCGCGCTTACCTCGAAGCTGGTCTCGATATCCCCGTCAGGCCAGACCATGTCCCGACCCTTGACGGGGAGGACAACTCGACGCCCGGATATCACATGCTGGGCCGTCTCTTCGCCGTTGGCTACATGCGCGGATTGCTTGATGCGCTCCGCGGCACGAAGCAAGCTTAAGCGGTGTGTGATCCGAGCGGGACCCAGGTGTCTTCATTCTGTCCCGTCCCGCTTATCGACTGGAGAGGCCTTCGATAAAGATGAAAAAGAAATTCAGCGGTGGAAAGGAGGCGTAGATAGAACATCTCGAACGCAACCACGTGGATATTGTCAAGGAGCGCCTGAAGCGGCGATCCGGCTGTGACGAATAAGCACAAAACGCTTGCTGAAAAGGGGAGGACTGCCTAGATAGGCTGGCTGTGCGCCGGTTGTTGCTTCAGGATTTTAGGCGGACGACGCGCCGCTTGTTTCTTTCGACTCTGTTGCTCGCGGCGGGGGCACCGGCTTGCCGTCGCTCCGCCCGACAGAAGGCAAGGACCCAGAGCACAAAATTTCGCAGAGTTTCGGTCGTCGCTACAACGCCTATCGTGGCAGAGTTGGTGAAGAAAATCGCCGGGGATGCCGCGGAAGTAAGTTGTTTATTGGAGCAGGGAGCAGGGATGGCAGCGTTGAAGCGTAATGGGCCGACGGAGGGGCGCCTCCTCACGGCCGATGCGATCATTTTTGTAGGGTTGAAGGCGGAACCGGTTCTTGAAGAGTCGTTGCAACGTGCTGGCGCCGCCGGCCTCAAATTGTGTGATCTGGGCGCCGCCCTGCCTCAGAACCGCCTCATGCCTCATCCCACGGAGCCGAATAATTCCAATCCATACATCTGGATGGACCCGGATCTTTGGCGGAGTTCGGTGGACCATATTGTGGCTTCCCTCGCCGAATTGCAGCCAGCTGCCGCGGCCGATATTGACACTCGGGGTCATACTTCGCGGTTCGACCTTAAGAATCTGGCCGAATATCTCAGCGAGATGGGTTCGCTCATTCCTGCCGAGAACCGCCGGCTGCGTACGCTGAACACCGGTCTTCATTACCTGGGGCGATTTATCGGGTTGACGGTCGAACACGCCAAACCCGAGCGCGATTCCCTGGACGCTCGGATACTCGAAGGGCTGCAGCTTGACACACTGCAACCGCCTGGGAAAAAGCTTATTGCTCGCACGGAGCCGCGCGATCTCTCAACCTATGACGGACTTCTGAATTACGTGACAGACCTGATCGTCCTCATACTTCGCTGACCGGGGTCATCGTCCCGCCCTGAAGCCGAGGCTGCCAGGGAAAGAGAGAGGCTTGTGTAAACCCAGTCAATGCAGGCACAAAATTAGAATAACCAGTTCGCGAAAATGCTTGCCGCCATCGCGGGGCGAATGGAAAATTCGGCTTCGCGGCACGGATAGCTCAGCGGTAGAGCGCCTGGTTTACACCCAGGTGGCCGGGGGTTCGAATCCCTCTCCGTGCATTTGGTCTGCGCGGCAACGCAGCACCTAGCTCCCCAAATTGATTACCACCCCTGGAATCTGCGATTTTAATTTGTCAGCGCCGGCCGAAGTGCACTTGGTGTTATAGAGGAAAAGTTTTTGCAGCTTTTTCAAGCCAATGAGTTGATCGAGTCCAGCGTCTGTGACTTCGGTTTCGTAAAGGTTGAGCGATTCGAGTTCGCTGAGCCCTTTCAGATGGACGAGGCCGGCATCGGTGATCGGGTTGCGATTCAATTGCAAGCGGCGCAGGCTGCTCATTTGAGTGATTGGAGCCAGCGCTTCGTCGCGAAGCTTGGTTCTAGTCAGATCGAGTGCGTAAACATTTTTGGCGATCGGGCTGAGGTCTGCCAGGCTGACCTGAGGAAGGTCGGAGTGACTGAAGTTAAGATCCAGGACCGCGCCGTTAGCGGAGAGCGGTCGCACGACGACCCCAGCCTGGGTCAATCGCGCCAAGAGTGCCGCATCGGGTGGCGGCAGCTTTTGACTGAGTTCCTCTTCCACCTTGCCCCCGGGCCGAGCCGGAGTGCTTAACGCGGTAATGGAGCTGCCGTCGCCAAAATCGGCGCCCGCGAGAATCCATTTTTTGAAGAGATCGATTTGAGGCGCGGGGAGAGGTCCTCCTTTTTCCTTGGGAGGCATGACTTCATCTTCGTCGGGTGAAGTCAGCCTGGTAAAAAGCTCGCTGGCATCCGGATTGCCCGGCACAATGATGGGATTGCCGGACCCTTTTTTGATGGCCTCAATGCTATCGAGCCGCAGATCGCCCTTCTGTTTCGAGGAGCCGTGGCAGGAGACACATTTCGAATCGATGATTGGTTTGATCTTGGTAGGGAAAAAACTCTTGTCGAGAGGAACTCTGGCCACGGTGGGCGTGGTGGCTGGCGGGGAATCTGACGGTGGAGCTGGCGTTTTCGCTGGCAACGCCGGTGAAGGGGGGGGTTCGGTCGTTGCGGCTGGCGAGGGCTCGGGTGGTTCGGGTGGCGTGGTATTGGCGCTGGCGGTGATGGAGGCGTCTTTCGCAGCGCTAACCTCAGCCGGTGCGGGTTGGCCTTCAATCGATCTCGAGGCGGCGGCAACGAGCGGGTCCGCGCCTGACGAATTGGACGCGGTGGATGGCCGTTGATCGATGAGTTCGGCAAGACTCGGGACAACCGGTGCAGGCGCCGGGATTGGTGCGGACGCACTCGGCGCCAGGTCGGCACCGGAATTCCTGGCGATCGCGGGTGGTGGGGCGGACGACGGTTCGGCCACTGAGCGGATGGCTGAAGCGAGCGACTTCAACGGAACATTCCCTAGTGGCATTTCACTGACACCGGCCATGGCGGCCAGGAGGGCTAGAATCAAAACAATGCGATAGCCCACGATCACGGTTTTCTGGATTGGTGTTCGAGGGAACGCGACCTTGCCAGTGAGGTGGGGAGGCGGGGTGAGGGCAAAAAGCTTTTGATCGCGGCATTTTCGTTTCAGCCAGAACGCTGCTGCGATGAACGCGACGACGACACCCATCCAATAGCAGAATGCGGTGAGCTCGCCAGACTCACGGCCTACGGTCGCGAAGGCGAGCGCAAGCAGCGGGGTAACTACCGCTGCTCCAGCGCTCACAAAAAGGAGGAAAAGAATGCCCGGCTCGACGTCCCGGTTGCCTTTCCATTGCGCGAAAACCTCCAAAATGACCGCCGCGAGAACCAGGCCTACGGGCAGATAGAGCAGAACATTGAAGGCGTGGCCAGTCATCACATCCGCGCCATTTAGGGCGGCTGCGGCAGCGGGTGAGGTCTCGGCCCAAGAATAAGTCGGCGGCGCACCAAGCACCGCCGACAGAAGGCCAAGCAGCGTTAGTTTTCGCTGCCCGCAGAGGATCATATGAAGCTGCGCGGCTTAGGCAAAGAGTTCCGTAATTGGACGACCTTTGTCAGCAACGGTAAATGGGCGCTTCGAGGGCGAGTAAACGATTTGGTCGAGCGGCAGCCCCAAGGCGTAGGCAATGGTGGCATTGAAATCCTCCGGCCGAATCTTGCCCTCGATCACATTGTCGCCGCGTTCATCGGTTTTGCCGTAGGCATAGCCGCCCCGAATCCCGCCACCGGCGAGAAGACCCGAGAAAGCTTTCGGAAAGTGGTCGCGCCCGTCGTCTTCGTTGATAACAGGAGTGCGCCCAAACTCAGTGCACAGCGCAACCACAGTTTCTTCGAGCAATCCGCGCCGATCGAGATCAGTCAGCAGAGTCGAGAGCGCCTGATCAAGCGAGGCGGTGAGGCGTTCCACTGAAGTGAAGTTATTGGCGTGAGTGTCCCAGCCGCCGAGTGTGACTTCGACAAAACGAACGTCATTTTCGACGAGGCGACGGGCGAGCAGACAGCCCTGACCGAAGCCGTTGTTGCCGTAAGCTTCCCGAACGGCGCTGGGTTCCATCCCGATATTAAACGCTTTGAGGTCCTCACTGCGCATCAGGCGCAAGGCATCGTCGTACATGTCCTTGTAAGCGCGGACGTTCTTTTGATTGTATTTTTGATGGAACGATTCATCGAACTGCTGTGCGAGCATAAGCCGGTCGTTGAATTCCTTTTCACTGACCGTCATGCGACTATTCTTGACGCCCTCGTTGGCGCTTCCGAGCACCAATGGCGCATAGCGCGACTCCATGAAACCGGCGCCTCCACCTGCGGCGCCTCCGCCGATGCGCACGCTGCCGGGAAGGGTGCGATTGGTGCGCCCTTCGTGTCGTTGAATCCACGCTCCCAGACCCGGGTGGGCAATCGTTCCCCGCATGGTGTAACTGGTATGCATGTAGTAGTTGCCTTGTTCGTGGGCGCCCTGAGTTGTGCTCAGCGAGCGGACGAGCGAAATCTTGTCCATTTTCTTGGCCAGCGCCGGCAGGTACTGGGAAAGCTGGATGCCGTCGACGTTGGTCTCGAGAGGCTTGACCGGTCCGGCCACTTCGCCCGACTTTGGATCAAATGTGTCCAGGTGGGTCATGCCCCCCGACATGTAGAGGAAGATGACGTTGCGGGCGGTCGGCTTGCGCATCGGCGTGCCGCCGGCTGATTTCTTCTTGGGATCATTGTCCCACTGGTTGCCTTTGGGGGGAAGAGCCGCGCGGGCGAGCAACGGAGTGAACACCGTGACGCCCAGGAACGTTTTTGCAGTGTGCGCGATGAACTGGCGGCGGCCCAGTTCGTCAGCTTTGATGATGAGGTCTTTCATGGCGGCGATTAAGTGGCAGGTGGTTCGTGCAGGGTCTGACGAATCGACAGTTACGGTTATTGGAGGAAGGAGAATTCGCGAGTGTTCAGGAGGGCCCAGGCGATTTTTTTGAAGCCGGAAGCGTTGCCGTCTTGTTGCAGTTGTTTGGCGACGAGGGCTTTTTCCCGGTCGTTGGGCAAACGCGAAAGGATGGTCAGGTAGAGCTGATCACGTTTTTCATCGGGAGTCCTGGCGGCAGAGAGCGCCTGGCCGAGTTGCGTATTGTTTGCGGTCACCTGATTGAAGAGTGAGCCGTTTAACATGAGCAATGCCTGCGTCACTGAGGAGTCGCGCGTGCTGTTTTGGATAATGTCGCGGTCTGATTGTCCGAACTCCCGAAGGAAATGGCCGCCCGGCGCCGGCGAAGGCAACTCCGAAGCGCGCACCCACTCGTTTCCAAAGCCCTGCCATTTGTCATCCGCGGCACTTGGGGTCGTCTCGACTGCCGTTTCTTTCTTCATCATCTTGTCGGTTTCCATCGTCGTCATGGCGACTGGCTTCTTCTGCGAGAAAAGACCCGCTGTGGAAGCCATCTTCGAAGTCTTCGACTTCTGCTCGTCCGCTACTTTTTTGCGGGCGTCAAAGCGCAGGGCTTCGATTCTTTCGACCTCCGCCTGCGCGGTTTCGAGTGCTTTCTTGTCATTTTTCGCGCGGGCGTCGGCCATTTTTTTTCGGGCAGGCTCGACTTGCTTGTCAAAGTCAGCCTCGACCTTCGCTCGACCGGTGGCGAGATCAAGCAGTGCCTTGGCGTTGCCGCCCCACTCGTCTTGCAATTTATCGGCTTCGGCCTTCATCTTGCTCATCTGCCCGGTATAAGCCAACGATCCGCGGCGGAGATCGGGGTAGGGGATGACGAAAGTGACCATCGAGTCCCACAGTTGTTCAGAGGTCAGGCGCCTTAATACCGGACCCGGGAATTTGTATTCCTCGATGGAGGCGATGTCGCCCGTGGTAGCTTCGCGCTGGTAGGCCCGGGTATTGTAAATGGTGCGCAGAAACCTCTTCATGTCGTAGTTGCACGACTTCATGTGCTGGGTGAGAAACGACATGAGAGCAGGATTGGAAGCCAGCTTGCTGGCGTCGCCGGTGTGTTTGTCGAGATCAACTTTTTTGATGTCATCCACGGGCTCGATCAAACCGAGACCCATCGCCTGCTTCCAAAGACGGTTCGCGATAATTACCGTGAAGGTTTGATTCTCGGGGCTGGTCATCCAACCCGCGTAATTCTCGAGGATGTGTTTGTTCGTCTTGATCTCTGACCGCTTGCCGAAAACGGGCACCGCTTTCACGATCTCACCGGGCTTGCCTTCGCGGGGATTGGGATTCTTAGGATCGCCCCGGTAGTCATCCGGCAGTTTTTGCTCAGCCTTGGGATTGCCTCTGACACCGTAACTCAACGGTTCGAGCAACTTTTCCAGCTCCTGGGCGACGCCTGGCTGAACCAGTTTTTCGGCGGCACGTTTCCCGACCTTTTTCCCGGTCGCTTCGGAAATGATATCCCTGGGCTGGACCCGGGTATTCACGCCGGTGGTGTAGGCGGCCATTTCATAAAAATCGCGCTGATGGTACTCATCGAAGGGATGGTCGTGGCACTGGGCACAAGCGACTCGGGTTCCCAGGAAGATCTGACAGGTGTTGGCCATGTTATCGAGCGGCATGCCGGCATCCCGCATGTAATAGCCGACGGCTCCGTTGTCCCAGATGTAGCCGTTGGCGGTCAGCATCTGATAAACGAGCTTGTTGTAAGGGGTGTTTTTGCGCAGTTCGCCTTTAAGCCATGCCGCGTAGGCATCCCCGGACCCTTCCTGGCCACCTTCATTGGGGTTGGATTTGACGCGCAGGATGTCCGCCCAAAAGTTATAAAAGTGGCTCACGTAGCCCTCTGACATCAGCAATTGATCGATGAGCTTGCTGCGTTTGTCGGGTGCTTTGCTATTAAGGAAATCCGCGGCTTCCTGTGCGGTCGGGATGCGGCCGATGATATCGAGATGAATCCTCCTTACAAAAATCTCGTCACTGGCGGGTGGGTTTGGTTTGAGGCCCGCTTTAACCAAGCCTTCTTCGACCAGGCGGTCAATATTTTGACTGGCGGGATCAGCGGCGGCGGGAGCTGCGGCCGGCAGGGCAAAAATGTTGACGGCCGAGCAGGCGATCACGGCTGCCAGGGGCAGGGCTAATTTCGCGGCGCTCGAACCATAAGGCGCGTGGAAGAGGTGTTTCATGGAGAAGAGCGGGCGGATACGATTTCCCAGATTGGGGGCTCTCCAATAAATCAGGTGATTGCCCCTTTGGCAACGACTGGTGATTAGGGAATTCCATGACCAGAACGCCGTGGAGTACTGCACCCTCGGCGTAAAAACATTACGTTGGTGGCGAAAACGTCACCCAGTGGGCGAGGGGTTGAACGAATCGGCGGTGGGATTCAATCTCACCATAATACCCAGCATCGGCTGGAATGTGGAAGGGGTTGAGCTAATGGCAGGACGGACGATGATCCACGATGGCCGCGAAGCAGAAAGCGGCGGCGATTTGTTACCGGGAGAGCTGGGATTCCATCGAGTTTCTCCTGGTGCGCAGCCGCACGGGCAATCGCTGGACGTTTCCGAAAGGTGGTGTCGAGCCCAGCGATGCCAGCCCTGGGGCCGCTGCTGCGCGTGAAGCCAGGGAAGAAGCCGGAGTTTCCGGGCAAGTCGATCCCAAACTGCTGGCGATCTTTCGTCATTGGGCCGGAACCACTCCCTCAGAGCCGGGGCACGAGCAGCCCGTGGCTGCCTACCTTCTGCACGTGAAAGAGCTCAGTGGTGAGGCCGAAGCGGGACGGGACCCGAAATGGTTCACGGTCCCGGAGGCTTTTCGAGCCATCGAGAGCAATCCCTTGCCGCCTGAATACAATTCGGAAATGAGAAGGGCCATTGAGGCGGCGCTGGATCGGCTTCGACCCGCCGATTCGGCGCCGGAAGCGTAAACAGGCCCGCTGGACGCCGTTACCCTTCAGCCGGCCGGTGCGGCTGAAAGCCCTTACTGGCCCCGGCGCGTCTGCGAGGGGCAGCGCGTCTCGCTTCGCCGAAAAACTCCTCCTGCGAACGGATGGCGCTGCTTTTTCGTTCCGGCTTGAGTCGAACATACTCGCCGTTCGACTGCAGACGCCAGGCATGCGTGTTATCTTTGAAGGCTGTCTTAAGAATGCCGATGAGCCGGCTGCGCGCCGCCTGGTCCTCGATGGGCACCAGCAGCTCGATACGTTTGTCAAGGTTGCGCGTCATCCAATCGGCGCTCGAGATGAAAAGCCGGGGCGTGCCACCGTTGTGGAAATAGAAAACCCGTGAATGTTCGAGCAATCGATCGATGATGCTGACCACGCGGATGTGTTCGCTTAGCCCCGGTACTCCCGGACGAAGGCAGCAAACCCCGCGGACATTCAGGCGTATATCCACACCAGCGCGCGACGCGCGGTACAGTGACTGGATGAGGGCGGGATCCTGAAGGCTGTTGAGGCGCGCCCATATTTTTGCGGGATACCCCTCGGCCGCGCGGGCCTCTTCGGCCGCGATTAGGTCGGCGAGGTAATCACGCAGCGTGAGCGGAGCGGCGGCGAGGCGCAGGAGGCGCATTTGCTGGGTGCGTGCAGTGACGGCATTGAAAAATGCGGACGCGTCAGCGCAGAGGTCTTCTCGCGCGGTGAAGTAGCTGATGTCGGTATAAAGGCGCGCTGTCATCTCGTTGTAGTTGCCGGTGCCAAAGTGCGCATACCGGCGCAATCGCCCAGACTTCTGGCGCATGACCAGACAGATTTTGGCATGCGACTTGAGGCCGCGGACGCCATAAATGATCTGGGCCCCGGCGCGGCGCAATTCTTCGGCGCGCTCGAGATTGCGCTCCTCATCGAAACGCGCCTTCAATTCGACGAGCGCCGTCACATGCTTGCCGTTTTCGGCCGCTTGAATGAGCGCACTGACGATGCGGCTGCGCTGGCCGGTGCGATAGAGGAACTGTTTAATCGCCAGCACGCCGGGATCCTCAGCCGCCGCCTGAACGAAGCGAACGACTGGTTCAAAATGTTCAAACGGATGGTGAAGCAGGACGTCTTCCCGGTCGAGGGTGTCAAAGATGCTCTCCGACTCGTCCAGACTTGGAGACGGTTGTGGCGGCCATGGCCTGGGCAGCAAATGCTCGAAACCGGGAAGGCGCGTCCAGGCCATGTAGCTGGCCAGGTCCAGTGGGCCGTGAACGGCATAAATCGAGTCTGGAGTGGCGCCCGTGATCTTCCTCAGAAAGCGCAACAGGCTGGTGGGCAGGCCGGCTGCCACTTCGAGGCGCACGGTGTCACCCTGCTGGCGGGCCTCGATCATTTCCTCCATCTCCTGCGCCAGATCCAGGACGTCGTCGTCGTCGACGGGAATGTCGCCGTTGCGCGTCAGCCGAAACAGGCCGCTCGCTTTCACTTCCTCTCCGGGAAAAAACGCGCTCAGATGTTCCGTCACTACGTCCTCGATTGCGACACAAGCCCAGCTTTCCTCGTCAACTTCCGGCAGGGGAATGAACCGCGGAATGTTGTGCGGAAGCACAACGACCGCATGCCGGAGCGGTCCCCCGGCAGGCACGACCTGACACGCGATGGCCAGACGAAGGCCTGGCAATTGGGGCGGCGAGACGGCCTCTGCGTCGACCGCCACGGCCGTGAGCACCGGGAAGATCGTGTCGGCAAAAATGTCCTCGATATGCCGTCGTTGTGCAGGCGAAAGCTCGCTGACCCGGAGCTGGCGAATGCCTTCCTGCCGCAATGCCGGAAACAACTCTCCCACCAGCAGCGAGGACTGCGCCGCGAGAAATTTTCCCACGCGCTGGCGGATGCGCCGCAGTTGGCTGGGCAGCGTCAAGCCCGCCGGATCGCTCCCGCGCTTTCTCGAACGGGCCAGCCCCTGGAGCCCGCCCACCCGCACCATGAAAAACTCATCGAGATTCGAGGCGGTGATGGCGAGAAACCTCAGGCGCTCGAGCAGCGGAAGTTCGGATCGTTCGGCTTCAGCGAGCACACGATGATCGAATTCCAACCAGCTCAGTTCGCGATTAAAAAATGGCGGATCGTGTGGGGCTGGCATGTCACTAGGAGGCGGTGCGGGAAGCAACCTTGAGCACGACGTCGAGTCCGAAGAGGCTGGTGAAAAGTCCGGCCTTGGCGTTCATGGCCAACTGGACCGCGGATTCATCCTTCAGGCCTTCAAGTTCCAAAACGAGCTGCCGGCCTTGACGCTCGACCCGCCGAATGGCCACCCGATGCCCGCGGCCCCGGTCCAGGGCGTCCGCCACGCGCAGAAGCGCGGCCAGCTTCGAAACCACGAGCCGTTGCGAACGCTCGAGCAATCGGTACTCGGGGTGCTCGGTCGAGGGCGAAGCGCCGCGGTGATAACGCGCCACCAATGAGGCGAGAAAGGTATCTTCCTGATCGAGGCCGAATACCTCATTGTGCTCTATGATATAGCGGGAATGCAGATGGTGGTCGCGCGCGCCAATCAGATGGCCGGTCTCGTGCAGCAACGCTGCGGCCGTCAAAATGAGCGATTCCCGGCGCCCAAGCGCGTGAAGTTTTTCCAGCTCCTGGAAAAGAATGCCGCTCGAACGAGCGACATGCTGGGCGTGCGCGGTGTCGATCTTAAACTTGGCGCCGAGGTTGAGTGCGGCCTGAGCCACCTCGTGCTGGAACTGGTCGGGCGCTGAACTTGGCGAGACGAGTTCCGCAAGCAACGATTGCTCGAATTCCTCGTCTGGCACAGTGATTTCATCAACCTCGAACTGCGCGGCGAGGTCGACGTGCAATTGCAGGGCGTAAAGCACCAGGTCGGCGGTCCGAAAATCGAGCTGGAGCCGCCGGGCCAGGCGGTCGACGCCATTTTCCTCGATCTCAGCAATCAGCGGAGCCAGTTTGCGTCGCGCGAGCACCCGCGCGCCGCCGCTCGAGCGCGCCAGCAGGCGTCCCAACGTCTGTATTTCCTGCCCGAGCGCGACGAATCTCTTGACCGCGTCCTTGGGAAAATCATACCCCAGCTGGTCGAAGGCATTCCTGGTGTGTTGGCTGATTATCCGCGGCGTTACGGTGAGATCGCCTCGGCTCTGCTCGACTTGTTCGCGGGTTCGCTCGATGCCCAGCGGGTAACGGTGGTATTCGCGCACGCCGCCGTTTTCGAAAAAAAGCGCCCGCGTGTTTCCCGGGCCTATGTGCGTCACAACCGTTCCTTTTTGCAGAAATTTACGATGGCGCCTGAGCAGCCGCCGGGTGGCCAGGTAAATGAGCCGCGTCATTTCTCCGTCATCAAGCAGTTCCGCCTCCCAGCCGAGCGTCATCTGAATGCGGTTGAGCAGCGTGTCTTGATTTTCAGCTTCCAGGAGGATATTGGTCGCCACGATTCGCGCGGGCGGGCCCACCACTCCGAATTCCCGCATCGCCTGTTCGTGGGATTGCAGAACCGCGACCGCCTGCTCCATGGCTTCGACACTTACGATTCCATGCCGAAACACCTCCTGGGCCAGGGCCACGGGCTGGCTGAGCAGCTCGATCGGCCGGAGCTCGCCGTGCGCATCGGGTTCGCCAACGAGCAACGAGATGGCGTTGGCGCCCAAATGGATGACTGCCACTGGACCCGGCGATTCCACCTGGCGCTTCGCCTTCTTCTTTTTACCCATGACGCGGGGAGCCTAAACGACGCCGGCGGCCTGGGTAGAAAAAACCGCCAGCACACGGTGCCAATTCCGTCACACCGAATTCACCCCCGCCAGCTCCGGGTGCAGAGCGGGAAACTCCATCTTAAGCTCGGCCAGCCCGTCCCTGACAATGGTCGCCACCACCAGATTGCGGAACCATTTTTTATTTGCGGGAATGATAAACCAAGGCGCAAAGCCAGTGCTGGTGCGCTGCAAAACTTCTTCGTAGGCCCGGCTAAATTCACCCCAGCGTTGTCGATCCCGCAGGTCATGGGGGTCGATCTTCCAGAGCTTGGTCGGGTCTTTCAGACGCCCTTCCAAACGCTTCTTCTGTTCCGCCTGGTCAATGTGCAGGAAAAACTTCAATATGAGCGTTCCTTCGTCGTAAAGAAGCTTTTCAAAGTTGATGACGTGTTCGTATCGTCTCTCCCAGACCTCCTTGGGCGCCAGTCGCTTGACCCGGACTGCCACGATGTCCTCGTAGTGACTGCGATTAAAAATCGCCATTTCTCCGCGCCCCGGAGCCCTCTGGTGAACCCGCCACAGAAAGTCGTGATCGAGCTCGACGGGCGTAGGCGCTTTAAAAGCGGCTACACAGAGTCCATGCGGGTTGAGGCCGAAAAAAGCATTCCGCACCGTCCCGTCCTTTCCGCCAGCATCCATGGCCTGCAGCACGATTAGCACCTTATGCTTTCGCTCAGCCATGAGCACACCCTGGAGTTCTCGCAACTCCTGTCGCACCGCATCGAGCCGCGGCCCGCAGGAATCCTTGCTCAAGCCGGGCAGAGCACTGGTATCGTCCGCATCCCAACGGGAAAGGTCCACTTTCGATTCACCGCTAACGCGCAGTGCCTTCATGGCCCGCAAGGTGTGTCCTTAATCTTCGACGACAATCGAATTTTCTTCCGCCGCCTTTCCCGCCACCTGCTGCCGTAACGACCTGTCCCGCCAAAAAAATACCAGCACGCCGGCAAAGGGGAACCACGCAGGCGCCGCCGCCCCTCCCTGGACCATGTGGTCTCTGGCGACGGCGCCGCGGGTCCGAGAAACGACAGCGACGGGCGCCGCCACCGCTCAAGGTTTAAGACAACAGCGCACTTCTGGCAGCGCTGTCACTGTAAAAAACGGTTCGACACTCCGCATGGATGCCGCCGCGATTGATGTTTGTGAGCGAAGTTGTAATTTAGTTCGGCTGCGTGCACAAAAACCGAAAACTTTAGTTGTTTTAAATTTTAAGCTATCTTAAAATCACGGAAATTCCGGCCTGCGTCTGTTGGTGCAGTCTTTGTGATGGGGCTGAGAAATCTGATGACGAAGTCCGAGAATTGACGTAACGAACCGATGCTATTTATCCGCTCTTAACCTATGGCCATGAGTTCTTCCGGATCACATTCGCTGCTTCGCCCGGCGCTGGCGTTGCTCATTTTTCTTGGTTTAATGACCGCGTTGGGCATCGCCCTGTCTCAGCGGGACGATTTTCGCGCGAAATGGGTGCAGGTCACCCGATTGAAAACGGGGATTGAAAGGGAAAAGCAAAACGTAGCCGAAGAGCGCGACCGTTTTCGCCAGAGGTCGCTGACGCTTACTGTAAAGCTTGAGGAAACGGCCCGCATACTATCCAAAACCGAGGCGGACCTGGGTCAGGAGAAAGTGCGGGTGACCGGATTAAATCAGCAAGTGGCGAAAATTGATGCCGAGCTGGCGGCAGCGAAGAAGGAGCACAAGGCAGCGCTCGATCATGTCGCCTTGCTCGAGCGGGAGCGGGACAGCTTGAAGCGCGACATTTCGGGGCTTTATACCGCCGCTGGCAACACCAAATCGCAACTGATCGTCGTCGAGCGGGAACGCGACGTGTTGAAGTCAGATCTCGCGGCTTTGCATGATCGAGCACGGCACCAGCAGGAGAAAATCGCCGAGGTCGAGGCGGTGCGCGCGCAATTTGAGAACCAGCTCGAGGCCACCCGAGGCAAAACCTCCGAACAGGGGGAGCACATCGGGGCGTTGCAGACAACCATCGAGTCGATGAACCGCACGCTGGCTTCGATGCGGGAGGAAGGCACGGGCTTGAACAAGGCTCGAGAGCAACTCACCGGTCAGGCACAGGCTCTCAAGACGCAGGTCGACACACTGGCGGCACAGAACAAAACCATGCAGGGAACAGTGGCCGAAAAGGAGAAGGCCATCGCTGCCTTGGATCATGAGAAGAAGGAGCTGATGGCGGCGCGGGACAAGCTCACGGCGCACGTTGCCGAATTGAACAAAAAAGTGAGCGATCTGATGCAGGGCGGCCAGGAGGATAAGAGCAGCATCAAAAATCTGAGCGACGACAAGACCGCCTTGAAGAACGCGAATGCAGACCTCGTGCGCGAACTGGGAGAGATGACGCGCCGCCTTGGGGAGTTGACCCTGGAAACTGAAACTCAGCAGAAACGCATCGCGCAGTTGGCCGACGAACGCAATGCCCTGGCGGTCGAGAAGAATTCGCTCTCGGAATCGAACGAAGAGCTTTCGAAAAAATTGCAGTCGCTGGGCCAGCAGGTGAATAACCTCGAGTCGCGGTTCAATGTAATGTCGAACGCGATGGACCAGGCGGGCGTCACCAATACGCCCGGCCCGGTGGCCAGTGTTCTGCCGTAGCTGTGGCGTGGATGCGCGGTTGGCAACCCGTTCTGCCCTATCAAGCTTACATGAGGAGGCAAAACTGGAGTTGAGAGTGAGGGATTGCCTCCAATCCTTCAGCTTGCGATTGCGCCGTTGAAAACACGGAGGCGGAGACTGGATGCGCCACTGCTTCCGGTTTTATCGGCCAATCAACCATCAACTTCGAGCCAGATACTTTTGCACAATGAGCCAGAGCGCCATCACGCCCACCCGTGCGGAAGATTTTCCGGAATGGTATCAGCAGCTGATCAAAGCCGCCGAGCTGGCGGAGAACTCCGAAGTTCGCGGCTGCATGGTGATCAAACCGTGGGGCTACGGGCTGTGGGAAAATATCCAGCGCCAACTGGATCGGATGATTAAAGAGACGGGGCACAGAAATGCCTATTTCCCGCTCTTCATCCCGCTGAGTTATCTCGAAAAGGAAGCCGCGCACGTTCAGGGATTCGCCAAGGAATGTGCCGTCGTCACTCATCACCGCCTTGAAGTTGATGGTGAAGGCCGCCTGGTGCCGGCACCTGGAGCGCGACTCGCAGAGCCGCTTGTCGTGCGCCCGACCTCGGAAACGATCATCGGGGCGGCTTATGCCAGGTGGGTGCAGAGCTACCGCGATTTGCCGATTCTTATCAACCAATGGGCCAACGTGGTTCGCTGGGAAATGCGCCCGCGACTTTTCCTGCGCACCACTGAGTTTCTCTGGCAGGAAGGCCACACCGCGCACGAAACCGAGCACGAGGCCAGGGCCGAGGCTGAAACAATGTTAGGTGTCTACCAAACGTTCGCGCGAGACCACCTCGCCCTGCCCGTTATCAGTGGTGAAAAGACGGCGAATGAGCGCTTTCCTGGCGCGGTGCAAACGCTCTCCATCGAGGCAATGGTGCAGGATCGCAAGGCCATCCAGGCTGGGACCAGTCATTTCCTCGGGCAGAATTTCGCCAAAGCTGCCGGCATCGAATTCACCGGGAGGGATGGCACACGTCAACTGGCCTGGACAACCAGTTGGGGTGTGACCACGCGTCTCATCGGCACCTTGCTGATGATGCACGGTGACGACGACGGGGCCGTCCTGCCGCCTCGGGTCGCTCCGACGCAGATCATGATCCTTCCCGTCACCCCGAAAGCCGGAACGAGCGAGGCGGTGATCGCGGAAGCACGCGCCCTGGCTGCACAGTTGCGCGAAAAAGCCTTTCACGGCGCGCCCATCGAAGTCGAGATCGATGCGCGGGACCTGCCCGGTGGCACGAAAAACTGGGAATGGATAAAAAAGGGGGTGCCCGTGCGCGTCGAGATCGGGCCGCGCGATATCGAAAAGGGCACGGTCGCGGTTGCCCGGCGGGACCGAAGCTCGAAGGAAAAGACATTTCCGCAAAGTGCCGAATTCGTCGCGCAGGCGCCCGCCCTGCTGCAATCGATTCAGGACCATTTGCTCGAGCGCGCGACCGCCTTCCGCGATGCGCATACAACGAAAATCAACAGCGAGGAGGAGTTCCGTGAATTCTTCGCCGCGGGCGATGAGTCCGCCGCCACGGGCGGGTTCGCACTCTGTCATTGGGCCGGTTCGAACGACGACGAAGACCGATTGCGCGAACAGCTCAAGGTCACCATCCGTTGCATCCCCCGCGGCGACCATTTTGCCGAAGACGGCAAATGTTTTCTCACCGACCAACCAAGCGCCAGGCGCGTCGTTTTTGCCAGGAGCTATTAATCGTCTCGCCGCAGGTATGTTTGCCGCTGCCATCTGCTGATGAAATGACCGCATCGGAAATAGACGGGGCGCTGTTTTTGTCGAGAGGCCGTCCAATCGACTGCTCGCGCTCGCTGGTGATGGGCATCGTCAATGTGAATGACGACTCATTCAGCGGCGACGGCACACTCGACTTCGCGTCGGCTGCGGAAATAGCGGCGCGGCAGGTTGCGGATGGAGCGGATATTATCGACGTCGGCGCCGAGAGCGCCCGAACAAACCGGGGTGCGATATCGGTTTCCGAGGAAATTCGCCGGCTCAGCGGATTCATCGAACGATTCCGACTCGAAAGTGCGCGAATGAAGCCGCGCTGGCGCGATCAGCTTTTCCCGACGCTCCTTTCCGTCAACACCTGGCGGCCGGAGGTCATTGAAGAGATACTCCCCTCGAGCGCCGACATCCTCAACGACATGGGGGGCTTGCCGGACGATCGCAACGCCCGGCTCTGCGCGCGGCACGGTGCCGCGCTCGTCATCATGCACACGTTAGGCCCTCCGAAACAGCCCCGCACAGATGCCTGCTATGACGATGTGGGCGCGGAGCTCGAGCATTTCTTCGAGCAAAAAATTGCCCTGGCGGTTGGCGCCGGCATTCACCGCGGGCAGATCATACTCGACACCGGCATTGGATTTGCCAAGCAGCGCGAGGACAACCTGAGGGTTTATTTCGAGCTCGAGCGCTTTGGCCGATTCGCACGGCCGATTTTGCTGCCGGCTTCGCGCAAGTCAGTGATTAATGACGTTCTCGGGGTCTCCGATCCTTGCGAACGAGACCCGGCAACGGTGGCGTGCATCGTCAGCGGCCATCTGCGGGGAGGGTCGATCTTTCGCGTCCACAATGTTCGGGCAGCTGCTGAATCGTTGCGAATGATGGCGGCGGTGGGGGCGAGGGAAATGGGATCTCTGCCAAGTCTCAATTGCGCTGCCTCCGGCCTTCGTGCTAAGAAGGAAGAATGATGCGCGCTTTTGCCCGCCCCGGATTGTTCAGCCTCGCGTCCCTCCTCGTCGCGGGGCTCACAGCGTGTCAGCTGTTTCCACCCACGAAAGAAGACAAGGCCGCCAAACCTGATGAAGCCGCGGTGGTCCCATCACAATCAGGACTGACTGCGGCACCCCACACGAAGCCCGAAAATTCAGATTTGGGACCGGACGCTCTAACAGCCGCGCAGGAGGAGGTGCCGCCGGCATCGCCCGCGCCATCGGATAGCGCAGCGTTAGCGGGGCTGCCGAAAGGCGAAGCGGAATTCATCCTTGCGTGCCGTGCTGCAGCGGAGACTGAAAGACCGGCGGTTGAAGGCCGTAAAGGCTTCCTCTTTTCCAGGGACAGCCTGCGAGAGGTTGGCGCCAATCGTACCGCGCAATCCATACGCCACCGCATGCTGGTGGGCACGATCTCCGCCTACGCTGCCCGGCTCAAGGCGGCGGGTGCTGAGTTTGTTTTGGTGCCAGTGCCGCCGAAGGAAATGGTCTATCCAGATCGTCTTCCTGGTGCGCGCGCGGTTAAAGACGGCCGTTTCGACTCCTATCTGCAATCGCTTTACAGCGACTTGAAACGCAGCGGCGTTCGAGTCGTGGACATGACAAAGGAGCTGCGCGGAAGTCGCTCTGACGGATACGGGGACGCCTTTCCCAAGCTCGACTTCAATTGGTCGCCCCGCGCCGCTGAGCTGGCCGCCCGGCGCCTCTACAAAGAACTGAAGCGTTCCGCCAAAACCATTGCGCGGGACAAATCCATAACGTCCAGCACCGACACGATCACCGCTGCGGGGCAATCCCTTCGCGCACGCACCGTCGGAACCAAGAGCGGAAAAGGCATCGCTGCCCTGCCCGCTCCAATGCCCGGAACCGCACCCATTGTCCTGGTTTGCGACGCCAACGGGCTGGTCTACCATTTCCCAAACCTTCCTCGCGGTTTCAAGGGAGAACCCAAAGCTGGCCTGCCCGATCAATTGGCCCGCGAGTTCGGCGCGCCAGTCGAGGTTCGTGGCGAGGCTGGCCTTCGCTGGAAATCCGCTTCATCGAGGTTTACTCCCGGCAGCTCGGAAGCAGCCAAATTGGTGGTCTGGTGCTTCTCGGCGGTCGATTTCTTGAAAGATGGCGCCCCGGCGACTCTCTCGCCCCCTCGGGAAAACGAAGGCGGCCGCCGTGTGGCGGCCTCGCGCCCGACCCCAGCACCGCGTCCGGCCTCCTCAAGGCGTCCGCCCGGCTCGCGTTCAACCGGCGGGCTTCGACTCCGTGACGATCCCGGGGTCGATGTGCGGGCGCAGTGAGCTTTTCACTTCCGGCTCGACTGACTCTCGCCTCACCAGAAAGTTTTCTATCGGCGGCACTGCGAGGGCGCACCGTCTCCAACCGTTGCCGCGCTCACCATCTGTTCTTCCACATCATCGACTCGACGGGGCGGGCACTGCGAATGTTGTATTTGGCGGATTTTTTGCGGTGATAGGGAATTTTGACGCTTCCTTTAATCTCAAAATAAATGAGCTGGGCTATCGGCATGCGGACGTAGACCCGTACTGGCTGCGCCACTGACATTTCCAAAGTCCAGTGATTGCAGAAGCCGACATCGCCCTTGCCGGCAGTCGCGTGGATATCGATTCCGAGCCTGCCCACGCTCGACTTTCCCTCGAGAAACGGGACGTGCCGGTGCGTCTCGGTGTATTCGATCGTGGACCCCAGATACGTGCGCTGCGGGAGGAGGACGTAACCTTCCGGCGGGATGTCGAAATGCCTCACTTGATTGTGCCGCCGGGCATCGAGGATTTCATCTTCATAGGCGGCAAGATGGGGCGAGAGATGCACGTCATAACTGTTCGATCCCAAAGCCCTGGAATCGAACGGCTCGATGACAATGTGGCCCGCCTTCATGGCGGCGCGTATCTCGCTGTCGGAAAGGATCATCGCGCACTATGGCCCGGAAATGCCGGCCCGTCTGCCTAACGCTTGTCAATGGGCGTGACTTCGAGCGGCCCGGCCGGTCCGATGTAGTCGCTGAGCGGACGATAAAGGCGGTTGTCCTCGAGTTGCTCTAGCACCTGGGCTGTCCATCCCGCAGTGCGGGCGATTGCAAAAACCGGCGTAAATAGGTCGGTGGGAATGCCCAGCGAGTAGTAAACCGTCGCCGAATAAAAATCGACATTGGCGTTCAGTTTCTTGCGCTCTTTCATGATCGCGGCAATGCGCTCGCTCATGCGAATCCATTTCGGTTCTCCCAACTGGTTGGTCAATTTTACCGCCATGTCCCGCAAGTGGGGTGCCCGCGGGTCCAGGGTTCGGTAGATGCGGTGCCCGATCCCCATGATTTTTTCCTTTTGCGCAAGCTTCGCCTCGATATACGGCTCGACGTTCGATTCGTCACCGATCTCCTTCAGCATGTGAATGACCCCTTCGTTGGCGCCACCGTGCAAAGGCCCCTTAAGCGTCCCGACGGCGGCGGTGATGGCTGAATACATGTCGCTCAACGTCGCGATGGTGACCCGCGCGCTGAATGTCGATGCGTTCATTCCATGCTCGGCGTGCAGCATGAAGGCCAGGTCCAGCGTTCGCACCGCTTCAGCCGATGGTTCCGAGCCGTTGATCAGAAAAAGAAAATGCGCGGCCTCGTTCAGATCGGGCCGGATTTCCGGGAAGGCGAGCCCTTGCCGAAAGCGATGGAAGGCAGCGACCAGTAGTGGGACTCGCGCACAAATATCGAGGGCTCGTTTCTCATTGGCCGCCCGGTCCTGGTCGCCCCCTGATTCGTCATCATAGAGCCCGAGCATGGACACTCCCGTGCGCAAAACGTCCATGGGGTTCGCGGTTTTTGGCGCTGCCTGGAGGAACTCGACCACACCCTTCGGAAGACTGCGTCGGGCGCGCAAATCGGCGGTCAGCTTGCCGAGTTCAACCCGGTTCGGCAGGCGGCCCCGGTGCAGAAGGTGAATCACCTCCTCGAAAGTCACGCCGCCCCTGACCAGTTCATTGACGTTGTAACCGCGATAAATCAGCTCCCCTTCCTCTCCTCGCACGTCACTCAGCTCCGTTTCGTTGGCGACAATTCCTTCCAGTCCTTTCGAAGCGAGGGCCATGTTTTTTTCAGTAGTTAAAAGTGGGAGAGCGCCACGAGTAAAAAGAATTGTGCGTTTGTCTAGCGGTTACGGCAGACCGCCACCCTCCCGCTAGAGATTTCCCAGTCACGCCGAGCTGCCGCTCGGCTGAGGGGCTCCAGAGCAAAGGGGAGGCTTGCGGAGGTGCACGCGACGGGTCTCGGGGTCTCGGAGAGGGTAGGGCGACTTCCTCGTACCGCAGACTTCAAGTCTGCCGTGTCGCAGACCTGAGGGCTGCATTCTGGATGGGTGGCATTTGACACGGTGCTTTGTCTCGCTATGACAGGTGCGGGTATACGGTGACGCCACCGTGATGGCTCATGAGCGATCCACCGATACCTCTCGCACTTTCTTTTGATGATGTTCTGCTCGTTCCCTCTCGGAGCGAGATCCTACCGGGTGAGGCGGACCTTCGAAGCGTTCTCACTGGCGGGCTGCGGTTGAATATTCCGGTCCTTTCCGCTGCGATGGATACGGTCACCGAGGCGGACCTTGCCATAGCCTTGGCACGCGAGGGCGGCCTGGGGGTCATTCACCGCAACATGCCTCCCTATAAGCAGGCCGCGCACGTCGCGCGAGTGAAGCGCTCCGAGAATACCGTGATCACGGATCCCTTCACGGTGCCGCCACGGATGACGCTCGATGAGATGCAGGAATTCATGCAGGAAAAAGGGGTCGCCGGTTTTCCCGTCGTGGGTCCCGGTGGCCGCCTCGAAGGCATGGTGACCAGCCGCGATATCTGGTTTGTGGAAGATCCGCAGAAAAGGGTCTCCGATGTCATGACGCCGCGGGAAAAATTAATCACGGCGCCCATGGGCACGAGCCTCGAAGCGGCCCGGCGCATTCTTTATAAACACCGCATCGAAAAACTTCCATTGGTTGATGAGGCCGGGAAACTGGTTGGACTCATCACCAGCCAGGACATCGAAAAGCGCCAGCGTTTTACCAATGCCGCCAAGGATGCCAACGGCCAGCTCCGCGTCGGAGCGGCGATCGGCGTAGGGCCCGATGCCATCGAGCGCGCTCAGGCGCTCAAGGAAGCGGGGGCCGATGCGCTTTTTATCGATGCTGCAACCGGACACACCTCCCGGGTCCTTCGCGTGCTCGAAAAAATCAAATCCGTGGTTGGCAACGAAGTGTCGCTCGTGGGCGGCAATGTGGTGACCGCGGAAGCCGCGCGCGACCTGCGCAGCGCCGGGGCTGACGCCGTAAAAGTTGGCGTCGGTCCAGGCTCGATTTGCACCACCCGTGTCATTTCAGGGGTGGGCGTGCCGCAGTTCTCCGCCATTCTCAACGTTGCGCGCTGGTGCCGCGAAAATGGCGTCTGCGTGGTGGCTGACGGCGGCATCCGTTATTCGGGTGATATCGTCAAGGCCCTCGCGGCCGGAGCCGACCTGGTCATGCTGGGCTCGATTTTTGCCGGCACCGCCGAAAGCCCCGGTGCGATGGTGCAGCACCAGGGCCGCACCTTCAAAGAATACCGCGGCATGGGGTCGATGAAAGCGATGCGCGAGGGATCAAGTGATCGCTACGGGCAAAACGTCTCTGGGAAGCTGGTCGCAGAAGGCGTAGAAGCCCGCGTTCCTTATCGCGGGCCATTGCGCGAGGTCGTCTTTCAACTGATGGGTGGCCTGCGCTCGGGCATGGGTTACGTCGGCGCTGCCTCACTCGATCAACTGCGAACCCACGCCCAGTTCGTGCGCATCACTCCGGGCGGCCTCAAGGAAAGTCACGCTCATGACGTCGTCATTACCGAGGAGCCAGTGAATTACCAAACGGTTTGACCCGACTTCCTGGGGAACAGGATTGAGCGGGCAGAATGCCGTCGGCCGCGTCAGGCAGAATGCCTGTCGTGCCTTCGCTGCCGCGATCGACTGGCTGGTCAGGCCAGGGACCAATCGCCGCGATAATCATCCCTCAGCCATTTTGGATCGCCGGTGCCGTCGGCAAAAGCGAAGCTGGCTGGATTCCATTTGAATTTCTGCCCGTGATAATATCCGAGGTTCAAAAGATTGCAGACGGTAGCGGACCGGGCGCCGATCTCTGCGTGGGTGCATGGTTGCTGGCGCGACTTCACGCAATGCAGGAAATCGGTAAGGTGATTCCCTTTCGGTGATTTGTAGAGCCGCACTTTTGCGTCGGCGAGAAATTCCTTTTCCGCTTTGGCCACCGCGCCGTCGAGTGATGTGCCGTCCTCGCGCCGGACGAAGCGGGCTTTGCTTTCGCTTTTGACCACGAGTTCAAACTTCCCGCGGTTGACCTTCACTTCGCCATCGGTGCCGAAAAAGTGCACGCCGAATCCATCGCCACGGTGCGTCACGGTCACGCCGTTCGCGTACACGAGCTGGCCGCCGCTGCGCGCCTTTTGCGCCTCGGGCGGGGGAATGATCTCGACCGGACCGCTCTCATCCATGCCCAGACCCCATTGCGCGATATCGAGATGATGCGCCCCCCAATCGGTCACGTATCCGCCCCCGTATTCACGATAGAGCCGCCAGTGCGGAAAGTGATCGTGAACGCCGCGAGGCGACAATGTCGAATGATAGGCTCGGAGCGGGGCCGGGCCCAGCCACCTGTCCCAATCCAAGCCTGGCTCGACCGGTTCTTCGGGCAGATCACATGGTATTCCGGGCTGGCCAAACTGACAGTCGACACGCTCGATCTTTCCGATCACACCGTTGCGCACCAACTCGCACGCGACCCGAAATTCCTGCATCGATCGTTGCATGGAGCCGCACTGAAGAACACGACTGTTTTTCCGCACGCCCCCGATCACCGCCACCGCTTCTTCGACCGAATGCACCAGTGGTTTTTCACAATAAATATCCTTGCCCGCCTTCGCGGCGGCGACGGTTATGAGCGCGTGCCAGTGATCGGGTGTGGCGATGCACACAGCATCGATGTCTTTCCTCGCCAGCAACTCGCGAAAATCATTGTAGGCCGCGCACTCGTCGGCACCGCCCTGGCTCCGGTAAAACTCGCGGACCTTTTTTTGCGCATGGGTCCGGCGGGTTTGATCGACGTCACAGACCGCGACTACGTGAGTGTCATCGTGATTCAAGAATCCGCTGATGAGTGACCCGCTCTGTTTGCCGGTGCCAATAAAGCCCAACCCAATCTTGTCGTTTGCCTTCGTCTCCGCCGCGCGCAGGCGCGACGGAAAAATGAACGGCCCCGTGCTGCCTCCGAGTGCGACTTTGAGAAATGAACGGCGGGAGGTGAGGCGCTTTTGCATAGTCGCCACCTTGGCACGGCACCGGCTGGCCGCATCCTGAAAATGAGCGAAGCAGCCACTCGATCCTGCGACGTTTGCCTTGCGCGTTGAAGACGGCGCGCCTCCGCGCGGACCATGGAGACAGCGTGCCCTCGCGCCGCTCGCTTACTTCCGACCAAACTTTGTCGCACGTGCGACAAAGTTTGGTCGGCTACCCATACGTGACCCAGGGTAGCCTCAGCATCGGGAAGCAGGCGCAACTCCCTGTTCCCATCCGCGCGGCCCGAGGTCGGGCCGTGTCCAGCCAGATCACTCGGGGGGCGCGCCGGGCGGCCGCTCGGTCAATCGATGGATGACTTCACGTGGTTGTTCGGGCGGGGCATTCGGGTCATAGGGCCGCCCGCCATCCACCCGGACAGCCCCAGTGTCGGAAACCATGAGAGTGGGAAAGGATCCGGATTTGTCTTCGTGGATTTGTTCGCTGATTTTGTGGCCGTCGGCATCGATCACGCAATGGCGGAAGTAATGTGGTCCCGTCAAAAAAAGGACGTGGAGCTGATTTTCGCCGTCGAGGGTCGCCTGGGGCTCGCGATGAGGGACCAGACGCCCGAGCGCGTACGTGGCAACCACCCTTTGGGTTTTCTCGTCCCTCACCCGCACGTAAAGGCTCATTTTGTTTTCCTCCTGAAAACTGATGAGGCTGAAGCGCCGATAAACGGTCGGGTTGTTTGGGCGGGTGATGCCGACTTTGTCTTCCCAGAATCTCTGCCCTTCCATGATTCGGATGGCCGCGGTATTGGAAACAAACGCCTGGCCGGTTTCCGAAAAGTAAACCGCGGCCCGCACCGAATAGTTGTCCTGGCCGCCCAAGGGGTAAAAATGCCCGAGACTCACAGTGTCTCTCACCGATTTCCCTTTTTCCACCACTTTCGGATCGAGCCGTGGCGCCGTCGCGAGGGGGCGCACCCGGTCTCCACCGATGGAAGCAATGTCAAAAGCGAGCCAGCCTCTTCCCTGGTGATCACCCAGGATGACGTCTTTCCCAGTCCTGTTGGCGACGACGACGGTGGCCAGAATTGGCTCGTAAGCCAGGAATGCCTTTTTGTTCATTTCCAGCGTCACCATCAACTGAGCGGTGGCGCGCTGTGGCAACAGGCCCGCGAGCATGGCGGCGAAAAGAAGGAGCAAAATCGTTCGCGGGCGACAAAATTTCATGGTTCGACGGGAGGCGGATCCAACGCCCATTATGGAGCAGCTTGGGAAGTTAGCGAGATCCAACGCAACAATGGTTCCTGGGAGCGCGACCGTCCGGTTGCTTCCAGTCGGCGTCCCGCCGACTTTCTCAAAACACCCACGGGTTGCGCGAGACGCTTCACTTAGCCTAACTTCCTCGGCCATGTACTCGCGTCCTGGGTAAAATCACGGGCCGTGATTTTTGTCGGGCTACAAAGTGGCCCAGGCAGGCGGAGTGGCGAAGAGTTTGGTGAGCTTGAGTCGCTGG
>JBPCQC010000017.1:0-19290 GCA_050998515.1 Verrucomicrobiales bacterium
TGCGCGGCATCGAGGCCGACTTCGGCCCCGAGCACGCCGACACCTTCCGCCGCGACCTCCATCCCGACCTCCGCGCCGACTACGTCCTCGCCAACCCGCCCTTCAACGACTCCGACTGGTTCCGCAAAGACGACGACGTGCGCTGGCAGTTCGGCGTCCCGCCTCGGGGCAACGCCAACTTCGCCTGGGTGCAGCACTTCATCCACCACCTCGCGCCCCATGGCATGGCCGGCTTCGTCCTCGCCAATGGCAGCATGTCCTCCAACCAGTCCGGCGAGGGCGACATCCGGCAAAAACTCATCGAGGCCGACCTCGTGGACTACATGGTCGCCCTCCCCGGCCAGCTCTTCTACAGCACGCAGATTCCCGTCTGCCTCTGGTTTTTGGCGAAAAGCAAAGCCGCCGATGCCCGGCGCGGTTTTCGTGAACGTCGCGCGCACACCCTCTTCATCGACGCCCGCAAACTCGGCACCCTCATCGACCGCGTCCACCGCGAGCTGACCGACGCCGATTTGGAAAAGATCATCGGCACGTATCACGCGTGGCGCGGAGATGGATCGGGGAGCGCACGCGCCCCGCGTGCTGTTTCCGGCGCCCTCGCCGGAAACTCGTCATCCACCCGCGAAGCCGCACGCTCGAAGTCTTCGGCGGGGGCGCCTAAGACGACACGCGAGGGCGCGTGTGCTCCCCAATACGAAGACCTCGCCGGCTTCTGCAAATCCGCCACCACCGCCGAAATCGCCGCGCACGGCCACGTCCTCACGCCCGGCCGCTACGTCGGCGCCGAGGAAGTCGAAGACGACGGCGAATCTTTTTCCGAAAAGATGCCGCGCCTCGTCGCCGAACTGCACGCCCAGTTCGCCGAGTCCGCGAAACTGGAGCAGGCCATCAAAACCAATCTCAGCGGATTCGGATTCCTGCCGCCGGAGCCGGCTTCCGCGCGCCAGCCATGAAACCGTTCGATCTCGCCATCTTCCGCGAAGCGGTCTCGGCGGGGCGGATTGAATGGCGCAAACATGTGCTGCAGAAACTCGTGGAACGAGCCCTTTCTCAGCAAGCAGTTCGTGAAGCAATGCTCCACGGCGAGCGAATTCGCGATTACGCCGATGACAAACCTTTTCCCAGTGCGCTCTTCCTAAGTTATCATTTCGGCAGACCGCTCCATGTCGTGGCCGCGTGTGACGAAGTGAACGAGCGCGCCTTTGTGATCACCGCCTACGAACCTTCCCTCGATGTCTTTGAAGCTGACTACAAAACCAAACGAAAATGACCAACTCTCAAGCTGATCTCTGCCCGCTCTGTGGCGGGAGTAAAGAACCGGGAAAAGCCACCTTCACAGCGGATTTGGGAACCGGGCTCGTCGTGGTGCGGCGGGTGGACGCCACCGTCTGCACTCAATGTGGCGAAGAATGGATCGACGATGCGACCGCCCGGCGACTGGAGAAAGTGGTGAACGACGCGCGAACGCAGCATCGCGAGGTCGAGGTCACCGCCTTCGCGTAGCGGAGCTGGGTTATGGAGGCCGGTTCCCTAATGCGTCCGCGCCTCGTCGCCGAACTGCACGCCCAGTTCGCCGAGTCCGCGAAACTGGAGCAGGCCATCAACGCAAACCTGAGGGGGCTGGGTTATGGAGGGTGATTGGCGAGCTAGCACATGGGGCGATGAAATCTCGCTTGAATACGGCAAGGCGCTTCGTAACTACGACAAGGAGCGCGGCAAGTTTCGTGTCTTCGGCAGCAACGGACCGATTGGCTGGACTTCACAGCCACTCGCGCCGGGACCGGGTGTCATTCTCGGACGCAAGGGCGCTTACCGTGGCATTGAGTTTTCGCGCGAACCTTTCTTCGTCATCGACACGGCATATTACGTCGTCCCAAAGACCGAGTTCGATATGCGGTGGCTCTACTACGCCATCAAGTATCACAAGCTCGGCGAGATTGATGACGGCTCGCCGATTCCATCAACAACAAGGTCGGCAGTCTATGTGCGGGACTTCGACATCCCACCCCTCGCCGAGCAAAAAGCCATCGCGGCGGTGCTTGGGGCGCTGGACGACAAGATCGAGTTGAACCGGCGGATGAACGCGACGCTGGAGGCGATGGCGCGGGCGCTGTTCCAGAGCTGGTTTATTGATTTTGATCCGGTTCGTTGGAACCTGGATCACAATCAACCCTCACCCCAGCCCTCTCCCACTGGGAGAGGGAGGAGCGCAGCGGAGGGTGAGGGTGCCCCCGGCTTGGATTTCGACCCCGTCCGCGCCAAACTCGACGCCCGCCCCCCCACCGGCCTCGACTCCGCCACCGCAGATCTCTTCCCCGCCACGTTCCAGTACTCCCCGGTTGGTCACATCCCGACAGGTTGGCGTGCCGCGCATCTCGGCGATGTCGTCTCTGTGTTCGATTCCAAGCGAGTCCCGCTTTCTGGCCGCGAGCGTGAACAACGAAAAGGCTCATATCCCTACCACGGGGCGGCGTCAGTGATGGACTACGTCGATGACTACCTTTTCGACGGCATCTACACGCTCATGGGCGAGGACGGCTCCGTCATCAACGAGGATGGAACTCCGGTCATGCAATACGTCTGGGGCAAGTTCTGGGTGAACAACCACGCCCACGTCCTGCAAGGTAAGAACGGCGTCTGCACCGAACACCTCCTGCTCCACCTCAAGAACAGCAACATCGCCGCCTTCGTCACTGGTGCCGTTCAGCCCAAGCTCAATCAGGGAAACATGAACCGCATCCCGTTCATTCTCCCGCCGCCGGAAATCGGCGAGGTGTTCGCGAAAACAATCGAGCCGTTGTTCGCCCAAATCCGCGCCAACACCGACCAATCCCGCACCCTCGCCACCCTGCGCGACACGCTCCTGCCGAAGCTGCTGAGCGGGGAGTTGCCGGTCGAGTTGGCCCACTTCACGAATCAATTCGCACAGGGACAATGGCGCGATTAGTAGATCACTTTGCCCATGATCAAGCAGCTCAAGATCGAAGCGTTCAAATCCATCCAGAGTGCCGAATTGGAACTCGGGCAGGTGAACGTATTCATCGGTGCCAACGGCAGCGGAAAAAGCAATCTACTCGAAGCGGTGGCGGTGTTATCAGCGGCTGCGGCAGGGAAAGTTGAGCAGCCCCTGCTCGTGCTCCGTGGCTGCCGTTCGAGCAGTTACTACCGCCCGATGTTCAAGGCGAGCAACGATAACATCGAAACGAAACTCTTGGCAGTCGGCGAGCAGAGCAGTTACGAGGTGACCTTAAAGAGCCCCCCAACTACGCGGTTGATTCCTTGGGAGTTCCGCGCGGAGAAGTGGCGTATCGGGAAAAAGCTATTGGTCGATCGACAGCCTGACCCAAGCGGCTCGATGTCGGATCCGCAGGCGGGCCTCGCCGCTCTCCGCCTCGCGGAGACTCCTCCCGACAGTCCAGCATCGGTTTTCCTAAAAGCGCTCGGCAATTACTGTATCTTTTCGGCCGATACACCGATTCTGCACGGATGGATTAAAGACCCGCAGGAGCGCGAGCCCGTGGGACTCGGTGGTGGAAGACTCGCAGATGCGGTGCAGGAGCTTGTAAAAATGCCGGAGGAAGGAAGCGCCCTGAGCGAGGAATTTCACGCCTGTGTCGATTGGTTCGGCGCGTTCGGCGTCATGCAGGAGTCGGATGGACAATCGACCACGCGCGGCCTTGCCTTTCTCGACCGTTACTTTGCCAAAGAGAAAGGCCATTGGCATTTCCTGAGTCCAAATGATGTCAACGAAGGGGTCCTTTACTTGGCGTTCCTGGCGGTCCTTGGCTTGCACCCTCTGGCTCCGCAAATTTTTGCGGTGGAGAACATCGACCATGGACTCAATCCCTTGCTAGCTAAGCGGCTAATGGCGGCCTTGTCTGAGCGAATCCTCAATGCAAAGCGACCCAGGCAGGCATTGATGACTACGCACAACCCATTGGTACTCGATGGATTGCCACTGGGAGATGACCGCGTGCGTCTCTTCACGTTAGATCGCGACAACAAAGGCCGTAGCGTGGTGCGACGCTTCAAGGTCACGGACCGGCACCGCGAGATGGCGGCGAAGGGATGGACCCTATCGCGCATGTGGGTGAACAAGCTCATCGGAGGAGTGCCGGATGTCTGAGGTGCTGCGCATCGCCTTGGTCGCGGAAGGTTACACCGACAAGGTGGTTTTGAGTGCGGCGATCGGAGCGATGCTCGGAGACCGACCCTTTGTGCTCCGCCTTTTGCAGCCAGTGGAGTCTTTGCCGCTTGAATCTGCGGAACCTTACACCGGTATGGGCAAAGGTTGGGGCGGAGTATATCTATGGTGCCGCGAAGCTGTCCGGCGAAGTGGCAGCCGGTTGCGAGACGATGCGCTGCTCTTCCTCGAATACGATCTCTTGATCCTGCACCTTGATGCCGATGTCGCGGGGAAACATTACTCCGATTACGAAATCGAAGACGCCGCTGACGACCTGCCGTGCGAAGAAGCTTGTCCTCCGCCGAGCGCGACGACCGACCGACTGCGGACGGTTTTGTTGCGTTGGGTGGGAGAGGTCGAAATTCCACCGCGGACTGTTTTATGCACGCCGTCAAAGAGCTGTGAAGCGTGGGTCGTCGCAGCGTTGTTTCCTGACGACAAGGAGATGGAAAAATCGGGTTGGGAGTGTCATCCGAATCCTGAGAAACGCCTTTCCGTTCAACCCAAAGATCAACGACTCAGAAAGACCGAACGGGAATACAATAGTGCGGAGGACCGGCTTGCAGAGGAATGGCCACGTGTCAGTAAGCAGTTATCCGAAGCAGCCCGCTTCGCTTCCGAGTTCTCGAATCAACTCGAAGCGATGGGATGAGCCTCAACGAATCCATCGTCGAAGACGCCGCCCTGACGTGGCTCGGGGAGCTGGGCTATGCGGACGGGCATGGGCCGCACCTCGCGTCCGGTGAACCGGCGGCGGAGCGGGATTCGTTTGGCGAGGTGGTGTTGGTGGGGCGCTTGCGCGAGGCGATCCGGCGATTGAACCCGGCCATTCCCGATGAGGCGCGGGAGGGGGCTTTGCGAAAGGTGCTGCGGGTGGGGACTCCTTCGCTCACGCAGACGAACCGCGCCTAAACATGGATGCCCGCGTCGCCGAGTTTCAATGTATCATGCCGCTGGCGAATATCCCGTCGGTGCTCGAGCATGGGATTCTCTCTCATGAGCAGGCGGCCCGATTGGCGCATCAATCCGTGGCGTTGCAGGCAGTGCAGGACTTGCGGGACGTGAAGCGGGTGCCGGGTGGCTTGAAGCTGCATCAATATGCCAATCTCTATTTCCACGCGCGGAATCCGATGCTTTCGAAGCGCAGGGGTGAGGCGAGGAGCCTTTGTGTGCTTCGCGTCTCCACGGAGGTGCTGAATTTGGACGGCGTGGTCCTGGCCGACTCCAATGCATCGAGCCAATACGTGCGGTTTCTCGCTCCGTCGCAGTGGCGGCTGCTCGCCTTCGACGACATCTTCGCCATGAATTGGAAGCATCCGGATGATCGGATGATCAGATCGCAGAATGGAGGCACAGTGCCCGAAAATGCGCCGAGGTGCTGGTGCCGCGCCGCGTTGATCCGGGGTTCGTGCTCGGGGCTTATGTCGTGGATGAGGCAACGGCAGACCGGCTGAGGGTGCTTGGCTTTGGGCTATCCATCACGATTGATCCGGTCATATTCTTCCACTAAATCCTCCCGATCTCCTCCCGCCGTATGTTCAAAGCCCTCATCGGAGACCTTTTCGCCAGTCGGGCGCAGACCTTGGTGAATACGGTCAACTGTGTGGGCGTGATGGGCAAAGGGGTGGCGCTGGAATTCAAGAAGGCCTACCCGGCGCTGTTCGAGGACTATGCGGAGCGCTGTGCGCGCGGTCAGGTGCGGCTCGGCGAGCCGTATCTCTATCGCGATCTGAGCGGCGCGATGATCGTGAACTTCCCCACGAAGGATCACTGGCGTTCGGCGTCGCGGCTCGCGGACGTCGAACGCGGCCTGGACTATTTCGTGGCGCATGCGGCGGAATGGGGCATTCACAGCGTGGCCTTTCCGCCGCTGGGCTGTGGGAATGGCGGATTGGAATGGTCCGAGGTCGGGCCGCTGATCTACTCGAAGCTGCGCGATGTGGACTTCGACGTCGAGGTTTATGCTCCTTACGGCACGCCAAAGAATGAACTGACTTCGGAATTCCTCGGTGCGGACTCGCAGATGAGCCTCGGTGGCAAAGGCCGTCGTGGCGAGAAGCTGAACCCGGAATGGGTGGTGTTGGTGGAAGTCGTGCGCGAGTTGGGCCAGCAACCGTATGCGAACCCGGTCGGGCGCACGATTTTTCAAAAGATCGCCTACGTCCTTGCGGAGATGGGTGTGCAGACCGGATTTCGCTTTGGCAAGGGCAGTTACGGCCCTTTTGCCGGCGAAGTGAAACTGGCCCTGCATGAGCTGGCGAACCGGAACTGGGTCCGGGAAGTGCAGCTTGGCAAAATGACAGCGTTGCGCACCGCGCCGCAATACGAGGAGGACCGGTCGAAATTCTCCGACGTGATCGAGCGGCACAGCAAAAGCATCGCGAAGACGGTGGACCTTTTCAGCCGAATCAAGAATTCGGATCAGGCCGAGGAAGTCCTGACCGTGCTCTTCGCCAGCCGGGCGCTGAAGCGAGTGAAACCGGGAGAGGAAGTCGCCGAACAACAACTCTACGATTACATCGTCGACTGGAAAAAAGCTTGGCGGACTGCCGACAAGAAGCAGGAGGTCGCCAGGGCGATTCGGAATCTGGTCATGCTGGGCTGGCTGCGCCTGCGATTCAGCGAGTCGCTACCAGCTGCGGTGTAGCGCGCGATGTCCTCGCTCAACGAATCCATCGTCGAAGAAGCCGCCATGACGTGGTTCGGCGAGCTGGGCTACTCCGGAGGCCGGGAAAATCTGGCGGGCGCGAATGGCAGGCGTGACATCTGCGGTAGTCGAATCCATTGTGCGGGAAGTGCCACCGAACCGGATGTCCGCCGTCACCCGCCGCTTCACCACTGACCTTCTCAACGTGAATCAACAACGCCTTCTCGCTCTCCCCTCGCCATGAATAACGCGCTGCTCGTCGCGTGGCGTTCGGCCACCGGAAACCGCGGCTGGGGTCCAGTCGGTCGTCTCGACTACGAGGGTGACCACTATCGCTTCGTCTATACGCAGGGCGCCCGCACGCTCGAAGGATTTCGCCCATTCGCGCAGATGGAAGACTTCGAGCAGATCTATGAATCCGCGGAGTTGTTCCCGGTTTTCAGCAATCGGTTGCTGTCAAAATCACGCCCGGAGTATGACGCCTTTCTGCGCTGGGGCGGCTTCGATACGGACAATCCACCCGACCCGATTTCGATCCTCGGGGTGACCGAGGGCATCCGGCAGACCGACTCGATCGAGGTCTTTCCCTATCCGGTGCCGGACAGCCTGGGATGCTACGTGAACAAGTTCTTCGTGCATGGTCTGCGTTATCTCCCAGCACAGTCGCACGAACGGCTCTCCCGCCTGCAACCGGGCGAGCGGCTCGGGCTCATGCCGGATATTTCCAACGACAGCGATGGAAACGCCGTGGCACTGCGCACGATGACGGGCGAACGGATGCTCGTCGGTTACGTGCCGCGCTACCTCGCGCGTGATGTGTGGCATTTGGTATCGGGGTGTGATCCCGACTACATGGATGTCGTCGTCGAGCGTGTGAACCCAGACGCTCCGCTCCAGCAACGGCTACTTTGCCGAATGAACTCATGCTGGCCGGAGAACTTCCGTCCCTGCAGCGACGAAGCATTTTTGCCGATTCCCGCCGGCGTGCCGTCGGCCTGTCCCGCGTAGTAGAGGCGTATGCGGGGCCTGGACGAGAGCGAGGTGGAACGCGCCGCACTCGAATGGTTCGAGCAGCTTGGTTATGCGCTGGTGTTCGGGCCGGATCTCGCGCCTGGGCAAGCCAGCGCTGAGCGGACCTCGCTCGGCGAGGTGGTGCTGGCGGGGCGCTTGCGCGAAGCGATCCGGCGGCTGAATCCGGTCATTCCCCAGGAGGCGCGGGAGGAGGCGTTGAGAAAGGTGCTGCGGGTGGGAACGCCTTCGCTCACGCAGACGAACCGCGCCTTTCACCGGATGCTGCGCGATGGCATTTCGATTGAATACATCGAACCCTCACCCCAGCCCTCTCCCACTGGGAGAGGGAGGAGCGAAGCGGAGGGTGAGGGTCAGCGGCGATGGGGTATCGTCCGCTTGATAGATTTCGGCGAAGTGCTGGCGAACGACTGGCTGGCGGTGAACCAGTTCACGGTGATCGAGGGGCAGCACAACCGGCGGCCGGACCTCGTGGTCTTCGTCAACGGGCTGCCGCTGGGGCTGATCGAGCTGAAGAATGCGAGCGATGAAGGCGCGACGATCTGGAGCGCCTACGCGCAGGTGCAGACCTACAAGGCGGAGATTCCCTCGCTGCTGCACTACAACGCGGCGCTCGTGCTCTCCGATGGCCTTCAGGCGCGCATCGGCTCGCTCACGGCGAATCAGGAGTGGTTCAAGGTATGGAGGGAATCTGACGATTCCTCTCCACCCTCACCCCGGCCCTCTCCCAGCGGGAGAGGGAGTGGACATTATCGTGGTGGTTTTGATTTCTTGGCACTCAGCAATAAGGCGCGAGAGTTGAGGAGAAACCAGACACCTGCGGAGGAGCTTCTTTGGGAGCTGTTACGGGATCGGCAGCTGTTGGGAGCCAAGTTCAGGCGGCAGCACCAGTTCGGCGAATATCTCTGCGACTTCTTCTGCAACGAGGCCAAGCTCGTGGTGGAGTGCGACGGAGAACCGCATTCCGCAACGGCTCGCAAAAAGCACGACGCGAAACGCGATGCTTATCTCAAGTCGCAGGGGCTCACCGTTATCCGCTTCGAGAATCAGCGGGTTTTGAACGACACAGACACCGTTCTACATGAGATCGCCTCCCATCTCCCTTCTCCTTCTGGGAGAAGGGCCGGGGATGAGGGGCAGCAGCGACCCAAGGCCACCCTCGAACTCCAAACGCTGATCTACGGCGTCTTCGAGAAGGAACGCTTCCTCAAGCTGCTGCTACATTTCATCGTGTTCCAGGAAGACCCGGACTCGGGCGCACTGCACAAGATCATCGCGGGCTACCATCAACTCCACGCAGTGAATGCGGCGGTGGAGGAAACGCTGCGTGCCAGCGGCATGAGCGAGAGCGGCGTGCTGCGGGAGGAGCGGGGCGTCTCGTGGTCGGGCCAGATGCAGGGCGGTCAGCCGGGCGACCGTCGCGCGGGCGTGGTCTGGCACACGCAGGGCAGCGGCAAGTCGTTCTCCATGCTCTTCTACGCCGCGCGCGTAGTGCGGCATCCGGCGATGCAGAACCCGACGCTGGTGGTGCTGACCGACCGCAACGATCTCGACGACCAGCTTTTCGGCCAGTTCCAACGGTGCGCGGACCTCCTCGGCCAGACGCCGGTGCAGGCGGATACGCGGGAACGGCTCCGGGAGCTGCTCGCGGTCGCCAGCGGTGGTGTCATCTTCACGACCATCCAAAAGTTCCTGCCCGAGAAGGGCGAGACGATGCCGGAACTGAGCGGCCGGGCGAACATCGTGGTCATCGCGGACGAGGCGCACCGCAGCCAATATGGCTTCACCGGTAAGGTGAACCCGAAGACGGGCGAGATGTCCTACGGCTTCGCCAGCAACATGCGGTCGGCGGTGCCCAACGCCTCATTCATCGGCTTCACGGGAACGCCGGTGGAGAAGACCGACGCGAACACGCGCGCGGTCTTCGGCGACTACATCTCGATCTACGACATTCAGCGCGCGGTCGCGGACAAGGCGACGGTGCCGATCTACTATGAGAGTCGCATCGCCAAGCTGGGCCTGAACGCCGCCGAGCTGCCGAAGCTCGACGCGGAGTTTGAGGAAATCACCGAAGGCGAGGAGGACCGCACGCGCGAGCGGCTTCGCACCAAATGGGCCGCGCTGGAGGCGTTGGTCGGCGATCCGAAACGCATCGCGCTCATCGCTGCCGATCTCGTGACGCATTTCGAGAAGCGCCTCGAAGCAATGGAAGGCAAGGCGATGGTCGTCTGCATGAGCCGGCGCATCTGCGTGGAGGTCTACGATGCGCTCATCGCGCTGCGCCCGGAGTGGAAGGAGGAGACCTTGAAAGTGGTGATGACCGGCAGCGCCGAGGACGGCCCCGAATGGCAGCCGCACATCCGAAGCAAGGACAAGCGCCGCAAGCTGGCGAACCGCTTCAAGGACAGCCGCGACCCATTCCGCATTGTGATCGTGCGCGACATGTGGCTGACCGGCTTCGACGCGCCCTGCCTGCACACCATGTATGCCGACAAGCCGATGCAAGGCCACAGCCTCATGCAGGCCATCGCCCGCGTGAATCGGGTCTTCCGCGACAAGCCCGGTGGGCTGGTGGTCGATTACCTCGGCCTCGCAGATCAACTCAAACGCGCGCTCGCCAACTACACCGAGAGCGGTGGCCAAGGGGATCCGACTTACGACACGCGGCAGGCCATCGCCGTGATGCTGGAAAAGCACGGCATCGCGTGCGACCTGCTCCACGGCTTCCACTGGGATAAATGGACGACTGGCAAACCCGCCGAGCGTCTCGCCCTAATCCCCGCGCGGCAGCAGCACATTCTCGAACAAGACGACGGCAAGAAGCGCTTCGTGCAGGTGGTGACGGAGCTTTCCCGCGCCTTCGCGCTGTGCGCGGCGAGCGATGAAGCGACGGAGATCCGCGATGACGTGAGCTTCTTCCAGGCGATCCAGGCCGCGCTCAACAAACAAAGCCCGCGCCACGGAAAGACGCCCGAGCAGATCGACGCCGCGGTGCGCCAGCTCGTGTCGAAAGCCATCACCACCGAGGGACAGGTGATCGACATTTTCACCGCCGCCGGGCTGCCAAAGCCCGACATCAGCATCCTAAGCGATCAGTTCCTCGCCGAAGTGCGGGGCCTGAAATACAAGAACGTCGCCGCCGAGCTGCTGGAGAAGCTGCTTAAAGACGAACTCAAGGTCCGCTCGAAGCGCAACCTCGTGCAGAGCCAGCTCTTCAGCGAGAAGCTCAAGAAGACCCTCAACGCCTACCACAACCGCGCCATTTCCACGCTGGAAGTGCTGGAGGAACTCATCAAGCTCGCCAGGGAACTCGACGCCGCCACCAAGCGCGGCGCAGCCCTCGGACTGTCCGACGACGAGGTGGCGTTTTACGACGCCTTGGCGGCCAATGAAAGCGCCGTGGAAGTGATGGGAGACGAAAAGCTCAAGGTCATCGCCGCGGAACTCATCACCCAAGTCCGCAAGAGCGTAACGATCGACTGGACGTTGCGTGAAAGCGCCCGGGCGAAAATCCGCGTATTGGTGAAGCGTATCCTGAACAAATACGGGTATCCCCCGGACCTCCAGGAGGCAGCGGTGAAAACCGTGCTGATGCAGGCGGAACTCCTTTGTGCCGAATGGGCCTGAAGGTCATTCCTTTCTCCTTGGTGTGATTCCAGAACGTTGCGAACGTTTCCTTCAGCGCCCACGCTTTCCCCGCCTTCAAGTTGACCGATAGAAGCTGCGCAAAAAGCTCCTCCTGTTCATCGCTGAGGTTTCGTGGATCCATTAACCACAGATATTTTGTTCCGGTCAGCGTTTCATCTCCTTGCGCTTTGAGTTTTCGGCGCTCGCTCCGCCTCACTTTATCCACCGCCTCGCCCAGAAACCCGCTCACGTGAAACTTGTCGTGGACAATCTTCGCTCCCGGCAGCTTCTCCTCCGTCACTTTGATATACGCCCGCCACATGTCCATCGCCACTGCCTGGATTCCTCCAAGCACCGTCGCTCCCAGGCTCTCGTAAGCCTGCTGCACCGATTCCTCTTCCCGGTTCTTCACCATTTCCAACACCCGCTTTCCCTCCAAATCGGTCACCACCGTTCCATAGGAATGTCCTCGTCCAAAGCTCTTCTCATTTATCCAAGCGATAAAATCCAATGCGCGCGGTTTTCGAAGATTCGAGAGCTATCGCATAGCCATCCTTTTCCACCTCGGAAAACTGGATATGCTCCCCTTCGCAACCCACACCAAACCCTGAAGACGCATATTGTGAAATGGACCATACTTAAACCAATACAACAGGATACCATTCTAATCCCATTCATACTGGGATACAGGGGTTTAATATGAATCATCATTTTGAGCGAGTCGTTGATTTGACGGATGCCGCTGCCAACCAAATCTATAACCTGAGCATTGAGGCTGCGCGTGAGCGGGTCCTCAGCGGCACTGTGGAAGCAGTGCGCGGGATCGAGGGATTCTTTGCGCTCGTGGCGCGAAACGGCAAGACGGTCAGGATGGCGCGCTCGCTGGATCGGCCTATGCGCTACTTCCTTGCCAAACAGCGGGCAGGTCCGGCCCTCATTGTAGCGGATCGCATGGATGCTATCCACAATTGGCTCAAGGCCGAAGGATTGGACGATCAGTTTCATCCCAGCTATACGCGCATGGTTCCGGCTCACTACATCGTTGAGATTCAACTGGTAGGGTGCCCTGATCCCGACCCCGTCTATACACGGTTTTTTACACCACAACGCAATACCGTGCCGCCCGATCTGGATGAGATTGGCCACGCCTACATCGGGGCGTTGGCCAATGAAATTTCCAAATGGCTCTGCCTCGTGCCGGATAGAGAACCAATCGGAGTCTGTTTTTCGGGGGGCATCGATAGCGGCGCGGTCTTTCTCGTCACTTATTATTTGATGCAAAAGCTCGGCATGAACCCCGGACGGCTAAAGGCGTTCACCCTCAATTTCGGGGATGGGCCTGATTTTGAGCAAGCCCGCCGTTTTCTGGATGAGCTCGGCCTGGGGCTTTTCCTCGAAGCCATCGGGGCTGATCCGTCCGACCTTGATGTCAGCGAAACGATCCGCGTTGTGGAAGACTATAAGCCACTTGACATCGAATGCGCCGCGATGGGACTTGCTTTGTGTCGCGGCATTCGAGAGCGATATTCCGACTGGCGTTATCTGATAGATGGCGACGGCGGGGACGAGAACCTCAAGGATTATCCCATCGAGGAAAACCCTGAACTCACCATCCACAGCGTTATCAATAATTTGATGCTATACCAGGAAGGCTGGGGCGTCGGCAAGATTAAGCATTCGCTGACGTATAGCGGCGGGCTAAGCCGCTCTTACACTCGCACCTACACTCCGGCCCGTCGCTACGGCTTTGAAGGGTTCAGCCCCTTCACACGGCCTCCGGTGGTCGAGGTGGCGGAGGGAATTCCGTTTGACGCTCTGACAAACTACGACGTGGAGCGGTTGTATGCCTTGAAGGGGGAAGTGGTGTCACGGGGCATTCAAGCGATTACCGGAATGCAAATGCCGGTGTTTGCGAAGCGGCGCTTTCAGCATGGCGCGCTGCGGATGGAAACGCTCCACCAGCGCCTGCCTTCGCGCGAAGCTGATTATCGCAAGCAATTCCTGTCGCTCTATCTTTAAAGATTGTGGCAGCTTCCCCTTATCCAGAGCGCACAAACGAGCGGGATCGCTGGATTCTCGCACAGCGAGAAAACGTCGGGCGATCCGCGCGCAGCGAACTCGACCCCCAGCGCCCCTACGCGTTTCTGACAGAGGATGAGCGATCCGCGTCCGGCGCAATCGTGCCAGTGGCGACGGTCTTTCTGACCAACCGCGAATGTCCCTGGCGCTGCTTAATGTGCGATCTCTGGCGTAACACCCTTACCGAAACTGTGCCCTTAGGAGCGATTCCCGCGCAAATTGATTATGCCCTGGCGCGACTGACCCCGGCCCGCCAGATCAAGCTTTACAACAGCGGCAGCTTCTTCGATCACCGGGCAATTCCGATGGCCGACTACGAGGCCATCGCTGCTCGCCTTCAAGCCTTTGAGCGGGTCGTTGTCGAAAGCCATCCGGTCCTGATTAACGACGAATGCTTGCGCTTCCGCGACTTGTTAAATGGCCAGCTGGAAGTCGCCATGGGGTTGGAAACGGTGCATCCCACCGTCGGGCCTCGCCTCAACAAGCTGATGACACTCGACCAGTTCTCTGGCGCGGCGGCCAAGCTGCGGCGCAATGATATTGCACTCCGCGTGTTCATCTTGGTCAAACCACCATTTCTCGATGAAGTCGAAGCCCTTTACTGGGCGCAGCACTCACTCGATTTCGCCTTCGATTGCGGCGCAACCGTGGCCGTGCTCATTCCGACGCGCGGGGGCAATGGTGCGCTGGAGGCATTAGTCGAGAGCGGTGATTTCTCCCCTCCCAGGCTGGCGACCCTTGAAGCGACTATCGCCTATGGAGTGCGACTGCAACGCGGACGAGTCTTTGCCGATCTCTGGGATTTGGAACGGTTCGCCACTTGTCCCGACTGCTTTCCCGCACGGGCGGCCCGGCTCCATGAAATGAACCTGCGGCAGGAGCTGGCGGTGCCGCTACGGTGTCCGGGCTGCGGTGAGAACATTGAGTAAGACCTTCGATCTTGCCATCGTGGGATCTGGATTCGCCGGTTCGCTGCTGGCTATGATTGCGCGCCGGTTAGGGCGCTCCGTAGTTTTGCTGGAAAGGTTCAAACACCCACGATTTGTTATCGGAGAATCCTCGACGCCGCTGGCAAATCTCCTGCTCGAAGAACTGGCATCTCGTTATGATCTTCCGCGGCTTTTGCCTTTGACCAAGTGGGGAAGCTGGCAGCGCACCTACCCGGAAATCGTCTGTGGTCTCAAACGAGGGTTTACTTTCTATCATCACACCTTGGGCCGTCCTTTCGCGGCTGACCCCAACCGCAGTGATCAACTTCTGGTGGCGGCCAGTCCGCACGATGGCATCGCTGACACGCACTGGTATCGTCCTGACTTCGACTATTTCCTGGTTCGTGAAGCTCAACACCTGGGAGTAGAATATCTCGATGAGGTTGCGCTTGACGCCCCAACGTGGGGTAACGACGATGTTGTCCTTACAGCCCACAAGCAGGCAGAGCCTATCTCGGTTCGTGCCCGTTTTGTGATTGATGCGACGGGGCCACGCGGATTTTTGCATCGGGCTTTGCAGCTTCCTGAGAAGGAATTTGAAAACTTGCCCCCAACGCAAGCGCTTTATACGCACTTTCGCGGCGTGCGGCGGTTAGCTAATATGGGCGTTTATCCGGCGGACGAGACGCCGCCTTACCCGGTAGATGATGCAGCGGTGCATCATGTTTTTGATGGTGGCTGGATTTGGGTCTTGCGCTTCAACAACGGAATCACGAGTGCCGGCGTCGCAGCGGTGGATGAGTTGGCTGAGGCGCTGTGTTTTGCAGAAGGAGCGCCAGCATGGGAACGTCTTTTACAGCGTTTGCCGACGGTGGCGGAACAATTCGCCGACGCGAAGCCACAGTTTCCCTTTGTGCACGCACGGCGGCTTTCATTCCGTAGCGGGGCTATCGCCGGTAAGCAGTGGGCGTTGCTCCCATCTGCAGCCGGGTTCATTGATCCTCTGTTATCTACCGGATTTCCCCTGACGCTCCTGGGAGTTGCTCGCCTGGCTGAGGCCATCGAACACGAGTGGGATTGCGCAAGTTTCGGCAAGTGCTTGAAAGCCTACGCGAAGCAGACGAGTGAAGAGTTACTCGCCGCCGAGCGCCTGGTTAGCGCCCTTTATGCCAGTATGGGGGATTCTGAATTATTTACCGCTCTCTCACTGCTGTATTTTGGGGCAGCAAGTTTCACAGAGACAGCGCGGCGGCTGGGCCGCCCGCAGCTTGCCGAATCGTTTCTTCTGCAGGACCATCCCCGTTTCGGCCCACAGTTCCGTTCTTGTTTGGAACTGGCTATGCAGCGCCTGACCCCGGCTGAAAAGACGAGGTTAGTGCAGCGAATACAACACACCATCGAGCCGCTCGATGTGGCGGGACTTAGCGACCAAGGTCGCCGCAACTGGCATCCGGTTAGTGCCAGCGACCTGTTGAATGCTGCCGGGAAGCTGGGATCCAATCAAGAACAAATTGCTCAACTTCTGAATCGTTCCGGTTTTTTCCTTTGATAATGGACAAAGCTATGTTGATACAAGCCAACCAGAGGTACAACGAAAATGGTTAGCATTGCGCGGAGCGACAGCGGAGCCGCGATGCTAACCTTGGTTGAACGATTCGCGGGCGCTGCGGGACTGGCGTTGATTTAGAACGAGTCCTACGGGTGGATGGCGCCGAGGGGAAAGCTTGTGAAGTCTTCCGTCTTCGCTCAATGTCGCTCGCGCCGTCCACTTCACCAACCACGTGATTATTGGCTCGCCTGTCGCGTCTCGAGTCATAGCGGGCTTTACGCAGCTTGCTCTTGTCTCCGTTGTGCCTACAAAGATTTTAGATACTCGATCAGGTCCGCCTTCTCGGCGTCGCTCAACGAGAGTGACAGGTGGGAATTGTAATGGTTTACGACATCCTGCAAAGCAGCGAAGCGCCCATCGTGGTAGAACCCTCCCTTCGACCTTGTAAAGAGGCCTTTGAGGGGCGTTGTCCGATAGCGTTTATCAGGCGAACGGTTCGCCTGAAAGTCATCAATCCCAATTTCGGCGGGGGTGTGCATGTTCCAGCCGGGCTCCGTGAAGAGTGGTGGAACGTGGCAAGTGGCGCACCGGGCTTTGTCAGCAAAAAGGGCCTGGCCGCGAACAGATGCTTCGGCATTGAAGTTGCTGGCTGGCGGTGTCGGTGCTGGAATTGAAAGTTGATAAAAATGCAGCGGCGCGAGTTTCGATGTTACCACATCGTTCGTTGTTCTGAGATTTCCGTAACCATTCTTCGCCGCCAGCGGAAATGTATTTGCATCGTTTAACCGGGGATCCCAAAACGTGCCCTGGCCATGCATTTCCAGGGTTGAAACGAACGCATTCCAGTGTGTGACGCTGCCCCAGCCGGTGTAAGTCTGGAGATTGACTCCAGCGAGCCCGAAAGCCGCCGGCATGAGGGTGGCGGCGCTTTTGCCGTCGGGCCGAAAAGCCTTGCCATCGAGGATGAGTTCCGCATCGAACTTACCCGGTCCCCACGATTGGAGGACTGTTCGGACGGTGTTTTCGTCAACTTCGAGAGCTTGGGTTAACGCCGATACGTCGGGCGAGAGATTGACAATCGCGCCAATGTTCAAATCGCGGTTAGGCCAGCCATCCAGACGATTGCCGATACTAGGCAAAAAGGAATTATCCACTGTCGAATGGCAGATGGCACACTGGATTCCAAGCGAGGTGATTTTGCCCGCGCCATCAAAGAAGCCCGTCACTCCGACCACAGCGTTCAACTTGAGGAGAGCGAGCGTGTTCGCGGGATCATCGAGATCGAGCTCGCCGCGTTGGATTTGCCCCGCGAGTGCGGGCGGCACCGCATGCGCATCCACTTTCAATCCGACTTCCAGGGCCATCCTGGGACTTACCCCTGAGCCTGCGCCACCGTTGTTTGCCCCCGCAACAGCTTCGTGCAGGCGCAGTTTGTCACCCCAGAACTTCTCGCTGCCGAAGGTATCAAATCTGAAGATCTGACGCCCGGAATTAATCAGAGAATGCGCGTTAGCCAGAATCGTGTTGTCGTGTTCTGGCGCGGCCGCAGCTCGGAAAAACCCGGCCCGCGCTGTCTTTTGCCGGGAAATGTTTGTCTCAGTCGTCAAGCCCTCGGGCTTCCAATCACCCGTGCTGAGATCGGTTTTACTCTGGATTTCGTGGACCCCAGGACTGCCGGTCACCTGAAGATTGACGTCTGCTCCAGCATCCGAGATGTCCAGGCTGAACTCGTTTGCAGACACGATGATCGCACAAAAACAGGCACCGATCATTAAGGCCCTTTTCATAAAGTCCATTCATGTCAAAGTAGCGCAAAAAGTCAAGAGCTTATTTGGCTTAATTGATTCGACTTAACCATGGCCTAATGCTTTGTGGAATGCGCGCAAAATTCCCCCGATGGACCAGCCGTTTTCTAAACAGCACGCGAGGGCAGATCATTCTGCTCCTCCGTGAACAGGCGCGCACCGTGACGGAATTGGCACAACTCCTCGACCTCACTGACAACGCCGTGCGAGCACACCTCGCTACGCTTGAACGCGACAGCCTCGTTCGCCACAGCGGCGAGCGCGCAGGGTTCCGCAAACCTCATTTTTCCTACGAACTGACCGCCGAAGCTGAGGAACTCTTCCCCAAGCCTTACGGGCGGGTGCTGAACCGCATTCTCGCTGCTTTCAAGGAGCGCTTCGGCGCGGAGCTGGTGGAAGGCGTGCTGCGCGATGTCGGCCGCGGCCTCGCCACGGGCAATATCCCGCCGAAGAAGGCGGCGCTGAACGAGCGCTTGGATCAGGCGCTCAAGCTGCTCGAGGATTTTGGCGGCCAGGCACGCATCGAGCGACAGGACGGCAGGATTTTGATTCAAGCGACGAGCTGCCCTCTGGCGGCTGCGTCCGCCGATCACCCGGAAGTCTGCCGGATGGTCGAGACACTCCTTTCTGAAATTGTCGGCGTTCCCGTGCGCGAACGCTGTCAGCGAAACTCTGCGCCCCGATGTTGTTTTGAAATGGCTTTCGCCAAAGCCGTAAAGGCCTCGCGCTGATGATTCACCGGCCTTCGGCCAGCCGGTCAATTCCCGTCGCCCGTCGCGCGATTTCTTCAGCACGCTATTCGCGATCCAACTGATCATCCGAGTCCCAACTCATCGACCGTCGCGCCATCGATTTGGCGCTCACGAGTGAATAAAGAGTGAATTGAATAAAGTGACAGGCACTTTACACGCTTTACACGTTCTGGCACTTTACACGTTTCTAGCGAGTCACGCGGCGCCCCAAGCATAAAGGCCAACCGGCGGCTTGCGTTCGGTATCCGCTGCCCGCCTTGCTTTCCATCATCGTGCTGGCCACTCTGTGCGGGGTGGTGCGCGGCCAGCGTGACCTGGCTGCCTTTGCAGCAACTTTGAGCCAGGCCCAGTTGCGCGCGCTGCGTTGTTATAAGGGGCGTGATGGACGCTACCACAGTCCGAAGGAGACGACTTTTTTCCGCATCTTGAGCCAGATGGATACGGCCTGCTTTGAGCGGGCGCTGCTGGCCTGGGAGGAGCGCTGCCTTGGGCCGCGCGATTTATCAGTGGACAGTCTGCTGGCCATCGACGGCAAAGCGCAGCGTGGCAGCACGCCGTGTGAGCAATGGGGGTCAGTGTGCAAAAAGAGGCTTTTTCCCACAGCACGTCGCGTTCGGCGGAATTGCGCTGTTCGGCCTTCGATACGGTGTTGATCTGTGTGCGCGAGGCACTGGGTGCAGGGAGAGG